>DASPLE010000177.1:0-40012 GCA_035627695.1 Planctomycetota bacterium
CTCGCCACCAGCTCGGACGATGGTTCGCGCGTGTGGCTCGACCGCGACGGCGACGGCGCCGTGGGCGCGGGCGAGTGGGGCGCCAACGGCTGGGGCGGCGGGCAGGGGGACACGCTGCGCACCGTGCACGACGACGTGCGCGCGGGCCTCTACCGCCTGCGCGTGCAATGGGAGGAGGGCGGCGGCGGGAACTGCTGCCGCCTGCTGTGGAAAGATCCGGGCGACGCGGCCGCACCGTCGACGGTGGCCGCGTGGCGCGTCGTGCCGGACGCCGCCTTCGCCGCCGCAGCGATCGCCGACGTGGTCGGCCCGGTGACGCTGCGCGGCGCGATCACCGGCCCCGGGTCGATGCTGCGGCTCGGCGCCGGCGCGCTGCTGGCGACGGGGCCGGCGGTCGCCGCGCTCGAGATCGTGGGCGACGTCGCGCTGGCGAGCGACATCGCGCTCGCCGATGTCACGCTGGCGACCGCGCCGGACGCGCGGCTGTCGCTCGCCGGGCACGCGCTGACGCTGACTGGCGGCGGCGTCGAGCGCGGGACGATCGCGCTCGCCGGCGGCGCCCTGTCCCTGCCGGCCGGCAGCCACGGCATCGACGTCGAAGGTCCGGGCACGCTGCGCGCCGCCGCGGGCGTCACCCGCGTGCGTCGTCTCGTCGGCGACATCGCGGTCGTCGGTGACGGGTCCATCGTGCGCGACGACGTGCGCTGCGTCGCGAGCGTCGCGTGCGCGGCGCCGCTGGCGACGGTGCTGACCGTCGCCGACGACGCGCCGGCGGCGGTCGCGATCGTCGCGACCATCGACGTGCCGCCCGGCGCTCCCGCGGACCTCGGCGTCGGCGCCTGGCGCTGCGACCGCGGCGGCGCGTGGCACCAGGCGCTGGCGTCGCATCCGCTGGCGCCGGGGCGGCATCGCGTGCGCATCGCGCTCGACCCGCGCGCGCCGCTCGCGCCCGAGGGCCACCGCGGGCGCTGGTCGGCGGAGGCCGCCGCGACCTTCGCGCGCATCGGCTTGGTGCTGTTCTCGAGCCTGCCGGGGCGCGGCGTCGTGCTGGTCGACGCGCGGATGGAGGACGCGGTGATCGCCGCCCCGGCGCCGAGCCGCCTCGTCGACCTCGTGCTCGACGGCCTGCGCGACGGCGCGGCGCACGGCGCCACCGGCAGGCGCTGGCAGATGCGCGTGCGACCGTCGCCGTGGCCGGCGAATCCCTACGACCCGCAGGTGATCCGCATCGACCTCGCGATCGTCGAGCCGGACGGGACGCAGCGGCGGATCGCCGCCTTCGCCGACCAGCCGGTGCGGCGCATCGACCGCGGAGACGGCGAGGCGTTCGTCGCCGATGGCGCGGCGTGCTTCCGCGCGCGCTTCCGCCCGCGGCTGCCGGGACGCCATCGCCTGCGGCTGCTCATCGCCGAGGCCGGCGGCGACGAGCGCGCCGCCGCGCTGCCCGACCTGGTGGTCGCGGGCGAGGCGTGGGACGGCATCGCGCGGCCCGACGCCGCGGACCCGCGCTTCTTCAGCGCCGGCGGGCGCATGATCTGGCCGGTCGGCCACAACCTGAACTCGATCTACGACACGCGCTCGCGTCAGCAGCTGGGCACGAAGCTGACGCCCGACCGCGGCTCGTTCGCGCGCGACGCGCTGCTCGAGCGCCTCGCGGCGATGGGCGGCACCGGCTGCGAGACCTGGCTGAGCCCGTGGAACCTCGGCCTCGAATGGACGCCGGCGTGGGCCGGCTACGCCGGAGCCGGCCGCTACCACGCCGGGCACGCGTGGGCGCTCGACCGCTTCCTCGACCGCGCGTCCGAGCTCGGCGTGCACGTCAACCTCTCGCTCTTCAACCACGGCATGGCGCGCGACGGTCTCGGCGCCGAGGACGACTGGCCGCACCACCCGTGGCGCGCGGCGAACGGTGGCTGGCTGGCGCGCCCCGCGGAGCTGTTCCGCGACGAGCGCGCGTTCGCGTCCCAGCGCGCGCAGTTCCGCTACCTGGCCGCGCGCTGGGGGGACTGCCCGGCGCTGATCGGCTGGAAGCTGTGGGCCGAGGTCAACCTCGCGCACGCCGACCACGCCGACGTCGTCGCCTGGCACGCCCGCGCCGCGGAGGCGCTGCGCGCGACCGATCCGTATGGCCGCGCCGTGACCACGCACTGGTGCGGCGATTGGACGAACGCCGATCCCGCCATCGCGCGGCTGCCCGGGATCGGCTACCTGACCATCGACGCCTACCACGGCATGGGGACGATGATCGCCGACCTGATCAGCGAGAGCGTCGCCGATCCGTCGCGCCCTGGCCGCGGACTGGGCGCGTACGGCAAGCCGGTGTGGGTCACCGAGTTCGGCGGCAGCTCGCACGGCTGCCCTCCGGCGCGCCTGGTCGCCGAGCACGCGATCGGGCCGTGGGCGGCGGTGGTGACGGGGCACGCGGCGTCGCCCCTGCTGTGGTGGTTCGAGTGGATCGACCAGCGCGACGCCGGGACGCCGTACGCGGCGCTGCGCCGCTTCATCGCCGGCGAGGATCTGCGCGGGCGCGAGGCGCGCGCCGTGGCGCCGACGGTCACCGGCCTGTGGTGCCGCGCGTGGAGCCGGCCCGGGCGGCTGCTCGGCTACCTGCTCGATCCGGCGTGGGCGATGAGCGGCGGCGATGGGCGCCCGGTCGTCGGCGCCGAGGTCGTCGTGGGGGATGCCGTGGAGAGCGGAGCGATCGCCGTGGAGTGGTGGGACGCGGACGCCGGCTCGGTCATCGCACGCGTCGACATCGATCATCCGGGAGGGCTCATGACGCTGCGGCCGCCGGAGTTCGCCCGCCACGTCGCCTTCAAGATGTGGCGCCTCGCGCGCTGAGCGACCCGGCAAAGCGCTCGAAGCTCGAAGCTCGAAGCTCGAAGCCCCAAGGCCGACGCTCGAAGCTATTTCCCCGCCTTCGGCGCCGCGCGCGATCCCGGCCCGCCGCCGCGCACCCATCGCGCCGGCGAGGTCGTCACGTTCGCGCCGCGCTTCGGCGGGGGCGAGCCGACCTGCCATTCGTCGTAGGGCAGCGTCACCTCCCGTCCGCGCCAGTCGTCCGGGCCGTCGACCACCGCCACCTCGATCAGGTGCGAGATGCCGGCTTCGGTCGCCATGGCGAGGCGCACGGTGTCGTGGACCTCCTGCACGTGCAGCGTCATCGGCCGGCGCTCGGCGGCGGCGGCGGCGACGGTGACGATCGGCTGGCGCGCCTTGCCGCAGGCGGCCAGGAGCAGCACGAGGACGAGCATCGCGGCGCGCATGCCCCATGCGTAGGCGGCGCGGCGGCGCAGGGAAAGCGCGTCGCTTGTCGGCCCGGTCGGCGCCCCACACTGCGCGACCGCACGAGGAACGCATGACCGCCCAGCACCCGCTCGCCGCCTCCAATCCCCTGGCCGAGCAGTTGAACGCGACCCTGGCCAAGGACTGCCCGATCGCGCTCGCGCTGCTCAGCGAGCGCGGCAAGCGCTTCTTCTTCCCGTCGAAGGGCATCCTCGCGCAGGGCGCCGAGGCCAAGACCAAGGCGACGCGCTACAACGCGACGATCGGCATCGCGACGGATGCCAACGGCCCGATGCACCTGGCGTGCGTCCACGAATCGTTCGCCGCGTCGATGACGCCGCGCGAGTGCTACGACTACGCGCCGTCGTTCGGCAAGCCCGAGCTGCGCCAGGCGTGGCAGAAGAAGCAGCGCGAGGAGACGCCCTCGCTCGGCGGCGTCGCCACCAGCCTGCCGGTGGTCACCAACGCGCTGACCCACGGCCTGTCGATCGTCGGCGACCTGTTCCTCGACCCGGGCGACGAGGTCCTGATCAGCGATCACCACTGGGAGAACTACGAGCTGTGCTGGGAGACGCGCCTCGGCGCGAAGCTCAGCACGTTCCCGCTGTTCGACCAGCGGCTGAGCGGCTTCAACCAGGCGGCGTTCATGCAGGCGCTGGCGCAGCGTCGCGGCAAGAAGCTGGTCGTGGCGCTGAACTTCCCGAACAACCCGACCGGCTACACGCCGACGCGCGCCGAGGCCGGCGCCATCGCCGAAGCCCTGAAGGCCGCGGCGGCGGCGGGCACGAAGATCCTCGCCGTGCTCGACGATGCCTATTACGGGATGTTCTTCGACGACGCGTGCGAGCGCGAGAGCCTGTTCGGCCGCGTCGCCGGCGCGCACGAGAACCTGCTCGCGATCAAGGTCGACGGCGCCACCAAGGAGGAGTTCGTCTGGGGGCTGCGCGTCGGCTTCCTGACCTACGCGGCCAAGGGCGCGACGCCGGCGGCGTTGACGGCGCTCGAGCAGAAGACCGCGGGCTTCATCCGCGCGACGGTGTCGAACATCTCGCAGGCCTCGCAGTCGATCGTCCTCAAGGCGCTCGCCCACCCGCAGTTCCGCGCCCAGCAGCGCGAGAAGGTCGAGATCCTGCGCGCGCGCGCCGCGGTCACGGCGCGCGAGTGCCGCAAGGCGGACTACGCGGGCCTGTGGGACGTGTACCCGTTCAACTCGGGCTACTTCATGTGCCTGCGCCTGAAGAACGCGGTCGACGCCGACCGCCTGCGCCTGCACCTGCTCGACCAGCACGGCTTGGGCACCATTGCGCTGGGCGCGACCGACCTGCGCGTGGCCTTCTCGTGCCTCGACGAGAGCCAGATCGCCGACGTCTTCGCGCGCATCGCGCAGGGCGCGCGCGCCCTGGCGGGGTGACCGCCGCGGTTTGCGCGGCGCGCGATCGCATGGCATACTCGCGGTTCTCGTAGCTGCATCGCGCCCTCCCGCGCCCGTCGGGGACCGCCGGGTGGTTTGCGCCGCGGGTAGGCCGACCCCATATACCCTGGTCGCGCTCCGCCATCCCCGGGGCGCGATGGGGACCCCGTGCCGCATCGCCTTCCGCTGACCGCCACCATGTTCGCCCTGGTCTGCGCCGCCGCCGCCGAGGACGCGCCGCCCGCGACCGGCGCAGGTGCCGAGCCGCTGACGCCCGTGGCCGCCGAACCCGTGGCCGACGAGCTCGCGCTGTTCGAGGAGATGCCCGTCGTGGTCTCGGCATCGCGCCGCGAATCGCGCCTGACCAGCGCCGCGGTGCCGGTGTCGGTCGTCACCGACGAGGACATCGCCTACTCGGGCCAGCGCACCATCGCCGACGTCCTGCAGTTCGTGCCCGGCGTCGACGTGCTCGAGATCGATCGCAACCGCTACGCGATCGGGGTGCGCGGCCTGCACGACCACTTCTCCGACCGCACGTTGGCGCTGATCGATGGGCGCTCCGCCGAGAACCAGCTCTACGGCGGCAGCCAGTGGCTGCACCTGCCGCTGTTCATGGACGACATCGAACGCATCGAGGTGGTGCGCGGACCGGGCGGCGCCGCCTGGGGCGCCAACGCCTTCAACGGCGTGGTCAACGTCATCACCAAGGATCCCGAGCACACCCAGGGCGTGCGCGCGTCGTCGCAGCTGAATTCGTTCGGCGATACGTACAGCCACCTGCGCTGGGGCTCGACCTACGGCTCGTGGGTCTGGCGCGTGTCGGTCGGGTACGACGAGCGGATCGCGACCGAGGACATCCTCGGCGAGCAGCCGACGCAGGTCGTCGCCGGGCGCACCATCGGCTACGCCAACGACTACTCCAAGCAGGCCAAGGTCGCGGCCGATGGCGCGTACCGCTTCGACGACGTCACGCGCCTGACGTTCGGCGCCGCCTATGGCCGCACGCGCCACGGCGACTACGAGTTCGTCCTCTACCACCCGCGCGAGGAGGGCGAGGTCGACGACGTGCGCGCGTACGCGCGGCTCGAGCGCGAGCTGGAGAGCGGCGCCGAAGCCAGCCTGCAGTGGACGGGCAACACCCAACGGCTCGACGAGCCGTCGATCTCCCGGTTCGAGACCGTGGAGAACGCCCTCGACGCGCAGGTCGACCTCCCCGAAGCGGCGGGCCACGCGGTGAGCGTCGGCGCCACCGGCAAGCTCGTCGGCATCGATCAGGATCCGTATCGGCCGGAGCACGCGACCTTCGGCGACGCCGGCGGCGTCGATGAGGAATGGGCCGGCGTCTTCGCCCTCGACCGCTGGCGGGCGGCGGACCCATTGACCATCGAGACGCAGGCGCGCGCCGACTACTACTCCGGGACGCACCCCGATTGGGCGGGTCGCCTGGCGTTCATCTACGCGCTCGACGCCGACCAGGACCACATCCTGCGCCTGGCCGCGGCGCGCGCCTACCGCACGCCGCTGGTCGGCCTGCGCGAGCCGAATCTCGGGCGGGCGGTCGATCTCGGGCCGTTCGGAACGGTGCCGATCTACCAGGTGGTGCCCGCGGACGATGTCGACAACGAGGAGACCTGGTCGATCGAGGCCGGCGCCTCGACGGTGCCGGTTCCGGACGTCCTGGTGCGCGTCGACGCGTACTACCAGCGCTACGCCGACCTGATCTCCTTCGTGCCCGAGCAGGTTCCGACCGGGCTGCCGCCGGGGCTGCCGCAGAGCTTCCCCCGCTACACGGCGATGAACGGCGAGGGCGCCACCGCCCACGGCCTCGAGACCGAGGTGGTCTGGACGCTGCCCGAGGTGCGCTTCAACGCCTGGTACGCGTACAACGAGTTCGAGGTCGAGCGGACCGATCGCGACACCGACCAGTCGGTGCGCGCCTACCTGCCGGCGCCGCACAAGATCGGCGCCGGGGTGCGCTGGTTCCTCGCGCCCGCGGTCGCGCTCAACATCAACTACCGCTGGACCGACGAGACGCCCGGCGATCCCGCCAACGCCACGCCGGACGTGCCCGACACCCATCGCCTCGACGGATCGCTCTCGTGGCCGTTCCTGCGCCACGGCCGGATGATGGTCGGCATCGACGATGCCCTGAACGAGACCGACGTTGCGCTGCCCAGCCTCGCGAGCTTCTCCAGCCACGTCACGCCCGGGCGCTGCTTCTACCTGCGCGGCGAGGTCGAGTTCTGAAGATGCGCGCCGCGCCGCAGGACATGGACATGACGCGACCGCTCGTCGCCACGGCTCGTCGCCGTCGGCTTCCGGCGCCGTCGACCGCGCCCATCGCGCGCCGGCGGAACGGCTGAGCATGCTGCGGCTCGTCGCCATCCTGGTGGTCGCGTTGAGCGGCGCGCTCGGCGCGTCGGTCGCCGCCGGCGAATCCGTGCCGGTCCTGCTGGCGTCGGATGCGGCGCCCTACGTCCGCGCCTACGAGGCCTTCGTCGAGGCGCACGGCGGCGACTGCCCGCGGCTGGTGATCGGCCACCAGGGCCTCGACCTGGTCGGGTCGCTCGCCGGCGCGCGGGTCGTGGTGGCGATCGGGACGCCGGCCGCGGTCTGGGCGCACGGCAACCTGCCGCCCGACGCGAGCCTGGTCTTCTGCATGGTCGCGGGCCCCGAGGACACGGTCCTCGCCCAGCAGCCGCCGGCGCACGGGGTGGCGACCGACGTGCCGTTGGCCGAGCAGGTGGCGCTGATCGCGCGCGCGCTGCCCGACGCGCGGCGCATCGGGCTGATTCATCGTCGCGACGCGCAGGGCGAGCGCCTGCTGGCGACGGTGCGCGCGGCGCTGCCCGCGGGCTTCGCCGTCGAGGCCGTCGCGGTCGACGGCGCCGCCAACGCCGCCGCGATCGACGAGATCCTCGGCCGGCGCATCGACGTGGTGTGGACGTCGGCCGATGGCGGCGTCTACAACGAGGCGGCGGTGAAGGCGCTGCTGCTCGGCGCGCTGCGCCGACGGGTGCCGGTGTTCGGCTTCTCGCCCGCCTTCGTCCGCGCCGGCGCGCTGCTCGGCGTCGGCATCGACCCGCTCGCGCAGGGCCGCCAGGCGGCGGCGATCGCGCGCGAGATCGCGCTGTCGGCGCCCGCGGCGCCGCTGCGCCCGGCGCCGTTGTTCGAGATCGCCCTCAACCTGGTGGTCGCGAAGAAGCTCAACGTGTCCCTCCCCGCCGCGCTGGTCGACCACGCGACCCACGTCTTCAGGCCGGAGCGTTGACATGGACACGCCCCTGCGCGACCGGCTCAGCCTGCGGGCCAAGGCGACCCTGATGACGGTGGCGGTGATCGTCGCGGCGGTCGCGGCGGTCGGCTGGGCGGCGACCCGGCAGATGAACCGCCTGATCAGCGAGGCGCAGCACAACGAGGCCTCGGCGCTGGCGCGCAGCCTGGCGGCGGCCAGCGAGCTGCCGCTGGCGGTGCAGGATCGCGACGAGCTGACGCGTCTGGCCAAGCGTTTCGGCGAGGAGCGCGACGTGCTGTTCCTCGCCGTGCAGGACGCCGATGGCCGGACCCTGGCGTCCGCCGTCGGCGGGCACGAGGAGGCTTCCGCCGCGTGGGCCGCGTATGCCCGGGATGCGCGGGCCGATGGCGGGTGCGTCATCGGCCAGGCCGACGTCATCGAGGTCGCCGGGGACGACGGCGCCGCGCCGTCGTCGATCGGCCGCGTGGTCGCGGCGCTGTCGGGCCTGCCGGCGGCGCGCGTCCGCTCCGAGCAGCTCGCGACCATGCTGCTGGT
This sequence comes from Planctomycetota bacterium, assembly GCA_035627695.1. GTDB lineage: Bacteria > Planctomycetota > UBA11346 > UBA11346 > UBA11346 > DASPLE01. The sequence goes on from DASPLE010000177.1 coordinate 8,487, forward strand.
CAGCGCCATCGCCGCCGCCGTCGCGGCGGTCGCGGCGGTGATCGCCGCCGCGGGTTTCACGCGCCGCCTCGCCGGGCTGGTGCGCGTCGCCGAAGGCATCGCGGCCGGCGATTTCAGCGCGCGCGGATCGGTCGACCGACGCGGCGACGAGGTCGGGCGCCTGGGGCAGGCGATCGGCGGCATGGCCGAGGCCGTGCGCACGCGCGACGAGGACCTGCGCCGCTTCAACGACACCCTCAAGGCGCAGGTCGAGGAACGCACGCGCGACCTGGCGCTCGCCAAGAACAGGGCCGAGGGCGCCAACCGCGCCAAGAGCGAGTTCCTCGCCAACATGAGCCACGAGCTGCGCACGCCGATGAACGGCGTGCTGGGCATGGCCGAGCTGATGCTCGATACCGAGCTCAGCGCCGAGCAGCGCGATTTCATCGCGACCATCCAGCAGTCGGGCGGCGCGCTGCTGGCGATCATCAACGATGTGCTCGACATCGCCAAGATCGAGTCGGGGCGCTTCACCATCGAGCCGATCCCGTTCGACCTGCAGTCCCTGGTGCTGGGCCTGGTCGAGCTGCTCTGCGCGCGGGCCGAGGGCAAGGGCCTGTCGCTGCTGTTCCGCATCGCCCCCGACGTGCCGCAGCGGCTGATCGGCGATCCCGGGCGCATCCGCCAGATCCTCACCAACCTGGTCGGCAACTCGATCAAGTTCACCAAGGACGGCTACGTCTTCATCGACATCTCGTGCGACGGCATCGCCGGCGAACGCGCCCGGCTGCGCATCGCCGTGGAGGACACCGGCATCGGCATCCCGCCGGACAAGCTCGAGTTCATCTTCGAGAAGTTCACCCAGGCCGACACCTCGACGACGCGCGAGTTCGGCGGCACCGGCCTCGGCCTGGCGATCTGCCGCCAGCTCGCCGCACTGATGGACGGCGAGGTCACCGCGACCAGCCAGCCCGGCGAGGGATCGATCTTCACCCTGGCGCTGCCGCTGCCGATCGACCGCACCGTCGTGCCCGAGCCGCCGCCGGTGATCGCCCTCGACGGCATGCGCGTGCTGATCGTCGACCCCAGCCCGCTGTCGCGGCGCATCGTCGAGGAGCAGGTCGCGAGCTGGGGCTGCAAGCCCATCGGCGCCGCCACCGCCGTCCAGGCGGCGGCGCTGGCGCGCTGCGCCGGCGACGGCGAGGACGCGTACCACGCGGTGATCATCGACGGCGCGCTCAAGGACCGCTCGCCGATCGACTTCGGCGTCGAGCTGCGCGCCGATCCGATGACGCGCCGCGCCGGCCTGGTGCTGCTGACCTCGCTCGGGCGGCGCGGCGATACCAGGCTCGCCGCCGACGCGGGCTTCGCCGCCTACTTCGTCAAACCGCTCAAGCCGGCCGACCTGCGCGCCGCGCTGTGCGCGATCCACGACGAACAGCACAGCGGCAGCCGCCGCGCGCTGGTCACCGCCCACGGCCTGGCCGAGTCGCGCATCCCGACCACGACGCGGCGCATCGACGCGATCCGCTCGGGCGAGAAGCCGCGCCGCGTGCTGCTGGTCGAGGACAACGCGGTGAACCAGAAGATCGCGCAGCGCCTGCTCGACAAGCTCGGCTGCCAGGTGGTGGTGGTGAACGGCGGCCTCGACGCCGTGCAGCGCTGCTGCGAGCTCGACTTCGACCTGGTGTTCATGGACTACCACCTGCCCGATCTCGACGGCGTCCAGGCGACCATGGCGATCCGCTCGCGCGAGGCCTTGGCGAACGGCGCGCGCACGCCGATCGTCGCCCTGAGCGCGAGCGTGCTCGCCGCGGACCAGCAGCGCTTCCGCGATGCGGGCATGGACGATTTCGTCGCCAAGCCGGTGCGCCTGGAGGACCTGCAGGCGGCGCTGATGAAGTGGACAGCGCGCTGAACGGACGTCGCTGCACCTCGAAGCGCGAAGCGCGAAGCTCGAAGCTCGAAGCTCGAAGCTCGAAGCTCGAAGCTCGAAGCGCGAAGCTCGAAGCGCGAAGCTCGAAGCTCGAAGCTCGAAGCCCGCGGCCTATTCCAGCCGCTGCATCTCCACCAGCCGCGCGTACTCGCCGCGCTGCGCGACCAGCTCCTGGTGCGTGCCGCGCTCGATGATCGTGCCGGTCGTGCGGCTGATGACGCAGATCAGGTCCGCGTGCTGGACCGTGGCCAGGCGATGGGCGACGACGATCGAGGTGCGTCCCTTCATGAGCTCGGTCAGCGCGGCCTGCACGTGGTGCTCGCTGTCGGCGTCGAGCGCGCTGGTCGGCTCGTCCATCAGCAGCACCGGCGCGTCGCGCAGCAGGGCGCGCGCGATGGCGACGCGCTGGCGCTGGCCGCCGGACAGGCGCTCGCCGCGGTCGCCGACCTCGGTCTGGTAAGCCAGGCCGCCTTCGAGCGCGATGATCGCGTCGTGGACGTGGGCGCGGCGCGCCGCGAGCTCGATCTCGGCGGGCGTCGCCCCCGGACGGCCGTAGCGGATGTTCTCGTAGACGGTGTCGTCGAAGAGGAAGGCGTCCTGGGCGACGATGGCGAAGTGGCCGATCAGCGAAGCCTGGGTGACGTCGCGCACGTCGACGCCGTCGATGGTGACGCTGCCGCCGGTGACGTCGCGCAGGCGCGGGATCAGGTCGAGGATCGTCGACTTCCCGGCGCCCGATTCGCCGACCAGCGCCACCGTCGCGCCGACCGGGATGACCAGGTCGATGCCGCGCAGGACCTCGGTCGCCTCCGGCGCGTAGCGGAAGCGCACGCCCGCGAGCGCGATGGCGCGACGTGGCGCCGGGCACGCGATCGCGCCCGCCTTGTCGCTGAGCGCGCTCGGGCGGTCGAGCACGGCGAACGCGCGCTCGGCGGCGGGCATGGTCTCCTGGATCTCGGTGTAGGCCTTCGTTCCGGTGCGCAGCAGGCTGACGATGCGGCCGAACCCGACGAGGAAGGACATCAGCGTGCTGGTGTCCGCGTAGTCGTGCTCCAGCGCCAGCGCGATCAGGGCGAGCGAGCCGCCGAGCAGCGCGAAGGTCGCGCCGTGGGTCACGGCGTCGCTCTGGCCGCGCGTGCGCGCGAGCTTCATGTTGGCCTTGAACAGCTTGCGGTTGGCGCCGTCGTAGCGCGCGCGTTCCGCCTCCGACGAGCCCATCGACTTGATCACGCGGATGCCGGAGGCGATCTGTTCGAGCGTGCCGACGTTCTCGGCCATGCGTTCGCGCGCCTTGCGCGAGCGCCGCCGCACGCGCCCGAGCAGGCGGGCGAGCAGCGCGCCGATCGGCAGCAGGACGAGGAACACCACGGTCGCCAGCCGCCAGTCGATGAGGAACAGCGCCGTCACCAGCCCGATCGCCTCGGCCGGGCGCTGCAGGACCTTGCCGAAGAGGTTCTGGAACAGGCCCTGCATCGCGCCGAGGTCGCTGGTCATGCGCATCAGCAGATCGCCCTTGGCGATGCCGCCGTGGAAGGCGAGCTCGAGGCGGACGAGATGCGCGACGAAGTCGGCGCGCAGGTCGAGCGAGCAGCGGTTGGCCAGCCACTGGCTGGACGTCCAGGCGAGATAGGCGATGCCGGCCGAGAGCGGCGCCAGCGCCACCAGCCACAGCGCGATCGCGCGCAGCCGCGCCTCCGGTTCGCCATCCGTCGTCCACGGCAGGTGGACCTGCGGCAGCATCCCGCCCGCGGCGCCCGCCTTCGGCTCGCGGGCGGTGAAGATGCCCAGCACGTCGTTGATCGCGATCGCCTGGACCGTCGCCAGCGCCGCCAGCACCAGCGTCGACGCCAGGACCAGCGCCAGCCGCGCGCGGAACTTCCAGCCGTAGAGGAACAGGCGCCAGAGGATCGCCACGTCGGAGACGTCGCGCGCGATCGTCGCGTTGGGCTGTCGCACCCGCCTACGGTACTGCGCACGCCGCAGGCAGGCCAGCGCGGGCCCGGGTGCCGCCGATCCCGCCGCGCGAGGGGGGCTGCGACCGGGAAGCGCTGGAGCGCCGGGCGCATCCCAGCATGCTCCGCCGGCCATGAGCGAACTGGGCGATCGGTATGCGGATCTCGGGCGCAAGCTCGCCAACTTCGCCAAGCTGGTGGATGTCGACGCCAAGACCGAGGAGATCCGCGAGATCGAAGGCCGGATGGGCGAGGGCAGCTTCTGGACCGACCAGGCCCGCGCGCAGCAGGTCGTCGCGACGCTCAAGGGAATGAAGGCGGTGGTCGAGCCGCATCGCGAGCTGAAGCGCGCGGTCGACGACGCCGTCGAGCTCCTGGCGATGGCCGAGGCCGACAAGGACGAGTCGTCGATCGCCGATCTGCGCCGCGAGTGCGACCGCATCGCCGCCGAGTACGACAAGCTCGAGCTGAAACTGGCCCTCTCCGGCAAGTACGACGACGCCAACGTCTTCATGTCGATCAAGCCCGGCGCGGGCGGCGTCGAGGCCTGCGACTGGGCGTCGATGCTCTTCCGCATGTACTCCGCGTACTGCCAGAAGGCCGGCTACGCGCTGGAGGTCATCGACATGCTGCCCGGCGAGGAGGCCGGCCTGAAGGCGTGCACGTTGTCGATCCGGGGGCCGAACGCCTACGGCTACCTCAAGTCGGAGATGGGCACCCACCGCCTGGTGCGCATGAGCCCGTTCAACGCCGACGGCAAGCGCCAGACCTCGTTCGCCGCCGTCGAGGTCACGCCGGAGATCGACGACGCCGAGACCGTCGAGGCGATCCCGGAGAAGGACCTGCGCGTCGACACCTACCGCGCCAGCGGCGCCGGCGGCCAGCACATCAACAAGACCGACTCCGCCGTGCGCCTGACCCACATCCCGACCGGGATGTTCGTCGCCTGCCAGAAGGAGCGCAGCCAGGTCCAGAACAAGCTGACGGCGATGAAGATGCTGGTGGCCAAGCTCCAGCAGCTCAAGGACGCGGAACGGCTGGACGAGCTCAAGGATCTCAAGGGCGAGCGCGGCACGATCGGCTGGGGCCACCAGATCCGGTCGTACTTCCTGCAGCCGACCCAGCTGGTGAAGGACCTGCGCACCGGCTATTCCGAGAACCAGGCGCACGAGGTGCTCGACGGCGACCTCCAGCCGTTCATCGACAGCTACCTGCGCTGGCGGCTCGGCGGATCGAAGGACCGCCGCGAGCGCGACGAGGACGACGACGGCGCCTAGCCGCTCGACGCGTCGCTGCCGCGGCCGCATTCAGCGCTTCGGGCTTCGGGCTTCGCGCTTCGGCTTCGGCTTCGCGCTTCGAACTTCGAACCTCAGCGCGCCCGCTTGTAGAACGGCAGCTCGACGACGTCCGCCAGGCACGGCGTGCCGCGAATGTCCACGGTCACGGCGGTGCCCGGTGCGGCGTACCTGGCTTCGACATACGCCATGCCGATCGCCTGCCCGACGGTCGGCGACAGCGTGCCCGAGGTGACGTGACCAATCGGACGAGCGTCGACCAGGACCGGGTAGTGCGAGCGCGGCACGCGCTTGTCGCGCATGCGCAGGCCGACCAGCTTCCGCTCCGGGCCATCGGCCAGCTGCTGCAGCACGCGGGCCGCGCCGACGAAGCCGCCGTCCTTGTTGACCGCGAAGCCGAGCCCGGCTTCGACCGGAGTGGTTTCACGGCCGAGCTCGTTGCCGTACAGCGGCATGCCGGCCTCCAGGCGCAGCGTGTCGCGGGCGCCGAGGCCGCAGGGCGTCGCGCCGGCATCGACCACCGCGGTCCACAGCTCGACGGCGCGTTCGCTCGCGATGAAGCATTCGAAACCATCTTCGCCGGTGTAGCCGGTGCGGCTCAGGCGCACGGTCGTCCCGCGCCAGGCGAGGTCGACGAAGGAATAGTACTTCGCCGCGCGGGCATCGAGCCCGAGCCCCGCCAGCAGCTCGGCCGCCCGCGGACCCTGCACCGCGATCATCGCCTCGCGCGCGGTCCGGTCGTCGATGCGCACGCCGGCCGCGGCGGCGCGATCACGCCACAGATCGAGGATTTTCGCGCGATTCGACGCGTTGACCACGACATGCCAGGCGTCGTCGGCCTCCTTGCTGATCAGGATGTCGTCCTCGACCGTGCCGTCGTCGGCCAGCACCAGCGCGTAGCGCACCGCGCCGGGCTTCATGCTGGCGAGCGGGCGGCAGGCGTTCTGCGACAGAAAGGTCATCGCAGCGACCCCGTCGACATGGAGCCGGCCCATGTGGCCGAGGTCGAACACGCCGCAGGCGGTGCGTACCGCCGCGTGCTCGACCGCGATCCCCGCGAACTGGACGGGCATCTCCCAGCCATGGAAGTCGACCATCTTCGCGCCGCGGGCGCTCTGCGCCTGGAACAACACCGTCCGCTCGGACACGGGCTTCTCCCTCTGGTCCACGACATGGCAAATGTATGGTAGACTTCCTATTACGGATCGCCGCGAGCGACGGCAAGGACGCAGCTCGCGACGCGGGCAGGGAGCACGACGCATGCGGTTGAGTCGATCGTCCATCATCGCGGCCCTGAGCCTGATGCTCGCGTGGGCGCCGTCGGCGCATGCCGGCGAGGCCGGCCCCGAGACCCCGCCGGCCGAGACGCCGCCCGCCGCCGCGACCAGCGACGCCGTCGCCACCGCGATGGCCGCCGAGCAGTCGCGACGGATGGACAGCGTCCTGCGCCGGTCGAATGAACTCCAGGCCGCCGGCTCGCGCGGCGAAGCGGTCGCGGTGCTCGAGTCGCACCTCGAACGCTGGCCGAACGACGACCTGGTGCGCCAGGCGCTGCTCTCGGCGCAGGTCGCGGCCCTCGAGTCGCAGATCCGCAAGAGCCTCAACGAGCAGGCCCGCACCGAGGGCCTGATCATCGGCGATCCGGACTACGAGGCCGCCCGCGAACGCGCCGCCGAGGAGGTCCAGCTCCGCCTGGCGACGGTCGAGTACTTCGTCGCCCAGCACCACTACCCGCAGGCGGTCGACGCCTGCGACGCGATCCTCAAGGACCACCCCGGCCACCCGGCGGTGCTGACCATCAAGCTCAACATCCTGCGCCTGCTGGCGAGGACCGTCGCCGACGAACGCGTCGCCCTGCTGCGCGAGCAGGAGGTCCGCCACGAGGAGGCGGTCAACGAGGTCATCGACCACGCGACCATGCCGCACGAGAAGGAATCCGTCGCGCGCACCGCACTGGTCTTCGCCGAGGACGTCGCCGAGGGCGAGCGCCAGAAGATGCGCCTGAAGCTGCAGGACCGCATCGACCTGATCCAGGACAACGTCGAGGTGCGCAAGGTGATCGAGACGCTGTTCTCGGTCGCCGGCATCAACTACATCATCCTCGATAGCGCCGTCGGCACCGAGACCCTGACCCTGCACCTGGTCAACGAATCGATCGAGACCGTGCTCGCGACCATCGGCAAGCAGGTCGATCTGCGCTTCAACTACTCGGGCGGCGCGGTCTACGTCTCGGCGGGCGACAGCGATGTGCTCGAGACCGAGATCATCCGCATCAATTCCGGCCTGACCAACGTCATGGCGCCGCCGAAGCTCGGCGAGCTCGCCACGCAGGGCGGGGGCGGCGCGGGCGAGGGGCAGCAGGCGCCGATCGATCCGTTCGCCGCCGCCGAGGGCGAAGGCGACGGCGAGTCCGATCTCGAGAAGTTCCTCGCCGAGATCGAGGGCGGCGACATCATCGTCGGCTGGCCGGCGTCCGGCGGCGACATCTACCTCGACAAGAAGTCCAACACCGTCTACGTGCGCTCGACCCCGGCGTGCATCGCCGAGCTCAAGCGCCTGCTGCACGCGCTCGACTACAACAACGTCCAGGTGCTGATCGAGGCGCGCTTCGTCGAGGTCACCGACGAGGCCAATCGCGAGCTCGGCACGCGCTTCATCGCCCAGGGCGAGGGCGGCGACTGGCAGTACGGCGGTTCGAACAACGCCGGCACCCTGACGCCGCCCGGCACCGCGCCCCCGGGCGCGCCGGCCGAGGGCTTCGCCGCCGTCGTGACCGGTACCAATCTCGACAATTTCCCGGACATCCGCGTCGCCGTCCAGGCGCTCGAGACCGAGGGCAAGGCCGACACCCTGAGCGAACCCAAGATCCTGACGCTCAACAACGCCACCGGCCTCATCAAGCTGAGCCAGGACGTGTCCTACATCGGCGGCTACGAACAGCAGAATCAGACCAACGCCAACACCATCTCGAACGGCACCGTGGTCAACTCGTCGACCACCGTGCTCATACCCCAGCTCGAGAAGGAGCAGGAGGGCATCGAGCTGCGCATCACGCCGAGCGTCGCGCGCAACAGCGACATCATCACCATGACGATCACCCCGACCGTGCGGCAGATCATCCGCCTGCGGCAGCAGCCGTTCGCCTACCAGCCGTCACCCGAATCGGGCCTGATCCAGGCGCAGATCGAGGAGCCGGAGTTCGACACGCGGTCGCTGCAGACCAGCCTGCACGTGCAGAACGGCCAGACCGTGGTCCTCGGCGGCCTGATCAAGGAGCGCAAGCAGGAGACCTCGACCGGCATCCCGTGGTTCGCGCGCATCCCGGTGCTCGGCTACCTCTTCAGCTCGAAGACCAAGAGCCACGATCGCCGCCACCTGCTGATCTTCGTCACCGCGCACATCCTCGAGCCCAACGGCGCGAAGGTCGACGACCGCATCCGCGTCCTGCGCGACACCGCGCGCGTGATGCTGCCCCAGGACCTGCCCGATCAGAAGCGCCCGCTCGGCGCGGCGCCGGCGCTCAACGAGGCCGCCGCGACCACGCCCGCCGCCACCCGCGCCGCCGGCGCCGATCCCGCCGGACCCGCCTGGCAACGAGGCCGCGGCCGCTGATGCCGCGCTGGATCGGCCTCGACATCGGCGAGCGCTCGGTGCGCGCCATCGCCATCGTCCCGGGAAAGGGTTCCGCCGGAGGCTGGCGCATCGCCGGCCACGCCAGCGCCAACCGCCGCGACGCCTCGGGCGAGGAGCGGCCGCTGGCGGTGGCGCTCAGCGAGATCGACGCGGCGCTGCGCCTGAAGGGCGCGCGCCTGAGCGTCGCCAGCCGCGACCACACCACGCTGATCCGCTTCGTCGCCACGGCGCCGATGCCGCGCGATCGGCTCGACAAGCTGCTGCGCCTCGAGCTGTCGCAGCACGTCGAAGGCGGCGGCGAGCTGGCCGCGGACACCTTCGTCGTCCCCGTCGGCGGCGACGAGATCATCCACTGCTGCGTCCTCGCCCAGCCGCCGCAGGTGCGCGATCTGGTCGCGACCCTCGCGCAGGTCGGCGCGACCCCGACCCGGATCCATCACGTCGGCGCGGCGGCGATGAACGCCACCCTGCCGGCCCCGCCGGTGGCCGACGACGACCTCGCCCTGGTGGTCGATCTCGATGCGTTGAGCGCGCAGGTCGTCCTGGTCGGCGACCGCCGGCCGCTCGCGTGCCGCCAGGTCGGCATCGGCTACGTCGCGTTCAGCGAGGCGCTCGCGCGCGCGCGCGGCGACCGCATGCGCAGCGAGACCGGCATGATCCGCAAGCGCGAGGCCGAGGCCCGCGCGCGCGAGGACGAGCTGGTGCTCGAGGATCCGCACGCCGCGGAGGCGCCGGCCTTCGAGGACGAGCCCGAGCCGCGCATCGAGCTCGAGGACGCCGATCCCGCCGTGCCCAGCGCGGCATCGCCGGGCCCGTCATCCGACCTCTTCATCGACGAGGCGCCTGCCGCGCCGGCCGGGACCGGCACCGAGTACGTCATCGATTTCGACCGGAACGAACCCAGCCCCGCGGCCGGCGCCGCGACGGTCGCCACGCCCGAGGACGAGATCGGCCCGCGCGCCGATGACGATCGCATCGAGCACTTCGGCCCGGAGCTGATGCGCCTCGGCGACCAGCTCTACGGCCAGCTGGCGAGCTCGCTCGCGTGGTTCCGCGCCCAGCTGCGCACGCAGGCCCGCCTCGACCCGGTGAAGATCCTGCTGACCGGCGTCGGCGCCGGCGTGCCCGGCCTGGCCGTGTACCTGCAGAGCCGCTTCAACAAGCCGGTCGAGGTCTACGACCCGACCGCGGCGCTGACCGGCGACGTCCCGCCCGACGGGCACGGCTGGTTCGGCGCGCTCGGCCTGGCCCTGTCCGAGGCCGAAGGCGCGGTGGCGCTCGACCTGATGCCCGACGACCTGGTCATGCGCCGCGAATGGCGCGACCGGCTGGTCTGGCCGTTCGCCGCCGCGGGGCTGACGCTGATCACCTGCGGCCTGGTCGGCTGGACGTGGCTGCATCAGGACGGTGTGCAGGCGGAAAGCCTCGCTGCCTACCAGGCGTACTTCGCGCAGCACGACAAGCTGAAGGGCGAGCTCGACCGGCTGCACGGCGAGAAGGAGGCGCTGTCCGACGACCTGCGCGCCATCGCCAGCCGCATCCACGCCGGCCGCGATCTGCTCTACACGGTGCGCGCGCTGAAGGAGCAGGCGGGCGGCGACACCGGCGGCCACAAGGAGCTGTGGGTCGTACGGCTGGAGACGGTCGGCGTCGGCAAGGATCCGCAGGCGCCGGCGACGCAGCGCGAGCCTGCGGCGCAGCGGGCGCGCAACGCCGGCGGCAAGAAGGCGCCGAGCGTGGTCGACACCACCATCGATCGCGGCGCGGTGAACATCAGCGGCCAGGTCAAGTTCGACGACGCGAAGGACAAGACGGTCCTGAAGAAGTTCCTCGACGACTACATCGAGGCGGTCGAGGACTGGACGTTCCCGGCGCAGGAGGGCGGAGCCGAGGTCCGCATCGCGCTGTTCGACGCGGCCAAGACGTGGGTGCTGGGCACCGACATCGAGCACGACGACGAGGCCCCGGCCAACGCGCGTCCCGGCGCGAAGGCGCGCGACGCGAAGGGCGGCAAGAAGGGCGAGTTCAACTACCACGTCCAGTTCGTCTTCCAGCCGACCAAGCTGTCGCTGCTGACGGAACGCGCCGATGTCGCCGAGGCTGCGCCGGCGACGGATGCCGCGCCGGCTGCCGAGCCCGCGCCGGCGCCCGACGCCGCGACGGATGCCGACGCGACCGCCACGCCAGCCGTCGAAGGCGAGCCCTGATGCGCCCCGACATGCGCAAGCCGGTGCAGGCGGGATGGGCGACGCTCGGCGGCGCGCTCGCGATCGGCCTGATCGCGCTGGCGCTGGTCGGCGCCGGCGACGGCGTCGATCTCGACTCGGTGCGCGCCGACTACGCCAGGCGCCACGGCAAGCGCGACTTCGCACGCCTGATCAGCGAGCAGCGCCATGCGAATGGCGAGCTCGCGCGCACCATCGACGACCTGAAGTACGAGAGCGGCATGAGCGCCAACCCGTACTTCCGCGTGCCGCCCGGCGAATACCAGAAGGGCGTCCTCTTCAAGGACCGCCTCTTCTGGGTGCAGGACCGCCTGCGTCCGCTGGCGAAGGGGCGCAGCGTCGAGTTCAACGAGGACCTGGGCTTCGGCCAGTGGGCGCACGACCTGCCGCCGGACGCGATGACGCCCGATCTGCTGCTGACGCTGCAGGTCGTCTACAAGGCGGCGACGATCGCGCTGAGCACGACCGAGTCGAACTTCGTCTCCATCGCGATCGAGCCCGACCTCAAGCCGGTGCTGGCCGGAGCGAAGGATCGACCGCTGCTGACGGAGTATCCACTCACCCTGAAGGTCGTCGGGTCGCTGAAGGACATCCTCTGGGTGCTGCACCGTTTCTCCCAGGTCGAGCCGAGCACGGTCAAGGCGCGCGAGGAGGCCGATGACGCCTCCGAGCAGGCCGAGGAGGCGGCGATCGTCGCGCTCTATCCCAAGCTCTCCGAGCGCTCCGGCACCAAGGCGCTGAGCAAGGAGGACGCGGCGCTGCTCGACGACTGGGTCGCGCGTCATGACTACCCGTTGATCATCAGCCGCCTGGTGATCGATGGCGGCAACACCTCCGAGAAGGATCAGGTCACCCAGCTGACCGCGACCTTCACCGTCGCCGGCATGCGCTTCCTCGACGATGCGCAGCGCGCCGGAGCGCCGGCGGCGAAGGCGCGCACGGGCGGCGCCGGCCCGCGCACCGCCGCCGGAGCGGCGCGCGGCGCGGCCAGCGGCGCCGCGCGCGAGGCGAGGCCCTGATGAACCCGCAGGCGCTCAGCTTCGTCATCGCCCTGGCGCTGGTCGTGCTGGCCGCGGTGTGGCGCGGTCTCGCGCAGGACGAGCCGATCCTGCTCGACCCGCCGCGGACCGACAGCGACGCGGTCGTGCCGCTGGTCGCATCGACGCCGGTGATCCCGCCGTTCGAGGCGTTCCACGTCAACAACCTCAACCCGTTCGTGCCCTTCGCGGTGCGCGAGGCCGAGCGGCAGAAGATCGAGAACCCGACGCCGCCGCAGCCCGAGCCCGAGATCCCGACGCGACCGCCGGCGCCCGAGCTGCCGCCCGAACCGCTGCGGCTGCCGATCCTGACGCGCGCCAGGGATCCGGTGCCGGAGTGCATCGGCCTGCATTCGCACCACCGCTCGGGACGGCGCGCGCTGCAGGTGCGCATGCGCGCCGGCGAGGCCGCGTCGGCCGTTGCGGTGGGCGACACGGCCGACGGCTGGCGCTTGGACGCCATCGACGGCACCACGGCGCGCTGGACCTCTCCCGCCGGCGAGCAGCGCGCGTTCGTCATCGCCCCCGCGTCGCGCAATCCCGGGATCGGCGGCGGCAGCGGAGCCGCGGTCGAGGTGGACGCTCGGCCCGAGGACGGCGCGACCGACCCGGACCACGGCACGATGGAGGACCGTCTCCCGCCCCCGCCGCCGATGGGCGAGTAGCGACGTCAGTCGACGCGGTTGCGGCGGCGTCCGCCGCACCACGCGGCGAGGTTGTCGACCACTTCGCGGACCAGCCGTGCCCGCGCCTCGTCGCTGCCCCAGCCGATATGCGGCGTGACCACCAGGCGTGACGCCCACGGCGCCGTCGCGGCGATCAGCGGATGATCGGCGGGCGGCGGTTCGCTCGCCAGCACATCGAGCGCGGCGGCGCGCAGCCGGCCGTCGCCGAGCGAATTGGCGAGCGCGGTCTCGTCGATCAGCGCGCCGCGGCCGGTATTGATCAGGATCGCCCCCGGCTTCAGGGCGGCGAGGAACCGCCGGTCCACGAGCTGCTTGGTCTGCGGCGTCAGCGGGCAGTGCAGCGTGACCACGTCGGCCTGCGCCAGCGCCTCGTCCAGCGGCATGCGGTCGCCGGCCTTGGACCCCGGCACCGCCGCCGCGATGACGCGCATGGCGAAGCCGCGGGCGATGCGCGCCACTGCGCCGCCGATCGCGCCCATGCCGACCACGACCAGGCATCTGCCGGCCAGCTCCCACGGCGGGCGCGTGAAGAACGAGAAGTCGGGGCAGCGCGCCCAGTCGCCGGCCTTGACCCGCGCGTCGTGACCGGCGACGTCGTGGGAGAGGTGCAGCAGGTAGGCGAAGACCAGCTGCGCCACCGCCTCGGTCGAATACCCGGGGACGTTGGTGACCGCGATGCCGCGCGTCCGGCAGGCGGAGAGGTCGACGACGTTCACGCCCGTGGCGGTGACGCCGACGTACTTCAGCTGCGGCAGGTCGTCGATCGCCGCGCCATCGATCGCGACCTTGTTGGTCAGCAGCACCTCGCAGCCCTGCGCGCGTTCGCGCAGCTCGGCCGGGGCGGTGCGCGGGTGCACGGTCAGCTCGCCCAGGGCGCGCAGCGGGCCCCAGCGATCGACGCCCTGATCGGCGGTGAACGCATCGAGATGCGCGATCCTCATCGATGCGGTTCCAGGGCGTCGTCTCCGGGCGGCGGGATCACCCGATCAGCGTACCCCGACAGCCGCGGCCGGCGCAAGCGCTTCCAGCGTCCTGGCCACGCGCAGCAGCGTCGGTTCGGCCCACTGCGCCGCCTGGACCTGGAGCCCGATCGCCAGGCCGCGCTCGTCGGCGCCGAAGGGGACGCTGATGCCCGGCACGCCGGCGAGGTTGGTGGCGATCGTGAAGATGTCGGACAGGTACATCTGCAGGGGGTCGGACAGCTTCTCGCCGCGCGCGAAGGCGGTGGTCGGGCTGGTCGGGCCGAGCAGCGCGTCGCACTGGCTGAACACCCGCGCGTAGTCGTCGCAGATCAGGCGGCGGACCTGCTGGGCCTTCTTGTAGTACGCGTCGTAGTACCCCGACGAGAGGACGTACGTGCCGAGCATGATGCGGCGCTTCACCTCGGCGCCGAAACCCTCGCCGCGCGAGCGCGCGTACAGCTCCTGCAGCGACTGCGGATCCTTCGCGCGGTGGCCGAAGCGCACGCCGTCGAAGCGGCTGAGGTTCGAGGACGCCTCGCCGGTGGCGAGCACGTAGTAGACCGCGATCGCGTAACGTTCGTTCGGCAGCTCGACCGGCACCAGCGTCGCGCCGGCGCGCGCCAGCGCGTCCTTGGCCGCCTCGAGCCGCGCCGCGACCGCGGGCTGCAGGCCCTGCGCGTGCGCGGCGACGTAGCCGATGCGCAGGCCTTTCGCATCACGGGCGTCGCGCGGATCTCCGGCGATCGCGGCGAGGTCGCCGTGATCGCGCACCGCGCAGGTCGAATCGCGCTCGTCGGCGCCGGCCATCACCGCCAGCGCCGCCGCGCAGTCGGCGACCGAGGTCGCGAGCGGCCCGATCTGGTCGAGGCTCGAGCCGAAGGCGATCAGGCCGTAGCGGCTGATCATGCCGTAGGTCGGCTTCAGCCCGACGCAGCCGCACAGCGCGGCGGGCTGGCGGATCGATCCGCCGGTGTCCGAGCCCAGCGCGAGGGGGACGATGCCGCCGGCCACCGCCGCGGCGCTGCCGCCGGAGCTGCCGCCGGGGATGCGCCCCTCGTCGAGCGGGTTCTTCACCGGCCCGAGGGCGCTGGTCTCGTTCGACGAGCCCATCGCGAACTCGTCCATGTTGGTGCTGGCGACGACCACCGCGCCGGCGCGCTCGAGGCGCGCGACCGCGGTGGCGGTGTAGGGCGCGACGTAGCCTTTGAGGATCTTGGAGCAGGCGGTCGTCTCGACGCCGAGCACGCAGAGGTTGTCCTTCACCGCCAGCGGCACGCCGGCGAGGGGCAGGCGCTCGCCGGCCTTGACGCGCTGGTCGACGACCCGCGCCGCGGCCAGCGCGCGCTCGCGGTGCACGCGGATGACGGCGTTGAGGCGGTCGGCGCTCGCGGCGGCGAGCGAGCGTTCGACCTCGAGCGTCGCCGAGGCGCCGGCATTGACGGCGGCGGCGATGGCCGAGACGGAGGCGGAGCGGCTCATCGGTCGACCGCCTTGGGCACCAGGAACGCGACTTCGTTCTTGAGCGGCGCGTTGCCCAGCGCCTCGCCGGGCGTGAGCATCGCGCGCGGCTCGTCGGGGCGCGTGACGTTGGCGAGACCGGTGACGTTGGCGATCGGCTCGACGCCGACGGTGTCGACGCGCTGCAGCTGCTCGACGTAGCCGACGATCGCGTCGAGCTCGCGCGTCATGCGCTGGATCTCGTCGTCGCTCAGCGCCAGGTTCGCCAGCCTGGCGATGTGCCGCACATCCTTCTCGCCGATCGCCATGCGGCCTCCGGCCGGGAACGTACGGGCGGCGCTAGGACGGCCAAGGACCGCCAGGCCCGACGCGCGTCAACGCCGGCCGGCGAGGATCGCCTCGGCCAGGAGGAGGTCGTCCGGCGTGGTGATCTTCAGATTGCACGCGTCGCCGCGCACCAGCGCGACCTCGTGCCCGGCGCGCTCGAGCACCTGGACGTCGTCGGACACCGTCCAGCCCTCGGCCGCGGCGCGCGCGAACGCGGCCACGGCCAGATCGCGGCGCAGGCCCTGCGGCGTCTGCGCCAGCCACAGGCCGTCCCGCGGCACGGTCGCGTCGACCAGGTCGCCGGCGCGCGCGCGTTTGACGGTGTGCGCGCACGGCACCGCGACCACGGCGCCGGCATGGTCGGCGAGCGCCGCCAGGCAGGCGACGATCGCCGCGCGCGGGACCAGCGGACGCACCGCGTCGTGGACCAGGACGACCGCGCTCGCCGGATCGCTCGCCAGCAGCGCGGCGTGCACCGAGTCGCGCCGTTCGCCGCCGCCGATGATCACGCGCACCGGCATCGCCGGCCTGGAACGCGCGACCAGGCCCTCGACCGTGGCGACCAGCGCGGCGCTGGTCGCGATCACGCATTCGTCGACCAGTCCCGCGAACGCCTGGACGCTGCGCATGAGGATGGTCTCGCCGGCCAGCGTCAGCAGCTGCTTCGGCACCTGACCGCCGAAACGCGTGCCGCCGCCGGCGGCCGGGATCAGCAGGCTGGCGCGCATTCAGGTGCGCTTGCGGCGTCGGGTCTCTTCGTCCTTGCGCCGGCGCACCTCGCTGGTCGAGCGCAGCTCGGCGCGCGGCTCCAGCGCGCCCTTGGCGCCGGCGCCGGCCGCCGACGGCTGGTGATCGTCCGGCCGCTTGCGCCGCGGCGCCGCCGCGAGGCCGGGACGGCTGTCGCCGGGGATGGTCTTGGGCCTGCGCCGGAAGAGCGACTTCAGCCACAGGATCAGCGGCAGGCCGATGAGCGCGCCCCAGACGCCGAGGTGGACCGGCTGCCGCCACGCCTGCGACTGGCCGTAGTGGCGGATCGCCACCTTCCAGCCGGCCGGGGCGAGCCATTTGCGCCAGCCGAGGAAGGTCAGCCCGGCGGCGTACGCGGTCGGCGAGTCCATGCCGTCGGCGAGAGCCAGGAAGTGGCGCTGCGCCCAGGCGTCGCCCGCGTCCCCGGCGGCGCGGTAGGCGGCCAGCGCCTCCTGGTCGGCCTTCGCGGCGGCGGCGGCATCGGCCGAGGTGCGCGCGCGCGGCGATGCCGGCGTGGGCGTGGCCGACGAAGCGGCGCACGGCGGCCGCGGCGACCGCGTCGCGGGCGATCTCGTCGTCGTCGAGCGCGTCGCGCAGCATGGCCAGGGCCAGCTCGTGGTTGCCGGCCTTGTAGCTGCTCATGCCCTTGGTGACCTTCTCGCCGGCGGAGATGGCCTGCGCGGCGCCGATCACCGCTTCGGCCTCCTCGGCGCGGCCGCTCTTGCCGAGCGCGAGGGCGAGATTGAAGTCGAGCGAGCGGTCGCGCGCGCCGAGCTCCTGGGCGCGCTTGAGATGCGTCACCGCGAGATCGTACGCGGCCAGCCGCAGGTGCGCTTCGCCCAGCGCGAGGTGCGCATCGGCGAGGTCGGGCTGGCGTTCGAGCGCCTTGCCCAGCGCCAGCACCGCCTGCTGGAACGAATCGCCGCCGCCTTCGCCCGCGGTCTTGTCCGCGCGCAGCTTGCCGAGCTCGAGCTGGGCGCGCCCGAGGCCGAACCACGATTCGTAGTCGTCGCTGATCTTCATGGCCACGCGCTGGAACGATTCGCTGGCCTTGCCGTAGTACTCCTCGGCGCGCTTGGGATCCTGCGACGCCAGCGCCGACTGGACGCGGCCGAGCTCGTACCAGGCGTCGAGCAGCGTCCCGTCGGTGGTCACCGCGCTGCGCAGGCTGGTCTCCGCGCGGCGCAGGTCGTTCGCGGCGAGCGCGATGCGGCTGTCGAGCAGGTGGAACGCCGCCGGGATGTTCTGGGCGGCGCGTTCCTTGGCGAGCGCCAGGAACTTCTCGGCGCGCGCGGGATCCGGGATCGCGAAGGCCGCGCCGGCCGCGGCGTAGTTGACCCAGCCCTTCGCGTCCTTGTTGCCGGGGAAGCGCTCGGCGATGGCGAAACCCTCGTCCATGCGCTCGAGCCGCGTCAGCGCCTGGATCGCGAGGCTGGCGGCGTCGTCGTCGGGCGCGCCCTTCGCGTCGGCGAAGCTGAGGTCGACGGCCTTCTGCGCGGCGGCCAGGGCGCCGGCGTGGTCCTTGCGGTTGAGGCGCAGCCGGGCGAGCTCGCGATGGCCGGTCGGCCAATCGGGGAAGCGCTGGGTGATCGCGGCGAGCTGCGGCTCGGCGTCGGCGGCGCCGCCCTTGATCGCCTTCTCGACCGGCGCCCACTCGTCGCGCGTCGGCGCGGTGGCGGCGGACAGCGCCACGCACGCCACGACGAGGAGGAGGAACGGACGGACGGATCGGCTCATCGTGGTTCCTGGGGCGCGGGGCTGGGCGTCGGTGCGGGTTCCGCCGCCGCGAGATAACCGTCGCGGCGCGCCGCGGCGATCAGCGCGGCCTCGTCGCCCGCCGTGACCGGCGTGACGGCGACGGTCGTCTCGGCGGCGCAGACCAGCCTGCCCGGCCAGGCTTCGGCGGCGGCGTCGACCGGGAAGCGCTGCCACCAGGGCAGCGGCGTGCGCGCCCGGCCGTGCCAGCGGCGGATGATCGAGTCGTCCGCGCCCTGGATCCAGGCGCTGACGCCGAGATCGCGCGGCAGGGGATCGCTGACCGTGTGGACGCTGCCGGCGGCGAACGGATCGACGACGTCGACGCCGATCGCGGCGGCGCCGGCCGCGCCCGCGTCGTCGGGATTGCGCACCACGGCGCGGTGCTCGATGCAGCCGGTGGCCGCGATCGCGAGCGGCATGAGAAGGAGATGGATCGGCCGGGAACGCATGCTCGCGCCGAGGCTAGGCGGCCGGCGGTGGGGCGGAAGCGGCCGGGATGCTCTCGCGGGCGATCGACTCGCGCGAGATGGTCGCGCGCGGGCGACGCACGAGGGCGATCAGCGCGGCGACCGCGACACCCGCGGCGAGGGCGGTCTCGCCGCGCAGCCAGCGGCTGGCGGAGACGTGCAGCTCGTCGAACGCGGCCTGCGCCGTCGCGTCGCCGGCGCGCACCGCCGGCACCAGCGCCTGCGCCCGGGCGAACATCCCGCCGCACAGCCAATGGACCGTGACGCAGGCCACCAGCGCGGCCAACGACAGGATCGCCGGCGCCGCGCGCCGGCGCGCCGAGAGCACCGCGAGGCCGAGCGCGACCAGCGCGCACAGGCCCCACGCGATCACCAGCCAACGCCCGAGCGCGGTGGCGAAGGTCTCGCCGCCGATGGTCTGGTACGGCACCGTCAGCCAGCCGGGATTGTCGCGCGCGGTGCCGAATACCGCCGGAGCGACGACCGCGCCAAGCACCGCGTTGCCGGTGGCCCACGCCGTCGCGGCGGTCGCGACCAGCGCCAACGCGGCACGCCTCATGTCGAGACGTCCTCGAGGCGCGTCACGGCGAGCACGAGGTGCCGCGGCAGGACCACGCGCTTGCGGTTGACGCGCACGCCGATGTGCCGGGTCTCGATCAGGTAGACGTCCTTGGTGCTGTTGGCCTCGCGCCGGTCGTGCAGATCGGCATCGGTCAGGGCGAGGTGGTCGCGCGAGACCTCGGCCAGCGTGCCGATCGCGAGGTGCTGCTCGGCGAGGTCGAGGACCACGGTCTGGCCGATGAACGCGTGCAGCCAATCGATGGTCTCGGCCATGACGTCATCCTTTCGCCGGCGGGAACTGCATCGCCGCCGGATCCGCCGGCGCCGGGCCGTGCAGGTGGTTGCGCAGGATGCGGATGAACTGGCCGCGCCGGGCCGGGCTCATGCGCTTGAACAGGTTGTCGATGAGGAGGTCGACGGTCGCGTCGACGTGCTCGCCGCGCAGCGGGATCTCCGCGCGGCCCATGGTCTTGTGGCCGCCGGCGGAACCGATCCTGGCGAACGCCGACGCCGCGCGCTTGCCGACGTCCTGGCGATGGCCGTCGCCGCGGAAGATCACGGTCAGCCGGTCGTCGTGGACCCCGGCGCAGACCACCCAGGTGATGCCGGCGGTGAGCAGCGCGAGGTCGGCGCTCTGCACCATGACGTCGGGCGTCGGCACGACGCCGAAGTGGATGACGATCAGATCGTCGAACACCACGCGGTGGCTGATGCCCCACGCGATCCAGTCGAGCATGTCCATCGGCACCTGGCTCTTGTTCAGGCGCGCGAGGAAGCTGCGGTCGGCGCGCGGCAGCAGCGCGTCGTAGGCCTTGATGTCGGCGCCCGAGGCGTGGCGCTGCAGGTCGTCGGTGTCCGACGCCAGCCCGTAGAGCAATGCCGTGGCGAGGCGACGGTTGATGGCGATGTCGGCTTCGACCAGGTACTCGGTGAGGATCGTCGAGGTCGAGCCGTAGAGCGGGCGCAGGTCGACGAATTCCGCCTGGGTGTCGGGCCGCACCGGGTGGTGGTCGATGACCACGCGCGCGGGCGGCGGCGCGTCCTTCCAGAAGCCGGGCTGGGCGTCGACCACCGCGATCAGGTCCGACTGGGCGAGCTCGTCGTCGTGCAGCTGATCGATGTCCTCGCGCAGGTACGTCAGCAGCAGCTTGTTCTGGAAGCGGTGGATCTCTCCGGTGTAGCGGATGGCCGGCTGGGCGCCGACCGTCCGCCACAACGTCGCCAGGCCGAGCGCCGCGCCGACCGCGTCCGGATCGGGATCGGCGTACATCAGGATCAGCGGCCGCTTCGCCCCGCGCGCCAGATCGAGCAGCGCATCGACCCGGCGCACCGTCGCCAGGCGGCGCAGCATGACGCGGCGGTAGTGCGCCGCCGACGGCATGAGCGGCAGCAGGTTCGCGGCGACTTTGCTGCGGCGGTCGTTGCCGACGAGGAACACCGACCGGATCGGCGGCAGCCACGTGCGCACCCGCGCGGCGGCCTCGTCATCGAGGCCGATGATGTAGGGTGGACCGGCGAGGTTCGCCGGCGCCGCCGCGTAGTCGTCGTCGACGACCTGGGCGCGGACATTGGCGTGCGCGACCGTGTCGGCCATCGCCTCGTCATTGGTGTACAGGCGGACCTGCAGCCCGCCTTCGGCCAGGAAGCTGACCGTCTGGGCCAGCTGCTGACCGTGGCCGATGACCGTAACCTGGCGCAGGCCCCGCATTTGCGGGGATCCTTGAGCAGATTGCCGTGGCGCCATGGGGGCGTGGACGGTACCAGTCGGCCGGCAACGATGCAAACGCCCAGGACCCGACCGGGGACTGGACCGAGGAGGAGGCGCGATGGCCGAAGACACCGCCGGCGGCGTGCCGATCGATCAGGATCTGTTCGACCTCCTGGTCTGTCCCGAGGCGAGGGTGCCGCTGAAGTACGTCGGCGCGCGCCTGGTCTCGACCGACGAGCGCACCCGCCGCGCCTACCGCATCGACGCCCAGGGCGGCTTCCCGGTCATGCTCATCGAGGAGTCGGAGGTGCTGGGGCTCGACGCCTGGCGCCAGGCCATGGCGCAACCGGGTCCGATCGGCGCGGGCGCCGATGCCGTGCGGGCGCGGCATGCGCAGCGCGCCGGCTAGCCTCCTCCGGCACCGGCGCGGCGGTTCGGTCCACCTCGACCTGGTCCTGTCAGCCGGGCCACGCTGTCCGACCCTGACCCTCGCGCAGGTGGGTGGGGCGTGGCAGGGGTGGTGGAACCAGCCTCATCGACGGCGCTATCTCAGCTACCAGGGGCCTGTTTCGCGCGACCGTGGCTGCGTCGTGCAGCTCTGGCATGGTCGCGCGCGCTGGTGGCGGATCCCGAGCGGTTGGTGTATCTTGCTCCCCCAACTTGGTTTGCTGTCGTTGAGAGGCAAAGCCCTTTCGCCGGCTGGAGGCCCCCCGAGGATGCGCGCGACATGGTCGATCTGGAGCGGATGACGGGCGAACGGCACGAGACGACGACGGCAGCACCGAACGTCAGCGAGACCCTGCGTCGACGCGTGGCGCACCAGGCGGCCTTCGAAGCGACCCTCAAGGAAGTCTTTCTCCAGCAGCAGGTCCAGCTGGTCGAGCCGATCGCCAAGGCGAGCAAGGAGACGGTTGTCTACGGCGGGCTGTTCCACGGCGAGGACGTGGCGGTCAAGATCTTCATCCCGGCCGTCGACGAGATGGCCGACGCCATCAGCGCCTTCGGCGCCTTCAAGATCGAGTGCGAGAAGACCATGATCCTCTCGCGCCGCAGCAAGGCGATCCTGCAGGTGATCGAATACGGCGACGCCGACCTGCCCGCCGACCTGGCCGAGGAACTGCGCGAATTCTTTCCGATAAACCTGCTGCCGTTCATGATCACCGAACGCGCGCGGTTCGGCTCGCTCGACCGCGTCATGCGCGCGCCGCGGACCCTGCCGGGGTTCGACCGGATCAGCCTCCTCGACGCCGTCATTGGCGCGACCGAAGGCATCAAGGAGGCGCACGACCACCAGGTCGCGCACCGCGACATCAAACCGCAGAACATCCTGATCTTCGGGCCGGGGCAGGGGAAGATCGCCGACTTCGGCATCGCCCGCTGGCGCTCGCGCCGGTCGTCGCGCGAGACCGTCCTGCTGACGCCGAAGTACGCGAGCCCGGAGCAGGCGTTCTACGCGCTCACCGGCCAGCACGAATCGATGGTCGACCTGCGCGGCGACATCTATTCGTGGGCGATCATGGTCTACGAGGTGGTGACCGGGTTCCACCCGTTCAACTGGGCGATCCGCGGCATCAAGGATCCGCTCGTCAGCCAGCGCACGCTGCTCAAGGCGATCGCCGCCAACGACCGCCGCGGCTTCCAGCCGACCGGCGACATCACCTTCGACTCGCTGATCTACAACTGCACCTGCGATCTGAAGCACCGCATCGGCGACGTCGCGGTCGCGAACAAGGTGCTGAAGCAGTACACGCAGCGGCTCAAGCTGCAGCAGCGCGCCGAGACCGCCGGCGGCTGACGCCGCGCCGGCTTCACGCGCGATCCCAGGCGAACGCCTGGACGCGCGCGATGTCCTCGATGCCCAGCGCGAGCATGACGACGCGATCGAAGCCGACGGCGATGCCGGCGCAGTCGCCGAGGCCGTGCGCCATCGCGGCGAGGAAGCGCTCGTCGAGACGCAGCGACGCGCGTTCCGGTCGCGCGTGCCACTCGGCCTCGAGGCGCGTGCGCAGGTCGGGCGCGTCGTCCAGCTCCCAGTAGCCGTTGGCCAGCTCGAGGCCGTCGCCGTAGATCTCGAAGCGCGCGGCGACCAGATCGCCGTGGGCATCGCGACGCAGCCGGGCCTGGGCGCAGGCCCATGGCGGATAATCGGTGATCACGGTCCAGCCGCCGCGGCCGAGGCGCGGCTCGACCCGGGTCGCGAACAGCAGGTCGAGGGCGGCGTGGGCGTCGCCACGCGCGGCGTCGCCGTCGGCGCCGAGCGCGGCGAAGATGTCCGAGTCGGCGCAGGCGAGCGGGTCGACGCCGGCGTGGCGCCTGCAGGCGTCGCGGTAGCTGAGCGTCGCGTGGTCCGCGCCGCGGGTGGTGAGCTCGGCGATCAGCGCGATGGCCTCGGCGGCGAGCTGGCGATCATCCCATCCGGGCCGGTACCACTCGAGCATGCGGAACTCGGGCATGTGGCGCGAGCCGCGCTCGCCGGCGCGGAAGGCCGGCGCCAGCGTCCACACCGGACCGCTGCCGGAGGCGACCAGGCGCTTGAGCGGGTGCTCCGGACTGGTGGGCAGGAAGCGCCCGCCATCGACCTCGACGCGCATCGGGCAGACGCCGGCATCCAGATTGGCGCCGCCCTGCAGCACGGGCGTGTCGACCTCCAGCACGCCGCGCGCACGGAAGAAGGCGCGCGTGCGCTCGACCAGGTCGGCGCGTCGACGCAGCGCGGCGAGCGTGGCGGATGGACGCCAGGCGTCGGCCATGGCTCAGGTCGACGACGCGAGGAAGCGTCTCGTGGTGCGGGCTGCAGAGGTCCGCAGCGGACACGCGTGCATCGCCGCCCCGCGATCAGGGCGAGCGACGCTGATCACTTGTCGACGCGACCCGCATACTCGCGGGTCTGGGTGTTGATCGAGATGCGATCGCCGGTCGCGACGAAGATCGGCACCTTGATCTCGGCGCCGGTGACGAGCTTCGCCGGTTTCATCACGCGGCTCTGCGTGTCGCCCTTCACCGCCGGTTCGGTGTAGACCACGTCCATGACCACGGTGTTGGCGAGACGCACGGCGATCGCTTCGCCGTTCCACAGGGTCACCGCGACATCCATGTTCTCGAGCAGGAAGTCCTTGGCGCTGCCGACCGCCTTGGCGGTGACGGTCAGCTGGTCGTAGGTGTTCTTGTCCATGAACACGTAGCCGTTCGGATCGGAGTAGAGGAACTGCATGTCGGCGTCGTTGACGTCGGCCGCTTCGATGCGCTCACCGCTGCGCAGCGTCTTCTCGAGCGTGTTGTCCGTCAGGAGATTGGTGACGCGGATCTTGTAGAAGGCCTGGCCCTTGCCAGGCTTCACGAAATCGACGTGGATGACCACCCACGGCGCGCCGTCGAAGATCACCTTGGCGCCGTTCTTCAATTCGCTCGTCTCTAGCCAGGCCATCGCCGCTCCTCGGTTCATCTTGAGTGATGTCATGCAGAAGTCCCGTCATTGCAGGTGCTTCCGCGCGGCATCGAAATTTGGGCGATGAACCATAACGGTGGTGCCTTGGGAGTAAATCCCCCCGAAGCGAAGCGCTGGCAGCGCCTGCTGCGCGAAGCGGTGCGCGATCCGCGCGAGCTCTGCGCGCTGCTCGGCTTGCCGGACGACGTCGCCGCGCGCGCCGAGGCCGCGACGCGCGCGTTTCCGCTGCTCGTGCCGCGCGGCTTCATCGCGCGCATGCGTCATGGCGACGTCGACGATCCGCTCCTGCGCCAGGTGCTGCCGCTCGGCGCCGAACTCGAGGACGTGCCTGGATGGGTCGCCGACCCGCTGGTCGAGCGCGACTGCGCGCCGCGGCCCGGGCTGCTGCACAAGTACCACGGCCGCGCGTTGCTCGTCACGACCGGCGCCTGCGCCGTGCATTGCCGGTACTGCTTCCGGCGGCACTTCCCCTATGACGAGGTCCCCGTCGGGCGGGAGCGCTGGCGCGCCGCCATCGACTACATCTCCGGCGATGCGACCATCGACGAGGCGATCCTTTCCGGCGGCGACCCGCTGACGCTCGCGGATGAGATGCTGGCGCCCCTGGCGCGCGAATTGGCGCTCATCCCCCACCTGCGGCGCCTGCGCATCCATTCGCGCCTGCCGGTCGTGCTGCCCGAGCGCATCGATGACGCCCTGCTCGACTGGTTCACCGGCACCCGGCTGGCGCCGGTGCTGGTGCTCCACGCCAATCATCCGCACGAGGTCGATGACGCTGTCGCCGCCGCGTGCGCGAGAGCCCGCGCGCGCGGGGTCGTGCTGCTCAATCAATCCGTGCTGCTGCGGGGCGTGAACGACGACGTGGATTCGTTGAGCGAATTATCTCACCGACTCTTCGCGGCGGGAGTGCAGCCGTACTATCTCCATGCGCTCGATCGCGTCAGCGGAGCGGCGCATTTCGCGGTCGACGATGCTCGCGCCAAGGACCTGATGCGTGGTCTCGCGGCGCGCCTACCGGGGTACCTCCTGCCCCGCTGGGTGCGCGAGGTTCCGGGCGAGTCCGGCAAGGTCGCGCTCGCCTGGCGTTGACGACATCCTCCTTCCTTGCGCCATCGACCCTCGGGGGATAGTGCCGCTGGTTTTCCCGATTTCGTGGGGGGTCCATGACGCGTCGCCTCTTCCCGCTGGCCCTCCTCCTGCTCGCCGCGCACGCGTGCGTCGGCGAAGACAGCTTCCCGATGCGCTGGCGGGTTTTCTGCGACTACTCCGGCGGCGTCTGCTTCCGTTACCCGTACAATTATTTCATTCCCGAACAATATGTCGGCGGACTGACGCGCAGCGGCGGCTTCCAGACGACCACGCGCCTCGGGCGTGAAATGGAGATCGACGGCAAGAAGGTCATGGTTTTCGAGGAGATGGAGAAGCCGCAGGCGAAATATGATGTCCGCTGCATATCGAGCGGGGTCGCGGGGCTGCCTTCCGAGCTCAGGGGCAAGCCTCTGGCTGAAGTCGCCGACCACCTCGCCGTCCAGGCGGGGATGATCGAGGAGGGATCGACCATCGATTGGCAGCCCTTCGACTACTACTCGCTCGAGAACCGTCCACACGGTGAGGCCGGGTGGGCGCCGCTGGGCGTCGAAGCGATGCAGGGCGAAGGCAGTGGCCTCTGCGGGATCGTGCTGAAGCACGCCGATCGCGTCTCGGCCCTCCTGCTGACGGGATCCCTCACCGAACACGACAACCGCGCGATCGTCGATTCGTTCGAAGTGCTCGTCACCAAAGGCAAGGAGACCCTCAACTGGCGTGAGGGCCAGACGAAGCAGGGCAGGGTCATCAATGCCGAGGGCAAGGTGGTGAAGGTCGATAATGCGAAGATCAAGTCTCCAAGCTGGGCGCGCGGCTGGGAGATCGAGACCAAGCATTATCATGTCACGACGCACGTCTCGCCGCGCAAGCTGCTCGAATACGGCGCCTTCCTCGAAGGGCTCTACAAGGCGTATGCCGACGTCTACGACCCCGACCAGATCCCGCCCTACAAGATGGAGATCCACGTCTTCAATACGTGGAGCGACTTCGCCGCCGGGGCGGCGGCGAACGGCATTCCCGTCGGACAGACCACGGGCGGCTTCTTCGTTCCAAGCCTACTGTCGATCTTCGCGTTCGAAGAGACGATGGCCCACTTCCGGAGCAGCACCTTCACGCTCGAGGTGGTCCTGGCGCACGAGTGCTCGCACCAGTTCCTCCACTGCACCTGCAATGGCAGCGAGCATGTGCCCACGTGGCTGAACGAGGGGTTGGCGGTCTACTTCGAGCATGGGAAGTTCCAGGGCGGCAAGTTCCAGGTCATGTCGCCGACCGACCGGATCAACCGCCTGAAGGCCGACTATGGCCGCACGAAGACGACGCTCATGCCCCTGGACCAGTACCTCAACCACTACGGACACATCGCGCCGGGGCAGTACGCCGAGGTCTACGCGATGACCCATTTCTGGATCTTCGGCTCCGAAAGCGGCAAGAAGCGCTTCAAGGAGTACTGGCTGGCCCTCAAGGCCGGTGAGAGCGGGACCGAGTCATTCGAGCGGATCTTCATGGCCGACATGATGAAGGCCCAGGGCGGTCGTGACGAGGCAGTGAAGAAGTGGGAAGCCGCGCTGCTCGATTACGTCAAGAAGCTCAAGTAGCTGGCCCAACAACAGTAACGTCAGCTTCTCAGGCCGGGCTGACAGAGCGTTGACAGCGTGCTCGAGCACTACATGCTCCGCGCCCCGCCGAGAGCGGGGTCCTCTCCCGATCGCCCGGCGAGCGCTGGGTCGAACCGAAGGGGGGATTGACAGATTCTCAAGTCGAACACAATGTTCGACCCCGCTGACGAAGCCATCCCGGCGACGACAGCGGCGCGCTACGGCGCCATTGACAAATCAATAGCTGGAGCAGGGAGAGTTGAGTCTCTCATCGTCCTTCGGGTCGATGGGAGCATCCGCGGAAGATTCGTTCTCCGCGGGAAATGGCGTTCACATTCGTGTGTTCGCCATGGAATCGTCTTAACCAGACAAATTCTCATTTATGAAGAGTTTGATCCTGGCTCAGAACGAACGCTGGCGGCGGGGTTTAGGCATGCAAGTCGAGCGAGAAAGGGGCAACCCGAGTAAAGCGGCGTAAGGGTGAGTAATAGGTAGTCTACGTATCCTTCAGACGCGGATAATTCCCCGAAAGGGGTTGTAATACGCGATGAGACCACGATCGATCCGTCGGTTGTGATCAAATGTTCGGGATCCTTCGGGACCGAGCGCTGTTGGAGCGGACGACCTCCGATTAGCTAGATGGCGGGGTAACGGCCCACCATGGCGATGATCGGTAGCCGGCCTGAGAGGGTGTCCGGCCACACTGGGACTGAGACACTGCCCAGACTCCTACGGGAGGCTGCAGTCGCGAATCATTCACAATGGGCGCAAGCCTGATGATGCCACGCCGCGTGCGGGATGAAGGCCCTTTGGGTTGTAAACCGCTGTCAAGGAAGGGGAACCGTACGGTGCGAACAGTGCCGTGCCTGACTGCTTTCTAAAGGAAGCCCCGGCAAAACATGTGCCAGCAGCCGCGGTAATACATGTGGGGCAAGCGTTGTTCGGAATTACTGGGCATAAAGGGTGCGTAGGCGGCTTGTTAAGTCAGTGGTGAAAGTTTTCGGCCCAACCGGAAAATGGCCTTTGATACTGGCGAGCTTGAGTGCGTGAGGGGTGGGGGGAACGAGCAGTGTAGCGGTGAAATGCGTAGATATTGCTCGGAAGGCCGGAGCCGAAGGGGCCCCACTGGTACGCAACTGACGCTGAGGCACGAAAGCGTGGGGAGCAAACAGGATTAGATACCCTGGTAGTCCACGCCGTAAACGATGATCACTAGGTTGGTGCCGAGCTATCGGTGCCGGCCGCAGGCAATTTGATAAGTGATCCGCCTGGGGAGTATGGTCGCAAGGCTGAAACTCAAAGGAATTGACGGGGGCTCACACAAGCGGTGGAGGATGTGGTTTAATTCGAAGCAACGCGAAGAACCTTACCAGGTCTTGACATACCGGGATTAGCGGGGTGAAAGCCTCGTGATTGCCCTCAAGGTGTAACCGGAACAGGTGCTGCATGGCTGTCGTCAGCTCGTGCCGTGAGGTGTTAGGTTAAGTCCTTTAACGAGCGAAACCCCTACGTTCAGTTACCAACGCGTAAAGGCGGGGACTCTGGACGGACTGCCGCGAAAGTAGGAGGAAGGTGGGGACGACGTCAAGTCATCATGGCCTTTATGATCTGGGCTACACACGTCCTACAATGGGTGGTACAACGGGAAGCAAAACCGCGAGGTGAAGCCAATCCCTGAAAGCCACCCTCAGTTCAGATTGTGGGCTGCAATTCGCCCACATGAAGCCGGAATCGCTAGTAATCGCGGATCAGCTACGCCGCGGTGAATATGTTCCTGAGCCTTGTACACACCGCCCGTCAAGCCACCCGAGTTGGTAGCACCCGAAGTAATAGTTCCAACCGCAAGGAGGGACGTTCCGAAGGTGAAACCGGTGAGGGGGACTAAGTCGTAACAAGGTAGCCGTATCGGAAGGTGCGGCTGGATCACCTCCTTTCTAGGGAATACTAGAACGGCATGTCTTCGGACATGTCGTCGATGGATCGCCTGGCGGGTCACCGCTGGGATCACGATGCATCGAACAAGATCGAATAGCCACGTTCACCGACGCCCAAGGCCGGCTAACCGCCAGCACTGGTCGCACGGAATCGTGAAATCCTGATCGACGCCACGTGCGTCGTGAGGGTAGCCTTCTCTGCTCCAGCGATTGATTTGCCACTGGCGGCGCCGCCTCGTGCGGAGGGCGCAGCTCGTTGACAAGCCAGACAGCAGGAAACCGGATCGCCGGACCCGGACCACGGCCTAACCCGGGCTTATAGCTCAGTTGGTTAGAGCACCCGCCTGATAAGCGGGAGGTCTCTGGTTCGAGTCCAGATAAGCCCACCATTTCGTGGGACATCCGGGGGTAACCGGAATTTTTCCGGGGGTATAGCTCAGTTGGTAGAGCGCGTGCTTTGCAAGCATGAGGTCAGGAGTTCGAATCTCCTTACCTCCACCACGAGATGTGGCGCGGCACCCGGCGAGCATGCCGAAAGATCAGCGGAGCGCTGGTCGACCTTTTCCTGCAGTCAGCTAACTTTCATGCGCGACGGCGTCGGTGATCATCACCAGCCTCGCCGCGCTGAGACGTCTTTGACAACTATATCATCGCGGAACACGCAAGCATGAATGATCAAGCACCTAAGGGTGCATGGTGGATGGTTAGGCTATCAGAGGCGACGAAGGACGCGCCAAGCTGCGATAAGCCTGGGGGAGCTGCACTGAAGCTATGATCCCAGGATTTCCGAATGGGGCAACCCATTGAGGCAACCCCTCAATACTGCGAAAGCAGAGCAAACCCGGTGAATTGAAACATCTTAGTAGCCGGAGGAAGAGAAATCGAATGAGATGGCGTTAGTAGCGGCGAGCGAACACGCCAGAGCCTAAACCGATCGGCTTGCCGATCGGGGTTGTAGGGCCCGCGACATGGGACTCAGAACGCGAGCAGAAGCATCTGGAAAGATGCCCGATACAGGGTGATAGGCCCGTACGCGCAGTGAACTGAGCCCTAGTGGGTACCTGAGTAACGCAAGACCCGTGAAATCCTGCGTGAAGCTAGGGCGACCACGCTCTAAGGCTAAATACTCCTGATAGACCGATAGTGCACGAGTAGCGCGAGCGAACACTGAAAAGCACCCCTGGCGGGGAGTGAAATAGACCCTGAAACCATGCACTTACAAGCAGTCGTAGACCTATGGCCCGCAAGGAGTCCAGGTTGGCGGCGTGCCTTTTGCATAATGACCCAGCGACTTACCGTTTGCAGCGAGCTTAAGGACTTACGGTCCGGAGGCGTAGGGAAACCGAGTGTGAAAAGCGCGACAAGTTGTAGGCGGTAGACCCGAAACTTAGTGATCTAGCCATGAGCAGGTTGAAGCGACGGTAACACGTCGTGGAGGACCGAACCCGTGACCGTTGAAAAGGTTTGGGATGACTTGTGGCTAGGAGCAAAAGACTAATCAAACTGAGAGATATCTGGTTCTCCTCGAAATATATATAGGTATAGGCTCACGGAATTATTCCATGGAGGTAAAGCACTGAATGGGCTAGGGGCCTCACCGGGTTACCAAACCCAATCAAACTCTGAATGCCATGGAATGTATCGTGGGGCTCAGACAGTGGGGGATAATCTTCATTGTCAAAAGGGAAAGAGCCCAGACCAACAGCTAAGGTCCCAAAATATCCGCTTAGTGGTAAAGGAAGTCATTGTGCTCAGACAGCCAGGATGTTGGCTTAGAAGCAGCCATCATTTAAAGAGTGCGTAACAGCTCACTGGTCGATGCACGGTGGTGCCGAAAATAACCGGGGCTCAAGCGATATACCGAAGCTTTGGCTGTGATGATATTCGTATCGTCACGGGGTAGAGGAGCGTTGCATGCGGGATGAAGGCGGACTGAAAAGACCGTTGGACTGCACGCAAGTGATTATGCTGGGATGAGTAACGATAAAGAGGGTGAGAATCCCTCTCACCGTAAGCCTACGGTTTCCTCCGGAAGGTCATTCCGCGGAGGGTGAGGCGGTCCCTAAGTCGAGGCCGACAGGCGTAGACGATGGACAGACGGTTAATATTCCGTCCCTATCAACGAGGTGCCCACGGAGTACGCATGAGACTAACACGGTGGATCCAGAAGCTGGACCACGTTGGTGCGCGGTTTGCCCATTTGAAAGATTGGGCGCACGCTTCGCACTCGCCAAGGCCCTTGAGGCGTATAGGCGTGTGATGTCATGGTGCCGAGAAAAGTCCGTCGGGAGTTAACGTCGTTGATAACCGTACTATAAACCGACACAGGTAGGCGAGGAGAATATCCTCAGGTGCGCGAGAGAACTCTGGTTAAGGAACTCGGCAAATTCACTCCGTAACTTCGGGAGAAGGAGTGCCAACAGCTATTCGCAAGAAGAACCTGGTGGCCGCAGTGAAGAGGCCCAACCGACTGTTTACTAAAAACACAGTACTCTGCTAACTCGCAAGAGGATGTATAGGGTATGATGCCTGCCCGGTGCTCGAAGGTTAAGGGGAGGGGTCAGCCGCAAGGCGAAGCTCTGAACTCAAGCCCGAGTAAACGGCGGCCGTAACTATGACGGTCCTAAGGTAGCGAAATTCCTTGTCGGGTAAGTTCCGACCTGCATGAAAGGCATAACGAGTTGGGCACTGTCTCAACCAGAGACTCGGTGAAATTGCAGTATCGGCGAAGATAC
>DASPLE010000178.1:0-16914 GCA_035627695.1 Planctomycetota bacterium
CCGCCAGCAAGGTGCCGGTGATCAAGCACGACAAGGGCGTGTGCAGCATCTACGTGCACGACGCCGCGGACCTCGACATGGCGCTGACGCTGATCGTCAACGCCAAGTGCCAGCGCCCGGGCGTCTGCAACGCGATCGAGAACGTGCTGATCGACCGCGCCGTCGCGCCGCGCTTCCTGCCGCGCTTCGCCGCCGAGATGGCCAAGCGCGGCGTCGAGCTGCGCGCCGACCGCGAGGCGCTCGCCCTGCTGCCCGGCGCCAAGACCGCGACCGACGAGGATTGGACGACCGAGTACCTCGCGCTGATCCTGGCGGTGAAGACCGTCGACGGCGTCGACGACGCGATCGCCTTCACGAACACCTACGGCAGCCACCACTCCGACGGCATCGTCACCGCCGACGCCGCCGTCGCCGAGCGCTACCTGGCCGGCGTCGACAGCGCCTGCGTCTACCACAACGCCAGCACGCGCTTCACCGATGGCGCGCAGTTCGGCCTCGGCGCCGAGGTCGGCATCAGCACCAGCCGCCTGCACGCGCGCGGGCCGATGGGCATGGAAGGCCTGTGCACGTACAAGTACGTGCTGCGCGGCACCGGGCAGGCGCGGACGTAGCAGCGTCGAGCGCCAGGCTCCGCGCTTCGCGCTTCGCGCTTCGAACTCGCGCCCCACCGAAGGCGCCGGCGTCTACGCGCGCAGCGCGATGTGCACATCCATCACGTTGGTCCTCGTCGGCCCGGTGACGACCAGGTCGCCGCACGCCGCGAGCAGCGGGTTCGCGTCATGGCCCGCGAGATGGCGACGCGCGTCGAAGCCGAGCGCGCCGGCGCGGGCGACGGTGGTGGCGTCGACCATGCCGCCCGCGGCGTCGGTCGGGCCGTCGTTGCCGTCGGTCCCCGCCGCGAGCACGACCAGATCGGAACCGGCGCCGGCGAGCGCGGCGGCGAGCGCGAATTCCTGCGCGCGCCCGCCGAGCCCCGGGGTCGTCCCGAGCGTCACCGTGGTCTCCCCGCCGGCGATCAGGCAGGCGCCGCGCGGCAGCGCGCGCGCCCGTTCGACGAAGCGCTGCGCGGCGTCGCGCGCCTCGCCGAGGATCGGCTCGGCTTCGACGCGCGGCGTCAGCCCCACGGCGCGCGCCCGCGCCGCGGCCGCGTCGAGCGCGAGCGCGTTCGATCCGACGATCGCGTAGCGCACGCGCTGGAAGCAGGCGTCGCCGGGCTTGGCGGTCTCGCCCTCCTCGCCGCGCACGCCGCGCGCGATCAGGTCGCGCACCGCCGCCGGCAGCGCCTCGGCGATGCCGCGCGCGGCGACGATCGCCGCGACGTCGGCGTAGGTCGTTCCGTCCGGCGTGAACGGACCCGAGCCGATCACCGACGGGTCGTCGCCGATGACGTCCGACAACGCCAGGACCAGCATCCGCGCCGGCTGGATCAGCGCGGCGAGCTGGCCGCCCTTGAGCCGCGAGAGGTGTTTGCGCACCGCGTTGATCTCGGCGATGGTCGCGCCGCTGGCCAGCAGCAGGCGCGTCGTCGCCTGCTTGTCCGCGAGCGTGACGCCGTGGCGCGGCGCGGGCATCAGCGCCGACGCGCCGCCGGACCAGCACGCGACCACCAGGTCGCGCGGACCGAGCCCGGCGACCGCCCGCTCGATCGCGCGCGCGCCGTCCTCGCCGGCCGTGTCGGGCACGGGATGGGCGGCTTCGTGGATGCGGCAGCGCCGGCACGGCGCGCCGTGGCCGTATTTGACGATCACCACGCCGTCCGCGACGACCTCGCCCAGCACGTCCTCGACCGCCTGCGCCATCGGCGCCGACGCCTTGCCCGCGCCGATGAGCACGACGCGGCCGATGGCGCGCAGGTCGATGTGCTCGCCCGCGAACGCCAGCCGATCGCCGGCGCGGGTCAGCGCGGCGGCGACCGCCGCGCGCGGCTCGACCGCCGCGACCGCCGCGTCGTACATCGCGCGCGCCGTGGCGCGCATGCCGTCGATCGCGTCCACCGCTGCCATGCCGGATGCTCGCCCGGCGATGCCTGCCGCAAGCGCCGCGGCGGGTGGCGTGCCAGGGCCGCTCCGCTACACCTGTGCCTCCACCGACGACGAAGGAATCCAGATGGCCAAGGCCGTGATCAACCCGCGCATCCGTGGCTTCCTGTGCCTGACCACGCATCCCGACGGCTGCGCGCGCAACGTGCAGCGCCAGATCGAGGTCGCCCGCGCCGGCGGCCCCGGCAAGGGCGTCGGCAACGTGCTGGTGGTCGGATCGAGCGCCGGCTACGGACTGTCGAGCCTGATCACCCTGCTGTTCGGCCACGGCGCCAACGCGCTCGGCGTGTGCTTCGAGCGCCCGGGCAACGGCGAGAAGCCGGGCAGCGCCGGCTGGTACAACCTGGCCGAGGTCCACGCCCAGGCCAAGGCCGCGGGCCGGCGCATCGAGACCATCAACGGCGACGCGTTCTCGACCGCGGTGAAGCAGCAGGCGATCGAGGCGATCAAAGCGCGCTTCGCGCCGATCGACTACGTGGTCTACTCGCTCGCCAGCCCCAAGCGCACCGATCCCGCCGACGGCCAGGTCCACGCCAGCGTGCTCAAGCCGCTCGGCCAGGCCTACACCTCGAAGACCGTCAACCTCGACAGCGACCAGATCCAGAGCATCACCATCCAGCCCGCGAATCCCGCCGAGATCGAGGCGACGCGCAAGGTCATGGGCGGCGACGACTGGAAGATGTGGATCGACGCGCTGTCCGCGGCCGGCGTGCTCGCGAAGGGCTGCCGCACCGTCGCCTACAGCTACATCGGCCCGCAGCTGACCTATCCGATCTACCGCTCGGGCACGATCGGGAAGGCCAAGGAGCACCTCGAG
This sequence comes from Planctomycetota bacterium, assembly GCA_035627695.1. Taxonomy (GTDB): domain Bacteria; phylum Planctomycetota; class UBA11346; order UBA11346; family UBA11346; genus DASPLE01. Next base: position 2,857 of record DASPLE010000178.1, read on the forward strand.
GCGACCGCCAAGCAGCTCGACGCGTCGCTGAAGACGTCGGTCGGCGGCGCCGCCTACGTCAGCGTCAACAAGGCGCTCGTGACGCAGGCCTCGAGCGCGATCCCGGTCGTGCCGCTCTACATCAGCCTGCTCTACCGGGTGATGAAGGAGCGCGGCACCCACGAGGGCACCATCGAGCAGATGGTCCGCCTCTACCGCGACCACCTCGGCCCCGGCAAGCAGCCCAAGCTCGACGCCGACGGCCGCGTGCGCGTCGACGACTGGGAGATGGATCCCGCGGTGCAGGCCGCGGTCGAGCAGCTCTGGCCCAAGGTCGAGACCGAGACGCTGGCGACGCTCAGCGACTACGCCGGCTTCAAGCGCGAGTTCCGCCAGCTGTTCGGCTTCGAGATCGACGGCATCGACTACGCGCAGGCGGTCGAGGTCGAGCGCGCGCTGGCGTAGCGGGCGTCATCGCTCCTCGAGGTGAGAGGCGAGCTTCGAGCTTCGAGCTTCGAGCTTCGAGCTTCGAGCTTCGAGCTTCGAGCTTCGAGCTTCGAGCTTCGAGCTTCGAGCTTCGAGCTTCGAGCTTTGCGCTTTGCGCTTCGAGCTTGGTCGCGGTGGCGCGGACGCCCGCCTCAGCGCAGGTAGTCGACCTCGCCCGCGCTGCTGCCGTCCGGGTTCCAGTACTGCCAGCGCGCCGCCTTGGCGTCGTCGAGGAACCGCCCGGCGCTCTGCTTGCCGCCGTTCTCGTGCCAGCTGCGCCACATGCCGTGCTTGCGGCCGCGGTCGTACGAGCCCTCCATCGCCAGGCCGCCCTTGCGGTGCCAGTAGCGCCACTCGCCGTGCTCCTTGCCGCGCACGTACGAGCCTTCCGACTGCTTGCCGCCGTCGGCGAACCACTGCTGCCACTCGCCGTCCTGCACCGCGCCGTAGAGATACGTGCCGCGCGTGCGGATGCGCCCGTTCTCGTCGTAGTAGGCGCACGGCCCGATCGGCTTGTCGTCGCACACGAAGCCGATCGCGCGCAGCTTGCCGTTGGGCCAGCGCGGGCGGAACGGCTCGGTGCCCTTGGGGTACTTGGTCAGCGCCTTGCGGTCCGCCTCGGTGATCTCGCCGGTCAGCTCGGTCTCGACGACGTTCACCGCCTCGACCGCCTTCTGCTCCGCGGCCTTCTCCTCGGCGCGCTTGCCGCAGCCGGCGACGACCAGGACGAGGATCAGCGACAGGGCGAGTGCGCAGCGGTTCATGCCGCTCTTGTCGATCCGCCCGGCCGGACGGGAAGCGTCGGCCACGCCCGCAGAGGCTCCACGCTTGATACACCGCACTGGCGCGCTGGACGCCCGCGGACACCATCGCCCCATGCTCAGGATCGACGGCGTGACCAAGCGTTTCGGTGCGCTGGTCGCGGTCGACCAGCTGTCCCTGGATGTCCCCGCCGGCGCCGTCCACGCCTTCCTCGGGCCCAACGGCGCCGGCAAGACCACCACCATCCGCATGTGCACCGGGCTCTTGATGCCCGACGTCGGCACCATCGCCGTCGCCGGCCACGACGTGGTGCGCGATGGCGTCCGGGCGCGCGCCGCGCTCGCCTACGTGCCGGACGAGCCGTACCTGTACGAACGCCTCACCGGCCGCGAGTTCCTCGACTTCACCGCGCGCATCTACGGCCTCGACCGCGCGACGTGGGAGGCGCGCCTCGCCGAGGTCGCCGAGCTGTTCTCGCTGCACGGCTTCCTCGACCAGCTCGCCGAGAGCTACAGCCACGGCATGCGCCAGCGCGTGGTGCTGGCGGCGGCGCTCCTGCACCGGCCGAAGCTGCTGATCGTCGACGAGCCGCTGGTCGGGCTCGATCCCAAGCACATCCGCGTCGTGCTGAAGCTGCTGCGCGCGCACGCCGACGCCGGCGGCGCGGTGCTGATGAGCACGCACGCGCTGGCCTCGGTCGACGACATCGCCGACCGCGTGACGGTGATGGACCGCGGCCGCGCCATCGCCCAGGGCACGGTCGCCGAGCTGCGCGGCTCGCGCGACCTCGAAGCCGCGTTCCTCGACCTGACCAGCGAGCCGCCGGCGGCGCCGTGAACCCACGATGAAGGGCGCGGTGCTGATCGACGCGCACAACCTGCTGCACCAGGACCCCGACCTGCGCCGCCTGCTCGGCACGCCCGAGGCCGCGCGCCGCGCGCTGGAACGACGGCTGGCCAAGCGCCGCGACTGCTGGCTGTTCTACGACGGCGGCCCAGGCGGCGAGGCGCGCAGCGCGGTGCGCGGCACGCTGCGCCTCGACTACTCGGGCACCGGCGAGGCCGACGACCGGATCGTCGCCTGGCTGCGCGCCCATCCAGCGAGCGGCGCGACCGTGGTCAGCGACGACCGCGAGCTGCGCGCCCGCGCCCGCACGCTCGGCGCCAGGCTGATGTCGGCGCGCGAGTTCCTCGCCGGGCTCGACCCGGGCACCGTCGACGATCCAGCCAAGCCGGATGCGCCGGACGATGCGGAAGTGCGCTTCTGGCTGCGCGAGTTCGGCGAGGACTGACGCCCGCGTCCGTGGACCAGCGGGCAGCCATGGCCGGCCCGTTGGCACACCCCGAGCGTAGGTGCCCGCATGCGCCTGCTGGTTGTCGAAGATGAAGCCGCGATCCGCAGCGCGCTGACCCGTGGCCTGGCCCACGGCGGCAACGACGTGGTCGGCGCGGCGTCCCTGATCGAGGCCCGCGGCAGCGCCGGCAAGCACCGGCCCGAGGCCCTGGTCTGCGATCTCAAGCTGCCTGATGGCAGCGGCTTGGATCTGGCGTGCGAGCTCGAGCTGCCGTTCGTCATGATGAGCGGCTACGCGACCTACGACGACGCCGTCCAGGCGCTCCGTCTCGGCTGTGTCGATTTCTTCACCAAACCCGTATCCATCAAGGACCTGCGACGCGCCGTCGAGCGCCTCCAGGCGCGCCGGACGCAGATGCCGCAGGTGGTCGATCCGGGGCCGTCCCCGCGCCTCGTCCGACCCACGGCGGTCGGTCTGGGCATCGAGCCGCTGACCGCCGTCGCCGGCACCTGGACGGACGCGGTCCAGGCCCGCGCGGTGTATCCTTCCCTCGCCGCCGCCGCCCCGACCCCGGCGCTGCGCCAGATCGTGGCCGAGCTCATGCAGGCCGCGCCCTGCGGCCGCCTGGTGGTGAACGACACCCCCACCGGCTGGCTCGCCTGGCTGGAGGCGACGGTCGACTGGCCGGCGCAGGACGAACGCCGACGGCTGATCGAGGACCACAGCGAACGCTGTTTCTGGCGCGCCGACGGGGCGCTCGTCGAGTGCAGCCATGCATGAGGAACGCCGCCATGGATAGCACTGAGCACGGGAAGCGTGGTTCCGCCGGAAGATTCGGATCGCACGGCGAAGGGGGCGCGGGGGACGGAGTCCCCCGCGCCAACAGCAAGCAGCCCGGCCGTGCCGATCATGAACCTCTGGTTCCGGCACGCCCGGGCTGCGCAGCCACATGGACCGGCGAGCTGCTCTGGCCCCAGGATCTGCCCGATGGCGAGATCATCGACCTCTCGGCCGTGATCACCCTCGGCACCTGGGTGCACGCCTGGTTGCGCGCCCATCCCGATCGCGCGCTGGTCGCCGGCGGCGCCGAGCTGCGCGCGCAGCTGACCCGCGCCGAGGTGCCGGTGCGCTGGTTCGCCAGCGCCGACCAGGTCGTGCGCCGGGACGGCGTCAGTTCGAGTGAACGCGAGATGCTCTGGAACTGATGCCATGGCCGGAAGCGATGACATCGACGCGCTCCTCAACCAGCTCAAGGGCCCGCCCCCGAAGGCGCCCGAGACGCCGCCCCAGGTGGTGAGCAACAACGAGGTCGACGCGCTGCTCGCGCAGCTCAAGGACAACCTCGGCAAGCCGAAGGCGGGCGTCCCCACGACCCCGCTGCAGGCCACGTCGTCGCCGTCGATCGCGCACGTCGAGGATCTCGCCGCCAAGGCCGCGGCGAACGAACCGACCACCGGGCCGTCCCCGGCGGCGTCCGCCGCGACGGCGCCGATCAAGCGTCCGGTGGCGAGCGACGGCCAGCAGCTCTCCGACATCGACGCCATCCTCGCCCAGCTCGGCTCGCGCACCGGCATGAAGCCGGTCGGCTCGGTGTCGGCGACCGCCCACGACGCGCAGAAGACCGGCGGCGGCGCGCTGACCGGTCGCGAGGACGGCTCCAAGCCGTCCGCCGGGACGAGCGCATCGCGCGAGGACTCGGACGCGCATCCGCTGCTGCCGTCCGACGCCGGCGCCAGCGATCCGCTCGAAGCCGTGCTCCAGGGCATGCCGATGTCCCAGGTGCACACGACCAAGCAGATCAAGCGCGGCGCCTCGGCCCACCTCGGCCTGTCGCAGGAGGACATCGACGCGCTGATCGCCAAGCACGGCGACGCGGGCGGCGGCGAAGCCGAGACCATGATCTCGCAGGACGACATCGACTCGCTGGTGAAGCAGCTGTCGGCGGCGACCTCGAAGCTGGCCTCCGCGGCCGCGCGCAGCGCGACCAGCTCGTTCGCGCGCTCGGTCGCGGCCAACGCCAGCACCGTCATGGACATGCCGGCGCCAGCGGCGGCGGGCGGAGCGATGCCGTCGATCGGCACGACCTCGCTCACCGACGTGCGCCGCGCCGTCGTCCAGTCGCTGCCCCCGGTGATGATGCCGCGCGAGCTGCGCGCGACGCGCTGGCTGCTCGGCGCCGCCGTGGTGCTGCTCGCGGTCTGCGCCGCGACCACCGCCGGCATGGCCATGACCATCGGCAAGCTCGGCGCCGAGCTGCGCGCCGCGCACGTCAAACCCGAAGCCACGCATCCCGAGGACTTCGCGGTCGAGCTCAAGGCCGGCATGACCCTGCTCGGCGGCGACGACGTCGAGGCGGTGCGCGGCGTCGCGCTGCTCGACCGGCTCAAGGCGGTGACGCCCAGCCGCGAGGACGAGGTCGACCTGGTCATCGCCCGCCACTTCCGCGCCCGCGGCGCGCATCGCCAGGCCGCCGAGCGCTACGCGGCGGTGTTCGAGCGCTCGCCGCGCCTGCCCAGCGATCCGGCGGTGCACCTCGAGTTCGCCGAGAGCCTGTGCGATCTCGGCGACATCGACCAGGCGCTGCGCCGCTGCTACGTGCTGCTCGCCAACGAGCAGGAGTTCCGCGCCGCGCGCGACGCCGGCGGCCGCGACCGCGGCGAGCACGAGCTGGCGATGGCCGGCGAGGCGTTCGCCCGCGCGCAGCTGCTGCTCGGTCGCCTGCACGGCCAGCGCCTGAGCCAGCCCGCGGCGGCGCACGGCCCGGTCGCGGTCGACGCGCACGCGCCTGCGCATGCCCCTGCGCATTCCTCGAGCCCCGCCGGACACCACCCGTGATCCGCGCGCTCGTCCCCCTGCTCGCCGCGCTCGCCCTCGGCGCCGAGGACCTCGCGCCGCAGCCCGCGCTGCCGCCCGAGTCCAAGCCGCTGATGCTGGCGCCGGCGGGCGACGCGCCGCGCGCGCGCGACCTGCACCAGGCCGAGCGCGCGCGGCTCGGCGACGACCTCGACGCGCTCAAGCGCGCGGTGGCGCGCGTGCGCGCCGCCCTCGCCGCCGATCCGGCGCACGCCGGCCATGGCCGCGACGACGACGGCGCCAGCGACCATGCCGCGCTCGCCGATCACGGCGACGCCCCGGCCGCCGGCGAGGCGCGCGCCTCGGCGCTGTTCGCGCTCACCGCCCAGCCGCTCGCCGACGGCGGCGCGCTGATCACCGCCGACGTCCGCCAGGAGCGCCTCGAGCGCATCTACCGCGATCTCGCGCAGCTGGTCGGCATGCCGCTCGACGACTCGCGCCTGATGGGCACGCACGGCCTGGCCTCGCTGCGCGTGGTCGACCTGCCGTGGCAGGACGCGCTCGACCGCCTGCTCGGCCAGGCCGGCCTGTACTGGCGCCAGGAAGGCGAGGGCGCCGCGGCCAAGATCGTGGTCCTCGATCCGGGCCTCGAGCGGCCGGAGACCCCGCGCCTCGAGAAGCTCGCCTACCACGCGCTGAGCGCCGCGGCCCAGAGCGACGGGGCGATCGCCGTCGAGGCGCAGTTCCGCATCGGCGAGCACGACGCGCGCGCCAGCCGGCGCTTCGCCGCGATCCGCACCTGGCACAGCCTGGTCGAGCGCCACATCGGATCGAAGGACCCGCGCATCAACGCCTGGGTGATGAAGGCGCTGTCCGGCGTCGCCGAGCAGATGGCCGCGCTCGAGCGCCACCAGGACGCCAAGGCGGTCTACGTCGACTGGCTCGGCCGCGCGCGCAACGACGACCCCGCGCTCGCCACCGTCCACCTCGCCTGCGCCGAGCAGTCGCTGGCGCTCGCGCGCGCGACCGACGATCTCTCGTCGCTCGACGACGCCATCGACACCCTGCACCAGCTGCTCGAGCGCTGCGCCGACCAGCCGCGCTGGACGACCGAGATCGCGCGCGGGCGCCTGCTGCTGGGCGAGCTGCTGCTCGACGCGGGCCGGCCGCGCGAGGCCGCGGTGCACCTCGAGCGCTTCGCCGCCTCGGCGGCGACCGTCGACGACCAGGTGTCCTTCTGGATCGCCGAATGCGACGTCGCGCTCGACCGCCACGCCAAGGCCGCGCCGGCCTACGAGGAGCTGCTCGCGCGCTGGCGCCGGCGCCGCGCCGACGCCACCGCCGACGAGTCGGTCTACGCCACCGCCGCCTTCCGCATCGGCCAGTGCCGCCTCGCCGAGAGCCCGCCGCGCCACGTGCCCGCGCTGTTCGCGTTCCTGCGCGCGCAGCAGGAGTTCCCCGACTCGCCGGTCGAGGCCGAGGTGCTGGTCAACATCGCCCGCTGCTACTCCGAGATCGAGCGCGAGGACGACTCGATCGCCGCGCTGTGGGACCTGCTCCAGACCGACGCGGTGGTCGATCCGCGCCCGGGCCGGCTCCAGCTCGACCAGCTGCTCGGCGACCTCGAGGGCCGCATCGCCGCCTACCCCGGGCCGGTGCGCGCGCGCGTGCTCTTCCACATCGCCCAGGCCAACTGGCGCGCCGCCGTGCGCGACCGCGCCGAGCGCGAACGCCTGGTCGGCGAGGCCGTGCACCGCTACGAACGCGTGATCGCCGAGGATCCGCCGGCCGAGCTCGCCGCCGCGGCGCGCCTCGGGCTGGCGCGCGTCGCCTTCCTCGGCGGCCAGGACGAGCTGGGCGAGCGCACCATCCGCGAGCTGATGGCCGACCGCGGCCTGGGCGCGCGCGACCGCGACCTGGCGGCGCAGCTGATGGGCAACCACTACCGCGCCCAGGGCAAGCTGCGCGAGGCGATCGCGGCCTACGCGGGAGATCTCGAGTGACGCGCCTGGTCCTGCTGCTGGTCGTGGCCGGCGCGACCTTCGCCGCCGAGGACGACGGCGCGCTGCCGCCGCTGGTCGGCGCCGCGCCGATCGCCCCGGCCCCCTACCTGCGCCCGCTGCTGCCCGCCGACGTCGACGATCCGCGCGCCGACGAGGACGAACGCCTGCAGCGCCGCCTGGCCGAGCGCGTCCGCGAGCTCGATTCGCGGGCGATGGCGCTGATCGCCGACAACGGCGGCGAGCGCCCGCGCGCCGTCGCCGCGCGCGGCCCGGCGCTCGAGGAGCCGCGCCGACGCCGCGACACCGCCTGGGCCGATTTCCGCCGCGCGCTGCAGGACCGCGCCGCGCACGGCGTGCGCGCCGCCCCCGACGCGCTCGACGCCGCCGACCCGCAGGGCCAGGAGCGCGCGCGCACGCCGGTGGCCTCGGTCAACCAGCTGGCGATCGCGGAGTGCTACAAGGACCTGACCGCCTCGGCCGAGGGCACGCGCGACGACCTCGTCCAGGGCGTGCGCGCGCTCGACGCGGTCGACGTCCCCGGCCTGCCCGAATCCGAGCTGCCGCGCCTGTACTACCTGCGCCTGTGGTTCCTCGCCGAGGACGCGCGGCGCACGCCGGCGGACGAGCGCGCCGCCAAGACCGCGGCCGCGCGCGCCGCGGCCAAGGACCTCGCCGCCCGCTTCCCGTCGAGCGAGCTCGCGCGCACCGCGCCGACGCTGATCATCGACCTCGACGGCGACGGCGGCGCCGCGCCATGACCGCGACCACCGGCCGCGACGCGCTGGCGGGCCTGCGCGCGCTCGCGGCGCTCTACCAGGAGCAGCGCGACCTGCTGCTCGCCGCCGCGCCCGACCTCGATCGCGTCGACGAGCTGGCCGCCCGCATCGACGGCGCGGTCGCCGCGATGCCCGCGCCCGACCGCCTGATCGACGTCGACGAGAGCTGCCTCGAGGAGCTGAAGGGCGCCGCCCAGGCGCTCGCCGAGCTGCATCGCCAGGCCGCCGCCGCGCTCATCGCGCTGCACGCGCGCCACGCCGCCCAGCCCCCGGTCGACCACGCCGGCGCCCGCGCCTACGCGCGGACCGGGGCCGGAGCCGACGGCGACGCCGGCGCCGACGCGGGCGGGCCGCGCTTCCTCGACCAGCGGCGGTGATCGCCGTGGGCGCCAGCGAATCCAAGCCCGACCTCGCGGCCGCGCTCAAGCTGTTCGACGAGACCACCGCGGCGCTCGGCGCGCGGCTCGAGCGCATGGACCAGATCCTGGGCCAGAAGCAGCAGGAGCTGGTCGCCACCAACCGCGCGCTGTCGGACAAGGTCGCCGAGCTCGACCGCCTCAGCGGCTGGTCGAACCTGGTGATGGGCGCGGTCGCCTCGGGCGTGCTCGCGGTCGATCGCGCCGGCATCATCACCACCTGCAACGCGGCGGCCGAAGCCTGCCTGCGTCCGGTCATCCTCGATCCGATCGGCGCGAGCTACGCCGAGGCGTTCCCGGACAGCCCGCTGCTGCGCGTCGCCGTCGGCGAGATCGAGTCGGCGGCCTACGAGCGCGCCATCGGCGGCCCCGGCGGCCGGCGGATCCTGTCGGCCAAGGCCTCGGCGCTGCGCGCGCCCGACGGCCAGGCGATCGGCGCGGTCGAGGTCTTCGAGGACGTCACCGAGGTCCGCCGCCTGCGCGAGACGGTCGAGCGCGCGGACCGCCTGCAGCAGCTCGGCGAGATGGCGGCCGGCGTGGCGCACGAGATCCGCAACCCGCTCAACGGCATCGAGGGCTTCGCCAGCCTGCTGGCGCGCGACCTGCCCGAGGGCGACAAGCGCCGGCGCTACGCCGACCTGGTGGTCGACGGGGTGCGCGCGCTCAACCGCACGGTCAGCGGCCTGCTCGAGTTCACCAAGCCGCGCCGCATCGCGCCGACGGCGGTGGCGCCGCGCGATCTGGCCCAGGCCTGCATCGACCTGGTGGCGAGCGAGCTCGCCCACCAGGCGGGCGACGGCGACACCGGCCACGCCGGAGCGGCGGCGCCGGCGGCGCAGCTCGCGATCGACGACCGCTGGGACGGCGGCCGCGTGCCGCTCGACGGCCAGCAGCTCAAGCAGGTGCTGCTCAACCTGGTGCAGAACGCCGTCCACGCCGCGACCACCGTGCACGGCGACGGCGGCGCGCGCGTCACCCTGCGCCTGGCGCGCGGCGTGGACGGCAGCGGCCGCCCGGCGCTGCTCATCCAGGTCGACGACAACGGCCCGGGCGTGCCGGCGGAGGAGCGGCAGCGCATCTTCACGCCGTTCTACACCACCAAGGACCACGGCACCGGCCTCGGCCTGGCGGTCTCGCACACCATCGCCGGCCTGCACGGCGGCACGCTGTCGGTCGACGACGCGCCCGGCGGCGGCGCGCGCTTCGTCCTGGTCCTGCCGATCGACTGAGCGGCTCCCACCGCCATGCGACGTCCGGGCGACGGACATCGGCGGCGTTGGCGTGCAGGCCCGCATTCCTATGCTCGCCCCACTCCCGGGGGTGGCTGGACATGGGCGACGACAAGCGCGGCGAGACCCACGACACCGCGCTGCTCAAGAGCATGGTCGATCGCGGGCTGATCACGCCCGAGCTCGCCGAGCAGGCGATGTCGCGCTCGCAGCCCGACGCGAGCGCCGTCGACCTGCTGATCCAGGAAGGCTACCTGACCAAGCACATCGTCGAGACGCTGCTGGCCGACACCAAGGACCCGACCGCGATCGCCGACTTCAAGATCCTGGGCAAGCTCGGCCAGGGCGGCATGGCGACGGTCTACAAGGCCGTCCAGCTGCGCATGCACCGCGAGGTCGCGCTCAAGGTCATCGACCCGCAGTTCGCCATCAACAAGGAGTTCTGCGAGCGCTTCATCCGCGAGGCGCGCGTCGCCGGCCAGATCAACCATCCGAACGTCATCACCTGCCACGACGTCGGCCAGGACAAGGGCTACCTGTACATGGCGCTCGAGCTGGTCACCGGCGGCGACGCCGCCCAGGTGGCGCAGCAGGACGGCGGCCGGCTGTCCGAGGCGCGCGCGCTGCGCGTGCTGATCGACGCGGTGCGCGGGCTGGCGGCGCTGACCCGCGCCGGGCTGATCCACCGCGACATCAAGCCGGCCAACATCTTCATCACCGAGGACGGCGTCGCCAAGCTCGCCGACCTCGGCCTGGCGCGTCCGAGCGAGGACTCGGAGCGCATGACCAACGCCGGCATGCCGGTCGGCACGCCCGCCTACATGTCGCCCGAGCAGGCAGCCGGCGAGGAGGCGATCGACTGCCGCAGCGACATCTACGCGCTGGGCGCGACGCTGTTCGCGCTGCTCACCGGCCAGTCGCCGTTCGCCGGCCCGAACGCGCTCGCCGTGCTCGCCCAGGTGCAGAAGGACCCGACGCCCGATCCGCGCAAGCTCACCCCGCAGGTCAGCGACGCCGCCGCCGCGATCATCGCCAAGGCGATGAGCAAGGCGCGCCACGACCGCTACCAGACGCCCGACGACCTGCTCGAGGACCTGCGCCTGGCCGCGGCGGGCCGGCCGCTGCGCCACGCGGCGATCATCCCGACCTCGCGCTGGCCGGCGAAGCGCGACGCGACCTCGCGCCTCGCCGCCGCGGCCAACGCCACGCCGATCGGCGTGCCGATGTCGCCGCAGATGGCCGCGTCGATCGCCGCGCCGATGGGCGCGCCGGCGCAGCCGCAGGTGATCGCGCCGGCGTCGATGGACGCGCAGACGCTCGCCGCCGACCTCGCCGCCGACACCACGCCGCGGCCGCGGCGCACGGTCGACTGGACGCGCCGCGTCAGCTCGACCATGGCCGGCCAGCACCGCGCCGACCACGAGCGCCACCAGTGGATGCCGTGGCTGGTGATCTCGCTCTCCGGCGGCGCGCTGGCCGCGGCGCTGATCCTGACGCTCGGGCCATGGACCGGCGGCGGCGACCGCGCGCGCACGACCGAGGTCGCGCCGGTGGTGGCGCTGGACGCGCCGCCGTCGCGCTCGCCGACCGCGCCCGCGCCGGGTGCCGGCTCCGCCCAGCCGTCGCGACCCGCGCCGTCGCCCGTGTCGCCGGCGAGCGCCCCGACGCCGCCAACCGCCGTGCCGGTCGTCGCCGTGAACGCGGACGAGCAGGTCGACATCGACGCCGCGCTCGCCGAGCCCGCGTCATCCGCGCGCGTCCGCGTGGTGCCGCAGCTGACGCCGGCCCTGACCCTGGCCGACGAGCCGACGGTCGTCGCCAGCAGCCCGGCCGCGGCGCCGATCGTCCCTGCGCCGCAACCGGCCGCCGTCGCCGCGCCGACCGCGACACCCCCTCCTCAGCCGGCCCAGCCGGCGTCGACGGTCACGCCCCCGGCGCAAGCTGCGCAGCCCGCGGTCGCGGTCGCCGCGCCCACGCCGCCGGCCGTGGACACGCCGGCGCCGGTCACCGCACCCGCGGTCGAGCCGGACGCCGCGCCCGCGCCGGACGCGTTGGCCCTGGCCGCCGCCGAGCGTGAACGCGACGCCGCCGCGGCGCGCGAGCGCGACGCCGCCGCCGCGCAGGAGCGCGACGCCGCCGCCGCGCGCGACCTCGCCGAGCGCGAGCGCAGGGCCGCCGCCGACCGCGAGGCCGCCGAGCGCCTGGCGCGCCTGCCGACGCCGCAGGAGGCGGCCGCCACGACCTGGCAGCTCTACCTCGATAAGCAGGGCCTGAAGGCGACCGTGCGCGCGACCGCGACCGGCATCGAGGTCGTCAACGTCGCGCGCGAGACCCGCGACCTCGCGCCGCTGCTCGCCGTGCCGATGGAACACCTCGACCTGAGCGGCTGCGAGCGCCTCGACGACGACCTCGCGCCGCTCGGCGGCAAGCCGTCGGCGAACCTCCGCTCGCTCGACCTCACCGGCTGTCGCCGCCTCAAGAGCCTCGACGGCATCGGCCACGCCAAGCTGCAGCGCCTGTCGCTGAAGGACTGCGCCGCGCTCAACGGCGATCTCGAGCCGCTGTCGGGCATGCCGATCACCAGCCTCGAGCTGTCGGGCTGCGCGAGCCTCGACTCGATCAACGGCGTGCAGCGCATGCCGCTGACCACGCTCGACCTCAGCGAGTGCCGCAGCGTCGGCGGCGACCTCGGCGCGCTGCGCGGCATGCGACTGACCACGCTCAGCCTCGCCGGCTGCGAGAACCTCGAGAGCCTGCGCGGCATCGAGGGCATGCCGCTGCAGTCGATCGACCTGCGCGGCTGCAGCAGCCTCGAAGGCGATCTCAGCGCGCTGTCCGGCATGCCGCTGACGCGCATCAACCTGATCGGCTGCGAGAGCCTCGAGGGTCTCGACGGCATCCAGGGGTTGAAGCCGACCGAGCTGAACCTCACCGGCTGCCGCGCGCTGTCGGGCGATCTGCGCGCGCTCAAGGGCATGCAGCTCAAGCGCCTCTACCTGACCGACTGCCGCAGCCTGGTCAGCCTCGACGGCCTGCAGGGCATGCCGCTGACCGAGCTCGACCTGACCAACTGCGAGAGCCTCGAGGGCGACCTCTCGCCGCTGAAGGGCCTGCAGCTGACGCGGCTGTCGATCGCCGGCTGCAAGCACCTGTCGTCGCTCAACGGCCTGCAGGGCATGCCGCTGAAGGAGCTGGACATGGCGTACTGCGCGACGGTCCAGCCGGACCTGGCGCCGCTGGCCGGCGCGCCGCTGACCCAGCTCAACCTGACGCGCTGCTCGTCGCTGGTCAGCCTGCGCGGCATCGAGCGCGCGCCGCTCAAGCGCATCGTGCTGACGCGCACGGGCGGGCTCGAGGACCAGACCGCGCTGGCGACGATGAAGAATGTCGAGATCGAGCGCTAGGCGCTCAGGGGCGCTGACCGACGCGCGCAGACATGCCCTGACGCACGTCCAGGACGATGCCCGGCGAATCGCTGCGGGCCGGTCGGGCCGACCGAGCCGTCACGCCCGCATTCTCGTCATGCTCCTGCTCGTTTCGTAGACGGAGAGGCCGAGGTAGATCGAACCACAGAGGCACAGGATGAGCAGCGGCCAGATGAACAGCATATCGGATCTCTTGTAGGCGAGGTAATCCTCATATCTGATCACGAATCCCGGTGCGGACACCTTCATGATGGTCCGGATGGGCATGGATCTGGCCAGCGGCGCACTGGTCTCCGGGCTAGCGAACAACAGCATTTCCTCGCAGTCCCGCGATCTCACCAGATCCGCCAAGCCGTCATATCCAGGATACGCGCTGCGGTACACCCAGACCTCTCCGTTGCTCAGCGTGAATTCGAGATTCGAACCACGTCTCTGCGGAACCTCGTCTATGCTGACGAGATCCGCGTACGAACAGCGCGCCAGGGCATCTCCGGATCAGGCTCGTAGGTGAACTGCGCGTACAGCAGCAGCGGCACCCCGACGATCGAGATCACCAGCGCGACGTACGTCTTCAGGTTCAGTATCTCGGGCTGGACCAGGAATTTCTCGCGGATGTACGCGTAGCGGCGATTCGGCGCCTTCCGCGCCGTTCCCATCGCGCCCTCGATCGCATCCGCCGAGAAGCCCTGCCTGGTCAGGCCGTCGATGATTTCTGCGTCCGCCTTGCCGTCGCGTCTCGCGACCCGGACTTCATCGCTCAGCAGGTCATCAGTGATCATGCGATCGATCGCAACCGATCAGTCCGAACCGGTCTCAGTGGGGATCATCACGCTGTAGCCGGACGGAAACATGGACTGGAACATGCCCAGGATGGTCGCGATGCAGGCGATCGGCA
>DASPLE010000179.1:0-83674 GCA_035627695.1 Planctomycetota bacterium
CGTCGGCGGCGCAGCAGGTCACGACGTGGCGGACCAGCAGATGGGCCGGCATCGCTCCCAGCTCGGAGTCGGTGACCGCGGGACCGCGGCTGCGGTAGATGCCGGTGACCTCGACCGCGTCGCCGAGCTTGTCGCGGTCGAACCACGCCAGCTCGGCGACGCCGACGCGGCGATGGCCGTCGACGATCACCGGCACGCGCTTGCCGGGCATGCCGGTGAACGGGCGCGGCGTGTGCGTCGCGCCGCGCGGCGTCGAGCCGAAGGACGCCGCCATCGGCGGCGGCGGTGGCAGCCCGCCGGCGGCGACCACCAGCACCAGGATCGGCGTCGCGTGCGCGAGCAGCTCGGGCCAGCGCGCCGCCGGCGCGGCGCCCCGCGCGCGCAGGACGGCGATGAGCGCGAGCACGGCGAGCACCGCCACGGAGGCGATCAGCTTCCAATCGAAGGAGTCGGCGACGTACAGCCTGGCCTCGTCGCGCAGCAGGACGATGCCGACGAACGCGGCCCACAGCGCGAACGGCAGCGCCCGCTTCATGCCAGCCACCGCGTCAGCAGGGGGACCAGGGCCAGGGTCGCGAGGGCGATGACCAGCGCGAGCGCCGCGACGTACCACGAGCGGAACGCCAGCCGGTACATCAGCAGGAGCTTGAGATCGACCATCGGCCCGAAGATCAGGAAGGCGAGGATCGCGGCCGGCGAGGCGGCGGTGAACGACGCGGCGACGAAGGCGTCGGCCTCGGCGCACAGCGACATGATGAACGCGGTCGCCATCAGCGTCGGCGGGCCGCTGAGCTCGCCGGCGCTGGCGTCGGCGAACCCGTCGCCGAGCGCCGACGCCTTGATCGCCGCCGCCAGCGCGACGCCGACCAGCAGGAACAGGCTCATCTCGGCGAAGTCGTCGGCGACGTGGTCGATCAGCTGGCGGCCGCGCTGGCGCCACGACGGCGCCGCGTGCGCATGGCCGTGATCGTCGCCGTGGTCGTGATCGTCGGCGCACGCATCGGCGCCGACCGGACGCAGCCAGCGCGCCGGCGCGATGAGCAGCGTCGCCAGTCCGACGCCGGTGGCGATCACCGCTCCGCCGATGCAGCGCGCCACCGCCATGTCCGCGCCGAGCGCCGTCGCCGTCGCCAGGGCGACGGTCGGATTGACCAGCGGCGCCGCCAGCAGGTAGGCCACTGCCTGCGCCGGCGGCAGGCCCTTGCGCATCAGCGCGCGCGCGACGCTGACCGACCCGCATTCGCAGACCGGGAAGAGCGGGGCCAGCAGCACGGTGCCCGGCACCGCGAACGGCCCGAGCCGACGCGACCAGCGCGCCAGGAACGCGTCCGGCAGCAGCACGGCGATGACGCCCGACAGCAGCGACCCGAGCAGCACGTACGGCAGCGCCGCGAGCAGCAGCGCGACGAACGTCACGCCGAAGGTGCGCTGCCAGTCCGCCGCCGGGGCGAGCGGCGGCAGCGCGACGATCGCCGCCGCGACCAGCAGGATGGCGAGCGCGGTGTGCAGTCGCCGCGTCGGCGTCCGCCGCCGCGCCAGACCGGCGACGGACAACGCCGGGCCAACGGCGCGCGGCAGCAGCACGGCAGGGGGACGGGGTCGTTCGGGCTGCACCCGGACGATGGTGGCCGGCGCCGCACCGGGTTCAACGCACGCTAGAGATCGAATCCGATCACGAACGCGACGTAGCTCTCGTTGATGCGGTTGTATTCGCCGAGGATGGCGCGCCCGCGATAGCCCTGGAGGCCGATCCGGTAGACGTGCTCGCTCTTGGGGATCGGTACGTTGAGCCCGACCTCGGCCGCCACCCCTGGATCCCAGTCGTTCTCCTGGAAGGACTGCGCGTCGATCGCCGCGTACCAGCCGACGGCCCCGCGCCACCACGGCGTGCCGCCGCTGACCTGGGCGCCGATCTGCGCCACGCCCGGCTCCTGCTCGGGGAAATCCTCGACGACCGTGGTGCCGCCCTCCGCGTAGACCATCCACCGAGGCCTGGCCCAGGCGACCGCGGCGGTGAAGTCGTGGCGCGTGTAGTCGGCGCGCAGGCGTCCGGTGCGCTGCACGATCTCGTCGCCGAGATGGGCGGACAGGTGGCGCAAGGCGATCTTGAAGCGCAACGGAGAACCTGGATCGAACGCGAGATGGCCCGCATACCATCCGTCCCAGCCGATCTCGTCCAGGCTCTCCGTCTTGTCGAACTGGCCGAAGTAGCCGCCTTCGAGGTAGAGCTGCCAGCGCTGCGCGCCGTCGACCTCCTCGATGCGTGCGAGCGGGACGCGCCCGCCGAGGTTGAGCGAGACGCGCGAGTCGCCGGCCTCGGGGATGTCGCTCCCCGGAGTGTTCATCAGTCCGACGCTGTTTTGCGGACGCCGCGGATCGGCGATGTAACGCGGATAGACGACCGGGACGTCCGGGCTCAGCGTCAGCACGCTGTGCCGCCCCACCGGCCAGGTCAGCCGCTCCCTGGCCGCGTCCTCGTTCGCGGCCTCCGCCGCGCCCGAGCGGATGACGACCGCGAGCAGGAGCATCGCGGCGGAGACGATCGTGCGACAGGTCCGTCGGCGCATTTCCCTGCCGTAACCGGATCGAGAGCGCGCGCACGATCGCGCGCGGGATCCCTGCACGTCGCGTCGCGTCGGCCGCGCTGCCGGTCGCGTCCGCATCGCGCGCGCTGCTGTTCGTGTCCGCCCTGTCGTGCCGCCGTGCGAGCATCGCGCATCGCCATGATGCGCCGCCCATGCGTTGGCGCGTTCCCATCCTCGCCGCGTGCGCGATCTCGCTGGCTTCCGCGCAGGACGATGCGCGCGGCGTGGTCTACCTCACGCACGACAACGACATCATCGCGGGCAGCGACGACGGCTACACGGGCGGCGTGCAGATCGGCTACGTCTCGCGCTACGCCCCGTCCTACGCCATGACGCCGGCGCCCGGCAGGGCGATCGCGCGGGCGCTGGACGGGCTGCCGCCGCTCGATCGCCCCGGGCGCGAGCGCTTCGTCTCCTACAGCCTCGCGCTGCGCATGTTCACGCCGGAGGACATCACCGCCGAGCGATTGCTGGTCGATGATCAGCCGTATGTCGGGGTGCTGGCGGCCAGCGCGACGGCGGCTGCCCAGGACGCGTCGCGCCTCGACGCGCTGACCATCACCGCGGGCGTCGCTGGGCCGGCCTCGATGGCCGGACCCGCGCAGCGCGCGCTGCACCGCGCCCTGGGCAGCAACACGCCGCGCGGTTGGCACCACCAGATCGGCAACGAACCGATCCTGAACGCGCAGTACGACCACCGCTGGCGCATCGGCGATGTCGACGCCGGCCCCGCGGGGGATGGCGACGCCATCCTCAGCGGCAGCGTCGCGGCCGGGAATCTGCAGAGCCTCGCGACCGTCGGCATCGGCGTGCGCTGGGGGCACCACGTCGCCAAGGACTACTTCGTCCCGCCGCCGTTCTTCGGCCAGGAGACGGTCGGTCCGCTCTCGCTGCCACGGCAGCACGGCGGCCGCGCCAGCGCGCTCTACCTCGCTGCGGGAGTCGATGGCTCGCTGATCGGCAACCTGATCCAGTTCGATGGCAACACGTTCCGCGATTCGCATCGCGTCGACCACGATCACTGGTCGGCGCGCGGCTACGCCGCGATCCATGGCCGGGTCGGCCAGGTCGTCTTCGCGCTCTCGATCGTCCACGCGACGATCACCTGGGAGAAGCCGGATGGCGAACGCTGGGAGCAGTACGGCCGCGTGTCGTTCGGATGGGACATGTGATGGCGGCGGCGTTGCCGGACGCGCTCGCGACGCGGTCGGCGCGGCGGGGACGTCGTCAGCCCTGCGACAGCAACCCGGCAGCATCCACCGAACGGCTGAAGCGCGCGACCGAGTTGCACAGCGCGCGCATGCCGTCGGCGTCGCGCGGCTTGTCCTCGAAACCGGCGGCCCCGAGGCGACGAGCGGCGTAGCGGGCCTCGTCGGTCACGTGCGCCGAGATCATGATGACCGGCAGCGTCGGCCGGCGACGCCTCACCTCGGCGAGCACGCGCAACCCGCTGTCGCCGGCGAGCACCAGATCGAGCACGATGATGCACTGGTCGAGCGCGTCGAGGTGGCGATCGAAATCCTCGACCGTGGTGAACCCGACGACCGTGGCTCCGGGCACCGAGTACTGGCACATCCGCGCGAACTGGACCAGGTAGCGATGATCGTCGTCGACCACGGCGATCATCATTGTCGGCATGGTCGCAGCGTGGGCCCCGCCTCGCGCTCCCAAGCCGGCGTCCTTCGAGCCTGTACGTCGCGCCTCGCGCGGCGCCGCTGTTCAATGCGATGGATGCCCGACGCGACACGGGCAATACAGCCCCATCATGTCGAGAACTGATACGACGCGCGCCCGAACGGTCGGCACGAGGATTCCACGCATGGCCACCAGCCAGCAGTCGCAGACGACGATCTGGCTGATCGAGGACAACGCCGGCGACGTCGGCCTGTTCCGCGAGGCCGCGCACGACGCCGGGCTGGAAGCCGTGATCGATGTCATGACCGACGGCTCGACCGCCATCGAGCGCATCGCCCAGGTCGACGTCCGCGACGTCCCGGACGTCATCGTCTTCGACCTCGACCTGCCGGGCGCCTCCGGGCGCGAGGTGCTGACCGCGATCAAGCGGCACCCGCTGCTCATGCACGTTCCGGCGATCCTGCTCACCGGCGCGCAGCGCTTCGAGACCGATCCCGAGCACGGGCACCCGTTCGTGCCGGATGAATACCTGGTCAAGCCGGGGAACTGGTCGCAGTACTGGGGTCTCATGGACCTGATCCGCGGCTTCATCGGCATGCGCCGCGATCCGAGCCTGTCGTCGCAGCCGGCCGAAGGCCTGCGCCGACCGCACGCGGCGACCTGATCGCAGCGGATCAGGCGACCGCGTCGTCCTTGTCGCCGGCGATGGTCGCCGCGGCCTTGGGCATGGTGAAAAAGAAGGTCGAGCCGCGGCCGAACTCGGATTCGAGCCAGATCCGGCCGCCGTGGCGCTCGACGATCTTCCGGCACAACGCGAGCCCGAGGCCGGTGCCCTTGATCGAGGTGTCGGCGTGCAGGCGCTGGAACAGGCCGAAGGCCTTCTCGCGGTGCTCCGGCTTGATGCCGATGCCGTTGTCGGCGATCGCGAACAGCCAGTCGTCGCCGCGGTCGCGCGCCGAGATGACCACCTCGGGCGCCACCTCGCGCCGGAACTTGATCGCGTTGGCCATGAGGTTCTGGAACACCTGGGTGATCTGCGCGCGATCGACGGCGATGCGCGGCAGGTCCCCGTGTTCGACGCGGCCACCCGATTCCGCCAGCGGGACCTCGACGTTGTCCATCGCATCCTTCACCAGGTCGACGGCCGCGACGTCGGCGCGCTTCAGGGCGCCGCGATCCACCGAGGCGAAGGCCAGCAGCATGTCGATCAGCCGCGCCATGCGCACCGTGCCGTCCGAGACGAAGCCGAACCAGCTCCTGCCCTTCTCGTCGAAGCCCTCGCCGTAGCGACGGGCGATGAGCTGGACGTAGTTCGCGATCATGCGCAGCGGTTCGCGCAGGTCGTGCGCGGCGGCGTGGGCGAAGAGCTCGAGCTCGTGGTTCGAGCGCAGCAGCTTCTCCTCCATCTCGCGGATGCGCAGCAGCGACCGCACGGTCGCCAGGAGCTCGATGGGGTCGATAGGCTGCACGAGGTAACCGTCGGCGCCGTTGTCGAGGCCGTAGGCGCGGTCCTGCGAGCGCGTCATCGCCGCCGAGGTCTGCAGGACCATCACGGACAACGCCACCGGCTCGGATTTCAGGCGACGGCAGACGTCGATGCCGCTGATGCCGGGGAGCTGGACATCGAGCACGACGAGGTCCGGACGCTGCGGGCCGCCAGCGCGCTCGAGCGCCTCCTCGCCGGTCGCCGCCTGGTCGACGGTGTAGCCCTCGCGCGCCAGCATCCGCGCCATCGCGTAGCGCGATGCCTCGTTGTCGTCGACGACCAGGATCCGCCGCGGATCGCTCATGCCACGCCCTCGGCTGCGATGCGCACGCCCGCGCGGGCCAGCGCATCGGCCAGGCGCAGCAGATCGGCATCGCGGCCCCGCGTGGTCTTGTCCAGGAGCGCGACCGCGCCCGTCAGGCGCTCGCGTTCGGTCGGGCTGAGCACGCGCGACGAGCACACGATCACCGGCGTCGTCGCCAGCTCGCGGTCCTCGCGCAGGTTCGCGTAGGTCTCGAAGCCATCCATGATCGGCATGGCGAGGTCGAGCAGGATCGCCTGCGGGCGGATGACGCGCGCGACGTCGAGGCCGTCCGCGCCGTCGCCCGCCTCGTAGACCTGGATCCCGGCGCCGCTCATCAGACCGCGCAGCACGTACCGCCACGCCGGATCGTCGTCGATGATCAGCACCTTGGCCATCGCCGCGTCGACGGTCTCGATCGGCCCCTGGATCGTCGCTTCGCCGTCGACCGGCGTTCCGGCGATGCGCATCGGCAGGCGCAGCGTGAACGTCGAGCCGCGCTCCGGCACGCTGGTCGCCGCGAGCGTTCCCCCGAGCAGCGCCGCGAGCTTGCGCGACAGCGACAGGCCGAGACCGGTGCCCTTGGCGACCAGGCTCAGCCGGTTCTCGACCTGGGCGAAATCCCGGAAGACCGCTTCGAGCTGCTCGGGCGCGATGCCGATCCCGGTGTCGCTGACCTCGATGACGATCATCTCGCCGTCGCGCCGCGCGCGCACGCGCACCTCGCCCGCCTCGGTGAACTTCAGCGCGTTGCCGATGAGGTTGCGCAGGATCTGCGCCACCTTGGCCTCGTCGGTCTCGAGCTCGGGCAGCGCCTCGACCTCCTCGAAGATCAGCGCCACCGTGCGGTCCGCCGGGATGAGCGGCCGGAGCACGCCTTTCAGGCCGCCGAACAGCTCGTCGATCGCGAAGCGCACCGGGCGGAGGGTGATCCGCCCGGCTTCGACCTTGGCGATGTCGAGCAGGTCGTTGACCAGCGTCGCCAGATCCGTCGCCGACGAACGGATGAATCCGACCTGCTTCTCCTGCTCGCTGGTCAGGTCGCCGTCGACGCGGTCGGCGAGCAGCCGCGCGAGCGCCAGGATCGAGTTGACCGGCGTCCGGAACTCGTGCGACATGAACGAGAAGAACCGCGACTTGACCTCGACCGCGCGCTTGAGCTCCTCGGCGCGCTGCTCGAGCTCGGCGTGCAGCGCGAGCACGCCGCGGTTGGTGTCGGTGAGCTCGCGGTTGATGCGCGACAGGTCGTCCTCGCGCGAGCGCAGCTCCGCCAGGGTGACGATCAGGTCGCGGTTCTGCCGCGCGAGCTCGCTGATCGGATCGCCCGGCGGCAGTCCCGCCAGCGCTGCGCCGACGCGCGCGACGTAGTCGGCATCGACGGCCGTGCCGCGCGGCAGGAGCTTGGCGATCGTCACGTCGGTGCCGCGGCCGGGCGCGCTGTCGATCAGGAACCGGTCCATGAGGCGCCGCGTTCCGGTCAGGCCGATGCCCATCCCGGTGCGCGACACGTAGTGCCCGTCCAGCACGCGCGCGAGATCGGCTATGCCCGGGCCGTGATCGCTGACGCGGATCACCAGCGCCGGATCGCCCTCGGGATCGAGGCCGAAATGGACGCTGCCGCCGCCCGCGTAGCGGAAGGCGTTGCGCGCCAGCTCCGACACGGCCGTGCCGATGCGCACCTGGTCCTGGTTGGCGAAGCCGAGGATCTCGGCGACCTGCCGCGCCCGGGCACGCGCGGTGACGACGTCCTGCTCGCGCCGGACCTCGACGTTCGCCAGCGGATGGCGTGGGTTCATCCCGGAGTCCCGCGCCGGACGACGACGACGCACGCGTCGTCGCGGCCACGGGCGTGGTCGCGCCACAGGATCGCGGCGACGATCGCCGGGTGGCGCTGCGAGAGACCCGGGTAGGCGGAGAGCTCCCAGTTCATCGTCAGGCCGTCCGAGTGCAGGACGATCAGATCGCCGCTCGCCGCGGCGTAGTCGTTCGCGCCGATGCGTCCCACCTGGTGGCCGAGGATGCCGTTGTGGCAGAGCATGCCGCGCCGCCCGTCGCGCGTGACGACGGTGCCGGCGACGTTGCCGATGCCGGCGAAGCGGATCGGACCGTCATCGCGCGGGATGCGGCAGATCGACGCGGCCGCGCCGCGGCTCTTCATGAGCGCCAGATGCAGCGCGCGCAACGCCTCCTCGGGCGCCGCGCCTGCCTGCTCGCGGAAGACGCGCAGCGCCTCGTGCGCCGCCTCGGCGGCGTGCGGTCCGTGGCCGAGACCATCCACCAGGCACAGGCTGACCGCGTCGGGGCGTTCATTGACCGCCCAGGCGTCGCCGCTGATCGGCTGGTGCGCGAGCGCGACGTTCACCGCGCCGGTCGGCAGCGATTCGACCGGCTCGTCGGCGGACTCGACGACGCGGGCCATCACCACCGTGCCCTTGCCCGGCTGCGACCAGATGTCGAACAGGTCGGCCCGGCGCGAGATCGCGCCGAGGCCCTCGCCGCGCGTGCCCGACGTCGAGAACCCGTCGCGCAGGCAGCGACCGACATCCTCCATGCCGCGGCCGCGATCCACCGCCACCACCTCGACGCCTCGCGCCCTCCCGGAGCCGATGCGGCGCAGCAGCAGCGAGCCGCCGCCGGCATGGCGGGCGAGATTGGTGGCGGCTTCCGTCGCGATCAGGGCGAGGCGGCCCAGCGCGTCCGCGCCCAGGCCGACGCTCTCGGCGAACGACGCCACGGCGCGCCGTGCTTCGCCGACCGCCGCCAGGTCGGGCACGGCGAGCAGCGCGGGCGGCGCGATCGGCGCGATCATTTCCAGCGCGCGATCGTGATGCACGTGCCCTCGCCTGGCGCGGAGCGTATCTCGAAATGGTCGACGAGGCGCTTCGAACCGCCGAGGCCGAGGCCCATGCCGCTGCCGGTGGTGAACCCGTCCTTGAGCGCCTTGGCGATGTCGGCGATGCCCTTGCCGCGATCGGTGAAGGTCGCGCGGACGCCGCGGCGCGCGCCGTCGAGCAGCGTCTCGATGACCATCTCGCCGCCGCCGCCGTGGATCAGGGTGTTGCGGCCCAGCTCGCTCGCCGCGGTGACGATCTTGGTCTGGTCGACGATGCCGAAGCCCTGCTCGATGGCGACCTTGCGCACCGCCTGGCGCGCGAGCACCACGTCCTGCTCGCTCTTGAGCGGCAGGACGTCGCGCTTGAGCACCGTCGTCATCGCGCCGGCCTCAGGCTTCATCCGCGCCGACCACGCCCTCGGCGGCCATGTCGTCGTCGAAACCGGGCACCGAGCGCTGGAGCAGATGCATGCCGCGTTCGACGTCCAGCGCGGTGCGAACGCCCGGCAGCGACAATCCCAGCTCGACCAGGGTGATGGCCACCGCCGGCTGCATGCCGACGACGACGGTCTCGGCGTCCATGATGCGGGCCATGCCGGAGATGTTGGCGATCATGCGGCCGATGAACGAGTCGACGATGGTCAGCGATGAGATGTCGATGAGCACGCCGCGGGCGCCGGTGGTCGACAGGCGCGACGTCAGGTCCTCCTGCAGCGCGAGCGCCAGGCGGTCGTGCATGTCGACCTGGATGGTCACCAGCAGGAACCGGCCCATGCGCAGGATCGGGATGCGTTCCATGGTCAGCCCGCCCGGCCGCCGTGCATCGGCGCCGCGTTCGCCTGCGCGCGGCGCGTCACGCTCAGCCCGGCGCGCTGCAGCGCGACCTTGAAGGCATCCGCGAGGGTCGCCTTGGTCGTGATGTCGGCGAGGTTCACGCCGAGGTGGACGATGGTCTGCGCGATCTGCGGGCGGATGCCGCTGATGATGCAGTCGGCGCCCATCAGCCGCGCCGCGGTCACGGTCTTGATCAGGTGCTGCGCGACCAGGGTGTCGACGGTCGGCACGCCGGTGATGTCGATGATCGCGATCTCGCTGCCCGTGGCGACGATCTGCTGCAGCAGCGATTCCATCACCACCTGCGTGCGCGCGCTGTCGAGCGTGCCGATGACGGGCAGCGCCAGCACGCCGTCCCACAGCTTCACGACCGGCGTCGACAACTCGAGCAGGTCCTGCTGCTGGCGGTTGATCAGCTCCTCGCGGGTCTTCTGGAAGGTCTCGGTGGTCGACAGGCCGAGGTCGTCGATCAGCTGGTGCATCGCCGCGCTCTCGTCGGCCAGAGCCGCGCCGTCGCGCAGCTTCGCGCGCAGCTGCTCGGTCAACGGCTTCTTCAGCGAGAACACGAACATTGCGGTCGCCGTCGGGCTGAAGCCCTGCTGGGCGCGGCTGCGCGAGATCTCGGCGAGCTTCGCGCGCAGGGGGTCGTAGTGGTCGCTGCGCGGATCCATGCCCTGGTTGGTCGCGGTGCGCAGCAGGCGGAGGATGTCGCCGCACTGCTGGCGGAGCTCCTGGTCCTGCATCAGGTCGGCACGGGCG
This sequence comes from Planctomycetota bacterium, assembly GCA_035627695.1. Classification (GTDB taxonomy): domain Bacteria; phylum Planctomycetota; class UBA11346; order UBA11346; family UBA11346; genus DASPLE01. Next base: position 10,434 of record DASPLE010000179.1, read on the forward strand.
CCGCCGGTCTCGCGCAGCTGCTTCAGCCAGTCGTCCAGGAGCTTGGACTCGGACTCGGCGATGACGGATGCGATGGTGCTGGGCATGGAGGTTCCGATACGGAGGGCCGCAGCCTTGGCGCCAGCCTCGACCTACAAGAGCTTGCGTCCGCGAACTGCGACGATGGTTGTAGCTGCAACCTATTACGGTATCGCGGCTCACGTCGCTGCGACGTCGGCGTCAGCCCGACGCGGCGGTGAGGAAGCGCGCGCGGACGCTGTCCCCGAGCCCGCGCCATCCAAGCCAGGTCTCCGGCTTGAGGACGTACTCGTCGGGCAGGACCTTCGCGGCACCGGTACGCAGCGCCATGTCGTCGGCGCCGCTCAGGAGCATGGTGTGGATCGAGCGCAGCACGGGATGCTGCTTGATCGCGGCGAGCACGTCGCGTCCGTCGTCCCCGGCGAGATCGAGATCGAGGACGATCAGATCAGGCATCGTATCCGGGCGGCGCGCGACCTCGTCGAGCAGCGTCAGGGCCCGGCGCGCATCGCTGGCCGCGCGCACCCGCGCCGGCAGGCCGGCTTCGAGCAGCGCCTCCTGGAAGAGCTGCGCGTCGGCGATCGAGTCCTCGATCAGGATGATGCGGATCACGTCGAGCGTCGTGCTCATGATGGCCTCATACGAAAATGGCCCCGGCCTTGCGGCCGGGGCCTTATGCGTCGAATCACCGCGCCTTCACCAGTTCAGGGCGCTCGCCAATCCAATCGGTCGCCAATCCAATCCATTCCGTCCGCCACTCCATTCCGTCCCAGCCCGCCGCCTTCATCCATTTTTTCGGCGTGCTTACGCCGGTGACTCTAACAGGTCCGGATCGCTTGGGCGGGTCGACAGCACGAGGTTGAACAGTGCCGGCGGCCGGCTGATCAGCGAGGATTGTGTTGCACGGCGGCGCCCCTCGCAGGAGGCTGCGCCGATTCACCGCGATCGGGCATCCTCGCTCGAATGGAAGATCCTGACGGAGCCATCGTGTCACCGACCCGCCGCCTGATCCGCGCATCCGTCGCGCCGCGCAGCGTGCGCTGGCGTAGCGCCATCCTGCTCGCGATCGCGGGAGCGGTCGCCGCCGAGGACACCGAGGGCATCGTCTACAAGCGCCTCACGCTCCAGGACCTGATGGACATCGAGGTGATGTCGGTCTCGCGCGAGGAGGAGCCGCTGCTGCAGGCCGCGTCGTCGATCCAGGTCGTGACCGGCGAGGACATCGAGCGTTCCGGCGCGACGACCCTGGCGCAGGCGCTGCGCCAGGCGCCCAACCTCCAGGTCGCGCAGATCGATTCGCGCGCCTGGGCGGTCAGCGCGCGCGGCTTCAACAGCAGCACGTCGAACAAGCTGCTGGTGATGGTCGATGGGCGCACGATCTACACGCCGCTGTTCGCCGGCGTGTTCTGGGATCAGCAGGGGGTGTTCCTGCCCGATGTCGACCGCATCGAGGTGATCAGCGGTCCTGGCGCGACGCTGTGGGGCGCCAACGCCGTCAACGGCGTCATCAACGTCATCAGCAAGGACGCCGCCGACACCCAGGGCCTGCTCGTCGAAGGCGCCGCCGGCAACGAGCTCGAGGCGCTCGGAGGCGCGCGCTACGGCGGGAAGATCGGGGAGGACGTCGCCTATCGCGTCTACGGCAGATACCGCCAGTTCGACGACAGCGTCCTGCCGGACGGCAGCGGCGCCGACGACGACTGGCGCTTCGGCCAGGGCGGCACGCGCATCGACTGGCGGCCCGCGCCGGCGACCGATCTGACCCTGCAGGGCGACGCCTACGGCGGCGACATCGAGCAGCGCGACACCAACGACGACGTCACCATCGCCGGCGGCGACGCGCTGGCGCGCTGGACGCAGCGCCTGGCCGACGATTCCGACCTGCAGCTGCAGGCGTACTACGACCGCACGCATCGCCGCATCCCGAACCTGTTCGTCCAGGACCTCGACACCTACGACCTGGACTTCCAGCACCGCTTCCCGATCGGCGATCGCAACGCGGTGATCTGGGGACTCGGCTATCGCCTGATGGACGACAACATCGGCAACTCGGCGGCGCTGGCGTTCGTGCCGGCCAACACCCAGCGCGATCTGATCAGCGCCTTCGCCCAGGACGAGATCGCCGTCGTGCCGGAGCTCGTCGACCTGACCATCGGCTCGAAGTTCGAGCGCAACGACTATACCGGCTGGGAGGTCCAGCCGAGCGTGCGCCTCGCCTGGCGTCCGCACGACGAGCACACCGTCTGGGGCGGGGTGTCGCGCGCCGTGCGCACGCCGTCGCGCATCGATACCGAGTTCTACCTGCCCGGCGCCGCTCCCTTCGTGATCGCGGGCGGACCCGACTTCGAATCCGAGGTGCTGTGGGCGTACGAGGTCGGCTACCGCCTCCAGCCGATGGAATGGCTGTCGCTGTCGCTCACGGTCTTCTACCACGACTACGACGACATCCGCAGCCTCGAGCCGGCCGCGCCTCCCGCGGCCACGCCGCAGATCATCGGCAACGGCCTCACCGCGCGTTCCTACGGCGCCGAGCTGTCGGCGGATTGCCGAGCCACCGAGTGGCTGCGCCTGCGCGGCGGCTACACCGAGCTGCGCCTCGACTTCGACAGGCAGGCCGGATCTGCCGCGACCGGCGATGGCACCAGCGAGGCGCGCGATTCCGAGCACCTGCTCACCGCGGGAACGCAGGTCGATCTCGCGGCCCGCTGGCAGTTCGACGTCTGGTACCGCTACATCGGCCGGATCGAGAGCCAGGAGGTGCCCGAGTACCACGAGGCCAACGCGCGCATCGGCTGGCTGCCGTGGCCGGAGCTCGAGCTGTCGCTGGTCGGCCAGAACCTGCTCCACGACCAGCACGCCGAATTCGGCGCGCCGGCGACGCGCCGTGAGATCGAACGCAGCGTCTACGGGAAGTTCCAGTGGCGCTTCTGATCGCCCGTCGATCCGCGCGCCGCCACTGGCTGGCGATGGCGTTCGTCCTCGCCGCGGCGTCGGCCGGGGTCGGGGCCGGCGCCGGGGCGAGCGAAAGCCAGGCGTCGCGCGAGTACGCGGTCAAGGCGGCGTTCCTGCTCAACTTCGCGCAATTCGTCGAGTGGCCGGCGGAGGCGTTCGCGTCGCCGGACGCGCCGCTGCGCATCGGCGTGCTGGGTGAGGATCCGTTCGCGGGCGCGCTCGACGCGACGGTGGCGGGCGAGACCGTCCGCGAGCACCCGATCGAGGTCGAGCGGGCCGACGATCCGCACGCGCTCGCCGACTGCCACCTGGTGTTCGTCGCCGCGTCCGAGGAGCGGCGGATCGACGAGGTCATCGCGGCGCTGGGCGACCGCCCGATCCTGACCGTCGGCGACATGGAGGACTTCGCGCGTCGCGGCGGCGTGCTGAACTTCCTGATCGACGAGCGCAAGATCCGCTTCGCCATCAACCCGACCGCCGCCAAGGCGGGCGGCCTGCAGATCAACGCGCAGCTGCTCAACCTCGCCAAGCTGGTCGACGCCGACCACGGCCGATGATCCGGCTCGACGACCTGCCGATCCGGCGGCGCCTGACGCTGGTGATCCTCGCGACGTGCTCGGTCGTGCTGCTGGTCGCGATCGTCCTGCTCGCGATCTTCGAGATCGTCGACTACCGCCGGTCGCTGGTGCGCGACGCCTTCGTCTGGGCGGACCTGATCGGCACGAACTCGCAGGCAGCGCTCGCCTTCGGCGACAAGGACGCGGTCGTGACGCTGCTCAAGGCGCTGCGCGCCGAGGAGAGCGTCGAAGGAGCGCGGGTCTACGACGCCGCCGGCGAGCCCTTCGCGGACTACGTCGGCGCGGCGTCGCCGTTCACCCCGTCCCCGCGGCCGGAGGCTGACGGCCACCGCTTCAGCCGCTCGGGCCTCGAGGTCTTCAGCCCGGTGACGCTGGACGACAAGCGCATCGGCACGATCGCGATCCAGGTCGATCTCGGCGGCATGTACCAGCGGGTATGGCTCTTCTCCGGCGTGAGCATCGCCGTGGTCCTGGTGTCGTTGCTGCTCGGCTTCGTGCTCTCGACGCACCTGCAGCGCCCGATCTCGGCGCCGATCGTCGCGCTCGCCGACGCGGCGCGCACCGTCGCCGAGCGCCGCGACTACACGATCCGCGCGCCCGCGCTGGGACGCAACGAGATCGGCGTGCTGACCGATGCCTTCAACCACATGCTGGTGACCATCGAGGCGCGCGCCGCCGAGCTGCAGCGCTCGAACCAGGAGCTCGAGCAGTTCGCGTACGTCGCCGCGCACGACCTGCAGGAGCCGGTGCGGATGATCTCGTCGTACCTGCAGCTGCTCGAGCGCCGCGTCGGCACGCACTTCGACGAGCGCAGCCGCCAGTACTTCGCCTACGCCAGCAACGGCGCGGACCGGATGGGCGAGATGATCCGCTCGCTGCTCGACTACAGCCGCATCGGCCGCGACGGCGATCGGCGCGAACCCGTGGACACCGACAAGGCGGTCGGCGCCGCGCTGGAGAATCTCCATCTCGAGGTGCAGCGCTCCGGCGCGACAGTCAGCCGGCGGCCGCTGCCGCGCGTGGTCGGTGACGAGACCCAGATCGTCCGCCTGCTGCAGAACCTGGTCTCGAACGCCCTCAAGTTCCGCGGGACGGCGCCGCCGCACGTGACCATCAGCGGGCGTCGCGTCGGCGGATCGGTCGAGATCGCCGTGGCCGACAACGGCATCGGCATCAATCCCCAGGATGGCTCGAAGCTGTTCGCGCTGTTCCAGCGCCTGCACCGCGTCGGTGCGTATCCCGGCACCGGCATCGGACTGGCGTCGTGCAAGAAGATCGTCGAGCGCCACGGCGGGCGCATCTGGTTCGAACCCAATCAGGGCGGCGGCACCGTCTTCCTGTTCACGTTGTCGGAGGCCCCCGATGTCTGATCGCCCACTCGTCCTGATCGTCGACGACAATCCGGGCGACGTCGACCTCATCAGCCTGGCGCTCGAGGACACCGCGATCCCGCTCGAGGTGGTCTGCGCCTACGACGGCAAGGAGGCCGTGCGCGTGCTCGAGGCGATGAGCCCGGTCGACCGCCGACGCTGCCGGCTGGTCCTGCTCGATCTGAACATGCCGCGGATGAGCGGACGCGATTTCCTCGCGTGGCTGCGTCAGCAGGCGGCGTTCAAGCACCTGCCGGTGATCATCCTGACCTCGTCGACGCTCCCGGCGGAGAAGGCCGAGTGCCTGGCGCTGGGCGCGAACGACTACTGGTTCAAGGAGCCGAAATACGATCTGCTCCAGCGCCAGGTCGTCGGGGTGCGTCGCTATCTGGTGGCGTGACGCGGCCGCGCCTCGCTGTTCAACAGCGCCCTGAAACTTGGCGCGTCTGAAACTAACCCGGCACACTGTCCGCCATCTGGAGGCTGACATGCCCACGACGAAAGCGACGCGCTCCCCGACCGGCACCCGTGGCAAGAAGCGCTCGAACGCGCGCGCTGGCGGCGCATCGACGCCGCGCCGTGCGAAGACGCCCCGGCGCGCGGCGGCGAAGCGCGGCGGCGCCCGCGGCGGACGCGTCGCCAACACGCTGTCGGCGATCGCCGGTTCGGCGAGCGCCGTGATGAACTCGGTCAACCGCGAGCGCTTCACCAGCGGTGTCGCGCAGCTCAAGGACGGCCTGTCGTCGGCGGCGCAGGTCGGCCCGAAGGCCCTCAAGCAGGCGAGCGCGAAGGTGGCCACGGCGACCCGCGATCTGGTGAAGTGGGGCAAGAAGCATCCGGTCAAGTCGGCCGCCGCCGCCACGGCGATGCTCGCCGCCAGCGGACTGATCTACGCGGCCATGCGCCCGGGCGGCCCGCTGGCCGCGAGCACGCGCGGCACCACCGCGCGCAAGGCGCGCTAGACCGAGCGGAGAGGTTGGCGCCGCGGCCGCCCCGGGAGGGCGACGCGGCGCCGGCCGTTCGCGGTCAGAAACACTGGTGGTGATGGCGCACTCGGGAGGATTCGAACCTCCGACCCCCGCCTTCGGAGGGCGGTGCTCTATCCAGCTGAGCTACGAGTGCAGGCTGCGTGCCACGCTACATGCGACTCGGCGCTGGCAAGCCATCTGAGGGTGCCGCCGCGCGCATTTCCGTCGCGATGGCGCGCTCCGTCCCGACGACGCGCTACGAACCCGAACCCGCGTCGGCTCGCGCCGCACCCGCCGACGCCTGGACGAGCTCGCGCTTCAGGCCCTGCGCCCACGCCACGACGGCGAAGTTCTGCCAGGCGTTCGAGTAGCCCTCGATGCGGTAGTCGCAGTGGTCGTTCCAGCCGATGAACTCGCTCGAGAAGCGCGCCACCGGGCGCTGCGGGTGCGCGATGTGCCAGGCGAACGCCTGGCGGTAGTACTCGCGCCACGCGCGCGTGCGCGACTCGTCCCAGGTCCCGCCGCAGGCGAGCTCGCCGCGCCATGGGCGGCGATGGTACGCGGCGGGATCGACCAGCGGGTACTGGATGCTGCCGCGATCGCGGCCGCGGTCGTTCGGCGCGGCGCAGCGCAGGTGGCCGTAGCCGACCAGCCCGCCCTGGATGATGCGCGTCGAGACGATGTTGCCGGCGTCGAACGGATCCAGGCGCAGCGCTCCGGCGCGGATCGCCTGCCAGTTGTCGCCGGTCGGATTGCCGAGCTGGTGGACGTAGTGCGAGAAGTCGGCGCCGACGCGCAGGCCGTACGCGCCCCGGCTCTCGACCAGCAGGCGCTCGTGCACGGCGAGCAGGCGCCGCGGGTCGTAGGTGTAGCGGTCGACGTGGGTCTCGGTGAACAGCGCGATGCCGTAGGGCGCCGCCATCGCCTCCGCGGCGTGGTGGAAGTCGCAGATGCGGTCGAGCGACGGCTCGTCGCGCACGCCCCACACCTGCATGTTCAGCGCGGCGATGGTCCTGGCGGCCGCGGCGGCATCGAGGTTGCGGCGCAGGGTCGCCAGCGCGTCCTCGTCGCGGCCTTCGCGGCCGCCACCGATGACGTAGAGGTCGGTGAACTGGCGGTAGGGCATGCCCTCGTCGGCGGCGATCGCGGCGTTCTCCGGCGAGTTGCAGCCCTCGAGGAAGTCGATGCCGGCGAGCGGGTCGATGCGCCGGACCTCGCGGCGCAGCGCGCGCAGCCACTCGGCGAACGGCTTCCCGTCGCCGATGCCGAGATCGTCGCCGATGTCGCCGCCGAGACCGATCTCGATGTTGCCGCCGCGCGTCGCCATGCCCGTCTCCAGGGCCTCACGGTCGGCGCGGCGGCGGTGGTCCGCACCAGGATTTACGCCCGGTGCTGGGCGAATCGGTTCCGAGGCGTCAGGGCTGGCTGACGGGCGAGGCGCCCGAGTGCTCGTGCACGCCGGCGATCGGCACCGACGCCTCCTCGGGGAAGAGGCGGGCGAGGTAGCGCGACAGCTTCTCGTTGGTCGGGCCGTAGCCGCCGTCGTACATGTAGTGCTCGAGGTCCTGGCAGAACTCCTTCGCCGACTTGTAGCGGTTCGCCGGGTTGACCTCGAGCGCGCGCATCAGGATGACTTCGAGCTTCTCCGGGATGTGCGGGTTCAGCCGGCGCGGCGGCTTGATCGAGTAGTTGTCCATCTTGTCGACCAGGTCGTCGATGTCGTTGACGTTGTAGACCACGGTGTTGGTCAGCAGCTCGTACATCACCAGGCCGAGCGAGAAGACGTCGCTCTGGCGCGTGGTGCCCTGGAACTTCGCCTGCTCCGGGCTCATGTACGGCAGCTTGCCCATGATCACCTCGGCCTCGTCGGGCGTCGCCATGCTCACGGCCTTGGCGATGCCGAAGTCGGTGAGCTTGACCACGCCGCCGTAGGTGATGATCGCGTTCGACGGCGTCACGTCGCGGTGGACGATGTTCAGCGGCTTGCCGGCCATGTCCTTCGCTTCGTGCGCGTAGTGCAGGGCGCGGCAGACGCGCGAGATGATGAAGGCGCCGATCTCGACGTTGGTCACCTTGCCGCGCGTCTTGTGCTCCTTGATGAAGTCGGCGAGGTTCTTGCCGTGGGCGTACTCCATGACGATGTAGTAGATGCCCTTGGTCTGGCCGAGCTGGTAGACCTGCAGCACGTTCTCGTGGATGAGGTCGGCCACGAGCTTGGCCTCGCCGACGAACAGGTCGACGTTCTCCTTGTTCTTCAGGAACTCCTTCTTGATGGTCTTGATCGCGACGATCTTGCGGAAGCTCTCGGCTCCCAGCTGCTCGGCGAGATAGACCGAGCCCATCCCGCCCGACGCGATCTTGCGCAGGATCTGGTACGACGTCTGGTACTGGATCTCCTGCATCGACTGGTCTCGCTCAGGGGCACGCGCGGGTGACGAGGAAACGGATCTGGACCCATCGCCAATCCGGACGGCCGGTTGGAGATGCGCCGAGTATACCGCCGGTGTTTTCACTCGGCCACCCGGAGCTCGCGGCACGTCAATACTTCCCGACGCGTCGGAGCTTGTTGAAACGTTCGTAGTACTCCTTCGGGCTCAGGCTGAGCATCTTCTTCGGCCCGACGCCCTGGACGACCGCCGACGCGACCGCCGAGGCCATCGCCAGGGCGCGCTTGATGGTCACGAAGTCGGTCTTGCGCACCGCGGCGCACCAGGCGGCCATGGCTCCGGCGAAGGCGGGGCCGGCGCCGGTCGGTTCGACGACGGCGGTCGGCATGGTCGGCCAGGTCGTGACCTTCTGTCCGTAGAGCAGCACGCCGCCGCGCATGCCGCCGGTGACCGCGACGCACTTGGCGCCGCGCGCCTGCAGCGCGAGGCCCTGCGCGAGGGGGTCGTCGCCGACGCCGCGCACGATCAGGACGTCGGCGGCGGCCGCGGCGATGCCCAGCGCCGCGTCGCCGCGGTCGCGCGGGGCGATGATCAGCGGACGGGTCTCGGCATCGGGCAGCGCGCGCACCACCGCGAGCGCGCGCTCGAGCTCGGCGACCGCGAGGTCGATCAGCAGCACGCCGCCGAGCCGCTCGGCGGTGACCGGCTCGATCGCGGGCAGCGCGGGATCGCCACCGACCCTGCCCGACCAGTCGACGCCGGAGCAGTCGACGCGCCGGCGTTCGAAGATCGGCTTGATCGCCGGCGGCACCGCGCCGCCGCGCGACCACAGCTGGGTCGGCGCCAGCGGCGCCGCCGCGAGCGCCGCGTACCCGCCGGCGCCGCCGATCAGGTCCTTGTCGTCGCCGATGTCCTCGAGCGCCAATGGTCCGGCGACCAGCAACGCCATCGATCCGCCTTCAGCCATGGGAACGTTCCTTGATGCGGGCCAACGCGGGTGCGATCGGCGGATGATGGATGATCTGCACCAGCACGCCGTCGGGCGCGCGGCAATAGAGGCTGGTCGCGCCGTCGCGATGGGTCTTCGGCGCGGCGGCGATCTCGACGGCGTTCGCGAGCAGCCAGCGATGCCAGTCCGCGACCGCCTCCGCCGAGGCGACGACGATGCCGAGGTGGTCGAGGCGCTCGCGCGCGTCGCCCGGCGCGTCGGCGCGGTGCAGCGCGACATTGTCGACGCCGCTGGTCAGGTAGCAGTTGTCGGCGTCGGGCTCCCATTCGACCCGGTAGCCCATGACCTCGGTCCAGAACCGCCGGGCGGCGACGAGATCGCGCGTGCGCAGCGCGACGTGGTGCAGGCCGAGGTGGGAGGGCTGCGGCGGTGGTGCGCCCGGCGTCACGCCGGGATCCAGCGGACGCGCTCGTCCAGCGGGCGCCGCGTCGGCGCCTGCGGCTGGTCGGCGGGATGGCCGAGCCAGATGCAGCCGAGGAACCCCTGCTTGTCGGTGTCGATCCCGCACCAGCCGAGCGTCAGCGGATGCGTCAGCGCCGGCGAGGTCGACCAGTAGCTGCCGAGCCCGGCGGCGGAGGCGGCGAGCAGCAGGTTCTGGACGGCGGCAGCGGCGGCGGCGTGATCCTCGAAATCGATCGCCGTCTCGAGCTGCCGCATCCACGTCACCTGGATCAGCGCGCCCGCGGTCGGCAGCCGCTCGAGGAGCTTCGCGAGCTTCGCGGCGCCCTTGGCGGGATCGGGGAAGGCGATGATCTCCGGCGCCGATCGCAGGAACGCGATCAGGCGCGGGATCGCCGCGTGCTCGATGACGGTGAAACGCCATGGCTCGCTGAGGCGATGGTTCGGCGCCCAGCGCGCCAGATCGAGCAGCTCGGCGATCTGCGCGCGATCGACCGGTTCGCCGGTGAACGATTTATGCGTCCGGCGCGCGCGGATGACCTGCGCGACCTGGTCGAGGAGCAGCGGCGTACGCATGCGCGTAAACTAGGTCGGGCACCGGCGCGTCCAGGGGCGGAGGCGCGGCGCCGCATCCGCCTCCGGTCGTGGCGGCGTTGCCTGGCGCGCGCTGCCCGGCACCCTGGCGCGCCTCGAACGACTCCCAGGACACGAAGCCATGCGCGCCAGCCGTCTGAACATCGTCACCCTGCGCGAGGATCCGTCCGACGCCGAGATCGCGTCGCATCGCCTGCTGACGCGCGCCGGGTTCCTGCACAAGAGCGGCGCGGGGCTCTACCTCTACGCGCCGCTGCTCAAGCGCGTGGTCGACAAGGTCGCCGACATCGTCGCCGAGGAGATCGCCGCCGCCGGTGGGCTCGAGGTCACCATGCCGATCATGCAGGAGCAGGCGCTGTGGGAGAAGTCCGGCCGCTGGGCGGCGTACCAGGCATCGCGCACGATGCTGACCGTGCGCGATCGCAACGACCAGGTGTTCGGCCTCGCGCCGACCGCCGAGGAGGTGGTCACCGACTACGCGGCCGGCGTGCTCAAGAGCTACAAGCAGCTGCCGGTGACCTTCTTCCAGCAGCACACCAAGTTCCGCGACGAGATCCGGCCGCGCTTCGGCCTGATGCGCGTCAAGGAATTCATCATGATGGACGCCTACAGCTTCCACGTCAGCGACGCGTCGCTGGACGAGAGCTACCAGGCGATGCGCCAGGCCTACGGCCGCGCCTTCCGGCGCATGGGCCTCGAGGCGTTCGCGGTCGAGGCCGATTCGGGCGCCATCGGCGGCTCGGGCAGCCACGAGTTCATGGTCGCCGCCGACGTCGGCGAGGACGCGATCCTGTTCTGCCAGGAGTCCGGCTACGCCGCCAACGTCGAGCGCGCGCTCGGCCGCATCAGCGCCGCGCCGACGTGGTCGGCGCCCGCCGCGGCGACCGAGGTGGCGACGCCCGGCGTCGGCGCGATCGACGACGTCGTCGGCTACCTGAAGGCCAACGGCTACGCCGACCTGACGGCGGCGAACACGCTCAAGGCCGTGCTGTACGTCGCCCGGCTCGCCGACGAGTCCTCGGTCGAGGTCGTCGCGTTCATCCGCGGCGATCGCGAGGTCAACGAGGTCAAGCTGACCAACGCCGTCAGCCGCCGCAGCAAGGGCGTCGCCGTCCTCAACCTGCGCCCGATGCAGGCGGACGAGGTCCGCAGGATCGGCAGCGAGCCGGGCTTCGTCGGCCCCGTGTCGCCGCTGAAGGCGGCCCTGTTCATCGTCGACCGCGCGGTCGACCGCGAGGCGCCGCTGGTCGTCGGCGCCAACCGGGCGGACGCCCACGTCGTCGGCTTCCGCCTGAAGGACAGCGCCGTGGCGCTCGTCCGCGAGGACATCCTCAAGGCGCGCGCCGGCGACGCGTGCCCCGAGTCGGGCAAGCCGCTCGCCGAGAAGCGCGGCATCGAGGTCGGCCACGTCTTCAAGCTCGGCACCAAGTACAGCGCGGCGATGAAGGCCGAGTTCACCGGCCAGGACGGCAAGCTGCATCCGTTCGTCATGGGCTGCTACGGCATCGGCACGTCGCGCGTCGTCGCCGCGGCGGTCGAGCAGCACCACGACGCCGATGGCATCACCTGGCCGCTGGCGATCGCGCCCTACCACGCCGTGGTCGTGCCGGTCGGCAAGCCCGGCGACGCCGCGGTCGACCAGGCCGCCGAGAGCATCTACCGCGAGCTGCTCGCGCAGGGCATCGAGACCATCCTCGACGACCGCGACGCGAAGCCCGGCGTGAAGTTCAAGGACTGGGACCTGATCGGCATCCCGTTCCGCGTCGTCGTCGGGCGCGGCGTCGCCGAGGGCCTGGTCGAGCTCAAGCCGCGCACGAAGCCGGCCGAGAACGTGCCGATCGCCGAGGCGGCGGCGCGCGTCGGGCTGATGGCGCGCGATGAGTTGAGCGGTGGGCAGCGGGTGGTGGCTGCCCGCTGACCGATCAACCCAGCTGGGAGGCCTGTTTCAGCCGTTGGACGACAGCGGGCTTCGTGGCTTCGCCGCGCGCGACGGCGAAGATCAGCTCCGCCAGCTCCGCGCTGGTCAGCGTCAGGCGGTAGCCGTTCAGGCGGAGGAACATGACCGCCGCGACGGCCGCCACGCGCTTGTTCCCGTCGACGAAGGCGTGGTTCTGGGTGAAGCCGATCAGATACGAGGCGGCCATCTCGAATGGGAAGGCGTTGAGGAACTGCTTCGCGTAGGTCGCCTTGGCGGAGGCTATCGCCGATTCCAGCCCATCGGGCTTGAGGATGCCCTCGTCGCCACCGGCCTCGGCCAGCATCCGTCGATGGATCGCCAGGATGGCCTTCAGGTCGAGGAAGACGATGCGGGCCACGTCAACGGCCCGCGAGCACCATGATCGCGCCGCGGTACTGCTCGACCGTCTCATCGAGCAGCCGGTCGAACTTCGCATGCTTCTGTTTCGGCAGCTTGTGGACCGGGCGGATGATCAGGGCCTCGCCATCGGTCGTATAGGTCACGCGATCGCTGCCATCCATCCCGAGCACGGCCATCACTTGGCGGGGAATTATCGCCGCGTAGCTGTTGCCGACCTTGGTCAGCTTGCGGCCTTCCGCCGGCTTCGCGCGTGGACGCTTGGCGGGACGCTTATGCCGTTCGGGCTTGCGGGCTGCACCCATGGCGACTCCGGGTTCGGTTAGTTCGATGTTATAACACATCTTCGTCGTGCAAGCGACCATGGTCGGCCCTGCGGCTCTTCAGGGGTCGGCGCGCAGGTCCCTGCGCCGAAGGGCGATCTCGGCCGACTTGCCGATGAGGAACTCGGTGCCGTCCCAGGCGTGCTCGTATTCGTTGAGCGCACCGAGGATCCGCTCGCGCCCGCCGCCCTCGTCGATCAGCCGCATGACCCTGCTCCACGCCTGTTCCGCGAGCTGTTCGCGCTTCGCCCGCGCGACCGCGAGCTGCCGCCGCTCGAGCTCGTTCTGCAGGCGCAGCTCCTCGAACATCCGTTCGTCGGTGGGGATCTCCTTGCCGCCGACGGCGACGTGGCGCTCGATCTCGGCCTTGGCCTGCTCGATCAGGCCGGCGTCGAAGGCGAACTGCGCGAGCATCAGGTGCGTCGCGGCGCGCTTGGCCAGCACCGCCTGCGCGAGCGTCAGCAGATCCGCGTCGGCGAGATCCGACCACGGCATCGTCAGCCGCGCGCCGTCGACCTCGGCGGTCAGCGTGGCGTCGTCGTGGACGACGATGGTCGCGGCGTGGATCAGGTCGCCGATGCGCAGCTGGAAGCTCGGCGCCGTCTCGCGGGCCGATCCCAACGCCTCGCGCACCGAGCGCTCGACGATGTCGCGGCGTTCGCTCGCCGCGTGGGCCGAGACGCACAGCAGGATCAGGATCAGCAGGCGCACGGCCGCGATGCTACCCGGCGCCGTGCCGGTGCGAACCGGCGTCGACGGCGCCTCGTCGCGGTGGGTGACGCGTCGCTGCGCCGTCGCGCCCGCTCAGATCGTGCGCAGCGCCTGGTCGAGGTCGGCGATCAGATCGTCGACGTCCTCGAGCCCGACGCTCATCCGGATCAGGTTCTCGCGGATACCCAGCGCCGCGCGTTCATCCGGGCTCTTGTCGTAGTAGCTCATCAGCGCCGGTTGCTCGATCAGGCTCTCGGGTCCGCCCAGCGATGGCGCGAGGTAGGGGATCTCGCAGGCGTCGACGACCTTCGAGCCGTCGGCCAGCCCGCCCTTGATGGTGAACGAGATCAGTCCGCCGAAGCCGCGCATCTGCGACTTGGCGATGGCGTGCGCGGGATGCGACGCGAGGCCCGGATACCACACGCGCTCGACCTTCGGATGCGCTTCGAGGAACTCGGCGATCTTCAGCCCGCTGGCGTTGTGCGCGCGCATGCGCACGGCGAAGGTCTTCAGCCCGCGGATCAGCAGGTACGCGTTGAACGGGCTGGCGAGCGCGCCGAGCATGCCCTGGTGCTCGCGGATCGCCTCGATCAGCGCGCGGTTGCCGACGACCACGCCGGCCATCAGATCGTTGTGCCCGCCCAGGTACTTGGTCGCCGAGTGGATGACCAGATCGATGCCGTGGGTCAGCGGGCGCAGGTTGTAGGGCGTCGCGAGGGTCGCGTCGATCAGCGTCTTCAGCCGCTTGCCCTTGGCGAACGCCGCCAGCGCCGCGAGGTCGATGCAGTTGAGGTACGGGTTGGTCGGGCTCTCGGTGATGATCAGCCGCGTGTTCGGCTTGACCGCCGCCGCGATGCCGGCGACCGACGGTTCGCAGCTGGTGTGCTCGACGCCGAACTTGGCGAGGAACTCGCGCACGAAGACCCGGGTCTTGCGGTAGCTGTCCGCCGTGATCACCAGGTGCATGCCCGGCTTCACCATCGCCAGCAGCGTGGTGACGATCGCGCTCATGCCCGTGGAGGTCAGCAGCGCCGCGACGTCGGGCACCTCGTAGCCGTCGAGCTCGGCGAGCTTGGCCTCGGCGACCTCCTGGGTCGGGTTGCCGTAGCGGCCGTATTCCTCGCTGCGCTGGTGCTCGCCGCGGAAGTAGCGGTGCAGCTCGTCGGTGTCGTCGAACGGATACGCCGTCGCCAGCATGATCGGATTGACCAGGCTGTCGTGCGCCTTGTCGCGCGGTTCGCCGCCGTGCACGGCGATGGTGTCGATCGATCGGGCCATGGTCGTCCGTCCATTCCAGGCCACGAGTCGAGCACAGGCATGAAAAAACCGTCCCGCGCACGCAGGACGGTTCACGCCCACACTTTAGTCCGGAATTTGTTACGCGCCCCGGCAAGTAGTGGCCTAAATCCGGCGCGTTGGGCAGATTGTCCGGGTTCTTCTAGGGCGGCCGCGACCTCAGGCAATCGCTCGTCGGCGGCTCGCGGTCGACTCAGCGCCGGCGCGCGAAGCCCGGCAGGTCATGGCCCGCGAAATCGCGCCCGTCCCAGCGGAAGGCGCGCGCGCAGCGGATCTCGCCCGTCCAGCATTCGATGACCACGTGCCACAGGTCGGGATCGTTGGGCACGCGCTCGGGCGGCGGCGCGGCCATGTCCTTGTCCTCCTGGCTGAAGTAGGCGCCGCAATCGATGTGGCTGTGGAAGATGCCGAGCAGCCGTTCGCCCTGCTGCGCCGCCGCGTCGACCGCCTTGGCCATCTTCAGCGCGTTCAGCTGGAAGCCGTTGCGGCTGGTGCGCGGATGCTCGACCGGATCCATCGCATGGAGCTTGTCCTGGAGGTTCTCGAGCGGCAGCGCGCGCACCGCCTCGTCCGAGCCGGCCTTCGCGAACACCAGGCCGCAGCACTCGCCGGGATAGCCGGCGAAGGCGTGGTCCTGCATCACGCGGATGACGTCGGGCGGGATCGAGATCATGCGGCGACCGTAAGCGCGTGACGCGGTGCTCAAGCAGCCACCGCGCCGCTGCGGTCCCGCACGCGCGCCACGCGACGCGCGTGCAACCTCATGCGGCGCCACTACCGTGCGCGCGTGCCCGACCCGACCGCTGCGCTCGATCTGATCGTCCGACATCTCGCCGCCGGCACGATCGACGAGCGCCAGGCGGCGCGCGCGATCCGCGCGCTGATCGGCGACGTGGTCGCGGCCGAGCCGCCGTCGACGCTGGGCGCGCTGACCGCGCTCGCCGGCATGGAGGGCGCCGACTTCCAGTCCGTGCGCAACCGCCTGCACCAGGCGCGCCTGGCCCAGGCCCAGCGCTGGCACGAGCGCCGCGCCAAGGGCGAAGCGGACGACGCTGCCCTGGCCCGCGATCTCGCCGACCTGCCGCTGCATGCGACCCGGCCGTGGGCGAGCCAGGCCGAGACGCTGTCGGCGATCCGCCGCTGGCTGCGTCTGCAGCGCGAGGCGCGGACGGCTGCCCGGGCGACGACGCCGACCTTGACGGCCGCGATCGCCGCCGCGGCGCAGGTCGAGCGCGCCGCGATCGCCGCGGGACCGTGGCCGTGGCACGCGGGCGCCGCCGAATCGCCCGCGCGGCTGATCGAGGCCTGCCGCGTCGGCGCGCCGGGGCCGCTGGCGGAGCTGCTCGACCGCATCGCCGCGTGGAACGCCGCGCGCGTCGACGCGGCGGACGGCGCCGTCGCGGCGCTGCGCGCGGATCTGGACGTGCCAGCGGCGCACGCCGCGGCGCTCGACCGCGCGCTGCTCTGGCCGGACGATCGCGTGCGCCCGCTGATCGCGACGCTGGCGGGCACCTCCTGGGCCGAGGATCGCGTGGCGCTGGTCCTGGCGCTGCGCTTCGGCCGCTTCGACGGCGACGTCGCCTGGACGCAGGCGCTGGCCCGGCAGGAGGCCGAGCTCGGCATGCGCGTGCGCGCGGCGGTGCACGACCTGCACGCCCAGCGGCTCGACCTGCTGCGCCTGTGGTGCGGACTCCAGCCCGATGCGGATCCGGCGTGGCTCGCGGCGCTGGCCGACGCGGCGGAGCCGCTCGCCGCCGATCCCGAGGTGATGGTGCGGACCTGGAGCGGACGCATCCCGTCCGACGAGGTCGACGTGCTCCTCGGCATCACCCCGAACGCCGCGCAACGCGCCGGTCCGCGACCGCCAGCGGTCGCCGAGGCGGCTGTCGGCGCCGCGCCGGACGTCGTCCGCGCGCGGCCGCCGGGACGGGAACCTGCGCCCCCGCCCGCGCCGCCGCCCATCTGGCGCGCGCACGTCCGCCGCTACCTGACCGAGAACTGGTTCCTGGTCGCCGGCCTGGCGATGCTGGTCATCGGGCCGGCGCTGCTCGCGTCGTACGCGTGGGACCGCCACTGGCTGGTGCGCTTCACCATCATCCCGGTATGCCTCGCCGGTCTGACCCTCCTGATCGGCGAGTGCGGTCGCTGGCTGGAGCGCGTCGACGCCAGCCTGCGCGGCACCGCCGCGGCGCTGCGCGGCGCCGCGATCGGCCTGATCCCGGTCAATGCCATGGCGGTGGCCCTGCTCGCGCGCGATCCGCAGGTCGGCGGCAAGGCCTGGCTGGTGCCGCTGGTCGCCGCGGTCTACGCCGCCTGCGGCTGGTGGGCGCTCGCGCGCTGGACGCGCGCGGTGATGCCGACGATCGGCACGACCGTCGCAGCCGCGACCGCCGCGGCGCTGGCGCCGCTGCTGTTGCCGCCGCTCGCTTTGGCGTGGACCGGACGGACGCCAGGACCGGTCGGTCTCGCCGTCGCGGCGCACGTGGCGTTGATCGCGGCCGGATTCGGCTTCATCGCCGCGCTGCGCGCGCTCGATGCCACGAGCGCGCGCGACGCGGTGCTCGTCGCCTTCGGCCTGGCGGCCCTCGCCGGCGGCTGGCTGGGCGGCGTGGTCTGGTCGCATCTCGCCGCCGGCGTCATGCCGTGGTGGCCGGCGTTCGCGGTCGCGGCGGTGGCGATCGCGCTTCTGGCGTTCGTCGCCGAACGCCGCCTGATCGCGCTCGGCCTGCGCGGCGCGCTGCTCGGACCGGAGGCGTGGACCGGCTTCGCGGCGCTCGCCGCCGCGGTGGCGTTCGGCGCCGGCGATCCGCTCGTGCGGCCCGTCGCGCTGGTCGCCGCCGGCGTCGCCTGGATCGCCCAGGCGCGGGTGCGCGGCGCGGCCGAGGCGCTGCACCAGTGGATCGGCCTGACGCTGATCGTCATCGCCGGCGCGACGGTCGCGCTCATCCCGGAGTTCCCCCGCGCCTGGACGCCGGCGATCGGCCTGGCGCTGATCGCGCTCGGCTACCTCGCGACGGCGGCGACGGCGAGCGCATCGCTGACCGCGGCGATCCGCGGCATGCAGGGGGCGCTGACCGTGCTGACGGCATCGGCGGCGGTGATCGCGCAGTGGCACCTCGGTTCGCCGCCGCTCGCGACCGCCGGCGCGATCGCGGCGTGCGCGCTGGTCGCCGGCTGGCATGCGCGCGGCGCCGGCACCGGCTGGACGCACGTGGCGATGGCGCTGGCGGCTGCGGCGCTGCCGTACGTGGGGCTGGTGGATCTCGACCGGAGCACGTTGCACGGCAACCACCTCGTCGCCGGCTTCGCCGCCCTTTCCGTGCTGTGGATCGCCTGGTGCCGGCTGTTCCCGACCGGCGCGGCGCGGCCGGCGCGGTCGACCGTGCTCTGGGCCTACGGCGCGCTGGCCGTGGCGGCGATGGCGCTGCGCGTGCTGATCGAAGGCGAGCGCGTGGTCGACGCGACGCCGCTGTTCGTGGCGCTCGACCATCTCGGCCCGCTGGCGATGACCGCCGTGCTCGCGTACGCGGCGTGGACGTCGCGGTCGCTGGTGCCGTCGGCGATGGCGATCGGCATCGCCGTGATCCTGCTGCCCGAGCTGCGCGCGAACCTCGAACAACTCGACATCGCGTTCGGCAGCGGACTGGGCGGCGCCGGGAGCGCGCTGCTGTTGGCGGCGGCGGCGCTGCGGCTGCGTCGTTCGCCGCGGCTCGCCGCGCTCGCACCGGGAGATCGCCTGACCGCGACCATCGAGTTCCCGCTGCGCCGGCTCGATCACACCCTGGTCACCTGGCCGCTGATCGGCGCGGCGACGTTCCTGCTGGTCAAGCTCGACACCGTGGTGCTGGCGCGGCATTGGCCGCAGCCGCCGGTGAGGACCGGCTGCGCGATCATGCTCGGCGGCGCGGCGTGGATGCTGGTCGCGGCGTACGCGCGCCGCTCCTGGGCGACGTGGCTGGGATGGGGCGGCCTCGTGCTCGGCGCCGCCGCGATCCACGGGCGCGTCGCCGAGCCGGCCGCGTGGAGCGACACGCTCGCGATCGTGCTGGCACTGGTCGCCGTCGGCGAGATCGCGCTCGCCGCGTTCGCGCGCCGTCAAGCCTGGGCCGCGCCGGTGCTCGCCGATCCGGCACGCCTGATGCTCGCCGGCACCACGGCGGTCGCCGGCACGTGCGCGTTGATCGCGCTCGCCGGCGCGCCGGATTGGAGCCGCGTGCTGCCGCTCGCGGCGCTCACGGGAGCGGCGGCGCTGTGGCTCGCGCTGCGCGACCACGGCTTGCTGTTCGGCTGGCTGGCGTGGGGGTTGGCGGGTATCACCGCCCTCGCCGTCGGGCTGCCCGGCATCGGGACGACGCTCGCGCGCGCGACGCGCCTGCCCACCTCGTCGGCCCCGTACCTGTTCGTCATCGGCTCGCTGCTCGTCGCCGCGCTGGTCGAGGTCGCGCCCGCGCTGCGTCGCCGGCTGTGGCCGGTGATCTGCCCGGCGCAGCGCGGCGCGTCGGCCGCGATCGCCATCCTGGCGTGCGTGCTGGTGCCGGCGGCGATGGCCGGCGACGCCGGTCCGCTGGTGCCGGGGCTGGCGGTCGTCGCGTTGGCGTTGGCGGCGCGCGCCGAGGCCGCGCCGCAGCTCACGATCCTGGCGGTCGCGCTGGGCTACATCGCCCTGCTCGACCGCGCCGCGGGAGGCGACGCCGCCGACGAACGCTGGTTCCAGGCGACCGAGCCGTGGCGGATGGCGGCGGGCGCGCTGGTCATGGCCATGCTCGTGCCGATCGGCCAGGGCCTCGCCGCGCGGTGGCCGACGCTGGTGCGCGGGCCGACGCCGCTGGTGCGGCAGCTCGCGTGGCCGTGGCTGTTCGCGACCGCGGCGATCGTCGGCGCCGTCGCGCTGGCGCTGCATTCCGCCGACGCCGGGCATCGCCGCTCGTGGGCGCAATTGCCGGCGCCGTACCTCGCCGGCGCCGTCGCCGCCGTGATCGGCTGGACGCTGCGCGCGCCGATGGCGCTGTGGGCGGTCGCGGCCGCCGTGGCCATCGGCAACATCCACCTGATGCGCCTGGGGCTCGGCGACTGGCGCGCGAAGCTCGACCTCGATCACGCCCATCCGATCGTGCTCGGGCTCGGCCTGACCCTGGTGCAGACCGCGGCGCTGCGCGGGGTCCTGCGCGCGACCGCCGAACCGCTGCGCCTGACGCTCGCCTCGGCCATCCTGGTCGCGCTCGGCCTGAACTACCTCGTCGATCCGGACCTGCCGACGATGTCGCCGTGGCGCTTCCTGGTCTCGGGCGCGATGGCCGCGCTCGCCGGGTGGTGGTTCCGGCGCGCGGCGCGGGCGGAAGCCGATCCCGAGCGCGGCGCGCGGCGCGAGATCGGCTACCACGCCGGCATCGCCGTCGCCGTGTGGTGCGCCGCGCTGATGATCCCGTGGCTGCGCTCGCCGGGAGCCGCGCTGATCGCGCTGGCGCTGCCGGCGGTATGGTTCCACGCGCGCGCCGAATTCGACGAAGCCGGCAATGGCGCGGGTCGCTGGCTGCGCTCGGCGGTGGTCGCGACCGCGGCGGTGCTGGCGATGTACGCCTTCCGGCCCGCATTCCAGGCGGTCGCGTTCCCCGACGTCGTGCCGGATGTCCGGCTCTACCACCTCAACAGCTGGCTGGCCATCGCGCTCGGCCTGATGGCGCTGCGCCAGCAGGGGCTGGGCTCCGGCGCGTGGTGCGGCTGGCTCGGCGGCGGCGCGGTCATCGCCGGCGGGTTCTTCCTGCTCACCGCGATCCCCGGGCTGGGCCCGATCGATCATCCAGCGATCGCCGCGGCATGCGCCGTCGCGCTGGCGCACGCCGGCATCGTCGGCGTCGCCCGCGCCACGCCGCTCGCGGCGCTGGCGCGCCGGCTCACCGGCGTCGATGGCCAGGGCTGGATCGATCTGCGCCGGATGTGGGGCCACGAGCTGCTGGTCGGGGCGGCGGTCGCCACCGCGTGGGGGGTCCATGCCGGTCGTGATCCGCGCGACGTCGCGCCGCTCATCGCCGGCCTGGCCAGCGTGCTGATCCACCTCGGCATCGTCCGCGCCCGCTCGCGCGAGCTCATGGCAGCGGCGGCGCTGATCGCCGTCGCCCTGCACGCCGACGCGTGGTGGCCGAGCCGGCTGGCGCTCGAGCACGCGGTCTGGGCGGTGCTGGCGTGGTGGGCGCTGCAGGCCGCGCTGCGCGCGCCGCTCGCGCCGTGGCTGGCGCCGGGCCGCAGCGACGTCGTCATCACCGGTCTCGCGGCGCTCGCCGCGTGGCACATCGCGTGGCAGCATCCGTGGTCGGCGACCGGCCTGGTCGTCGCCGCGGTCGGCGCCGCGCTCGCCGCGGCGACACCACGCGATGGCGATCGGCCGCGGCATCCGGTCGAGGTCGTCGCCTGCCTGGCCGTCCTGGCGGCGCCGACGTGGCTGGCGTTCTGGTCGGGCGCGCGCTCCGGCGGGACGATCGATCTCGCGGTGCGGACGCCATGGCTCGCGGCGGCGTGCGCGGTCGCCCTGACCGGCGTGGCGATCGGCATGATCCGCCGGTCGCTCCGACCGCTCGCGCCGACGCGTCCGCTGATCGCGCACCAGGTGGCACGGATCATCGCCCGCGACGGCGATGCGCTGGCGACAACGGCGCGGTGGATCGCCTCGGCGGCAGCCGCCGTCCTGCTGCTGGTCGATCACCAGCGCGCGGCGTCGCCGCTCGGCCTCGCCGCGCACCTGGGCCTGGCCGCCGGTCTGGCGATCGACTGGTTCCGCTGCGGCGCGCGCGAGCGCAGCCTGCTCGCCAACGTCCTCGGCCAGGCCATGGCGGTGGTCGCGGTCGTCGTCGTGCGCCGCCAGCTGGCCCTGACCACCGACTGGTGGAAGCTCGAATACGACGTCTGGGCGACGCTGGCGTGCTCGGCGATCGCGACCGGCGTCAAGCAGCTCGTCCCGAAGGGCGAGCGCGCGCAGCACCTGCCGCTGGCGGCGCTGCTGCTGATCGCGCCGGCGTTCGCGCTGAGCTGGACGGTGTCCCACGGCCTCGGCACCGACCTGGCGCTGGTGGCGATCGGCCTGCACAGCGCGCTGTTCGCCTGGCTCGGCCGCGGGGAACGCGATTCGCCGTACCACCTGGTCGCGGTCGGCGGCGCGGTCGCGTTCATGCTCGTGCTGTTCGCCGCCAAGCTGCACGTGCGCGAAGTCCATGCCTACGTCGTGCCGGTCTGCCTGGGCGTGCTCGTGCTGACGCAGCTGTTCGCCGCGCACACCGCGCCGGCGACGCGCTCGGCGGTGCGCCTCGTCGCGCTGACCGCGATGCTGGGATCGAGCGCCTGGTACGTGCTCGCCGATCCGAGCCACCGCGTCGCCTTCCACGCGACGCTGCTGGCGCTGTCGCTGCTCGCGATGGCCTTGGGTGGCATCCTGCGCGTACGCCTGTACCTGGCCCTCGGCTTCGCCGGCGTCGCCCTCGACCTGGTGGCGATCGTCGCCCAGGCGATCGGCCACGCCGGTCGCGAGACGCGCATCGCCGCGCTGGGCGCGCTGGTCCTGCTGCTGGGCGCGGCGTTGGTCGGCGGCGCCATCGCCTACAAGGTCCACCGCGCCGTCATCGACGCGGCCATCGCGCGCTGGCGCGAGCGCTTCGCGCGCTGGGAATGACATGGCGGCCCCGGCGCGCGTGGCGCCGGGGCCGCGCAGCGTCAGCTCAACGGCTCGCCCATCAGCCAGGCGCTCCAGCACGCGTCGGCCTCGGCGCGATGATCGATGTCGAGCCCGCGCCGCGCGAACCAGCCGGCGATGTTCGCGAGGTCGCGACGCAGCAGGCGCTCGGCGGCGTCGTTCTCGCGCGGATCGACCGCCTGCGGCCAGTCGATGACGATCGGCCGGCCACGCCACCAGAGCACGTTGTAGGCGGACAGGTCGGCGTGCACCCGATCGACCCGCAGCGCGCAGCGCACGGTCCGGCGGATGGCGAGCCAGCACGCCGCGAGGTCGTCGGCCTCGATCGCCGCCTCGTGCAGCTTCGGCGCCGCCTCGTCGTCGCCGATGAACTCCATGAGCAGCGCGCCCTCGACCAGGGCGATCGGCTCGGGGACGTCCGCCCCGGCCGCGCGCAGCAGCGCCAGGGTGCGCTTCTCCCAGTCCTGCCATTGCCGCGCCTGGCAGCGCAGGCCGAAGGTCGATCCGGCGTCGATGGCGCGATCGACCCGGCTGCTGCCGGTCCTGCGCCCATGGCGGTAGATGGTGTCGGCGCGGAAGGCGCGCTCGGTGAGCGGGCGGTAGATCTTGAGCGCGACGTCGGGGCGTCCGGTCGCGGGATGCGCCGAACAGCGGTAGACGGTGGCCTCCTTGCCGCTGCACAGCGGCGGTCGATGGATGCGGGTGATCAGGCGACGGCGGCGCAGCTCGGCCGCCGCCTCGGGGATGGGGACTTCGTTGGACATGGATCCGACCGGGACAGGGCTCCCGGGCGGTCGCGGTCCTCAGGCGAGGGGTAGCGGCGGCGCGACCGGGAGCGGTGCGAACGGGACGTCGAGGTTCATGGCATCGCTCCTTTCCGCGCGCTGGGCGCGCAGACGTCGTATTCCCGTCCTGCGACGCGGCAAGTCCGCCGCGGCTTGGTTCGACAGCGCGCCGTCCTAGCGTGCCGCGACGAGGGACGCATGGGCTTGCGCGAGGATCTCGAGGCGGCGCAGCGCGACGGCGTGGCGCGACTGATGGCGGCGGCGGACGCGCCGGCGCTGGAGGCGGTGCGCATCGCGCTGCTCGGGCGCAACGGACGCCTGAAGGAGCTCAAGGAGGCGTTCGCGGCCGCGTCGGTCGAGGACAAGCGCGCGCTCGGTCCGGCGTTCAACGCGGCGCAGGAGGCCATCAAGGAGGCGTTCGCCGCGCGCGCGCGCGAACTCGCCGCGGCCACGCAGGACAAGCCGATCGACCTGACCCTGCCCGAGCGCGTCCGCCGTCCGGGGGCGATCCATCCGATCAGCCAGGTCGCGCACGAGGTCGAGCAGGTATTCCAGAGCATGGGCTTCGAGGTCATCGACGGGCCGCACGTCGAGCTCGAGGACAACAACTTCAACCGCCTGAACATCCCCGCCGACCACCCGGCGCGCGACGCGCAGGACACCTTCTGGCTGGCGCACCCGACCGCCAACGCGCCGCGCCTGCTGCGCACCCACACCAGCGCGGTGCAGAGCCGGACCTATCCGGTGACCAGGCCGCCGTTCCGGAAGGTCGTCGTCGGCAAGGTCTTCCGCTACGAGGCGGTCGACGCGACGCACGACAACACCTTCACCCAGGTCGAAGGCATCCTGGTCGACAAGGCGATCACCGTCGCGCACCTGGTCGGCGTCATCCGCACCATGCTCACCGCGCTGCTCAAGCGCGACGACATCGAGATGCGCCTGCGCCCCCACTTCTTCCCGTTCGTCGAGCCCGGCTTCGAGGTCGACGTGCGCCTGACGCGCGGGGAAGGCCGGCTCGCGCAATGGATGGAGCTGCTCGGCTGCGGCATGATCCATCCGACCGTGCTGACCGCCGGCGGCATCGATCCGAGCGAATGGCAGGGCTTCGCCTTCGGCCTCGGCATGGAGCGCCTGACCATGGTGCGCCACGGCATCAACGACATCCGCCTGTTCAACGGCGCGGACCTGCGCGGGATCAGGCAGTTCGGCGCCGGCTGAGGCTCAGGGCTTCTCGCAGAAGCGCAGGTGGTTGCCGAACGGATCGCCGACCGTGACCGTGCGGCCCCACGGCTCGGTCTCGAGGCCGGGACGCGCGTAGCGGTACTTCTTCGCGCTCAGTTCCGCGTGGAGCTCGGCGATGCCGCGCATGCGGATGAACACCGTGGATCCGGGAGTGGCGTCGCCGTGGTGCTCGCTGAGGTGGAGGACGAGCCCGGCGCGCGACACCTGCAGGTAGAGCGGCAGGTCGGCATCGAAGCGGTGCTCCCAGTCGACCGTGAAGCCCAGCCAGTCGAGATAGAACTCGCGCATCTTGTCGAGCGAGAAGATGCGCAGGATCGGGATGGTCTGCTCGAAGGCGATGGTCATGCGCCGATCCCATCGCCCGCGCGTCGGCGGTCAACGCGCGGGACGCCGCGCTCGCACCGGCGCCGGCGCATCGCGGGCGAGCTGGCGGTCGGCGCGTGGCGAGGCGGCGAATGCCGCGCGGTAGTCGCGCGAGAACTCGTGCACGCGGCCGTAGCCGACGCGCGTGGCGATGGCGCCGATCGCCAGGTCCGAGCGCTGCACCAGTCCGCGCGCGAGGGACAGGCGCAGGCGCTTGAGCCGCTTCATCGGCGAGGTGCCGACCGCGGCGCGGCACGAGCGCACGACGCTGGGCTGGCTGGTCTTGGCGAACGCCGCGAGCGCGGCCAGGTCGAGGCGCTCGTGCAGGCGGCGCCGCGCCATGGTCTCGATGTGCCACCACAGCCGCGCCTTGGCGTCGACCACCGCCGGCGCGTCGCTCGGCGCGAGGCGGGCGAAGATCGCGTTGACCGCGGCGTGGACGGCGAAGGCGCGACGCGCCTCGGTGAGCGCGGGGTCGTGCATCGCGGCGTGCGCGGCGGCGAAGTGGGCGCGCAGCGTCCCGTCCTCATCGGTCGCGACGCGCGCGTCGTCGCCCGGCGGCGGCAGGGTCGGGGCGCGCACCAGGATCGAGTAGAAGCGCCAGGTGCCGGCGACGACCTCGCCGCGGACCAGTTCATCCTCGTGGTACCACAGCACGTTCCCGGCGCCGAGTTCGTAGCGTCGGCCGTTGCATTCCTGGCGCACGCGGCCGTCGAGCATGTAGTGCAGCAGGTGACCGGGCAGCGACGTCGCATCGAAGCGGAACCCGGCCGAGCCGGGCTCGTAGAGTTCGACCAGCAGGACGCTCTCGACCGGCGATTCGCCGACGCTCGTGGCCATGCCAGAGCCTACACCAGCCCCGCCATGATCGGAATTGCGAACTCGAGCGGGCGAAGTCGCGAACGCCGCCCCGTCGCCGGACGCTAGGCTGCCGGCTGGAGACCGCGATGACGACCGACCTGCGCCAGCGCTACGACCGCGACGGCTACGCCGTGGTCGAGGGGCTGCTCACCCCGCCCGAGTGCGCTGCCTTCAAGCGCGCCTCGGCCGAGACCAGGCGCGCCTTCGCCAACCAGGAGCAGACCGTCTACGTCGGCCTCGCCGCCGGCAATCCGGTGTTCCACGACCTGGTCGCGCACCCCAACATCCTCGCCGCGCTGACGACCCTGATGGACGACGGCGTCGCCTTCATCTCGGACAAGCTGGTCTTCAAGTCGGCCGGCAAGACCTTCCCGACGCCCTGGCACATCGACCGGTTCTACTGGCCGGGAACGCGCACGAAGCTCTCGCTGTGGCTGGCGCTGGACGACGTCGGCGTCGACGACGGCGCGCTGACCGTGGTCGACGGCTCGCACCGCCTGGCGCTCGAGCCGGCGCCGGGCGACCTCGCCAGCACCAACAACGAGTTCCACCACGTCGCCTCGCGCCGCGCCTGGAACCCGGTGGACGAACGCGCCGTGCCGATCCCGCAGGGGGCTGGCATCTTCTTCAGCGACCGGCTGGTGCACGGCTCGACGCCGTCGAGGTCCGGTCGCGACCGCTGGGCGTGGATCGGCACCTACCACGCGCCGACCGAGGACGAGCCGTGGGACCTCGAGTTCCCCGCGCGCCGCGTGCTGACGCGCCCTACGTCAGCTCGTGGTCCTTGATCCGCTGCACGTTCTCGCCGGGCAGCTCGAGCCGGTCGCCCAGCGCGTCCTCGACGTAGAGCATCTTGACCAGGACGATGACCACGATCACCAGCGGGGTCGCGAGCGCGACGCCGATGATGCCGACGAACAGCCCCATCAGCACCTGCGCGATGATGGTCAGCACCGCGGGCAGCTGCACGTTGCGCTGCTGGATCATCGGCGTGATCAGGTAGGTCTCGAAGTGCTGGGCGGCGATGTACAGGCCGACGACCCACACCGCCTTGGTCGGATCCTCGACCAGGGCGAGGAGGATCGCCGGCACGGCCGAGATGATCGGGCCGAAGTTGGGGATGAAGTTGAGCAGCCCGGCGATGACGCCGAGCAGCAGCGCCATCGGGATGCCCAGCGCCCAGAGGCCGAGGGTGACCAGCGTCGCGATCAGCAGCATCGCGATGATCTGGCCGAACAGCCACCAGCGCAGCTCGTAGCCGGTCTCGGTCAGCACCATCGCCACGCGTCCGCGCCGGGATGGCGGGACGAGGCGCATCAGGCCGTTCAGGTAGAGGGTCGGCTGCGCCGTCAGGTAGAGGCCGACGAAGACCACGACCAGCACGTTGACCACGTTGCCGACGGTGGTCGAGACGAAGGACGCGAGGCGGCCGAGCAGGCCGCCGGTCTGGCCGGTGCCCGACGGCATGTTGGCGATCAGCCAGCGCCCCCAGGTGTACTGCTCGAGGCGCCCGCGCAGCTTGTCGATGGCCTGCGGGATGCGTTCGCTCGACTGCTGCACCTGCTCGATGAGGCTCGGCGCCATCCACACGCCGAAGCCGACGACCGCGCCCACCAGCAGCACGACGGTCAGCAGCGTCGCCCAGCCCTCGGGCAGGCGCGTCCAGCGCGACAGCGCCCCCGCGAGCGAGCGCAGGAAGATCGCGACGAGGATGCCGGCGAAGCCCAGCAGCAGCACGTGGGCGCCGAAGGCGACCAGCGCCAGCAGGATGATCACCCCGGCGGTCAGCAGGACCGCGATCAGGCACCTGCGGATGAAATCCTCGCGTTCCTCGCCGTTCGCTGCCATGGCCGGCGATCGTGATCGGCTGAAACGAGCCGTCGCGTACTTTCATCGCGACGATGAACGCCGGACAGCCGGGCGCCGCCGCGATCGGCCGGCGCCCGGCGTTTCCCTATGCCCGCGCGCGCGCCGCCGGGGCGGTGCGCGCGCGGCGCCGCGGAGCCGGCGCGGGCGGATCGGCGGCGCCGGCATTGGCGGCATTCGCCGTGTCGCCGCTGGCCCCGCCGTCAGCGCTGTCGCCGGTCGGTGCGCTCGCGCCAGTCCCCGTGGCCGCGGCGTCTCCGGGCACGACCACGCGCCAGATCGTGCGGAAGCGCTGCGAGCGCACCTGCACCCGTCCGGCCTGGCGCACGACACCGCGCGTGGCGAGGCGCTCGAGCGCGAACTTGATCGCGCAGGTGTTCAGGCCGCTCGGCTCGACCAGCTCGTCATGGGTGAACTCGGCGCCGACGCGCAGGCGTCCGGCGATCGCGGCGGCGACGCAGGCGTCGATCTCGTCGGACTCGCGGCGCGATGACATGCTCTGCTCGATGCGCGCCTGGCGGCCCTCGGGCGAGGTCGCGAAGCGTTCATCGGCCGACGGTTCTCGACCGAGTCCCAGCGCGGTGCCGCACCAGAAGCAGGTGGTGCGGCCGCGTTCGCGGCTCTGGGTGCAGCCGACGCAGAAGGAGAAGGACTGGGTCATGACGGCCTCCCGGTTCGGGGTTCGTGGCGCATGCTAGGGATCGCACGACGACTCTGCAAATCCGCTGAAACGACGACGCGGCCGCCCTTTAGAGCGATAACCGCGAAACGTCGGATCGGCCTGTCAACCATGCCTGACAAACGCGTTACGCATGGCTGACGTTCGCATGACAGGGCGACGGCAGCGCGACGGTGTGCCTTACGCGGCAGCTGCGATGCCGGCAGTGCCGGTCCGGTCGGCGTGATGCACGCGCGCATGGCACGTGAGACGGACGATGCCGCCTGCGGTTCCCGTCTCACGCGCATGACGCTGGATCGCCGCGCGGCGCGCCTCCGTTGCCGGAACCGCGCGTCTTCCGCGCGCCGCGCGTCGATCCGGCGGCTCAGCGCCGCGGCGGCGTCACGGCGTGCGCAGCTGGCGCAGGCACTCGATCATGCGCGTCGACGCCAGCGCGCTGTTCTGCGGACGGAACAGCAGCCGGATGGTGCGCGAGACCGACAGGCCCTTGATCGCCGCCGTGTTCAGCTCGAACCCGGTGACGCAGCCGTCGGGGATGATGCCGACGCCGAGCCCGGAGCGCACCATCGCCTTGATGACCTCGACGTTGGCGAGCTCCATCACCGGCTGGAACTGCAGCCCGGCCTTCACGAACGCCTGGTCGATGAGCGTGCGGATGGTCAGGCCGCGCTGGAACGTCACCACGCGGCGGCGCGCGAGCTCGGCGATGGTCGTCGGCACCTGGTCGGCGGGCATGCCGCCGGGGTACGCGAGCACGACCGGGTTCTGGTAGAGGCGCTCGCACGAGAGCTTGGCGTGCTCGGTGGTGCCGATGGCGACGTCGAGCTCGTCCGCCAGCAGCATCGCCATCAGGTTCGGGCTCGACTGGCAGACCACCTCGACGTCGACCCGCGGGTTCTCGGCGATGAAGCGCGCGAGCAGCGGCGGCAGCACGTAGATGCCGACCGAGTCGATGGTGCCGAGGCGGACCTTGCCGGCGACCTCGGCGCCGCGGCTGCGCACGCGTTCGGGCAGCGCCGCCAGGCCGGTGAGGATCTCGCGCGCGCCCTCGGCCAGGATCTCGCCCGCCGGGGTCAGGTGCGCGCCCTGCGTCGTGCGTTCGACCAGCACGGTGTCGAGCCGCGCCTCGAGATCCTGGATCTGGCGGCTGATCGAGGGCTGGGTCAGCCCGCGCGCGCGCGCCGCGGCGCTGAGCGAGCCGTGCTCGGCGATGGCGAGCAGGCTGGCGAGCGCGTGCGGGGACAGTTCGGGGATCGCGTTCGCCATACGCGCAGAGCATACCCCCGGCCTGCGGCACGCCAGTCCCCGCGCACGCCGGTGCCGCCGCGAGCACGAGCTTCGGCTGGCGATGCGTCCACCTCGCGCACGCTGCCGCCATGGCACGCGCGATCGCCGGGATGTCGATCGTGATCACGGGAGCCAGCGCCGGCATCGGTCTGGCGCTCGCGCGACGCCTCGCCGCGCAGGGGGCGCGCCTGACGCTGGCCGCGCGCCGGCTCGACCGGCTCGACGCGTTCAACGCCGCGCACGGCGGCGGCCATCGCTGCGTGCGCGCGGACGTGGGCATCGCCGCCGACTGCGCCGCGGTCGTGGACGCGGCCCGCGCCGCCTTCGGTCGCATCGACACGCTGGTGTGCAACGCCGGCTTCGGCCTGCACCAGCCGGTGGCCGCGACCTCGGCGGCGGATTGGCGGGCGATGTTCGCGACCAATCTCGACGGCACGGTCGAGTGCATCCGCGCCGTCCTGCCGCTGATGCGCGCGCAGGATCCGGTGGCCGGCTGGCGCGGGCAGATCGTCATCGTCTCGTCGTGCCTCGCCCGGCGCGCCGCGCCGCTGATGGCGGCCTACAGCGCAACCAAGGCGGCGCAGCTCTCGCTGGCCGAAGCGCTGCGCGTCGAGGAGCGCCCCCGACGCATCGCCGTGACGAGCGTCCACCCGATCGGCACCGAGACCGAGTTCCAGGCCGTCGCCGGGCGCGGCGACGCCAGCGGCGTGGCCACCGGCCCGCGCCAGAGCGCCGACGCCGTGGCGCGGGCGATGCTGCGCGCCATCCGCCGCCCGCGTCCCGAGTGCTGGCCGGCGTGGTGGTCGCGGCCGGCGTTCGCCGCCATGGGCTTCGTTCCCAGCCTGGTCGACCTGGCCATGGCCCGCCTGCTGCGCTGAGCGCCGCGTCCGGCGCGCGTTCCGCGCGCGAGGTGCACAAACTTGCCGAGCCGTCCGTGGCTTCCAACGACCCCGCCGCGATCATGCGTGGTGATGGAAACCACGACCACCCCGCCGCCGCGCACGACCGCCGCGCCGCTGCGCACCATCGCCGGCAGCGGCGCCGAGCACGACCGCACCGCCTGGTTCGGCGACGCGCGCCTGGGTGTGTTCTTCCATTGGGGCCTGCACGCCATCCCGGCGCGCGGCGAGTGGTCGCAGCACCGCGAAGAGGTCGCGCCGGAGGACTACGCGCGGCACCTGAGCCGATTCGCCGCGCCGCGCTTCCGCCCGGAGCGCTGGGCGCGGCTCGCCGCCGCCGCCGGCGCCCGCTACGTCGTGCTGCCGGCCAAGAGCTTCGACGGCTTCGCGCTCTTCCACAGCCGCCACAGCGACTTCACCGTCCGCGAGACGCCGCTGGGGCGCGACGCGCTGCTCGAGGCCGTCGATGCCTGCCGCGAGGCCGATCTGCACATCGGGCTCAGCTATGCCCTGCTCGACTGGCACCACCCGGACCATCCGGTCGACCAGCTGCATCCGCTGCGCGACGATCCGCGCGAGCGCGGTCGCCCCCGCGACGCGACGCGCTACCTGCGCCAGGTGCAGGGGCAGGTGCGCGAGCTGATGTCGAACTACGGCCGCGTCGATCTGCTGCGCTTCGAATCGGGCTGCGCCGACGTCACCCGCGACCACTGGAACATGCGCGAGCTGGTCGACGTCGCCGTCGGCCTGCAGCCGCAGGTCATGCTCACCGACGGGCTCGGCGACGTGGAGGACGTCGACATCGCCTCGTCCGACGGCGAGCTCCCCGGCCGGCCTGGCGCGCGCGAGGTGGGCCTGCTGCTCAACCGCCATCACGGCTACGCCCGCGACGACCGCGAATGGATCGATTCCGAGACCCTGTGGCGGCAGGCGGTCGGTTGCGTCGCGGCCGGCGCGAACTGCCTGGTCCACGTCGCTATCGACGCCAATGGCTCGGTGCCGCTCCAGGCCGCTGCGATCCTGCGCGGCCTCGGCGAGCACGTCGCCCGCCACGGCACCGCCCTGTATGGCTGCGGCGAGGCGGGATTGGGCGTCCCGACGTGGGGCGCGTGGACGGCGCGCGGCGACATCCGCTACGCGCATGTCTGGCAGGCGCCCGGCGATGCGCTGCACGTCCCGTTCGCGCCGGATCAGGTCGCGGCCGCCTGGCTGCTCGACGACGGATCCGAGATCCGCTGCGCCGACCATGGCGACGGCCTGGTCGCGGAGCTGCCGCGCATGGATCTCCCGTACGTGCTCGCGTTCCAACTGCGCTGACGCGCCTCCGGGCTTCGTCCTGCGCTGAATTCCTACGCCGCCGCGGTCCTGACGGCGCCAGGTTGACGCGAGCGCGCCACGCGGTCTTGTCGCCGCGCGACGCCTCGCCCCCACGCATCACCCGCCATGCCTCCGCGCCTCGTCCTCCTCCTCGTCCTGTCCGGCGCCCTTGCCGCGGCCGAGTTCCACGTCGCGGTGGATGGCGCGCCGATCAACGAAGGCTCGCGCGCCAACCCATGGGATGTGGCGACGGCGCTGTCGCACCCGGCCGTCGTGCGCGCCGGCGACACGCTCTGGCTGCACGGCGGCACCTACCCGGTCGTCGGCATGCTGACCGCGCGCCTCGTCGGCACGGCGGAGGCGCCGATCGTCGTGCGCGCGGCGCCGGGCGAGCGCGTCGTGCTCGACACCGGGGCCAATCCGGGAAACCGCATCGCCGTGCTCGGGGCGCACGCCTGGTACTGGGGCTTCGAGATCACCAGTTCGGCGCCGGAGCGCTGGACCGCGACCCACGGCGTGGACGGCCACGCGCCGCGCGGCGGGTGCATCGACGTCGGGCTCTCCGGGACGGCGACCGGGATCAAGCTGATCAATCTGATGGTCCACGATACCGCCGGCGCGATCGGCGCGTGGTCCAGCGCGGTCGACGTCGAGATCCACGGCTGCGTGATCTGGCACAACGGGTTCGACGCGCCCGATCGCGGTCACGGCCACGGCATCCACGCGCAGAACGAGCGCGGCACGAAGACCCTCTCGGACAACCTGATCGTGCGCCAGTACAGCCACGGCATCCACGTCTACGGCTCCGAGCGCGCGTCGCTCGATGGCTTCGTGATCGTCGGCAACATCGCGCTCGACAACGGCGTGATCTCGACCA
Source organism: Planctomycetota bacterium (assembly GCA_035627695.1). Taxonomy (GTDB): domain Bacteria; phylum Planctomycetota; class UBA11346; order UBA11346; family UBA11346; genus DASPLE01. Next base: position 43,207 of record DASPLE010000179.1, read on the forward strand.
TCTCGGAGGCCACGCGCGGCATCCTGGTGGGCGGCGGGCGCGTCGCCCGCGATCCGGTGGTGCGCGACAACGTCGTCGCCTACCACGACGGCGGCATCGGCCTCGACCTCGGCTATGGCCGCGGGGTGCAGGGGGCCGACATCCGCGACAACCGGATCGTCGCGCGCCTCGCCTTCGCCTTCATCGGCGACGCCGACGTCATCACCGGCAACCACGTGCTCGGCGCCTTGTCCGGAGTCGATCCGTCGCGCCATCCGGACAACGCCTGGTGCCGCGAGCGCCCGTCCGGCGCCTGGGTCGTCGTGCGTCCGAACCGCTACGAGCCCGGGCGCGCGCACATCGCCGCCATCGACTTCACGGGCGCCGGCGAGGTCGAGGCCGACGTCTCGGCGGTGCTGCGCGTGGGCGATCGCTGGCTGGCGCGCGATGCGCACGACCCGCTCGGGGCGGCGGTGGCCTGCGGAACCTACGCCGGCGGCACGATCCGCCTGCCGACGCGCTCGACCGCCTGCGCCGAGGTCGTCGGCGCGCCGTCGCGGCCGGTTCCGCGCCGCGAGGGCGATGCGGACGCGTTCATCCTGACGCTGCGCTGAGGGAGCCCCCGGAAAGGGCGCGGGTCCGTCACGGTGGTGGCGGACCCGCGTCGCGATCCTCCCGTCGGTCCGCGGCCTCGCAGGCCGCGGACGCTGCCTCACAGCTCATGGTGGATCGACTTCAGCGCGCGCAGCATGTAGACGGTCGCGAGGTGCGGCAGGCTCTCGCCCCAGCGCTTCTCGGTGTTCATCCACTGCACGCCGCCGTCGGCGGGGATGGCCTTCTCGCTGATCGCCGCGAACAGGTCGGCGCGCCAATCGGCCTTGGTGCCGTCGGGCAGGGTGACCTCCTCGAGGTCGAGCGCGTCGAAGGTCTTGGCCATCATCGCGTAGTAGTAGAACAGCCCCTCGAGCTCGCGGCCCTTGCGCATGCCGGGGTTGCCGTCGAAGCGGTAGTTGCGCGTCACCCAATCGAGCGCGGCCTTCAGGCGCTCGTCGTCCGGCTTGAGGTCGAGCGCGAGGTAGCTGCTGATCAGGGCGTAGGTCATCGAGCCGTAGCTGGTCATCGCCGGCGGCTCCTGCCCCGCCTGTCCGGCCTTCGGATCCTGGCTGCCGCCGGCCTTGCTCTCGTCGGGGGCGTACACCGCGCCGCCGTCGGTGCCGGCCCAGTCGGCCTTGTTGACGCTCGACAGGTTCTGGCAGCGCTCCATGAACTTGAGCGCGCGCTCGAGCGCCGGATCGTTGGCCGGGACGCCCGACGCGCGCAGCGCCGCGACGGCGACGCTGGTGTTCGAGAGGTCCTCGTGGCCCTTGCCCTTCGAGCCGTAGCCGATGCCGCCCTCGTGGATCGCGTCGGCGTCCTGGTTCTGCAGGCCCTTGAGGTACCGCTGCATGCCCGCCAGCCAGGCGGCATCCTGCGACTGCGCCGCGGTCGCCGCCATCAGCGTGAACGAGGTCCCGTAATTGCCGAGATCCTCCTGCGGATCGTAGACGCCGCCGTCCGCCTGGGTCTTGCCCTTGAGGTAGGCCAGCGCCTTGGCGATGCGCGCGTCGTCGGCGGCGATCGCGGCAGGGGGACGGCTGAGGATCTCGACCGCCATCGCGGTGATGCCGACCGCGAACTGGTTGCCGGGCAGGAAGGCGCCGTCGGGCTGCTGCTGCGCGAGCAGCCAGGTCTGGGCCTGGCCGATCAGCGCCTCGACCTGCGCCTTGTCCGGCGGGGCGGCGGGCGTGGTCGCGGCCGGAGCGGCGGCGATGGCGAGGCAGAGGGTGGCGGCGGCGAGCAGACGCATGGGGGACTCCTGGCGCGAGGTTGTAGGCATGGCGGCTGGTCCGCCAGACGTAGGCAAAGGTCGTTCCACCCCTGGCCGTTCGCCAGGGCCGCGCGTGCCCGGTCGACGCGCACCGCGCGACGCCCGTGCCCACGCCGACGGCAGGCTTGGTCGTCGCGGTGGCTGGGGCAGCATGCACGCGTGCACGACGACGACCTCCGCCGAGCCGCCGCCGTGATCCGCGCCGGCGGCCTCGTCGGCATGCCGACCGAGACCGTCTACGGCCTCGCTGCCGACGCGCTCAACGAGGACGCGATCCGGCGCATCTTCGTCGCCAAGGGCCGGCCGTTGACCGATCCCCTGATCGTCCACGTCGGCGATGCGGAGCACGCGTGGACGGTGGCGGTGCCGACCGCCAGCGCGCGACGCCTCGCCGAGCGCTTCTGGCCAGGACCGCTGACCCTGGTGCTGCAGCGCCGGGACGTCGTGCCGGCGCTGGTCTCCGCCGGGCTCGCGACCGTGGCGGTGCGCTGTCCGGCGCACCCGATCGCGCTGGCGCTGGTCCGGGCGAGCGGGCGGCCGCTGGCGGCGCCCAGCGCGAACCTCTTCGGCCGCATCAGCCCGACCACCGCGGCGCACGTGCGCGAGCAGCTCGGCGACCGCGTCGACATCGTGCTCGACGGCGGGCCGTGCGCGGTCGGCATCGAGAGCACCGTGCTGCGTCCCGATCCCACGCCGGTGATCCTGCGTCCCGGCGGCGTGACCCGCGAAGCGATCGCCACCGCGCTGGACGTCCCCGTGACGCTCGGCGATCGCGCGCAGCGCGCGGCGTCGGTCGCCATGGAATCGCCCGGGATGCTCGCATCGCACTACGCGCCGCGCCTGCCGATGATCCTGCGCGAGCGCGGCGCGCCGTGGCCGGATGACGCGTCGCTCGGCTACCTCGCCCTGCGCGGCGACGACCTGCCGCCGGCGGCGCGCCACGTCGAGATCCTTTCACCGACCGGCGACCTGGACGAGGCCGCCGCCAACCTGTTCGCCGCGCTGCGCCGGCTCGACGACTCGCCCGTGCGCGTGATCGTCGCCGAGACCGTGCGCGAGGCCGGCCTGGGCGTCGGCATCAACGACCGCCTGCGCCGCGCCGCCGGCCTGGGGTGATGCCGGAGGCGTCCGCGCCACGTGCCGCCAACATTCCGCGACCTCGTCCGCCGCTAGGCTGCGGCGATGAACCGTCCGGCCCGGCCGCTGATCTCGGTCGTCATCCCCGCGCTCGACGAGGCCGACGGACTCGAGCGCCTGCATCGCGAGCTCGGCGCCGCCCTGGAAACCCTGGCCTGCCCGTGGGAGGTCATCCTCGTCGACGACGGTTCGCGCGATGCGACCGCGCAGGTCTGGCGCGGGCTGATGGCGCGCGATCGCCGGCTCGGGCTGGTGTCGCTGACCCGCAACTTCGGCAAGGAGGCGGCGCTGGTCGCCGGCTTCGCGCGCAGCCGCGGCGACGTGGTGGTGCCGCTGGATGCCGACCTGCAGGATCCGCCGGCGGTGATCGGCGAGTTCCTGGCGCGCTGGCGCGCCGGCTACGACGTGGTCTACGGCGTGCGCCGCAGCCGCCGCGACCCGCTGTGGAAGCGCTGCGCCGCCGCCGCGTACTACCGGCTGATCGGACGCCTGGCGGACGTCGAGATCCCGCGCGGCGCCGGGGATTTCCGCCTGATCGACCGCGCGGCGATCGACGACCTCATGCGCCTGCCGGAGACCTGCCGCTACACCAAGGGGCTGTTCGCCTGGGTCGGCCGGTCGAGCTGCGCGGTGGCCTACGACCGGCCGGCGCGCGCCGCCGGTGCTCCGAAGCAGCATCTCGGCAAGCTCGTGACCCTGGCGATCGACGGCATCACCGGCTTCTCGCCGGCGCCGCTGCACGGCCTGCTCTGGCTCGGCGCCGTGGCGTGCCTCGGCGCGGTCGGCTACGCCGCGTTCCTGGTGATCCACCGCCTGACCGGCGGCGCGACCGTGCCCGGGTACGCCAGCACGCTGTGCCTGATCCTGTTCTTCGGCGGCCTGAACATGGCCGGCATCGGCCTGATCGGCGAGTACGTCGCGCGCATCTACCGCGAGGTCAAGCGCCGCCCGCTCTACCTCGAGCGCACCGTCGAGGGCGCGGTGCGCGGCGCCATCGACGTCGGCGATGAACGCGCCGCCCTGACGCGCTGACCTCGTGATGACGACGCGATGAGTCCCGAGCTCTATCCGGCGATGCTGCGCGCGCAGGGGGCGCACTGGTGGTTCCGCGTGCGGCGCGAAGCCGTCAGCGAGGTGATCGCGCGGCACCCGCGCAGCGGCGGGCTGCGGCTGCTCGAGATCGGCGCCGGGACCGGCGCGAACATCGCGATGCTGGCGGGGCACGGCCGGGTCACGGCGCTCGACAACGACGCGTATGCCCTGGCGGCGCTGGCGGCGTTGGCGGCGTCGCGGCCGGGCCGCGTCGAGGTCGTTCCCGGCGACGCCGGAGACCTGGCGCGCGTCGCGGGACAGCGCTTCGACGTCGTCCTCCTGCTCGACGTGCTCGAGCACCTCGACGACGATGTCGCGGCGCTGAGGCAGGCGCGCGCGGCGCTCCGCCCGGGCGGCTCGCTGGTCGCCACCGTTCCGGCGCACCCCTGGCTGTTCGGCGAGCACGATCGCCTGCATCGCCACCGCCGCCGCTACACGGCGCGCTCGCTGCGCCGCGCGCTGGGCGATGCCGGCTTCGGCCGCGCGCGCATGCGCTGGATGTTCGCGCGCAGCCTGCCGCTCATGATCCTGTCGCGCGTCCTCGGCCGGCGGCACGACGTCGTCGCCGAAGCGGCGTCGCCGCTCAACCGCCTGCTCTACGCGCTCGAGCGCGGGGCCGCCCGGCACGGGTGCGGGATGCCGGGCAGCTCGCTGCTCGCCGTGGCGTCGACGTGACCGGCGCGCGTCCGTCGCTGGCGCCGATCATCGCCGCGACCGTCATCGCCGCGATCGGCAGCCAGTCGCTGGTCGCGCCGGAGTGCTGGCCGTCGAGCGATCTCGATGGCCACATCGCGACCATCGACCTGTACCGCGACGCGTTGGGCCACGGCGTGCTGTGGCCGTACGATCGCGGCGCGGCCCTGGGGCACGATGCGGTCCCCGGCTACGCGTGGCCGTTCGAGCTGCTGCTCGGCGCATTCAGTGCGCTGGCGGCGGCATGCGGAGCCGTGGATGCGTCGCGTCTGATCGCCGTCGCGGTGATCATCGCCAGCGCGGCGTCGCTGCCGCTGGCGTGCGCCTGGGCGACGGCGCGCCTGACCGGCGGCGATCGTCCGCTCGCCAGCCACGCGGGCGCGCTCGCCGGCGTCGCCTTCCTGGCGGTGCCCAACGCCGACCTGGCGACCGGCCATGGCTTGTCGGCGCTCACCGGCATGGGCATGGTCAACCAGGGCGTCGGGTGGTGCCTGCTGGCGCTGCTGGCCGGGCGCTCCGCGGCGATCACCGAGGACGTCGAGGCGCGGCGGTGGCGCCCGGATCCGTGGCTGGCGCTGATCTGGGCGGCGCTGCTCTCGGTCCACTCGCTCAGCGCCATCGCCGGCGGGGTCGTGCTCGCCGTCGCCGCCTGGCGACGGCCGCGCCTCATCGCGATGACGCTCGCGCTCGGTATCGGGTGCGCGGCGATGGCGGTCTCGGCGATCATCGTCACCGGCGATCGCCAGCTGTCCGCGCCGTGGTTCCTGCAACGCACCGGCACCGATGCCTTCCTGGCGTTGGCGGGACCGCTGCTGATCGACCGTGATTGGCGCCAGGGCAGCGCCGCGGCGCTCCAGGTCGGCGTGGGCTGCGTCGCGCTCGCGGCGGTCGCATCCGTGCGCCGGATCGCCACGCCAGCGGTCGTCGTGGTCGTCGTCGCGGCGCTCGCGCTGACCGTGGTGGCGGCGCTGCCGGTGGGGCGTGCCCTGCTGCCACCGGCGGCGCAGGCCTACCGCCTGCACCCGCCGGCGCTGCTGCTGCTGATGATCGCCGGCGCGGCATGCGCGCCGACGGCCTGGTCGGCGCTGAGCGCTCGGTCGCCGCTGCGTCGCGCGTGGGTGGCGGCGGCGTGGATCGGATGCGTGGCGGGGCTCGCGACGGCCTGGCCGCAGCCGAGCGACACCACGCCGGAGTCGGTCCTCGCCGAGATCGCGCCGCATCTGCCCACGGGCAGCCGGGCCGTGATCGACGACGAGGCCGGCTGGCACCGCTACGCCTGCGACCGCTGGCGTGGCGCCGGCGGCTGGCAGGTGGCCAACGCCTTCCATCTGCTGTTCGCCCCGCCGACGCTGGCCGGCCTGACGCCAGCCGCGGCCTCGCTGGGCATCGGCATGCAGTATCCGAGCGCCGCGGATCGCCTCGACGACGACGCGGCGCTGCGCGTCCTCGCCGATTACGGCATCGATCGCCTGGTGCGCATCGACGCCGTGCGGCAGCCGCGATCGACGCGCCGCGAGCCGCCGGCGGAACTGCTGATCGCCACGAGCGGCCACGCCCGGATCTGGGCGCTGCCGACGCGACCGGCGGTCGAGCCGATCGTCGGCGAGGTCATCGCGCTCGATGCGGACACCGGCCGCGACGAGCGCGCCATCCTCGCCGACTGGTGGACCCGGCTGCGCGCGCAGCGCGCGCTCGACCACCGCCTGGTCCTGAGCGGCGCCGATGATCCCGGCTGCGCCGCCGGCTTCACCGCCGCCGACCTCGACGACCCGCCGCGGGTGCGCCTGCACGCGACCGGCGCGTCCTTCGCCGTCGACACCTGGCTCGAGCGCGTCGGTCGCGCCTGGACGACGGCGTTGCGGCCGGTGGCGGAGCGCATCGCCGCGCTGGCGGTCACCGCCAAGCCCGCGATCGCGCCAGGGACGTGCACCTGGTCGGCCGATGGCCGTGTCGCCACCATCGGCGGGCTGGTGCCTGGGCGCGCGTACCTGTGGCGCACGGCCAGCTCGCCGCGCTTCGCCGCGCACGGCGCGCGCCTGCACGAGGAGGTCGGCGGTCTCACCGTGCTGGTCGCCTCCGCGGAGGTCGCCGTGGTCAGCGTCACGCAGCCGCGCCTCGCCCTACTCGGCATGGTCATCAATGCCGTGGCCCTGGCAGCCGCGGTCGGGCTGCTCATCCGCGGCCGACGCTGAGGTCGCGGACGTCTTCCCGCCGCCGGGCTGCGTATGGGCTCGCACGCGTTCGCGCCGCGCGTGCCGCCGATCGCAAGCGCGGAGGGTCCGCTACGCTGGCGGGATGGACATCGCCAGCGTCGGCCATTCGATCCGCCCGCTCGCCGAGTTCCTCGACCTGCTGCGCGCGCATGGCATCGCCACGCTGGTCGACGTGCGCAAGATCCCGGGCTCCCGCCGGCACCCGCACTTCGCGCGCGAGGCGTTGGCGGAGGCGCTGACCGGTGCCGGCATCTCCTACCGCTGGATGCCCGAACTCGGCGGCCGGCGGTCGACCGCGGGACTCAGCGACGCCAACGCCGCCTGGCGCGTCCCTGCGTTCCATGCCTACGCCGATCACCTCGCCAGCGCCGACGGCCACGCCGCGCTCGATGCGCTGGAGGCGATCGCGCGTGCCTCGCCGACCGCCTTCATGTGCGCCGAGGCGCTGTGGACCAAGTGCCATCGCCGCCTGATCGCCGACGCGCTCACCGCGCGCGGCTGGAACGTGCGCCACCTGATGACCGCGAAACGCGCCGAGCCGCATCGGTTGCCGGACTTCGCGCAGGTGGCCGATGGCGCGGTCGCCTATCCGGCGACGTGGAGCGCCTGAATCGGCCGCGACGACGCGCCGTCAGCCGGCGCCGGCCCGCGTCACTCGCGATCGCGCGGCGGCGGACGCTTGCCCGGCGGCTTGCCGAACGGCTTGTTGTAGGCCGGCTTGCTGAACGGCTTGCGGCCCGCCGGGATCGCCGGACGGCCCTCGTCGCCATCGCGCTGCGTCGGAGCCCCGGTGTCCCGCTTGCCCTGGTAGCCGGTGCCCTGGCCGCGACCCTGATAACCGGTGCCCTGGCCACGGCCCTGATAACCGGTGCCCTGGCCGCGACCCTGGTAGCCGCCGCCCTGGCCGCGCCCCTGGTAGCCGCCCTTGTAGTAGTTGCCCTGCTGGCGCGGCGCGCTGCCCTGCGCGATCATGCGCTCGACCCGTTTGCGCGCGTCGGTGCCGATCTTCTCGGGGCCGTCGATCGTCTTGCGTTCGCGTTCGAGCAGCATCGAGATCAGGCGCATCGCGACCTCGCACACGTCCATCGCCTCGGTCAGCTGCGCGAGCACGTCGATCGCGTCCTCGTGCGGGACCTGGGCGATGATGGTCTCGACCAGCCCGCGATCGCGGCGGCGGTTGATCTCGGTCAGCGACGGCAGCTCGCCGTGGATGAACGAGGCCTTGATCGCGTGCTGGATGCGGCGCAGGCCGTGGAACTCCCATGGCGTCACCAGCGTCGCCGCCTTGCCCTTGGCGCCGGCGCGGCCGGTGCGGCCGATGCGGTGGACGTAGGCTTCCTGGTCCATCGGCATGCGGAAGTTGAAGACGTGGCTGACGCCCTGGATGTCGAGGCCGCGCGACGCGACGTCGGTCGCGACCAGGACCTCGATCGTGCCCTTCTTGAAGGCGGCGACGGCGTCCTGGCGCTGGCGCTGGTCGAGGTCGCCGTGCAGGGCCTTGGCGGCGCAGCCGCGTCCGACCAGCACGGTGGCGATGTCGTCGACCTCGCGCTTGGTGCGGCAGAAGACGATCGCGCGCTTGGGCTCCTCGGCATCGATGAGACGGGTCAGCGCGACGACGCGCTCGTGCTCCTCGATGACGTAGTAGAACTGCTCGACGTCGGTCTTGAAGGTTTCGGTGTTGGTCAGGTCGACGCGCGCCGGGTCCTTGAGGATGCGGTCGGCGAGGCGCTTGATCTCCGCCGGCATGGTCGCCGAGAACAGGCAGGTCTGGCGCGGCGCGCCCTCGGGCAGGTGCTTGAAGATGCGCTCGATGTCCTCGAGGAAGCCCATGTCGAGCATCTCGTCGGCCTCGTCGAGCACGACCATGGCCGGCGCGAACTTCGGCAGGCGTCCGGAGTCGAGGTGGTCGAGCAGGCGGCCCGGCGTGGCGACGACGACCTGGGCGCCGCGCTGGATCTGCTCGACCTGGCGGTAGCCGTTGGCGCCGCCGTAGACCGCGACCGTGCGCACGTGGGCGTTCTTGCCGAGCTTGAAGAGCTCGTCGGCGACCTGGGCGCAGAGCTCGCGCGTCGGCGTGATCACCAGCATCTGCACGCCGGGGAGCTTGGGATCGAGCTTGGACATGCCGGGCAGACCGAAGGCGGCGGTCTTGCCGGTGCCCGTCTGCGCCTGCGCGACGAGGTCGCGGCCGGCGAGCAGCAGGGGGATCGCGGCGGCCTGGATCGGGCTGGGCAGGGTGAACCCGGCGTCGCGTACGCCGGAAAGGATCGGCTCGCTGAGGCCGAATTTCGAGAAGCCGTCGGTCGGGGCGCTGTCCGTTGTCATCGCCGCAGGATGGGAATGCCGGCCGTGCGAGGAAGCGGCGAACGCGCCGACCATCGACCCGTCATTCGTCCCAGCACACGACGCACGCGGCGATGAGCGTGCCGCCATAGAGCGTATGCGGCGCGATCGACCACGTGTCGCGGATCGGACCGAGGTAATGGGTGACGTCGGCCGCCCCGTCCGGGGCCGCTCCGGCATCGGTCGACGGGTCGGCCACCCACAGCCCGCTGCGGGCCAGCGCCATGAGCAGGTGAGCCTCGGCGTCATCGCGCGCGCGCGGCGGACGGCCGCCGAGGTTGCGCCACGCGGTCTCGGCCTGGTGATGCGTCCACATCCCCGGCAGGCGCGCGTACGAGCGGTCGCGGTGCCGTACCGCGCCGGCGCGCAGATCGTCCCGGGCCGCGGTGCAGGCGCTGTCGCCGATCGGACCGTGGCGGCTGCGGCAGTTCTCGCGCATCCGCTGGCGCTGGTCCTCGCCGAGCGCGTGCTCATCGAAGAGGAAGACCAGCGGCGGTTCTCGATCGAGCGGCGACACGCTGACCAGCGGATTGCCCGCGCACACCAGGTGCGTCAACGGCAGGCCGGCCAGCGGGGCGAGATCGGTGATTCGGTTGGCGTCGCACCACAGGCGCTCGAGCTGGCGCGCCGTGGCCAGCGGCGCGAGATCGCCGATGGCGTTGCCCGAGCAGGTCAGGCTGGTCAGCGGCAGACCCGCGAGCGGCGCGGCGTCGACGATGCGGTTGCGGTCGCAGTCGAGCTCGGCGAGCTCCATGCCGGCCAGCGGTGCGAGGTCGACGACCAGGTTGTCGGCCATGGCGAGGCTGCGCAGCGGCGCGCCGGCCAGCGGCGCCAGATCCTCGATGCGGTTGCCCGTGCACGACAACCGGCGCAGCGGCAGGCCGGCGAGCGGCCGGATATCGGCGATCCGATTGCCGTCGCAGCTCAGGTGCGTCAACCGCATCCCGGCGAGCGCCGCGAGGTCGCTGATGCGGTTGTCATTGCAGATGAGCTGGGTCAGCGGCAACCCGGCGAGGGGCGAGAGATCGGTGATCTGGTTCGAGCCGCAGTCCAGGTCGGTCAGCGGCATCTCCGCCAGCGGCGCCAGGCTGGTCAGCCCGTTGCCGGCGCAGGTCACCCGCGTCAGACGCAGGCCGCGCAGCGCTTCGAGGTCCGTCACGGCGATGCTGTTGATCGACAGGTGGTCGAGATCGAGCCCCGCCAACGCCGCGAGCGACGATATCGGATTCATGCTGATGTGCAGGTAGCGCAGCGGCGTCCCCGCCAGCGGCCCGAGATCGGCGATGCGATTCCCGGAGGCGCGCAGCTCCTCGAGCGGCATCCCCGCCAGCGGCGACAGGTCGCTGACGAGGTTGCCGCTGACCGCCAACCGTCGCAGGGGCATGCCGCGCAGCGGCGCGAGCGAGGCGATGGCGTTGTTCGTGCAGTCGAGCCGCTCGAGCGGCATCCCCGTCAGGGGTCCCAGGTCGGTGATGCGGTTGCCGAAGCAGGCCAGCCGGTCGCAGTGCAGGCCCGCCAACGGCGACAGGTCGGTCACCGCGCAGTCGGAGATGTCGACCGAGACCTGCGCATCGACCAGCTCGACGCGCGCCGACGGCCAGCGCGCGCGCACCGCCGCGGTGGTCGCATCGAACCGAGCCTGCAGCCGGCGCAGATCCTCGGCGCGGCGCCGCGCCGCCTGCGCGCGCGCCACCCGCGCGGGATCGGTCGACGACAGCGCCTCGTCGATCAGGTCCTCGCCGGACACGACGCGTCTGCGCTCGAGATGGCGCTCGACGACCTCGAGCACATCGACGGTGCGCGGCTCGCCGAGGCGCCAGACCGCGACGTCGTCGATCCAGGTCTCGGCGGCATAGCCGTAGAATCCCAGGCGATCGCGGCCCTCGTCCTCGATCGGACGCTCGTCGTGGTGCTCGAAGATCTGCCGGCCGTCGACCAGGAGGGTCAGCCGGCCGCCGACGCGTTCGGCGACCGCGCTGTAGGTGCGATCCTCGACCAGGACCGCGCCGGTGCGCGTGCAGACCGGGTCGCTGTCGCGCAGCAGGCGGCTCAGCGTGTTGCCGCAGCCGCCGAACTGGAACAGGTACCCGTCCGGCGAGTCGCCCCACGGGCAGGAGGCGGTCGCCATGAAGCAGCTGATGTCGGACAGGACCGCGCCGCGCTGCCGGCAGGTCCACTCGATCCTGAGATCCCCGGAGAACCGCTCGCGCAGCATCGCGACCTGGGGCGTGCCGCCGTTGAGCCGCAGCCGGCCGTCGACGACGTCGGCCGTGCCGTTGACGACCAGGAACTCCCAGCGCTGCTCGACGTCGGGCCGCGTGAAGTCGTCGCCGTAGACCAGCTGCCACTCGCGCCGCTTCTCCCGCTCGAGGCGCTGGCGTTCATCGTCCACGCGCCGTCGTTCGGCCTCGGCGGCCTCGCGTCGCGCCTGCTCCCCGCGCACCTCGGCGAGGGTGCGGTCGATGTCCTGGGCGTGGACCACGGCCGCGCGCCGTTCGCGTTCGAGCATGACCACCGCGCCGATGATCGCCGCCAACGCGACCAGGATCGCCGCCGCGCCGGCGGTCCACGCCGCGGGGTGGCGGCGCGCCCGGCGCGCGCAGCGTCCGAGCCAGTGCGTGCGCCGCGCCGCGATCGGTTCCCCGGACAACCACGCCTCGAGATCGGCGGCCAACGCCTCGGCGCTGGCGTAGCGGCGCGCGGGCACCTTCTCGAGGCAGGTCAGGCAGATGGTCTCGAGATCGCGCGGCACGCCGGCGGCCAGTCGCGACGGCGGCACCGGGTCGACCTCGACCACCGCGCGCATGACCTGCATCGGCGTCTCGCCGGCGAACGGCGGGCGTCCGGTGAGCAGCTCGTAGAGGATCGCGCCCAGGCTGTAGACGTCCGAGCGCGGGCCGATGGCGTCGTGCCGGCCATCGGCCTGCTCGGGCGGCATGTACGCCGGCGTGCCCATCGCCTGCCCGGAGCGGCTCAGCGCGCTGGTGTCCGAGAGATCCTTCGCCAGGCCGAAGTCCATCACCAGCGGCTGGCCGAGGTCGTCGTCGGCGGCCGCCGGCGTGCTGGCCGTCGTCGAGGTCGGGCGGTGGCGCGACTGCGTCGCCGGACGCCCACGTTCGAGCATGATGTTGGCGGGCTTCAGGTCGCGGTGGATGACGCCCTGCTCGTGCGCGTAGTGCACGGCCCGCGCGACCGTCAGGAGCACCTCGGCCTTCTCGCGGTGCGTCGCGGAGCGCAGGCGCAGCGCCTCGTCCAGGGTCATGCCCTCGACCAGGTCCATGACCAGGTAGTGCCGGCCGCGATCGTGGCCGACGTCGTGCACCGGGATGATGTTGGGATGGCGCAGCTTGGCGGCGTGCAGCGCCTCGCGCTGGAAGCGCTCGACGGCGTCGCCGCGCGCGTCGTCCTCGCGCAGCATGACCTTCAGCGCCACGCGTCGCCCGAGGCGCTGGTCGATCGCCTCCCACACGGCGCCCATGCCGCCCTGGCCGATCATGCGGACCAGCGCGTAGTGGCCGAGCGTCCGCCGAGGCGGTTCGGCCGGCGCGCCGGGCGGTGCGCTGCCGTCGATCCACGTCGCCGGGAGGGCGTCCGTCGCCATTACCGTATCTGCAGATCGCGTGCCGTCGCTCATGACCGGGGAGAAGGTACATCAGGGCCCTCGGCTCGACACCGACCGTCAGGCCGGCGGAGCGGTTCGAACGTCCCGCTGCGCGCGGCGGCGCGCGACGGCCGCCGTCGGACGCGGACGCGAGCGGCACCCAGGGCTGGGGGCCAGCGCCGCGGCAGCACGGATCAGCCCCTGGCGGCGATGCCGCGATGCGCCTCGGCGCGGATCGCCTTGAGGCGCTTCATCACCTGGTCCTCGCGGCCGAAGCGCTCGTGCAGGCGCGTGTACTCGGCGTGCAGGCGGTCGAACACCGGCTTGTGCGCCGGGTTCGGGGTGAACGAGAGCTCCTTCAACCCGCCCATCGCCTTGGCGGCGGCGGCGAGGTCGTCGTAGCCGCCGCGCTGCCTGCCGGCGACCACCGCGCCGAAGATCGCCGAACCGACCGCCGGCGCCTGGGCGGAGCGCGCGATCTGGATCGTGCGCCCGGTGACGTCGGCGATGGTCTGCATGAACAGGCGGTTCTTCTCGGCCAGCCCGCCGCAGGCGACGATGCGGTCGATGCGCACGCCGTGACCGGTGAACGCGTCGACGATCGTGCGCAGGCCGAAGGCGAGGCCTTCGATCAGCGCGCGGTAGACCTCGGCCGGCGTCGTGCGCAGGTTGAAGCCGATCAGCGCGCCGGTGAGGTCGGCGTCGACCAGCACCGAGCGGTTGCCGTTCCACCAGTCGAGCGCGATCAGCCCGCTGCCCCCCGGACCCATCGCCAGCGCGGCGGCTTCGAGCGCCGCGTGCCCGGGGTCGCCGGCGCCGAGGAAGCGCGTCAGCCACGCGAAGTGGTCGCCGAAACCGGACTGCCCGGCCTCGAAGCCGTAGCTGCCGGGCACGACGCCGTCCTTCACCACGCCGCACATGCCCGGCACGACCTTCTGCTCGGGGCCGCAGAGGATGTCGCAGCAGCTGGTGCCCATGATCGCGACGAGCACGCCGTTGGCGCTGTCGCCGCCGTAGCCGGTCGCGCCGCCGACGCCGCACGCCGGCACGCTGACGTGCGCGTCGACGTTCCCGACCGCGACGGCGATGCCGGGCTTCAGCCCCATGCGCGTCGCCATCGCCGCGGTCAGCTCGCCGGCCTTGCGGCCGAGCGGGACGGGCGTGCCGAGCTTGTCGATGAGCGTCGCCAGGCCCGGGTGCAGGGCGGCGCAGAACTCGCGCGAGGGGTAGCCGCGCTCGGCGCCCCAGATGGCCTTGTAGCCGGCGGTGCACGCGTTGCGGGTCTCGACGCCGGTCAGCTGCCAGACGATCCAGTCGGCGGCCTCGATGAAGCGTTCGGCGGCGGCCCACACCTCGGGCGCCTCGGCGGCGACCTGCGCGGCCTTGGGGAACAGCCACTCGGAGGAGATCTTCCCGCCGTAGCTCGACAGCCACGGCTCGTTCCGGCTCGCCGCCAGCTCGTTGAGGCGGTCGGCCCACGGCTGCGCCGCGTGGTGCTTCCACAGCTTGATCCAGGCGTGCGGGTGGCGCGCCCAGCGCTCGGTCAGGCACAGGGGGGTGCCGTCCGCGAACGTCGGCAGCACCGTGCAGGCGGTGAAGTCGGTGCCGATGCCGATGACCTCGTCAGGGCGGACCCTGGACTCGGCGAGCACCGCGCGCGTGGTGTGCTCGAGGACGTCGAGGTAGTCCGACGGGTGCTGCAGCGCCCAGTCGTGGCCGAGCGGGGTGCCGTCGGGCAGCGTCGCGTCCATCACGCCGTGGCGGTAGGCGTGGACGCTGGTCGCGACCTCGCGCCCGTCGCGCACGTCGACGAGCACCGCGCGGCCGCTCTCGCTGCCGAAATCGAACCCCAGCGTGTACGGCATGGCGTCGCTCCAGGCGCGCGATCCTGGGCTGGGCGCGCGAGCTGCCAACCGGGAGGAACGTGCCTCGAATTGCCGTGCTGTGCCTATCCGCGCGATCCGATGCCGGAGGACGCCGTCGTGAGGGGTCCTGCCCCTGGCGAGTCCTGCGCCGGAGTGCAAGAATGACCGCATCACGATGCGCCCCGATCTCCTCTTCCTGGCGAGACATCGTCGAGCACGCGGTGCTGCGGGGGGCGCGGGGGGCCGAGCCGCCCGTGAGACAGCAAACGGCCCGGCCGCGCCGATGATGGGCCGAAGGCTCCGGCTCGGCCGGGTCGCGTCGCGATGAACCTGCTGCGTGATCGCTGGCCGAACGACGCGGCGTTCCGGCTGGTCGCGATCGCCGCCGCGGTCGGCAGCGCCGCGATCGATCTGCCGGGCCTGGCGATCGCCCATGGCGGCGGCGCGTTCTTCGTCCCGTTCCTGCTCGTCGCGTGGCTGGTGGCGCGACCGCTCCTGGCGTTCGAGTTCGGTCTCGGGCTCTGCTACCAGGGCACGCTGCCCGAGGTGCTGCGCAAGCTGGCCAAGCGCTGGGAATGGCTGGGCTGGTGGGCGGTCTGCGCCGGCGCGCTGATCGCGCTGTGCCAGGCGGCGCTGGTCGTGTGGCTCGCGCTCTACGCGTACGATGCGGCGTTGGCCCTCGCCGCCGGTCAGCCGCTGCCGTGGGGTCCGACCGTCGACGCCGCGCAGGCGTACCTGCAGCAGGCGCTGACCACCGGCGCGGTCGATGACGCGGGCGCGGCCGCATCGTCGGTGCGACCGATCGGCGGGGCGCTGCTGGTCCTCGCGCTGCTGTGGCTGGGGATGCACGCGCTGGTCGGCGCCGGCGTGCGCCGGATCGCCGCCGCGGTGCTGGTCATACTCGCGGTCAGCGCCGTCGCCCTGGTCGCGGCGACGATCGTCGTCGCGCGGATGCCGGGCGCGATCGACGGCGTCGCGCGCGTGCTCTCGCCCGAGTGGATGGCGCTCGGCGCGGTCGACACGTGGGTGGCGGCGGGCGGCCTGGTGCTGCGCGCCGCCGCGCTCGGCACCGGCGTGCACGTGGCGCTGGCCAGCTTCCTCAACCGCAACGCCGACGGCACCGGAGGCGCATCGCTGGTGCTGTACGCCGCGCTCGCGGCGACGATCGCCGTCGCGCTGATCCTCGCCGCCGCGTTCGGCGCGCAGGCGGCGGCCGTGGGAACGCCGATCGAAGCGCTGCCGACGCGCGGTGTCGAGGGCGTCTTCATCACCGCCGCCGCGGCGTTCGCCGGGGCATCGTCGTGGGTGGCGCAGTGCGGCGCCCTGGCGCTGTTCGTCGGCCTCGCGGGGTGCGCGCTGGCGGCGCTGGCGGCGGGCGTCGCCGCGTGCGTCGCGGCGCTGGCCGATCGCAGCGACGTCGTCTGGCGGCACGCCAGCGCGCGCATCGCGATCGCCGGGTTCCTCGCCGGCGTGCCGTTCGCGACCAATCACGGGTGGGAGGCGCGCGACGCGCTGGAGGCGGTGGTCTTCGCCGGCGGACCGGCGCTGATCGCCGCGGCGAGCGCGCTGGTCATCGCGCGGGTCGTCGGCATCGCCGGCCTGCAGCGCCACCTCGGCGCGTACTCGGTGACCCCGCCCGGGCGGTGGTGGCGCGCCGCGGTCTCGGCGGTCGCGCCGATCGTGCTCGTGGCGCTGGCGCTGGCGACGTTGATCGGACTGGTGCGTTCGCCGGCGCAGCCGCCGTGGGCGATCGTGGCCTTCGGCCTCGCGCCCTGCGTCGTCGCCGCGCTGTTTGCCGTCACCGTCGCGATCGCGGGTCCGCGCCGGACGAGCGGATGACCATGGCCTTCCGCGTGTGGCTGGTGGCGCTGGCGCTGCTGATCGTCGGCTGGTTCGGCCTCGCCGCGCGCTCGCGCGCGCACGAGCAGGCGCTGGCGGCGCTGCACGATTACGGCTTCGTCCAGGATCCCGAGGCGCGCGAGGCGCTGGAGCGCGCGGCCGCGGGCATGCTCGGCGGCGAGCTCGCGCGACGGCATCCCGACGGCAAGGTGATCGAGGCCGCGTTCGCGGTGCTGCGCCAGACGGCGTTGGCCGATCGCCATCGCGCGCAGCTCGAGGCCGCCGCGCGCGCGCGGCTCGACGCGCATCTCGCGCGGCCGAAGCCGGATCCCGACGCGTTGCGCCAGGCGTACGGCCTGATCGTCCTGGCCGGCGCCGAGGACGCGCGCGAGCAGCTGGCGCGCATCGCCGCGCTCGCCGGCGACCGCGGCCCCGCCGCGCGCGAGGTCAGCCTGAGCGCCGCGCGCCTGCGCGAATCGGCCGGCGCGCCGGCCGGCGATGCCGAGCTGGGTCGGCTCGTGGACGCCCGCGCCGCGCTGCTGGCGCCGCAGCCGGGCGCGCTGCCCGTCACCTGGGCGGTGCGCGACGAACCGACGGTCGCCACCGCGCTCGAGGACGCGGCGCAGTCGGCGCTGATCCATTTCGAGGCGCTGGTCGGCGCCGCCCGCGCCGACGGCGGCGGCGGGACGGCGGCGGACGCGCTCAGGCCGCGCCTGGTGGCGGCATGGCGCGCCCTGCAGGCGATGGGTCTCGCCGATCGCTGCGACGCGCTGACCTTGGCCGCCTACGCCGAGGCGACGCGCCGCGTCCGGCTCGCGGCGATGGATTGGATGGTGGTGCTGGCGCTCGCCCTGTCGCTCATCGGCGGCGCGGCGATCGCCGCGCGGCGCCTGTGGCGCGGACCGTCGCCGATCGATCCCGGCGCCGAGACGCTCGAGAACGCGTCGCCGATCGAGTTCGACACCGATGCCGAGACGCTCGAGGCGGCGCGCAGCCGTCCGGGGACCGACACGACCGTCGGCTGAGGCGTCAGCCGCGCGCCGGCTCGACCATGCCCTTGCGCGCCTCGCGGGTCGCTTCGGGCACGAGGTCGTAGTTGTCGATGACCTGCTCGAGACGGCGCAGGCGGCGCGCGTCGGCCTTCCGGCGCATCGGCGCCTGCGGTCCGCAGTAGGCCTCGTCGACCCAGAACCGCGCCGCGCCCTTGAGGCCTTCGCGCAGCTCCGGCAGCAGCTGCTCGGGGATGCGCGTCGACAGGTTCATGGTGAACATGCGGCGCCGGCCGGCGCCCTTGAAGGCGGCGTGCTTGATGTTGTGGTCGAAGATCGCGACGTCGCCCGGCATCGTCTCGAGAGCCTGGGCCGGCAGGTCGGCGCCGAGCTTGCCCCACGTCGCCAGCTCGGCCTGCAGCTTCTCGGCGTACGTATCGCCGATGCGGTGGCTGCCCGGGATGACGCGCAGGCAGCCGCTGTCGCGGGTCAGCGGATCGAGGTAGAAGGCGAGCTTGATGTTGCGCACCGGCCCGCGGTTCCATCCGTCGGAGTGCCAGGGCGTGTCGCCGGCGTAGAGGTTCCCGTCGCTGCCCATGTAGTTCCAGTCGTCGCTGACCAGCGGGCTGGCGATGGCGTCGACACGCGCGTCGTCCACCAGGTCGGAGAGCGTCTCGCTGCGATCGATGAAGGCGCCGATGCACGAGCGCTGCTGGTGGTCGTGCGGCTTGCCGGCGTGGCCGCCGCCGTGGTCGGCCCACATCTGCTCGAAGTTCCGGGTGATCGCCGCGATGTCGCTGGCGAAGGCGCCGGGCAGATGCAGGTATCCGAAGAGCTCGAAGAAGCGGATCTGCTCGCTGGTCAGGCGCATGGGGGATTCCTGGGGCAGACCATGACGGCGGGGGGTTCGCGTGCGTGCGCGATCGCTCGGCCCTGGTGAGGATCGACGGTCGGCCACGGCAATGGTACCCGAGGAGCCGGCTACGGGCGATGTCCGGAAACACATCCGCCGCGGCCTTGCGGCCGCGGCGGATGGTGTGGTCGGATCGCTGCCTGTAAGCCGGGTCCTGTCGAGGACGGCCATTTCTCTCGACGCCGGCGTTGCCGCCGGCATTCCAGCGCCCTACCTGTGGCGACGCGGGCAGCGTCATGGCCACGGTCTGGGCTTGCTCCAGGTGGGGTTTACATTGCCAGATCCCTCGCGGGATCCGCGGTGGGCTCTTACCCCGCCGTTTCGCCCTTACCGCGCGGTCGCCCGCACGGCGGTCTGTTTTCTGTTGCACTGTCCCTGTCCCGCCGCCACGCGAGACGGCTGGATTTACCAGCCACCATGCCCTGTGGAGCCCGGACTTTCCTCGGTCGCCCTCCCCTTGCGGGTCAGGCGAACGCGGCCGTCCAGCAGCGCCGGCATTTCTAGGCCCGCGGGCCGTAGACGCCAGCGCCCGACCGGCCCAGCCTGGGCGCATGGTTTCACGCGCCGGCAAGCGGCTGATGGCGATCGACTACGGGCGCGTGCGCATCGGGCTCGCGACCTGCGACGAGCTGGGCATCGCCACGCGCCCGCTCGGCTTCGTCGAACGCAAGGGCTCGGACGCGATCGCCGCGCGCACCATCGCGCACCTCGCGAAGCAGGAGTCGATCGAGGAGATCGTCATCGGCCTGCCGCTGCACGAGAAGGGCCAGGAGGGGGAGAACGTGCGCTGGGTGCGCGCCTTCCTCAAGGAGCTCGCCAAGCACTGGACGCTGCCCGTGCACGAGACCGACGAACGCCACACCAGCTGGGAGGCCGAGGCGGCGCTGAAGGAGGAGGGCAAGTGGCCGGCGTCGAAGGGCCAGGTCGACGCCAAGGCCGCGGCGATCCTGCTGCGGCGCTGGCTCGACGGCGAGTAGCGCTCGCGCCGAGCGCTCAGCGCGCGACGGCCGTCTGCCGCATCTCCCGGATCAGCGTCACCTTCACTTCGCCCGGGAACGCGACCTCCTCCTCGACCCGCCGCGCGATGTCGCGCGCGATCTTGGACAGCTCGGCGTCGGGGACGCTGTGGCCGTTGATGATCACGCGCAGCTCGCGGCCGGCCTGGATGGCGTAGGCCTTCTGCACGCCCTTGAACGAGCAGGCGATGTCCTCGAGCTGGCCGAGGCGCTTGAGGTAGTTCTCGACGTTGTCGCTGCGCGCGCCGGGACGCGCGGCGCTGATCGCGTCGGCGGCGGCGGCCAGCGTCGTGTAGGGCGAGATGACGACGCGGCCCTCGTGGTGGGCGAGCGCGGCGTTGGCGACGATCTCGCTCTCGCCGTAGCGCTTGAGCGCCTCGTAGCCGAGCTCGGGATGGCTGCCCTCCTGCTCGTGATCGATCGCCTTGCCGATGTCGTGCAGCAGCCCGCAGCGCCGGCCGAGCTTGGGATCGAGCCCGAGGTCGGCGGCCATCGCGCCGCACAGGAAGGCGACCTCCTGCGTGTGCTTGAGCACGTTCTGGCCGTAGCTCGTGCGCCAGTGCAGCTTGCCGAGCAGCTTGATCAGGTGCGGATGGAGGCCCGAGACGTCGCAGACGTACGCGGCGTCCTCGCCCAGCTTCACGACCTCGCGGTCGAGGTCCTGCTGGCACTTGGTCAGCACCTCCTCGATGCGCGCCGGATGGATGCGGCCGTCGCCGATCAACGCCTCGAGCGCGCGGCGCGCGATCTCGCGGCGCAGGCCGCTGAAGCACGAGATCGCGATCGATCCCGGCGTCTCGTCGACGATCAGGTCGACGCCGGTCGCCTGCTCGAAGGCTTTGATGTTGCGGCCGTCCTTGCCGATGATGCGGCCCTTCATCTCCTCGTCGGCGATCTTGACCTTGGACACGGTGGTCTCGGCGGTGTGCTCGGCGGCGTAGCGCTGGATGGCGCGCGCGACGACCTCGATGCCCAGCTCCTTGGCGCGCGCGGCCAGGTCCTTCTCGACCTTGGCGATGCGCTCGGCCTGCTCGGCGGCGAGCTCGCCATCGAGGCGCTCGAGGATCCGCGCGCGCGCCTGCTCCCGATCCAGGCCGGCGATGGTGGTCAGCAGGGCCTCGGCCTCGCGCTCCTTGGCGACGGTGGCGGCGAGGTGCTGCTCGGCGTCGGCGGTGAACAGGTCGATCTGGGCCTCGCGCTCGCGCATCTTGGCGTCGCGCCGGTCGAGGGCTTCGACCTTCTTGTCGATGGCCTGTTCGCGCGCCGCCAGCTGGTCCTCGCGCGCCGCCTGCTTGTCCTCGCGCTTCGCCACCCGCGCCTCGCGCTCGTCGAGCTCGACGCGTTCGGATCGCAGCAGGTCGCGTTCGCGCGCCGCCGCCAGCTCCAGCGCCGCGCGCTGCCGCTCGACGTCGTCGCGCGCGGCGCTCTCGGCGCGCGCTATGGTCGCCTTCGACTCATCCGCCAGGCGGAGCCGTTCGCGCTCGACCTCGGTGCGGACCTGCTCCTGCGCGTCGGCCTGCGCCCTCGCGCGGACTCGTGCCGCGCCGACCGACGCACCGATCAGGCCGACGATCAGACCGACGAGGAGGCCGACCGCCCCCGCGATGATCAGGTCCACGACGACGACGTCCGGATGCGGTGGCTGGGGCTGGGCGAGGTCCTGATGCGGTGGGGGGTTGCGGTTGATCGGTCGTGTTGGTTGTCAGTGGGGGCCATTCGCAAATCCATCAGTGCCCGGGCGACGGCACGAGCACCCGGGGACGCTATGATGCACGTCTTAGCAGTCAATTCATGCTGGCCAAACTCCGCGCACGCTGCCCGGCGGTGGACCTGGCGGCCCTGCCGTGGCGCTGGCGGCCGGTCGAGCGATGCTCCCGCGCCATGACCGGCATCGCCCTCGATCTGCGCGCCAGCCGATCCCGCGCCGCCGGGCTCTCGGTCATCGTCGGCGTCCTGATGCTGGTCATCAAGATGGGCGCCTTCGCGCTGACCAACTCGGCGGCGATCCTGTCCGATGCGCTCGAGTCGGTGGTCCATGTCGGCGCGGTGGTCTTCATGTACTGGTCGATCGGCTTCGCGGCGCGACCGCCCGACGCCAACCACCCGTACGGTCACGGCAAGATCGAGTACTTCTCGGTGGCGTTCGAAGGCGGGATGGTGGTGCTCGCCGGCCTCGCCGTGTTCTGGGAGGTGGGGCGCGAGTTCTACCGGGGCCACCAGGTCGCCGAGCTCGGCAGCGGCCTGTGGCTGTCCGGGGGCGCGGCGGTGATCAACCTGGTCCTCGCCTGGCACCTGCTGCGGGTCGGCAAGCACACCGGCTCGCTGGCGCTGCAGGCCGATGCGCGGCACGTGCTCAGCGACGTCTGGACGTCGCTCGGCGCCGTCATCGGCGTCGCGCTGGCCTGGTTCACCGGCGATCCGCGCATCGATCTGCTCGCCGCGGCGGTGCTCGGCGTCGTCATCCTGGTGACGGGGGCGCGGATGGTGCGGCAGGCCGTCGCCGGCCTCATGGACGAGGCCGACCCGCAGGTCCTCGGCCGCGTCGTCGAGACCATCAACGAGCTGCGCGAGCCCGAGTGGCTGGACGTCCACAACCTGCGCCTGCGCACCGCCGGCGACGAGACCTTCATCGACTTCCATCTGATGGTTCCGGCCGAGTGGTCGGTGAAGGAGGCGCACGACGACATCGAACGCCTCGAGGCGCGGCTGCTCGAGCGGCTGGGACGAGCCGGCTCGGTGATGATCCACCTCGACTACCCGAAGGCCGGCGAGGTGGTCAGCGCGACGCGCGAACCGTTCACGGTCGCGGCGGCGACGAAGCTGAAGGCGGAGAGCTGAGCGCGGTCAGACGACCTCGGCGTGCTCGAGGATCTCCTTGAGGTCCTTCATGAACGCCGCGCCGTCGGCGCCGTCGATGTAGCGATGGTCGGCCGACAGGGTCAGGCTCATCAGCTTCGCCGCGAAGAACCCGCCGCCGCGCACGACGACCTCGTCGCGGATGCGGCCGATGGCGATGATCCCGCTCTGGCCGGGCGGGACGATCGCGACGAAGCGGTCGACCGGGAACGAGCCGAGGTTCGAGAGCGTGAACACGGCGCCGGTGTAGTCGTCCGGCGCCAGCCTGCCGGTGCGCGCCTTCTCGACCAACGCCGACGAGACCTGCGCGATGTCGCCGACGCTGCGCTGGTCGCAGTCGCCGACCACCGGGACGACCAGGCCGCCAGGCAGCGCGACGGCGAAGCCGATGTGCACGCGGTCGCGGAACTGGATGCCCTGATCGGTCCAGGTGGCGGCGAACGCCGGGTGCCTGCGGATCGTCAGCGCCACGGCGCGGGCGATGATGTCGCCGAAGGAGACCTTCTCGCCGGCGGTCTTCGCCGTCTCGCGGCGCGCGATCAGCGCCGCGGCGTCGACCGTGACCTCGACCTGGAACGCGGGGATGGTCTGCGCAGACGCCAGCATGTTGCCGGCGATGGCGCGGCGCATCGGGTTGAGCTTCTCGAGCTTGGCGGTCAGCGGCGGCGGATCGCCGAGCGTGAACGGCTTCGCCGCCTTCGCCTCGGCGCGCGCGCCGTGGCCGCCGTGGCCGTTGGCCGCCGGCTTGGCAGCGATGTCGGCGACCATCACCTGGCCGCCCGGGCCGGTGCCGTGGAGGCCGCGCAGGTCGATGGCGCGCTGGAAGGCCTGGGTGCGCGCCGCGGGCGACACCGAGCCGATGGCCTCGATGTAGGCGTGGATGTCCGCTTCGACGACGCGGCCGTTCTCGCCGCTGCCGACCAGGACGCCGATCGGCACTTCCGCCGCGGCGGCGAACTTGCGCGCGCGCGGGCTGGCGAACTGGCGGCCGGCCGGCGACGCCTGGACCTTCGGCGCTGGCGGCGCTGGCGCGGGCGCCGGTCTGGCGGCGACCGGTGCCGGAGCGGCCGGGGTCGGCGCGGGCTTCGGCTTGGCTTCGGCCGTGGGCGTGGCGGCGGCGTCCGCGGCCGGCGCGGCGCTGGTCGCCGACATCTTCTGCGAGGCGAGGCATTCGGCGATGAAGGCCTCCGGGAGCTTCTCGCCCGCGTCGCCGATGACGGCCATGACGCAGCCGACCGGCGCGGTCCTCCCGGGCGGGAGCAGCACCTTCAGCAGCGTGCCGTCGTACTGGCTCTCGACCTCGAGCGAGCTCTTGTCGGTGGCGATCTCGCACAGGATCTCGCCCTTCCTGACGACCTCGCCCTCCTTCTTCATCCAGGCGGTGATCTCGCTGGTCTCGACGGTCTGGCCGAACTTGGGCAGGAGGACGCGGGTCGCCATTGGGCAGCTCCAACGATGGAAATCGGGTGGCGCGGCAGCATAGAACACGCGCGCGGGCGCGGAACCCCCGGGCGATTGCGCGGAATCCGCGCGTTCCCGCGCAAGGCGAGGATCGCATGCGAGTTGTGTGCTAATCCCGAGCGATTGACGACCACCTCGTCGGCTCTAGTGTCGCCCACCTTCCACCTTACGGCGCCGCACGTCAGCGCAGTGGAGTTCGCCCGGAATGGACATCAAGATCATCAAGGAACTGACGCGCCTCATGCGCGACAACGAGCTCGTCGAGCTCGAGGTCGAGTCGAAGGAGCTGAAGGTCAAGCTGAAGAAGGGCCACGAGGCCGCGCCGCAGGTGGTCCACGTCGCGCAGCCCGCTCCGGTCGCGCACGCGCCCACCGCCGCCGCGCCGGTCGCCGCTCCGGTCGATGAGCTCGCCAACGCGCGGAAGATCATCTCGCCGATCCCCGGCACCGTGTATCTGAAGCCCAATCCGGACACGGCGAACTTCGTCCAGGTCGGCACGGTGGTCGACGAGACCAAGGTCGTGTGCCTGATCGAGGCGATGAAGGTCTTCAACGAGATCAAGCCCGAGGGCATCAAGGGCACGATCAAGAAGGTCTGCGTCGAGGACGGCCAGGCCGTCGAGTACGGCACCGTCCTGTTCCTGGTCGGCTGACCCGGCTCGTCCGTCGTCCGCCCGCGCGGCGCGCCCGTCGTCGGCGGTCCCACGAACCTCGAACCAAGAACCCGGCTGATTCATGTTCAAACGGATCCTGATCGCCAACCGCGGCGAAATCGCCCTGCGCATCATCCGCACCTGCCGGCGGATGGGCATCGAGACCGTGGTCGTCCACTCGACCGCCGACGCCGAGAGCCTGCCGGTGCGCATGGCCGACGCGGCGATCTGCATCGGTCCGCCCCAGGCCGGGCAGAGCTACCTCAACATCCAGAACATCATCGCCGCCGCCGAGCTGGCCGACGTCGACGCGATCCATCCCGGCTACGGCTTCCTCGCCGAGAACAGCCACTTCGCGCAGGTGGTGCGCGACTGCAAGATCGAGTTCATCGGCCCGACCTCGCACTCGATGGACGCGCTGGGCAACAAGGCCAAGGCCAAGGCGCTCGCGGTCGAAGCCGGCGTGCCGACGGTGCCGGGCTCGGCCGGTCCGGTCGCCAACCAGGACGAGGCCATCGCGGTCGCGCGCAAGATCGGCTACCCGGTGATGATCAAGGCGGTCGCCGGCGGCGGCGGCCGCGGCATGCGGGTCGCCCACAACGAGGCGTCGCTGGTCTCCGGCCTCATCCAGGCCACGCGCGAGGCCGAAGCCGCGTTCGGCAACGGCGCGTGCATCATCGAGGCGCTGATCCAGCGCGCGCGCCACATCGAGATCCAGGTCATCGCCGACAACCACGGCAACGTCATCTCGCTGGGCGAGCGCGACTGCTCGACCCAGCGCCGCCACCAGAAGCTGATCGAGGAATCGCCCAGCCCGGTGATCACCCCCGAGCAGCGCACGGCGATGGGCGCCGACGCCGTCAAGCTGGCGCGCGCCGCCGGCTACACCAACGCCGGCACCGTCGAGTTCATCTACGACCTCGATCGGAAGCAGTACTTCTTCCTCGAGATGAACACCCGCATCCAGGTCGAGCATCCGGTCACCGAGATGGTGACCGACCTCGACCTGATCCGCCTGCAGATCGAGGTCGCCGCCGGTCTGCCGCTGGGCTTCAAGCAGAGCGACGTCGTGTGGCGCGGCCACGCCATCGAGGCGCGCATCAACGCCGAGGACTGGGAGCACAACTTCGCGCCCTTCCCCGGCAAGATCACCATGTACGTCGCGCCATCGGGCAAGGGCGTGCGCGTCGACAGCCACTGCTTCGCCGGCTACACGATCCCGCCGAACTACGACTCGATGATCGCCAAGCTGATCGTCCACGGCAAGGATCGCGAGGAGGCGCTGCGCCTGATGCAGCTCGCCCTCGACGACTACATCATCGAGGGCCCGAAGACCACGATCGGCTTCCACCAGCGCCTGATGCGCGACGCGCGCTTCGTCAATTCGCTGGTCCATACCAAGTTCATCGACGACGAGTTCCTCAAGCGCGAGCACTGAGGGCGAGGCCCCCGCGCCGCCGGGCAGCCCCGGTCGGCGCGTGAGCCATCGTTGCCACGGCTGACGCTGTCGGGCTCGCTGCGCGCGCCTACAACGGGCGCATGCCCGTCACCCTGATCACCGGTCCGCACCAGAGCGGCAAGAGCCGGGCGTTGTGGCGGCGGCTGCGCGCCGAGCCGATGGGCGCCGCCGTGCTGGTCGTGCCGGCGCAGGGCCTGACCCACGAGCTGGTGCGCGCCGCGCACGCCTGGGGCGGCGACGGCCTCATGCCGCCGGTGGTGACGCTCGCCGAGCTGGTCGAACGCTGCGCGGCCGGCGTCGGCGACGCCAGCGCGACCCTCGGCGCCGGCGCCGCGACGCACGTCATGCGCGGCTTCTGCCGCGACGGGCTGACCGGCACGCGCTGGGAGCGCCTCGCGCGGTTCCGCGCCGCGCCGAAGGAGCTCGCCGAGCTCGCGCTGCGCCTCGACGAGCACCTCGTCGAGGACGAGCGCCTCGCGGCCTGCCGCGGCGATGGCGCCGACCAGCGGCTGGTCGGGATCTGCGCGACCGCGGCGAAGGCGCGCCGCTATCTCGCGACGCGCGCCGCGACGCTCGGTCTGGCCACGCGCGGCGAGCAGCTGCGCCGGCTGATCGCCGCGACGCCGGCGGTGCCGTGGCGCTCGCTCTACTTCGACGACTTCATGAGCCTGTCGCCCGCGGAACGCGAACTGATCGCGCGCCTCGGCGACGGCCGCGCGCTGGTGATCACCGCCGTCGACGACGCGCGCCTCGGCGAGGGCGCGCTCGCGCCGAAGCTGCGCCAGCGCTTCCCCGACGCGCTCGAGGAGCGTTTCGCTGCCCCGTCGACGGCCGCCGGGCGCGCGCCGGCGCTGACCCGCGTCCTCGCGCGCGCGCTGGGCGACGACGAGGCGCTGGACGCCGAGGACGCGGTAAGCCGCTACCGCTACCGCGACGAGGCGCATGCGGCGCGCGCGGTCGCGGGCTGGCTGCGCCGTCACGGCGTCGCGCCGGGCCAGGCGACGCTGTACGTGCCCGCCGCCGACGGCGACGCGCTGGCGCTCGCCGACGGGCTGATCGCCGCGGGCGTGCCGGTGCGCGGGCGCTTCGACGTCGCCTGGGCCGGCACCGCCGCCGGAGCGCTGGCGCTGGCGCTGGGCCGCTGGTGCGCGCGCGGCGATTGGGAGTCGTTCATCGACGCGTGCGAGCGCCTGGCGCCGGCCGGCGTCGACGAGGCGCCGCCGTTGGCGCTGTCCGACCTGCGTGCGCCGTGGCAGCGCATGCCGGTCGCCGACGCCTTCGCGCGTTGGCGCGCCGTCCGCGCCGGCGGCGCGTGCGAGAGCTGGGGCTGGCGCGAGCCGGGACGCGATCGCCCGTGGCTGACCGAGGCGCTGTCCTGGCTGGAGCGCGTCCATGGCCGCCTCGCGGTGGAGGGCGCCTGGCACGACCGCCTGCGCGCGCTGGCCGCCAGGCTCGACCTCGGCGACGACGCCGCGGCGGCGATCGCGAGGCTCGACGAGCTGGCGCGCCTCGAGCCGGTCGGCGTCGACGAGCTCGACGACATCGCGCGTGGCCTGCGCGTGCGGGTATCGCGCGGCGACGCGCTGCCCGAGGACCGCGCCCTGATCGTCGCCGACGCGGTGCGCGGACGCACGGCGCCGCGCGCGGTCGCGATCCTGCACGGCCTCGAGCACGGACGCTGGCCGCGTCAGGCGGCATCCGGATCGCTGCTGCCGTCCGCCGACCGCGCCGCGCTGGCGACGGCGCTGGGCGGCGACCCGTACGACGAGGCGGGACGCGCGGCCGGCGAGATCGCCGCGTTCCTCGCGGTGCTGGCGCGCGGGCGCGAGCGCGTCGTCATCGGCATCCCGTGCGGCGAGCGCGAACCGTCGTGGTGGCTGTCGGCGCTGGCCGGCCAGCTCGGCTGGGATCTCGAGGCCGAGCGCGCCGCGGCCACCGCCGACGCCGTCCCCGGCGCGCCGATCGGCCCGCGCGACAGCCAGGGCGCCGCCGAGCAGGCGCTGTGGGGCGCCGCGCAGCGCCGCCCGTCGGCGACCTTCGCCGTGCCGCCCGGCCTGCACCAGCGCCTGCGCGCGTCGCAGCTCAACGACGTGGTCGCCGATCCCTTCGCGCTGGTCTGCGATCTGCTCGCCCTGGGCCCGCTGGGCGAGGACCGCCGCCTGCGCGACGAAGGCGACGAGCTGCACCGCCTCCTGCGCGTGCTGGCGCAGCATCCGCGCGCCGACTGGGAGGCGGTCGCGGGCCGCGCGCTGGCGGCGTGGGCGGAGTCGGCCTCCGCGCCGATCACCCGCGCCGGGCGGCGGATGCTGGCGCGACGCGCGAAGATCGCGGTGGGCAACGAGGCCGCGGACGTGGCCGGTCGCGGCGCGCTGACGTCCAGCGACGCCGAGGTCGAGATCGCGATCGCGCTCGAGCTGCCCGGGCGCGATGGCCTGCGGCTGCGCGGCTCGATCGACCGGCTCGACCGACTCGGCGACGGCTCGGTGCGCGTCGTCGACTACAAGCGCGGTCGCGTCGGCAATTTCTCGACGCTGCTGCGCGACGGCGCGGAAGGGCAGCTGCTGGCGTACTGCCACGGCCTGCGCCAGGGCGGCGAACGCATCGAGTCCGCCTGGTACCGCGCGCTGTCGGACGGGAAGAGCGCGGGCTATGGCGTCGGCAGGGTCGCGGTCGACGAACTCGACGCCCGCATCGCCCGCCTGACGGATGCGATCGCGCGCTACGCCGACGGCATCGCGGTCGCCGCCGAGGACGGTCGCTGCCGGCGGCAGGGGGCCTACGCCGCGGTGGCGCGGCTCGACGAGCTGCGCCTCGACCAGTCCGGCGACGACGAGGGCGACGCCGCATGACGCGCATGCCGTGGGATCTGACGCACGAGCAGCAGCGCGCGGCGCTGCTCACCGGCCAGGCGATGCTGGCGTCGGCCGGCGCCGGCAGCGGTAAGACCGCGGTGATGGCGGTGCGCTACTGCGCGTGCCTGCTCGACCGCGACGACGGCGGCCGGCTGCTGACGCCGGAGCGCGTGCTGGCGATGACCTTCACGCGCGAGGCCGCGGCGAACCTGCGCGCGCGCATCGATCGCACGCTGCGCGCGGTGGTGCGGCGGCGGCGCTTCAGCCTGTGGCGCGACGGCGCGATCGAGGCCCACGATCTCGACGACGAACGCCTGCACCACCTGCGCGAGTGCCTGGCCAAGCTGCCGGGCGCGCCGATCACCACGCTCGACGGCTTCTGCCTGGGCCTGGTGCGCGAGCACGCCGCCGAGCTCGGCCGCGATCCGGAGCTGGCGGCGCCCGAGGACGTCGCCTGGCGCGCGTGCCGCGACGAGGCGTGGTCGCGCCTGGCCGGCGAGCGCGGCGACGAGCTGCCGATGCTCATCGAGCATTACGGCGAGCACACCGTCCGCGCCCGGGTGATCGCGCTCTCCGACCAGGCATCGACCGCTCCGACCACCGCGCTGCTCGCGGATCGCAGCGACGCCTTCGCCGAGGTCATGCGCCGGCGCGCGACGCACCTCGCCGCGGCGGTCGCGGCGCTCGCCGACGCGCGCCAGGCGATGAAGGCGACCAGCGCGTTGGCGCGCGACCTGGCGGCGATCGCCGCGACCCCGGCATCGGACGCCGTCGGCTTCGGCGCGTGGGTCGCGCTGGTCGACGCCCTGGCGGCGCGCGATCCGCAGGCCAAGGAGCACCTGCGCCGGATGCAGGACGCGATCGATCATCCGCACGTCCGCGCGTCCAGCGGCGCGCGGCCCGACAAGGAGAAGCGCCGGTGCCGCGGCAGCCTGGTGTCGCTCAGCGGCTTCGATCCGGGTTTCGAGGACGAGCTCGCGGACCGCGCCGACGCGTTCGCGGCCGTCGCGGCGCGCTTCGCCGTGCTGGTCGACGAGGTCGCCGAGCGCCACGGCGTCGGCGGCTTCGCGCGCGTGCAGGCCGAGGCGCTGACCCTGCTCGAGGACGCGGCGACGCGTCGGCGTCTGGGCGCGCTCTACCGCCACGTGCTGCTCGACGAGGCGCAGGATCTCAACCGGCTCCAGGGCCGGCTCGTCGACCTGCTGCGCGACGGGGGCAGCGGCCGCGGATCGGCGCGCGTCTTCGTGGTCGGCGACCATCGCCAGAGCATCTACGGATTCCGCCACGCCGCGCCCGAGATCTTCGTCGCCTGGGAGAGGTCGATCGAGGACGGCGGCGGCGGCGTCGCGAGCCTGGAGCAGAACTTCCGCAGCCACCCGGACCTGGTCGAATCCATCAAGCTGGTGATCGGCCAGCGCAGCCTGCGCGCGGCGTTCCGTCCGGACGCGATCTCGCCCGGACGCGTCCACGCCGATTTCGCGCCGGGCGTGCCCTTCGTCTGCTGGCGCGTCGACGTCCTGCCGGTGCCCGCCGCGCCGATCCGACGCGGCGCGCTGATCGGCACGCAGGCGCAGGCCGCGCACATCGCGCGTCTGATCGGCGCCTCGCTGGGCGAGGGGCGCAACCCGGAGGATCACGCGATCCTGGTGCGTACGCGCGCGCGCATGCGCGCCTACGCCCAGGCGCTCGAGCGCGCCGGCATCGCCTACGACACCGATTTCCCCGGCGGGCTGGTCGATGCCCAGGAGTGCCACGACCTCGAGGTGATCATCCGCCTGACGCTCAATCCGCACGATCGCCAGGCGCTGGCGGTCGCCTTGAGCGGGCCATGGGGCGTCGCCGACGCGCAGGATCGGACCGCGCTGGTCGAAGCGCTGTCGCAGGGGCCGGCGCTGGGCTGGGCCTACGCCTGCCAGCGCACCGCGCTGGGCGCCGTGGTGGCCGCGCTCGCGCCGACGCTGGCGCGCGAGGGGGTCGCCGCGGCGCTGCGCCAGCTGATCGCCGATCCGCGCCTCGCCGCGCGCTACGCGCAGCTGCCGCTGGCGCGGCGGCGCTTCGCCAACCTGCTGACGATCGCGGACGAGGAACGCGCCGCGGGCCGGCCGCTCGATGGCCACGCCTTCGTCGCGCGCCTGGCCGAGCGCCGCCGCCTGGGCGTCGACGTCGGCGAGGCCACCGGCGAGGCGATCGGCGGGCGCGGCGTGCGCCTGATGACCGTCCACGGCGCCAAGGGCCTGGAGTGGCCGGTGGTCTTCATCCCCGATTGCGACCGCGACTTCGGCCTGCGCGACCTGCGCGGACCGGCGCTGGCGCAGGTCGAGCCGGACGGGCTGACGCTGACCTGCCTGCCCGCCGAAGGCGACGACGACGGCGCCATCGGCCTGCGCGCCGGCCTGGCGCAGGAGGCCATCCGCGCGCGCATGCAGGACGAGGAGGCGCGGCTGTTCTACGTCGCGTGCACGCGCGCGCGCGAACGCCTCCACTGCCTGGTCGCCACCGATTGCGTCGCCCCGGACGAGTGCGGCCTGGTGCACCGCTGGGGCGATTGGCTGGTCGGCGCCGCCGTCGACTGGCGCGCGGTCGCGGTCGACCCGGGCGAGCGCTTCACGGTGCCGGTCGCGACGGGAGAGACGATCCCGACGCTGCCCGAGCTGCGCACCGATCCCGATCAGGCCGCGCCGATCCGGTCGGTCACCGAGCTCGTCGGCCTGCTCGCCGCCGAGGAGCCGGTCCTGGCCGGCGCCGGCGCTGGCGACGCCGCGCCATCGGTCGCCCGCGAGCTGGGCACGGCGGTGCACGAGGCCCTCGCCCGGCATGGCCCGGGGATGGCGCCGACGGCGGCGGCCGCCGCGCTCGACCGCCTGCGCGGCCGGGTCGATGCCGCGCGCCTCGACCTGATCATCGCGCGGCTGGCCGATGCCGACCTGCTGCCGGGCTATTGGCGCGCCGACGCGCGCCTGGTCGAGCAGCCGGTGGTGGCGCGGGTCGGCGGTGTCCTGGTCGTCGGCATCTGCGACCTGCTGCTCAAGCACGGCGACGGTTGGCACCTCTACGACTGGAAGACCGGCGATGCCGCCGACCATGCGGCGGCGCAGGCCCAGGTGCAGGTCTACGCGCACCTGCTGCGGCCACACCTCGATGCGCCCCTGGTCGCAGCGGCGCTGGTGGATGTCGAGCGCGCCCGGCTGGTGCCGGTCGCCATCGGCGGACCGGGCGAGCAAGCCGCAACCGTCCAGCTCGCTGCGCGAACCTGAAGCAGGAAGCATGTCCCGACGTGGCGGGCTGCACCGAGCCCTCTAGGATGCGGCTTCGCTGCGAACGGATTGGTTGGGGAACCTTGATTCGGATCGCATGCAGCGACGATCCTCACAGTTGGCGGGAGAGGCATGCACATCGCGATCTTCGGTACCGGATACGTCGGATTGGTCACCGGCACCTGCTTCGCGGAGATGGGCAACGTCGTGACCTGCGTCGACGTCGACCAGCGCAAGGTCGAGCGGCTCGCCGCCGGCGACGTGCCGATCTACGAACCCGGACTGCACGAGCTGCTGGCCGAGAACTACGCGGCGAAGCGCCTGCGCTTCACGACCCTCGCGCGCGACGCGCTGGTCGACGCCGACATCGCCTTCATCTGCGTCGGCACGCCGATGTCGGCCACCGGCGAGGCCGACCTGAAGTACGTCGAGTCGGCGTCCCGCGACATCGGCCGCAACCTGAGCCACTACTGCCTGGTCGTGACCAAGAGCACGGTGCCGGTCGGCACCGCCGACCGGGTGCGCGAATGGGTCGGCGACGAGCTCGGCAAGCGCAGCTCCGGCGCCGAGTTCGACGTCGCCTCGAATCCCGAGTTCCTCAAGGAGGGATCGGCGGTCGAGGACTTCATGAAGCCGGACCGCGTGGTCGTCGGCGTCGATTCGGCGCGCGCCGACGGCGTGCTGCACGACCTCTACGCGCCGTTCATCCGCAACGGCCTGCGGTTCTACACCATGGACATCCGCTCGGCGGAGATGACCAAGTACGCGGCGAACGCCATGCTCGCGACCAAGATCTCGTTCATCAACGAGGTCTCGAACATCTGCGAGCGCGTCGGCGCGGACGTGCGTCAGGTGCGCCAGGGCGTCGGCGCCGACGGCCGGATCGGGCTGCAGTTCCTGCATCCCGGCTGCGGCTACGGCGGCAGCTGCTTCCCGAAGGACGTGCGCGCCCTGGTCATGACCGCCGAGAAGGCCGGCTACGAGCCGGAGCTGCTGCGCGCGGTCGACGCGATCAATCAGCGCCAGAAGACCCTGATCCAGCGCAAGCTGACGGCCTGGTGCGAGCTCACCGACCGGACGATGGACGGGCTGGTCGTGGCGGTCTGGGGGCTGGCGTTCAAACCCAACACCGACGACGTGCGCGAGGCGCCGTCGCTCGAGCTGGTGCGGGCGCTGGTCGCGGCCGGCGCGCGCGTGCGCGTCCACGACCCGAAGGCCATGGAGGAGGCGCGCAAGTCGTTGGGCAACCTGGCGGGCGTCACCTACGTCGAGGACCCGTACAAGGCGACCGAAGGCGCGGACGTGCTGTGCCTGATGACCGAGTGGCGTCCGTACCGCCGGCCGGACTTCGCGCGGCTGGCGACGCAGCTCAAGGGCCGGACGATCTTCGACGGCCGCAACCAGTACGACGAGAAGAAGGTCGTCGAGCACGGCATGGCGCTCTATCCGGTCGGCGTGCCGGTCGGGATCCTGGGCCAGCGGATGGTCGAGCAGCACGACAAGGCGATGCACGTCAGCAAGCGGCAGTCCGGAGCCGCTTGACCCGAACGGATCGATCGCGCCAAGCGGTGCGAGCGGAGCGGGTGCGTCGGCTGCAACTTCTGCAACACGCGTGTGTTACGCAGCCGGCCATGCCAATCACCCGCACGGTTCTCCGTTAAAGTATTGCCGGTGCGCTGCTTACAACGACATCGCCGAGCGCGACTAGTCCCATCGACGTGGCGACGCGAGTTGCGTCTCCGGCCGCCGGCCGAATCGACGAAGTCCGCCTAGAACGCTGAAGCTCCATTCCTAGCCTTTGCCGGGATAGACCCCCATCGGCGCCTTCCGCCGGTGGACCGGAGGCGACGGGGACCATGCAGCACTGGCGACTACCTCTCATGGCGGCCATCCTCGTGGCCGCGCTCGGACTCGCGCGCAGCGGTCTCGGCGACGCGGCGGTCCCGGAGCGTGTCGCGTCCGCCTCGCTGCCCGCGCTGGCCGCGCCCGGCTGGGCACGCGCCCGGTTGTCGCTGGTGCCCGACCGCATCGATGCCACCGACGTCCCGGCGGCGTTCTCGGCGCCCGTGCGGCCGGCCGCGGTCGCGCCGCCGGTGGGCGCTTCCACCGCGGCCGTGTTCCCGGTCGATCCGATCGTGGCCATCCCGCCGTCGGCCGAGCCGCCCGACGCGGCCGCGCAGCGGCGCGAGCTCACCGCCGAGGCCGCGCGCTGGGTCGCCCGTTGGGAGGGTCGCCGCCATCGCGCCTACACCGATCTCCAGGGCAATCGCGCCGTGGGCATCGGCTGCAACCTCGACAACGGCGACGCTGCGGAGCGCCTGTCCGCCGTCCGGGCCGATTACGCCGACGTGCGTGGCGGCTCGGGCACCCTGACCGATCGCCAGATCGATCGCCTGTTCGCCATGGATCTGGAACGCGCCCTCGCCGCGTCCGAGCGGCTCACGCCCGATCTGCACGAACACCCGCTGGTCGTGCGCCTGCTGGTCATCGATCTCGTCTACACCGCCGGCCCGACCGGCTTCAGCCGCTTCGGCACCACCCGCGAGGCGCTGGCGAGGCGCGACTACGCGACGCTCGTCGCCGCCCTGCCCCGCACCCGCTGGTACCGCCAGACCGGCCGTCGCGCGCAGGCGCACATCGCGAATCTGCGCGCGCTGATCGAGGGCGCGCCCTGAAGCCACCGCCGACGTGACCCGCCGGCGCGCCGCGGCACACTGCGGTGATGGCGGAGGAAGCGCTCGTCCTGTTCGACGGTGACTGCGCGATGTGCAGCGCGTGGGTGTGGTTCGTGCTCGATCGCGATCGCGCGGCGCGCTTCCGCTTCGCGCCGCTGACCTCGGCGCTCGGCGCCGAACTGCGCCGCCGGCACGGGCTGGAGCACATCGATTCGATCATCCTGGTCGAGGGCGAGCGCGCATGGGTGCGCTCCGGCGCCGCGCTGCGCATCCTGCGCAGCCTGCCGCGCTGGCGGCTGCTCTACGCGCTGGTCGTCATCCCGCGCTTCCTGCGCGACGCGGTCTACCGGCTGATCGCCGCGCATCGGCGCCGGATCGTCGCCGGCGCGTGCCGGCTGCCCACGCCGATCGAGCGCGCGCGCTTCCTCCCGTGATCGCGCACGTGCGATATCCGGCGTGGATCGGTCCTGTCAGTCGATCGGCGCCTTCCCGTCCTCGCGCCGCCAGGCGCGGCCTTCCCAGTCGATGTCGGTCTCGGCGAGGAATTCGAGGTTGTCGATGATCACCCAGCCGTTGGTGCGCTCGGCCTCCTCGCGCGCCCACGCCAGCGCGGCCTCGCGGCTGGCGAACAGCGACACCGGCTCCTGCTCCTCGCCCTGCAGGACGACCCAGCCTCCATCGATGATCGGGTAGATGCGGTAGATATGCGTCGTCAGGATCATGGCGAACCAATCCATTCGTCGGCCGGACGCGCTTCAGCAGCTGAAACGTGCGCGGTCCGAGTTCTGTGATTGTAGACCGCTATGGACCCGCCCCGGCAGGGTCTCTCGGTGGTTCTACACTTGGCGGCGCCGGGGCCTCACCACCACGTGCGCCAGCCGACCCCCGCGGCTCCATCGCCATGGTCCTCGCCGTCGACGAAGCCCAGACCGACATCGTAGAACGCTGCGAGATCGATCAGCAGGGCGTTGGACCGCGCCAGCTCGACCTCGACGTGCAGCGTCGCCGACCATGTCTGCCAATCGGCCGGCGCGTACAGCGGCCCTCCTGGTTGCTGGAGCCCGTCGGGCTGGGTGCCGACGGCGTTGCCGTCGTCGGCGTTGCGCCAGCCGCGTTTCTCCCACGCGAAGATCAGCGCCGCGGCGCCGTCGCCGGCGAAGCGACGCTGGATCAGCACGCGCGCCGCGGCGCTGTTGCCGCCTTCCGGGACCCCCAGCGACAGGTTGCGGTATTCCCATGGCCATGTCGGGTGGTCGTGCACCGCGCTCTCCGCGCGCGACCACTCGAGGCACAGCCGCCAATCCTGCTGGCCGGTGACGTCGACCCAGTCGAGCCCCGCGAGCCAGGCGGCCCCGTGCGGATGCAACGCCGAGCGGTCGGCGTCGCCGAGATCGTCGACCGCGTACTCGCCATACAGCGCCACGGTGCCCGGCATCAGGCGCAGGCCGATGCCCATCATGCGGTTGCCATCGGGATCGCGCGGGTCCTCGTCCTCGGCGGGCGACAGCAGCGCCACGCCATCCGAGTCGGTCCCGCCGCCGGCCTGCGTCGCGAGCGCGAACGACAGCGACACCCAGTGCCAGCGCGCGGCGACGCGGTACGCGGCGAGCCACGGATCATCCGGCGTCGGCCGCGCGTCGTCGAGCACGCCGCCGATCAGCTGGTAGTCGACGGCGATGTCGCTGGTGCCGAGCAGCCACGGTTCGAGCGGCGCGATCAGCGCGTGCGGGAAGCCGCGCCACATGCGCCCGAGCACCGCGCCGCCGAACACGCCTTCGCCCCACTGGATCGGCTCGTTCGACGCCGCCAGCACATGGCCCGCGCCCCACACGCCGACGGTGCCGCGCAGCACCGAGCTCACCGGCGCGTAGCGGTGGTCGGGATCGCTCCCCGTCCAGATCTGGCGCGCATCGCCATTGGGCACCGGCTGGCGGTCGCCGTCGAGCGCGAACAGCACCTCGGGGCGCAGGCTGAGGAACGCGTGCGGGATGGCGACGTGCTTGTCGGCCTCGATCCGGCCGCGGCCGCCGTCGTAGGCGGGCGCCAGGCCTGGCGCATACGCGGCGCGCGCATGGCCGCTGGCCAGCACATCAGCCTCGAGCGCGCCCCACCAGCCCGGCGCCACCGGCCGCATGTGCCGCCCGAACCCGGGGAAGAGCGCGCCATCGTCCTGGGCGGCCTGGCGCTCGTCCCAGTCGAAGTTCCAGGCGCGGTCGCGCCACAGCCACGCGGCGTCGTCGCTCGCGATCGCCACCATCATCGGAACGCAGAGCGACGCGGCGCGGAGCATCACGTCACGCTGCGCGGCAGCGGCTGGGGGTCAACCGCGCGGCGGGGACTTCGCCGCCGCCCCGGCGGGGTCGGAGCCGCGCGGATCGAGGGTCAGTTCATCGCGATGAGCACGGTCTTCTGGCGGACGCCGTGCTCGCGGGCGATGCGCACGCATTCGTCCTCGCTGCGCCAGCGCCCATCGGGCGCGCGCCGCGGGATGCGCAGGTCGAGGTGGACCGTGCCGCGTTCCCACGACTGGCGCATCGCGCCGCCGGTGTCGTCGACCGGCGCTTCACCGTAGCCCGGCACGCGCAGCACGGTGCGGTAGGCGATGGCACGCGGATCGGCGGCGATGCCCGCCTGGCGGAACGCGTCGGTTCCGGTCGCGGTGACATCCGGATCCTCGTCGCATTCCTCGCGCCGCGGCGTGTAGGCGGTGATGGTCGCCGGGCAGGGGAGCCAGCCGCGGCCCTCGACGTCGACCAGCGTGCCGAGCGCGAGGCCGTAACCGATGCCGTCATGCACCACGAAGCGGCGATGCCGCGCGACGGCGGCGTCGGCCGCGATGTGCCGCGCCGGCAGCCGATCACCGCGCAGGCGGTGATGGGCGATCGCCGAGCTCAACGCCGCGCGGTCGCCGTAGGCGGCCCCGGTGGCGTCCTCGGACGCCGATGCGGCCGACAGCAGCGTGAGCAGGAGCAGCGCGAGAGGTCGGGCAGGCATCCGGGACTCCGATGACCATTCCAGTGACGATGACCACGCCATTCGGACCAGCCGCGAGTATCGCAGGTTCCTCGCGGCCTCAACGTTCCGCTCCTCCGCTTTCAACGTCATGGTTCCCGGCACGCCGCGGGAAAATGTGAGCGCGGCGCGCGATTCGTGATCGGCACGCGTCGCAACCCGTGCTGTCGGCGACGGTTCGCGCGCCGTCGCCTTGTCGCGCGCCCGGCGTCGCGCAGGGTGCGCGCCATGACCGCCACGCCGGAACGCACCACCACCATCCTCGCCGCCCTGCACGAGGTCCCGCCCTCGGTCGTCGCCGAACCGGATCCGCTCGGCGCCGGGCTGTTCCTGCGCGTGACCGCGCCGACGCGCTGGTCACGCCACGTCTTCACCCTCGGCCGGCTGCCGACGCTCAGGCGCTTCGTCGCCTGGTACCGCAACGAGCCGTGGTGGATGCGGCCGCTGGTCGGCACCGCCACGCGCCAGATCCCGGTCGAGACCCAGGGCGTGCTCTGCGAGCTGGGCGACGGCCGCTTCGCGCTGGTCGCACCGCTGATCGACGGGGCGATGCGCGCCGCGCTCGAAGGCGCGGCCGACGGCACGCTGCGCCTGGTCGTCGAGAGCGACGACCCGGCCACCACCGCGACGAGCGCGCTCGGCGCGTTCATCGCCGTCGGCGACGATCCGCACGCGTTGATGGCGCCCGCCGCCGCCAGCGTCGCCGCGCGCATCGCCAACGCGCGCCTGCGCCGCGACAAGGCGCTGCCGGCGTTCGTCGGGCGCTTCGGCTGGTGCACCTGGGATGCGTTCTACCACGAGGTCAGCCAGGCGAAGGTGCGCGACGGCCTGGAGAGCTTCCGCGCGATCGGCGTCGAGCCGAGATTCCTCATCCTCGACGACGGCTGGCAGTCGGTCGCCGAGCGTCCGACCGGCGAGAAGCGCCTGAGCGCGTTCGCCGCCAACGAGAAGTTCCCGGGCGACCTCGCGCCGACCGTGCGCATGGCCAAGGACGAGTTCGAGGTGGTCGAGTTCCTGGTCTGGCACGCGTTCATGGGCTACTGGGGCGGAGTCGACGCCGCCTCGCTGCCCTACCGGGTGGTCGACACGGCGCGCTCGTTCTCGGGCGGCGTCCTGACGCACCAGCCGCACGCCAACCGCATGTTCGGCTCCGAGCACGGCCTGGTCGCGCGCGACGACATCCACCGCTTCTTCAACGACTACCACCGCCACCTGCGCGGCCAGGGGGTCGACGGCGTCAAGGTCGACGGGCAGTCCTCGCTCGAGGCGTTCTCGCGCGGGCAGGGCGGGCGCGCCGACCTGATGCGGCTGTGGCACGAGGCGCTCGAGGGTTCGACCCAGGTCCACTTCGCCGGCAACCTCATCAACTGCATGTCGTGCTCGACCGACGCGATCTACGCGACCGCGGCGTCGACGCTGTGCCGGTCGAGCGTCGACTTCTGGCCGGACCAGCCGCTGACCCACGGCATCCACCTCTGGGCGAATGCGCAGTTCGGCATGTGGTTCGGCGAGTTCGTCCATCCCGACTGGGACATGTTCCAGTCGGGCCATCCGATGGGCGCGTTCCACGCCGCCGGCCGCGCGGTCAGCGGCGCGCCGATCTACGTGTCGGACAAGCCCGGGCGGCACGACGGGGCGCTGCTGCGCAAGCTCGTGCTGTCCGACGGCAGCGTGCTGCGCGCCGACCAGCCCGGGCTGCCGACGCGCGCCTGCCTGTTCGCCGATCCGACGGCGGGCGACGCGCTGCTGACGATCTTCAACCGCAACGGCGACGCCGGCGTCGTGGGCGCGTTCAACGCCCGCTGGCACGAGCAGCCCGCCGAACGCAAGGCGCTGGCCGGCGCGGTCTCGCCCGCCGATATCCACGGGCTCGCCGGCGACGACTTCGCGACCTGGACGCATCACGGCCGGGCTCTGCAGCGCGTGCGTCGCGACGGCCGCGTCGACCTGCTCGTCGACGAGCTCGGCAGCGAGATCGTGACCGTCGTGCCGATCGCCGACGGCGTCGCGCCGATCGGCCTGGTCGACAAGTTCAACAGCGCCGGCGCGATCACCGCCAAGGGACCCGACCCGCGCGGCGGCTACCGCGTCGCCCTGCGCGACGGCGGCGAGTTCGTGGCGTGGTGCGCGGCCAGGCCAGCGCGCGTGCTGGTGGATGGCGTCGCCGTCGAGCCGACCTGGAATGCGTCGAGCAATGCGCTGTCGCTGCAGATCGCCGTCGGCGGACCTCGCGAGGTGCGGTTGCTGTAGGCGCTGCTGCGGGCAGCGGACTCATGGCTGGCCGCGCGCCAGCGGCGCTGCACGCGCCGATCCCCGCGGGCACCGGCGCATGCCGACCGCGCTGGAAGCCGGCGTCTCAGCGCAGGACGACGCGCGCGATCGAGCCGGGGGTCAGGGCGCTGGCATCGTCGACGTCGATGCGCAGGCGGATGGCGGTCGATTCACGCGGCATGGTCTCGCGCAGGCGTTCGGGCATGCGCACCTCGTGCCAGCCGTCGACCGAGAACGCGCCGGGGCGGCCGGCGCCGCCGCTGGGATACACCTGGGCCACCGTCGCGCCGACCAGGCGGCTGGCCTTGCCCGGCGGGACGTAGGCGTCGATCCACAGCTCGCCGCGGTCGATCACGCTCATCACCGGCTCGTCCTTGGGCAGCGTCGATCCCGGGCCGGCGGCGATCGACTGCACGACGCCGTCCG
>DASPLE010000180.1:0-18706 GCA_035627695.1 Planctomycetota bacterium
AGCAGTCGAAGCGGCGCTCGTGCGCGGGCTGATCGATGAAGGTGCCGGTGCCCCAGGTCGCGCGGCGGTAGACCGGACCGTCGGCCGGGAGACCGGGCAGCGGCGCGGCGTCGCCGTCGCCGTAGCGCGCCGACGCGCGCGCGATCGCATCGGCCGGCACCCCCCAGCGCGCCGCGTCGGCGAACAGGCGCGCCGCCGACCAGCGGCGCAGCCGCCGCCCGTCCTCGGTCGCGGCGGGCAGCAGGCGGGCGTCGACCCAGGCGGCGAGGTCGGCGGCGAAGCGGTCGTCCCACGCCCGGTCGAGGTCGGCCATCAGGTAGGCCGTGCCGGCGGCGAGCAGGGCGTTGCAGCGCAGCGGCAGGGCTTCGCAGACCTCCGGCACGTCGGCGCTCGAATGGTAGCCGACGCCGTCGGCGCCACGGCCGATCCAGATGTTGGGCACGCCCAGCGCCGGATCGGCGATCATGTCGTCGGCGCACGGCACCTGGTGGGCGCAGGCGAAATGCCACGCGCCGCCGGCGCGCTCGCGCAGCCGCTCGCCGAGCACGCCGCCGACCGCCCACACCGGCGATGGCGCCGAGAGCGGGCCGTAGAACACGCGGTGCGGACGCGCCGCGTCGGTGCGGTCGCCGACGGTATCGACGTTGATGCCGCACAGCGCGCGCGCGGTCAGCTCGGGTTGCATGGTCGCGAAGGCGAGCATGCCGAGGCATTCCTCGGTGGTGATGATGCGGATCGACGCGCGCGGGCGCGGCAGGTCGCCGGCGTCGATCGCGGCGCGCAGCAGGCGCGCGACCTCGATCAGCGTGGCGACGCCGGATGTGTTGTCGTTGGCGCCGGGCTCGCAGGCGTGGCCGAACAACCAGACCTCGCGCGCCGGATCGCGCCCGGGGACGATCGCGGTGACGCAGTGCGATTCCCCGGGGTAGAGGCGCGCGTCGCAGTGCGCGTCGACCAGCAGACCGGGCCGCGCGCGCAGCCCGTCGCGCAGCCGGCGTCCGGCGGATGGCGACAGGCAGAAGCCGGCGAGCGGAACCTCGTCGGCGCCGACGAACCAGGCGCCGGGACCGTCGCCCCAGGCGTTGGCCCACTTGGTCGTGCCGTCGTCCGCGCCGACGGTCGTGCCGATCCAGTCGCTGACGACCCCGGCGGCGCCGAGCCCGCGCACGCGCCGCTTGATCGCGATCGGCGGCTCGGAGCCGAGGAC
This sequence comes from Planctomycetota bacterium, assembly GCA_035627695.1. Lineage (GTDB taxonomy): Bacteria > Planctomycetota > UBA11346 > UBA11346 > UBA11346 > DASPLE01. Next base: position 1,208 of record DASPLE010000180.1, read on the forward strand.
CAGGCGGCCGGCGATCGTCGCGCGGTCGACCGAGGCCAGGCCATCGATGTCGACCACCGGCCAGCGGCCCGCCGCCAGCGGCCCGCACCCCATCACCGCCGCCCACGGCACGAGCGCACGGTCGGCGAGCACGTCGCCATCCAGCACGAGTCGCGCCGCGCGGCACTCCCACGCCAGCTTGGTCGTCCAGTCCTGGAAGCGCGTGCGGCCGTCGGCGGCGAACGGCACGATCCGCGCCTCGTCGAGGCGGGCGTCGCGCATCGCGGCGAGCATGGTCTCGGCCGCTGCGCGCTGACGCGGGGTGTCGAACCAGCGCTCGTCGGCGCAGATGCGCGCCAGCAGCGCGTGGTGGCGGGCCCCGTCGTAGTGGCGGTCGCAGAGGTCGATCAGGCGGTCCCACATCAGCGGATCACCGCCGGCCGATCCCGCCGGAGGTCGCATCGCCTCGCCGGCGTGGCCGTCGGCTGCTCGGTCATGGTCGACTGTACCCGCGAAAGGCGCCGCCGGCCCTCCCGGGGCCGACGGACGCGTCGGGCTCGACGCGGAGGCCCCGGCGCGCCCGCCAGCCGCACTGGCACCAGGGGCGTCCACGGGGTATCTCTCCCCGGCTCATGCCCACGTTACGCGGCCGTGTGCGCGTGCGGGCGGTATGGCCGTAACGGGCGACCGGGTGGGGGAGAGCATGGTCGAGGACGGACAAGCCGTGCGCGAGGCCGACCACGAACGGTTCACCCTGCACTGGACCCAGGCGCATCCGGCGATCGCCGGCTTCGTCTCGGCCATGGTCCCGGACGCCAGCGCCGCCGACGACGTCATGCAGGAGGTCGCCCTGGCCCTACTGCGCAAGTTCGACGAATACGACCCCCAGCGCCCGTTCATCGCCTGGGCCATGGGCATCGCCAAGATCGCGATCCTGACCGAACGACGCGACCGCGGCCGCGCGGCGACGCGCTTCCGGCGCGAGAGCGTCGACGAGCTCGCCGCCGACTGGCAGGCGATCCTGCCGACGGTCGACGAGCGCGGCGCGGCCCTGGGCGAATGCATGCGCCTGGTCACGGGGCGCAATCGCGAGCTGATCGCGATGCGCTACGAGGAAGGCATGCAGCCGCAGGACATCGCCGAGCGCATCGGCACCTCGTCCGGCGCGATCCGCGTCGCGCTGGCGCGCGTGCGCGCGGCGCTGTCGCAGTGCATCGAGAAGCGCATGTCCAAGGTGGCGCGGGCATGAAGAGGACGCGCGCATGACCGATCCCGACCTGCTGATCAGCGCGCATCTCGACGATGGGCTCGATGCCGCCGGCCACGCCGAGCTCGAGGCCTGGCTGCACGACGATCGCGCCAACCGCCTGCGCTTCCTGCGCGCGGTCGCCGACCACCAGGCGCTGCGCAAGCGCGCGCAGCCGGTGAAGCACGTGTCGCGCCGGACCCTGCGCCGCATCCGCCGCACCCGCCAGCGCTCGCCCCTGCGCTTCGTCATCCCCGCGGTGGCGGCCCTGGCGGCGGCGCTGGTGGTCGCGGTGCTGCTGCGCGGCCCCGACGCGCCGGCGGCGCCCGACGCGGTCGCCGAGGTCGTCGCGGCGGATGCCGAGCTGCCGACCATCGCCGCGGCCAGCGGCGCGTCGATCGAACGCGCCGGCCGCGCATCGGCGGCATCCCCGTCCGCGACCCTGGCGATCGGCGATCGCGTCATCGTCGACGCCGACGGGCAGGTCGAGCTGCGCTACGTCGACGGCACCGCGCTGCGCCTCGCCGCCGGCGCGCGCGTGCTGGTCGAGGATGCGCGCGCCGGCAAGCGCCTCGCCGTCGAGGACGGCGTGCTTTCCGCCGAGGTCGCCGCGCAGCCCGCGGGACGGCCGGCGTCGTTCCGCACCGCCCACGCCGAGGTCGAGGTCATCGGCACGCGCCTGAGCATCGCCGTCGCGGGCACCGAATCGTCGGTCGCGGTCAGCCATGGCCGCGTCGGCGTCACCCGGCGCGATGACGGCGCGCGCATCGAGCTCGGCGCCGGGGAGACCGGCCTGATCGCGCACGACGTCCCGCTGCGCGCCCGGCCGACGGGATCGCCGTCGGGAACCGTCCACCGCGTCGGCGCGGGGCAGCCGTACGCGACGCTCGTCGCGCTGCCGCCGCTGGCGGCGGGCGATGTCGTCGAGATCCATCCCGGCACCTATCGCGAGGCGCTGAAGTTCACCGCCGACGGCACCAGCCTGCGCCCGATCGTCATCCGCGGCGTCGGCGCCGAGCGCCCGCTGATCGACGGCACCGGCATCGACACCAGCGGCGAGGGCGCCGTGCCGCGTGGCCTGATGCAGATCGAGGGCGACCACTACGTCGTCGAACGCCTGCGCTTCACGGGCGCGCGCAACGGCGTCGGCTCGGCGGCGATCCGCGGCCACGACTGCCGCGCCACCGTCATCCGCGACTGCGTCATCGCCGACTGCGACGTCGGCATCGACGTCGTCGGCGATGATCTGCTGATCGAGGACTGCGACATCGGCGGCTGCGGCACGGGTTCGGTCGACGAGCCGTCGCCCAGCGTGCGGCTCGCCGGCGGGCGCGCCACGCTGCGCGGCAGCCATCTCCACGACTCGGTGCACGGCATGCTGCTGAAGGTCTCGTGCCGGGTGTTCGAAGCCCACGCCAACCGCATCGTCCGTGGCGACGACGGCGAGATCAGCCTGGGCGCCGGCAGCGGCGGCATCGACCACCGCATCGCCTTCGTCGGCAACCTCATCGCCGGCCAGGCCGAGCGCCGCGGCAACCGCCTCCGTTTCATCAGCATCGACACCTCGAAGACCGCCATGACGGGTACGCTCGACCTCGTGAACAACACCTTCGTCGCCGCCAACCCGGGCGTCATCTTCCTCATGGTCACCGACTCCGGGCTGAAGGTGCGGGCCGACAACACCATCTTCGCCGGCAGTTCGCAGATCGTCGAGCCCGGCCCGTGCGAGCTCAGCGGCCGCGCCAACTGGATCCTGCCGGGCACGGCGGTGCCCAAGGGCTTCAGCGCGCCGGCGACGGGCGCCGAGCCCGGCTTCGTCGATGCGGACGCCGACGACTTCCGCCTCCGCCGCGATTCGCCCTGCCGCGGCCGCGCGGTCGCTTCGCTCCCCGTGCTCCGCCAACCGGCTTCCCGGCCCGCCGCCGGGTCCACGCCGCGCCGCGACGCCGGCGACCTCGGGGCTTTCGCTGACTGAACCCGGCGGGCGCGCCGGCGGACGCGACGCGGCCGTCGCCGCGTCGGCGTCCGACGATGTCCTCGCCGGGTTGCGCCCACATCCGCGCCTGATCGTCGACGACGCGCGCCTGTCCGAGATCCGCGCCTTGGTCGCCGACGACGCGTTCGCCGTCCGGGCGCTGCGCGAGGTGACCGCCGAGTGCGCGACGCTGGCCGCGAAGCCGGCGCCGGTCTTCCCCCCCTCCGGACCGCTGCTCTTCCTCGCCGGCGACACCCTGCACCTGGTCGCGACCTGCGGGCTGGTCTGGCGCCTGACCGGCGACGCGGGGGCTCTCGATGCGGCGCGCCGCCACGTCCTGGCGATCTGCGCCCAGCCGCCGTGGAAGCGCGATGATTTCCTCGCCATCGGCGAGCTCGCCTACGCCCTCGCCCTGGCCTACGACTGGCTGCGCGACGGCCTGGCCGCGGACGAGCGCGAGGTGCTCCGCCGCTACCTCATCGACGCCATCCTCCGCCAGGGCATCGCCGCCTACGACGAGGGCGACTGGTGGGTCGACACGCCGATCAACTGGAACCACGAGTGCAACGGCGGGCTGGTCGTCGCGGCGCTGGCGATCGCCGACAGCGATCCCGACATCGCCCGCGCGGTGATCCCGCGCGCGATCCGCTGGTTCGGCTACGCGCTCGACGGCTACGACCCTGACGGCGGGTGGGACGAGGGCGCCGGCTACTGGGGACGCGCCACGATCTTCTCGGTGTACGCGCTGGCGGCGCTCGAGACCGCGGTCGGCCACGATGCGGGGCTGGGCGCGCGCCGTGGCTTCGCCGAGACCGCGCGCTTCTTCATGGCGGCGACCGGACCGACGGGACTGCTCGCCGCCTACGCCGACTGCAACGAGCGGCGCCGGCGCGGCTCCTTGCCGCTGATGCTGTGGATGGCGCGGCGGTACGACCGGCCCGAGTACGCGGCGTTCGAGCTCGACCACGCCCGGGAGCACGGCGCGTGCGCCGAGGACCTCTTCTGGTACCGGCCGTCCGGCGCGACGCCGCGCATCGCGCTCGACCAGCATTTCCGCGCGCCGGGCAGCTTCGTCAGCATGCGCAGCGGCAACGACGACCGCGACGCGCTGTACCTGTGGACCAAGGGCGGCAGCAACCAGACCAATCACGGCCACCTCGACCAGGGCAACTTCGAGCTCGACGCGCTGGGTCAGCGCTGGGCGCGCGATCTCGGCACCGACAACTACGGCCTGCCGGGTTATTTCGATCGCCGGCCCGGCGGCCGCAAATGGACGTACTACCGGCTGAACTCGCTCAGCCACAGCGTCCCGCTGATCGATGGCGCGAGCCAGGAGCACGCCGGCACGGCGCGGATCACCGGCTTCCACGCGGACCGGCTCAACCCGCGCGCGGTGGTCGAGCTCAGCGAGTGCTACAAGCCGGCGGCCGGCCTGGCGCGGCGCGGCGTGATGCTGGTCCAGCGGCGCGCGGCCCTCATCCAGGACGAGTTCGCCCTGGCGCGGCACTGCCGCTTCACCTGGGCGATGACCACCGACGCCGCGATCGTCCTCGATGGCGCGAGCGCGACGCTGACCCTCGGCGGCGAGCGCCTGATCGCGACCATCCTCGAGCCCGCCGGAGCGGTGTTCAGCCAGGAGTCCGCCGAACGCGCGCCGCCGGAGAAGCCCAACACCGGCGTGCGCCGGCTCCTGGTCGACCTCGCGCGCGTCGACGGCCGCCTGCGCGTCGCGGTGCTGCTGTCGCCGTGCTGGCGCGACGGCGTCGCGACCCCGGCGCCGCCGATCGTGCCGTTGGGACGATGGTTCTGAGCTTCGATCTGGCCTGAGCGCGGTCGCCGCCAAGCTGGCGCGCCATGCTCCTGAGATTCTCGCTCGCGCTGGTCGCGATCGTCGTCGTCCTGCTGGTCGTGATCGCCACGCGCCCCGCCACCTTCCAGATCCAGCGCGCGCAGACCATCGCCGCGCCGCCGGCGGCGGTGTTCGCCGAGGTGAACGACCTCGCGGCGTGGACCGCGTGGAGCCCGTGGGAGCAGCGCGATCCGGCGCTCACGCGCACCTACGGCGCGACCACCGCCGGCGTCGGCGCGACCTACCACTGGCGGGGCAACAGCGACGTCGGCGAAGGGCGCATGACCATCACCGAGTCCAGGCCGGCCGAGCGCATCGGCATCGACATCGAGTTCATCAAGCCGTTCGCGGCGCGGAACCGCGTCGCCTTCGACTTCGCGCCGGCCCCGGCGGGCGCGACCGTCACCTGGACGATGTCCGGCGAGCACAACTTCATGGGCAAGGCCTTCTGCCTGTTCATGGACATGGACGCGATGGTCGGCGGCGATTTCGAGAAGGGCCTGGCGCAGCTGAAGGCGGTCGTCGAGGCCAAGGCCCGCTGACGGCTCAACGCGCGCGATCGCGCGGGCTGACCGCGCCTTCGAGCGCCGCCTCGAGCCGGCGCACCATCAGATCGCGCGCCAGGTAGGTCGTGCGCGCGTGCGCGAAGCACGCCGCGTGCAGGCGGGCGCGCCCCTCGCCGGTCGCGAGCGCCTCGGCCCAGCGCCGCTGCTCGTCGTAGCGCTGTTCCAGCGTCCAGGTCGCGCGCAGCTTGGCCGGGAAGCGCAGCACGGTGACGGTCGACGCGCTGGCCATGCGCGGCGTCGAGCCGAGCCACTGCTGCCACATGTAGAGATCGGTGGCGGTGCCCGGCGGCGTGGTGCGCCAGCCGTGCGGCAGGCGGCGGTACGCGTCGACGCGGTGCGCGGCGGTGCTCAGCGGCATGTGGTTGTCGCCGCGGGCGATCAGCTCGCGATAGAAGGGCCGCCCGAGGTCGTGCAGCATCGGCTTGACCTGCCCGTCGCCCTGCACCCAGGCCGACACCGCGGCGACCAGGTCGTTGCGCTCGAGCAGCGGCAGCATGGCCTCGAGGTGATCCGGCAGCCACAGGTCGTCGTCGCTGAGGTACGCGACGTGGTCGACGTCGAGCGTCGCGATGAGCGCGTGGCGGTACGGCTCGCCGGTGCGCGGGCTCTTGGGATGATCGTGGAAACGGACGCCGTGCTCGGCCACCAGCTCGTCGATCACCGCGCGCGCGGGAGCGGGCACGCCATCGCCGACGATGTGGATCTCGACGTCGCCGACGGTCTGCGCCCGGGCCGACGCGACCGAGAGGCGCAGCAGGATGCCGTGGTCGAAGGTCGGGATGATGACGGCTACGCGGGCCACGATCGGCTCCGATCGGCGGTGGGCGCATGGCCGCGCGGCTCGTGCAGCGCGGCGATGAGCTCGACGGTCTCGACGGCTTCTGCCAGCGCGCCCTTCGGCGCCGGGCCCCCGGCGATCCAGGCGACGAACGCGCGGATCTCGGCGAGCAGCGGAGGTTCGCCGGCCAGCGCTTCGACGCGCTCCTCGTCGCCGGCGCGGATGCGCAGGGCATCCGGATGGGCGTCGTGGAACCAGGCGCTGCCGCCCGCGCAGACCAGCGCGACCGCGCGTTCGGCGCGCGAACGCTGCGCGGAGACCTCGAGCGCGAACCACGGCCGGCCATCGCCGGCGAACAGCGCGGTGACGCCGGCGCCCGCGGCGCCCCCCTCGCGCGACGACGCCGCGAGCGGCGGCACGGCGCCGAGGACCTCGCGCGCGATCGCCAGGTCGTGCGGCGCCAGGGTCCACAGCGCGTCGACGTCGCCGTGCGCATGCGCGCCCTGCAGCCGGCGCGTGCGCAGGCCGATCACCGCGCCGAGCTCGGCGCCGCGCGCTATCGCCGCGAGGCGGACGATGGCTGGGTGGTAGCGCCATTTCTCCATCACCGCGAGCGGACACCGCGCCTCGCGGACGATGCGCCGCGCGTGCCCGGGATCGGCGCACAGCGGCTTCTCGACGAACACCGGCGTCGCGCCGGCGAGGAACGGCTCGAGCGCGAGCGCGTGCGTCGCGGTCGGCGTCGCGATCACCAGGCCATCGACGGCGCGGCCGTCCCAGGCCGGCAGCGCGGCGATCGCGCCGAGGGCCACGGCGTCCTGGCGCGCCGCGGGGAACGGATCCGCCACCACGACCTGGCACCCGCACGCCACCAGATCGCGCAGGATGTTCCTGCCCCACCGCCCGCAGCCGAGCAGCCCGACGCGCGGCGTCGTCACGCCCGATCCAGGAGCGCGCACAGCTCGGCGAGCGACGGCGCCGCCGCATCGCGCGCCGAGATCCGCGGCGCGCGCAGGTCGCGGAACAGGCCGACCCCGGGGTCGTCCCACCGGCAGCCGAGCTCGTCCGCCGGGTCGAAGTAGTCGTCGACCGCATAGAGGTGCCGCGTGGCGGCATGGATGAAGAAGCCGTGCGCGACGCCGTTGGGGATGAGCACCGCCACCGGATCGTCCCCGTCCAGCTCGAGCACCTGCTCGGCGAGACGCGACGCGCCGCGGCGCAGATCCTTCAGCCCCAGCCGCATCCGCCCGTCGAGCACGAACAGCAGGTCGCAGTGGCGGCGATGCACATGCAGCCCGCGCAGCACGCCGGCGGCCGAGGCCATGGTGTTCCACTGCACCCAGCGCCGATCCGGCAGCCACCCCTGCCGGTGCAGCTCGACCAGGCTGCCGCGGTCATCGTCGTGGCGCACCAGGCGGTGCAGCACGACGCCCGGGATCGTCGCTGAGGGCTCGGCGTGCATGGCATCCTGCCGCGACGACGGCGTGCGGCGGGGTGCAGCGTTGCGGTCGACGTCCGACCGGGAAGCGCTCGCCAGCTCCGCGGGACGATCCGCCGGCGGGAGCGAGACCCCAGACCGCGGAACTCCGCTCTGCCAAAGGTTCGCCGATCAGCCCGGTTGACGCCCCGGCCACATCATCTATGGTTCGCCTCCCCAACGCGGGGTAGAGCAGTCTGGTAGCTCGTCGGGCTCATAACCCGAAGGTCGGTGGTTCAAATCCATCCCCCGCAACCAAGAGAAAGCCCTGGGACATCCCAGGGCTTTCTTGTTTCCGTCGGGCCTCGCGCGTCGCCGTCGATCATGCGCAGCCCCTGCCCGCGCTCAGCGAGACCGACGTGAAGAAGCCGGCGTGCACGGGCGAACCAGCACCAGGATGGCTCGCTTCGGCAGCGTGACGTCGCTCCATTCGTCGACGCCGGGGTAGCGCCCTGGCCACGCCACGATCGAGCCTGGCTCGTCGTCGCGCGGATCCGCGCTCGATGCGGGAGCCACCTGCCGAGCCGTCGTCTCGCTCATACGGCGAGCATAGGAAGGAGGCCAAGCCCGGAATCATCGCCGGTCGGGACGCGTAGGCGAACGGACCCTCAACCCGACGCGGCGGGCAGGGTGAATCGGAAGTGCGAGCCGCCATCCGGATTCGCGTCGACCCAGATCCGGCCACCGTGCCGCTCGACGATCCGTCGGCACGTGGCCAGGCCGATGCCCGAACCGGAGCCGTTGTTCGCGCCGCTCTGCAGCTGCACGAACGGCTCGAAGATCTTCTCCCGGTGCACCTCGGGGATCCCCGGCCCGTTGTCGGCGACCGTGATCAGCCACCGCTCGCCATCCTGGCGCGCCCGGATGTCGACGCGCGGCGGATCCGCTCCGCGGTACTTGATCGCGTTCTCGATGAGGTTCTGGAGGAGCTGGCTGATCGCGGCGGCGTCGCCGGTGACCGGGGGCAGCTGCGCGAACGCGACCGTCGCGCCGCTCTCCGAGATCTGGTGCGCCAGCGATTCCCGGACGCTGGCCGCGACCTCGTCGAGCTGGACGCGTTCGCGCCGGCCGGGGCCGGCGCCGAGGCGCGCGTAGATCAGGAAGCCGTCGACCATCGCGTACATGCGGTCCGCGGCGTCGCGTATGGTGGCGAGGAACCCGCGCGTGCGCTCGTCGAGCTGTGCGCCGCTGCGCTTCTCGACCAGACCGGTGTAGCTCGCGATGGTGCGCAGCGGCGCCTTGAGATCGTGCGAGGCGGCGCTTGCGAAGCGGTCCAACTCCTCGTTCGAGCGGCGCAGCTCGAGCGCCTGCGCGGCGAGCTCCTCGGCCGCCCGTCTCGCCTGGGTCTCGTCGCGGGTCACCAGCACCGCGCCGGCGCGCGAGCCATCGGCGCGCCGCAGCGGCGTGGCGGTTCCGGTCAGGTAGACCATCTCGCCCGACGGCTTGCGGACCAGCCAGCTGGCGTTCTGGACGCGTTCGCCGATGACCGCGCGATACAGGGGCGTCTCCTCGAGCGGCAGCTTGCGGCCGTCGAGCGCGAACAGGCCGTAGGCGTCGGCCCAACCGGGAGCCGAGATCTCCTGCTTGGTGACGCCGTGCTGGGCCTCGGCGGCCGGATTGAAGATGCGGATGACCCCCTTCTCATCGGCCATGATGATGCCGTCGCCGGTCTGCTCGACGATCAGGTCGAGCTGCTCCAGCACATCGCGCGAGCGGTCCTCGGCGACCCGCCGCAGCCGCGCGAGCTCGACGAACGCGGCGACCTTCGCGCGGATCGCATGCCGCTCGACCGGCGCGGCGATGATGTCGACCGCGCCGATCGCGTAGGCTTCCCTCTCGAGGGTCCGCTCCAGGCCGAGCGCCGTGAAGAAGAGGATCGGCGTATGCACCGAGCGTTCACGGGCCCGGATGAGGCGCGCCGTCTCGATGCCGCTCATGCCCGGCATGTACACGTCCATCAGGATCAACGCGAAGTCCTCGGCGAGGACGGCGCGCAGCGCGTCCTCTCCCGAGCCGGCGCGCACCAGTCCGTGACCGAGGTCCGCGAGCACGCTCTCCAGGGCGAGCAGCTTGTCCGAGCGATCGTCGACGAGCAGGATCTTCTGATGGCTGACGCTTGCGCCGGCGTTGGTCACGGGGCCTCGCAGTGCCGGGGAAGCGACATGCGGCGCGCACCGTAGGCCGCCGGTGGAGTGACTCAAACGCAACGTCTGGCCTGGCCGCGTGGAGATCGCGGCCGTGGTCGATTCGTGCCGATCCTGCCGGTGGGCTAGATCGTTCGCACCGATCATTGCCAGCTACGACCCGGCGATTATCTGTGCATGCCTCCCTACCACGGTCCCCGAGGAACACCGACCCATGCATCGCTGGATCATCATCGCCCCCATCGCTCTCGCCGTGGTCGCGGGCCCGCTCCGGGCCGGCGAGGCCGCTGCGCCCGCCGACGCCACGCCGTCGTCCGACGCCGCCCCTGCCGCCGATGATGTCCGGGGTGGCGACCGCGCCGCCAAGGAGGAGGAGAAGCACATCCGTCGCCTCGCCCAGATCGATCGCCTGACCGAGGTCGCGAAGGAAGGCAACGACGCGAAGCTCGCCGAGACCGCCGCCCGCCTGCGCGCCCAGGAGGCGGAGCGCCACGCGCGCGCGGTCGCTCGCCTGGCCGCAGGCCACGGCAAGGCCGGCGAGCACGGCAAGGGCGGCGAGCACGGCAAGGGCGGCGACAAGGCCAAGGCCGGCGGACATGGCAAGCACGAGCACGGCCCGCATGGCGAGCACGCGGATGCGGAGCATGGGCAGCCTGCCGGACACGGCCGGCCCGACGGCGCCGGAGCCGCGAAGCGCGGCAAGCCGGCGGAGCCCGCGACGCCGGCGGCGACCGGCGGCAGCGACGCCGCCGGCGAAGGCGCCCGCGGCAAGCCCGAGAAGAAGAAGTGATCCCTCAACCGACGAGCATCAGGAGCACATCCATGCGCATCCGCATCCTCGCGGCGGCCACCGCCGCGACCGCCCTCGCCGGCTGCTTCGGCGACAAGACCGCCGAAGCGCCGACGGCCGCGACCACCGCTGCGAGCGCGACCACCGCGCCCGCGATGTCCCCGGCCGAGAAGCAGGCGGTCCAGGAGAGCGCCGAGCAGGACGCCCAGAAGACCATCACCTCGGCCAACGCCCAGGCCGAGGCCGACCGGATCAGCCGGGAGATCGCCGCCGAACAGTGACGTGGAGGGCTCGGCCGGAGCCGACGGCGAGTCGACGTCCCCTGGCGGCGATCCGTATCGCTCGCTGACGAGCGATACGGATCACCGGTCGTGCCGGAGCCTCGCGTCCATCACCGGGCGCGGCCCGTGAGCGAGCGGGCGAGGTCGATGAAGGCGCGCAGGTAATCGAGATCGGCGTCGCTGTCGCGGAAGCCGAGGAAGATCTGCTTGGCGATCCCCTGCCGTCCGAGCTTCACGGGCCGGACATCGAGCTTGCGCGCGTACTCGTCGACCAGCCAGCGCGGCATCGCCGCGACGCCGCGGCCGCTCGCCACCATCTGCAGCATGATGTCGGTGGTCTCGATCGGCTTGTGGCGCTTCGGGCTGACGCCGGCGGGCGTGAGGAAGCGGGTGTAGATGTCGAGCCGGTCGATGGGCACGGGATAGGTGATCAGGACCTCGTCGGCGACATGCTCGGGCAGCGCGAAGCGGACGCGCCGCAGCGGGTGGCTCGGACCGACCACCAGCACCTGCTCGTAATCGAACACCGGAACGAAGCGCATGCCCGGCTTGCGCAGCGGATCCGGGGTGACCAGCACGTCGATGTCATGGGCGAACAGGGCGCCGATGCCGCCGAACTGGAACTTCTGCTTCACGTCGATGTCCACGCCGGGCCACGCGGCCAGGTACGGGGACGCGACCTTGAGCAGCCACTGGTAGCACGGATGGCATTCCATGCCGATGCGCAGCGTCCCGCGTTCGCCGCGCGCGAACTGGCGGAGCCGCTCCTCGGCGTGGCTGAACTGCGGCGCCAGCCGGTTCGCCAGCGCCAGCAGGTGCTCGCCCGCCTGCGTGGGGCGCATCGCGCGCCCCTCGCGCCGCCACAGAGCGACGCCCAGCCGCGCCTCCAGCTTGCGGATGCTGTGGCTCAGCGCGGATTGCGTGAGGTGCAGGCTCCTGGCCGCGGCGGTGACCGAGCCGTGCGCATCGACCGCGCGGACGATGTCGAGGTGGATGCGCTCGATGACGGCGTCCTCATCATGAGCGGAATTCATGTGTCGGTGAGAAGATGCCATTCCTGCTCATGGTCGCAACGGCGATGGTGGGCGGCCTCACCCGGAAAGCGGCACCATGATCACCACCCACAACCTCGGTTTCCCGCGCATCGGCGCCGACCGCGAGCTGAAGGCCGGCCTCGAATCGTACTGGAAGGGCGCGTCGTCGCGCGAGGCGCTGGTCGCGCTCGGCCGCGAGCTGCGTCGGCGCCACTGGCAGGACCAGCGCGATCTCGACCTGGTCCCGGTCGGCGACTTCTCGTTCTACGACCAGGTCCTCGATATGAGCTTCACGCTGGGCAACCTGCCCGGACGGGTGCGCGGATTCCACGGCGACGCGCTCGACAACGCGTTCCGCGTCGCGCGCGGCCGCTCGACGGCGGCCGCCGACGACCACGCCCGGTGCTGCGGCGGCGTCGCCGCCGGCGAGATGACGAAGTGGTTCGACACCAACTACCACTACATCGTTCCCGAGTTCACCGCCGGCACGACCTTCGCGCTCGACCCGTCGCGCCTGTCCGGTCAGCTCGCCGAGGCGGCGTCGCTCGGCGTCCGGGCGAAGCCGGTGATCATCGGCCCGCTCACCTACCTGGCGCTGGGCAAGGCGAAGGACGGCTCGGACAAGCTCGCGCTGCTGTCGCGCCTGCTGCCGATCTACGTCGACCTGCTGACCGCCCTGGCGGCGCGCGGCGTGGAGTGGGTGCAGATCGACGAGCCGATCCTGGTCGGCGAGCTCGCCGACGCCTGGAGGCAGGCCTTCGCCACCGCCTACCGGGCCCTGGACGCCGCGCCGGTGAAGCTGCTGCTCGCGACGTACTTCGGCGGGTTGCAGGAGAACCTGCCGCTGGTCGCCGCCCTGCCGGTGCAGGGCGTGCATCTCGACGCGGTCGCGGCGCGCCACGAGGTCGACGCGCTGATCCTGCGGCTGCCGGCGGACCGCGTCGTCTCGCTCGGCGTCGTCAACGGGCGGAACATCTGGAAGACCGACCTCAACGGCGTGCTCGACTGGCTGGAGCCGACGGCGCGCACCTTGGGCGACCGCCTGTGGATCGCGCCGTCGTGCTCCCTGCTGCACGTCCCGGTGGATCTCGCGGGCGAGCGCACGCTCGACCCCGAGGTCCGGTCGTGGCTCGCCTTCGCCATCCAGAAGCTGGCCGAGCTGCGCGTGCTGGCAACGGCGCTGGAGCGCGGCCGCGCGGCCGTGAAGGACGAGCTCGATGCCAACCGCGCCGCCGTGCGCGCGCGCCTCGTCTCGCCGCGCGTCCACGACCCGGCGGTCAAGGCCGCGGTCGCCGGCGCCGGCCCGCGCATGGGGGAACGGCGCAGCCCGTATCCCGTGCGCGCGGCCAGGCAGGCGGCCCTGCTCCGGTTGCCGCCGTACCCGACCACCACCATCGGCTCGTTCCCGCAGACCGCCGGGATCCGCCAGGCGCGCAGCCGGCGCAAGGCCGGGACGCTCGACGAGGCGAGCTACGCCCAGGCGATGCGCGACGAGATCGCGCGCAGCGTGCGCGAGCAGGAAGCGCTCGGGCTGGACGTGCTCGTGCACGGCGAGGCCGAACGCAACGACATGGTCGAATACTTCGGCGAGCAGCTGCGTGGCTACGCCTTCAGCCAGAACGGCTGGGTGCAGTCCTACGGCTCGCGCTGCGTGAAGCCGCCGATCCTGTTCGGCGACGTCAGCCGACCGAAGCCCATGACCGTCGCCTGGATCACCTACGCGCAGTCGCTGACCGCCAAGCCGATGAAGGGCATGCTGACTGGCCCGGTCACCGTGCTGAACTGGTCGTTCGTGCGCGACGACCAGCCGCGCGCGGTGTCGTGCCGGCAGATCGCGCTGGCGCTGCGCGAGGAGGTCCTCGACCTCGAGAGGGCGGGCGTGCGCGTGATCCAGATCGACGAGGCCGCGCTGCGCGAAGGCCTGCCGCTGCGCCGGTCGCGGTGGCCGGAGTACCTCGCGTGGGCCGTCGAGTGCTTCCGCATCACCGCCAACGGCGTCGCCGACGAATGCCAGATCCACACCCACATGTGCTACGCCGAGTTCAACGACATCATCGGATCGATCGCCGCCATGGACGCCGATGTCATCACCATCGAGACCTCGCGCTCGGACATGGAGCTGCTCGACGCCTTCGACGGCTTCCACTACCCGAACGCGATCGGCCCCGGCGTCTACGACATCCACTCGCCGAACATCCCGACGCGGGAGCAGATCGTCGGACTGATGAAGAAGGCGGCCGAGCGCATCCCGGCTGAACGGCTGTGGGTGAACCCCGACTGCGGGCTCAAGACGCGCCAGTGGGACGAGGTCATCCCGGCGCTGGCGAACATGGTCGCGGCGGCGCGGTCGCTTCGCGCGGGGACGGGCTGAACGACCGGGGGCCGCCCGCGCTCCGCCGCGGCCGGAGCGCGACGACGCGCGCCGCGCAGCTTCACTCCGTGCGTGACGCGACGCGCCGAGCGCCCGCGGCGCGCCCCACGAACGCGCCCAACGCCGCGCCCCACACCACGTGCGCGACGATCATCATCGCGTTGCGCGCTGCGGGCTCGCGCGTCGCCGAGCGGTGGAGATGCGTCGCCGGCAGCCAGCCGAGGTAGCTGACGGTCCACACCGCCAGGCCGAAGGCGACGCCCGAGGCGGCGCCGGCGCGCATCCCGCCGGCGACCAGCGCCGCGTACGCCGCGCCCGTGGCCGCTCCGTAGCCGAGGTGCCCCGCCGCGGTCAACGCGTGGCGGTCGGCCGGGTCCAGCCGGTCGGCAACCCCGACGCGCCGCGCCACGCGCATGGCGATCTTCCGCGGCGGCAAGGGCTGCTGCTGCCCGCGCGGCAGCAGTCTCAGCCAGGTCGACATCAGGGCGGTCATCGGGATCGTCGCGATGACGCCGCCGGATGCGCCGGCAGCGAGTGGATGCATGGAGAACCCCTCGAGCGATGATCGCCGACAGGCGACCGGGATCCGCGCGAGCCTGCCGATCCTGGAACACCGGTCGCGCGGGGTTCGGACCAGAGCTCAGGCGTGTTCGCCGCCCGGGGCGCCCGGTTGCGGGGGGCATCGAGCGCCGAACGTCCAGCCGTGCGATCGATCCCGCGCGAGACGCTGCCGACGGCGCCGCATCCATCGCCGCAGGCCGGGTCGGGCTGGGTCGGCGGGCTGCTCGGCGGCATGTCCGCCGCCGACTTCACGAACCGGCACTACCTGCGCAGCGCGTGTTCCGCGGCGGGCGGGTGCGCGGCGACCACGGAGGCCTTCGGCTGGGGCGACCTCGAGCGGTGCGCCGTCCCCGGCGCGGACACCATCGTCGCGAAGGACGGCGCGCTGCTGCCGGACGCCGATCCCGCGGCGGCGCTGGCCGCGGGCGCGTCCTTCGCGGTCCGGCACGCCGAACGGCAGCATCCACTCCTCGGATCGATCGCGGCGGTGGCCGCGCTCGCGCACGCCGGGTCGATCGACGTCCAGGTGCACGCCACCGCGGCGGACGCGGTCGGCTTCGCCTGGCATTTCGATCCCGAGGAGGTGTTCGTCCTCCAGTGCCGCGGCGCGAAGGAATGGTTCGTCCGCGAGAACACGGTGCATGCGCGGCCGCTCCTCGAGGCGATGCCCGCCGCGCTCGGCTACGACCGCGAGACCTCGCCGATCATGCGCTGCCGGCTCGAGCCGGGTGATTGGCTGTACATCCCCGGCGGCTGGTGGCACGTCGCGCGCGCCGGCGCGCAACGGTCGCTGTCGCTGGCGGTCGGCGTGATGCCGCCGACGCCGCTGACCTTCGTCGATGCGCTGCGGACGGCCCTGGCGAACGACCCGTCGTGGCGCCGACGGCTCGCCGATCCGTCGGAGGCGATGGCCGCGCTCGCGTGGATGGGCGAGGAGATCGCTCGACGTCTCCCTGGGATCACGCGCGTCGATGATCTGGTCGCGGAGCAGAGACGAACGGCCGCCCGGATGCTGGGCGCGCACCGCTGATCGCCGCGCGGCGTCGCCGTCCTCCCGGATCCGGCCGCGCGTTCAGCGCAGCGCCTGCTTGACGTGCCCCGGTGGCGGGGCGAGGTGACCGGGCGACGCCGACACGTGCGGCCCGGGAAGATGCTTGGGACCGCGGCACCCGGCGCCGAGCACGGCGGACGAGGTGAGGAGGATCGCGGCGGCGAAGAGGCGGATGCGCATGCCGAAGCATAGCAGGCCCGGCGGCGATGCGCGCGCCTTTCTCCGCGAATGGCGTCCGCGTGGCCCAACCATCGCCGCGCCCGCAACGTTCGACCCGGCGCTAGACCGCCGCGCGCGCGCCGTGGGGCGCCAGCTCGATCGGCGAGCTGCCGATCTCGGCGATCGCCTGGGTCAGCGACGTCACGACCGCCTGGGCGCCGGAAGCGCGCAGCGACTGCGCGGTCTCGGCGGAAACGGCGTCGGCCGCGACATCGGCGCCCGACCACAGGCCGACGATGATGCGCAGCGCCGGCAGGCGCTGATGCAGCCGCGCGCACAGGTGCCGCGCATGGACCACCGCCGAGGGAGCGACCACCGAGATGCAGACCATCTCGGGTTCGCGCGCCGCGATCATGTCGACCAGCTCGGCGCTGGTCGACATGCAGGACAGCGTCTCGACGTCGTAGCCCTGCTCGGCGAGCGCGTTGCGCAGCATGTCGGCCGCCAGCTCGTCGCGCACGGCGCGCACCGGCACGCACAGCACGCGGCAGGTCGGCGCATCGTCCGCGTCGTCGACCAGCGCCGCGAGCTCCGCCAGCGCCGAGGGATCGCCGGCCGCCGCGTCGGCACCGACCGCCGCCTCGTCGGCGTCTGCGGCCTCGGCCTCGTCCTGGGCGGGGTCGACCGCCGGCTCGCCGGCCTCGGCCTGGTCGCGCGCGGCCTTCGCCAGGTCGCGCGCGCTCGCCGCATCGGCCTGGGCGCTGATGTCGTCGAGGATGTCGCGCAGGCCCTGATGCAGCGCCGCGCGCTGCTCGGTGTCGATGTGCTGCTGGCCGTGGTCGGCCTCGGCGGCGATCAGCACCGGGATCAGGACGTTGTCGTACAGCTCGGTGGCGCTGTGCGACGCGAGGTAGCGGTCGACCAGCCGCGTGCCCTCGGTGAGGTCGGAGCGCAGCAGCCGGTGGTACGCCTCGAGGTGCGGCGCCAACGGCTCCTCGTCGCTGAGCAGGACGCTGAGGAACGACAATCGCGGCACGTGCCGCCCGATCACGACCATGCACACCGTCAGCGGCGTCGACAGCACCAGGCCGATCGGTCCCCACAGCCACGCCCAGAACACCGCCGCCAGGATCAACGCCAGGGAGGTGACGCCGGTGCTCGCGCCGTAGAGCCACGGCTCCATGACGTTGTTGCTGATGACCTCGAGCACGACGAACAGGCTCACGGTCAGGATCGGC
>DASPLE010000181.1:0-3381 GCA_035627695.1 Planctomycetota bacterium
GGTCGGCGCTGGCGATGATCCGCTCCGAGACGAAGCCGTCGCCGCGGAAGTCGGCGCTGGTGCCGGTCGCGTACACGGCGTTGAAGTTCGCGATGATCGCGCGCGCGATGCCGTCGAGCCGCTCCTGGTACGCCGGCAGGACCGTCCCGTCGAGCTCGATGAGCGCGCCGACCGAGCCGCCGCTGACGCCGGCGCGCAGGCCGTCGTCGAACGACACCGCCAGCGCGCCGTCCGCCGCGCGCGACGCGACCAGCGGCGTGGCGCGATCGAAGGAGACCAGCAGCCGGCCGCCGAGGTCGATGCGCGCGACGCCGTCGCGCGGGTCGATCGAGACGCGCAGATCGAAGTAGGTCGAGAGCTCGTTGCACAGCGCCTCGCGCCGGTCGAGCAGGTCGTTGGGATTGTTGCCCGCGAGGGTCTCGGCGCTGACGCGCTGGTTGAGCTCGGCGATCTGGGACGTGATGGCGTTGACCTCGGCCAGCTGGATCGGCAGCGCGTCGCGCAGGTCCTGGCGCAGGCCCTCGATCTGGCCGGCGAGGTCGTTGAGGCGGCGCGGGAAGGTCTCCATCTCGGCCGCGACCGCGCTCTTCATCGCCGACGATTCGGGGTTGTTCGAGAGATCCTCGATGGTCGCGAAGAAGCGATTGATCGACGCCCCGAAGCCCGCTTCGCCCGGTTCGGCGAACGCCGCCTCGACCGCCGACAGCGTCGCGCCCAATCCGTCGAGCCGCCCGCTCTCGCTCTGCGAGCGGCGCAGGCGCTCGACCAGCAGCTCATCGGTCGACCGGCGGACCGCCGAGATCTCGACCCCGCGCCCGAGCATGCCGGGGCGGACCCGTTCGGGCATCGGCGTGGTCATCGAGACGCGCTGGCGGCTGTACCCGGGCGTCGCCGCGTTGGCGATGTTGTGGCCGGTCACCTCCATCGCGCGCTGGTGCGCGCGCAGGGCCGTCAGTCCGATTTCGAGGGCGTCGGCCATGGCGTGTTCTCGAGCGGAGCAACGCACCCGATGTGCCAGTTGCTGCGATACCCCAAGCGACTGTCATGGCGTGAGTTGCAGTCATCGTCCCGAATCGCGGCGATGAGCAGGCCCGTGCAGGTTCTTCACGCCTCCCGCGACGCGCGGCTAGGATCGGCCGGCGAGGACCCCGCCATGCGCAGCGTCACCCCGTTCCTTCCCGCCGTCGTGGCCGCAGCGCTCGTCGGGCCGCTCGGCGCCGCCGATGACGAGTCGGCGACGAAGGACGACGCCGCGGGCGCCGTCATCGGCCTGATGGAGATCGCGCGGGTGAAGGACATCCCGGACGCGGTGCTCAAGGCCATCGACGACCGCGCGGACGGCGCGCGGCTGACCGACATCGAGCGCAAGGAGAAGGACGACGCGGTGCTCTACGAGGTGCAGCTGACGCAGGGCGCCAAGGAGTGGCAGCTGCGCATCGCCGAGGACGGCCTGCTGATCGCCGACACCAAGCACGACGAGGCGATCGACGAGCTGCCGGCCGAGGTGAAGCGCGCGCTGATGGGCGCCGTCGGCGACGACCAGGTGGTCGACGTCGACCGCGACAAGGACGACGGCAAGGTGTTCTACGAGGCGAAGATCCGCGGCGAATCCGGCTCGCGGACGCTGCGCTTCAGCGACAAGGGCGAGCTGGTCGACGCGACGAAGTGACCGCCGGGATCGGCTCCCGCCAGCCGCCTCAGCCCTTCGCGTCGACCAATCCCCCGCCGGTCCCCTTCTCGCGCCCGGCGCCGCCGCGGCGGTCGTAGGCGCCGATCGGCGCCGGCGCGCCGGCGATGGCGCGCAGGATGATCTGCACGAACGACAGCGATGAGCGGATCAGGGTGTGGTTGCGCTCGGTGGTCGCCTGCAGCGTGGCCAGCAGCGTCGCCAGCGTCCTGCGCAGGTCGGTCAGGTCGCGGCGGTTCGGCTCGGGCAGCAGGTCGATGAGCTTCGCCAGGCGCACGTCCTTGGCGGGCACGGCCAGGCGCTCGGCCAGGCCGAGCACCAGGCGTTCGCGGCAGGCGCGCAGGCGCGCGGCCTCGGCCGCCGGATCGCACTGGTCCTGGTTGATCCTGGTCAGCGCGACGCGGTCGTTGGCGGTCAGCGCGCGCTCCTCCAGCTCGGCGAGGATCATCAGGCGGCGGTGCACGGCGATCTCGGCCTCGAGGTGCTCGCGCAGCAGGATGACGAACGACTTCGCCGGCGCGGTGGTGACGGTGGTCGTCGCGGTGGTGCTCACGGTTGGGCTCCGGTGACGGGCGAGGTCTTCGCCGGCGGATCGATCGCGGTGCGCGCGGCGAGCTGGGCGAAGATCGAGTCGGCGAGGCCCATCGAGCCGGCGGCCTTCTCGGCCAGGGCGTGCTGGAACAGCTCGTTGAACTGCTTGTGGGCGTTCGAGCCGCCCATCAGCGGCGCGTCGATCAGCGGCGACGAATCGAGCTTGGCGAGCAGCTGCTTGAGGAAGACGCCCTCGAGCTGGTTCGCGACCGCGCGCACGCGCTGGCGCAGGTCGCCCTTCATCACGCCGTCGCCGCCGATCGAGAGCTGGTCCATGGTGCCGGCCTTTTGCTGGAAACGGTTCGTCGGGTGGGTCCGCGGAGGGGCAGCCCCTCCCCGTGAAAGGAGGCTTACATGACCACCAGCTCGGCGTGCAGGGCGCCGGAGCGGTGGATGGCTTCGAAGATGGCGACCAGGTCGCGCGGACGCGCGCCCAGGGCGTTCAGGGCGTTGGCGATCTCCTCGACGGAGGCGCCGCCGATGACGCTCGACGAGCCGAGCATCTCGGTCGGGGTGGTGCCGACCGGCGGGTTCGGCCGCACCGTGCGCGTCAGCGGATCGAACCACACGGTGCGCTCGAGGATGCGGCGCTTGTCGTCGGGATCCTGGATGCGCTCGATCTTCGGCAGCACGCGCAGGCTGAGCCCGCCGTGGCTGACGGCGACGGTCGAGATGCGCACGCTGGCGCCGCTGACCACCGTCCCGGTGCGGCTGTTGATGACCACGCGCGCCTTCTGGTCGGGGGCGACGCGCAGGCGTTCGAGCCGGGCGATGGCGCCGACCAGCTCGTCGTCGGTCGGCGTCGCGGCGAAGCCCACGGTGATCATGGTCGCGTCCTCGGCGGCGACCAGGTTCGCGCCGAACGCGTCGCCCAGCACGCGCGCGACGCGCGACGCGGTGGTGAAGTCGGGATCGCGCAGGACGAGGCGCAGGCGATCGCCGTAGAGCAGGCTGACCGGGACCTCGCGCTCGACCAGCGCGCCCTGCGCCAGGACCGCGACGGTCTCGATGTTCTTGTGGTCGATGCCGGTGGCGCCGGTGCCCGGCCCGGCGACGCCGAAGCCGCCGATCGACACCGAACCCTGCGCGACCGCGTAGATCTT
>DASPLE010000182.1:0-13256 GCA_035627695.1 Planctomycetota bacterium
GGCGTGCGCCTTCTTCCCGGTCAGCAGATGCAGGAAGGCCAGCCGACGCGCGATGCCGGCGCAGTCGCCGTCGTTCGGCAGCGGCGCCGCCGCCAGCGCCATCAGCGCATCGTACTCGCGACGATGGCTGCCCTTGGCGAGGCGGCGCAGGCGCGGGACGTCCGATTTCCGGACCAGGACGCGGGGATGGGAGGCCGGCAGGCGTTTGGGCATGGTCCGGAGCCTGCCAGAGCGTGCGCCAACCGGCGAGTTGTTTCCGGCGCGGGCGCCGATCGATGCGGTGCCCGCGATCGGACGGTTCGTCGCGCCCTGCCGGGGAAGCCGTGTCGGGGAATCCCCTGTCCCAACCAGGTGGTTGCCTCGTTAGCGTGACGGAGGAGCCGCCATGCGCGCCCACCTGCGAGCCGCCGTCCTGGCCATCCTGGCCGCCCTGTCCGGAAACGCGCGCGCGGTCGAGCCGGCCATCGCGCCGGGTCCCGCGGTGGTCTGCGGCGTCTCGGTGCTCTCCGACAAGGTAGCCGACGTCTCCAGCCTCGAGGCGTGGAAGCGCGCCTACATCCGCGACGACATGACCGATCAGGAGAAGGCGATCGCGATCTGGAAGTCGGTCGCGACCTATCAGCACCAGGACGGACCGCCGAACGAATACCTCGGTCAGGAGGACGTGGTCGAGGACGCGATCAAGGTCTTCAACGTCTACGGCTACGCGATGTGCTGCAACGCCACCGCGCACGTCAGCTCGCTGGCGCGGTACTGCGGGCTCGAGGCGCGCGGCTGGGCGGTGAATCACCATTCGATCGGCGAGATCCGGTACGACGGCGCCTGGCACCACTTCGACGCGTCGCTGATCGCGTACTTCCCCAAGGCCGACGGCTCCGTCGCATCGATCGAGGAGATCACCGCCGCGGTCACCGACTGGTACAAGGCGCATCCCGAGATGTGGGATGGCCGGCACGGCATCGACGAGAAGCTGCGGAAGTTCGAGCGCGAGGACGGCCGTACCGCCTGGCGCACGCGTGGTCCGGAGATCCTCGCGCGCGCGCCGACCTACGACGCGCGTGGCTGGTGGCCGGCCGGGACGCACGGCTGGTACGCGACGATGCAGTGCTTCGACGGCACCACCGGCGACATCCCGGCCCATCTCTACGAGTACCCGGCCGCGCAGGGCTACCGCGTCGACATCCGCCTGCGTCGCGGCGAACGCCTGACGCGACGCTGGTCGCACCGCGGGCTGCACATCAACAAGTTCGCGGGTCCGGGCGATGGCCCGAACTGCATGGAGACGCCGCAGACCTTCCTGCACCGCTACGACGCCTCGTTCGGCGGCAGCCTGGCGCCCGGGCGCGTCGGCAACGGCATGCACGAGTATCGGCCGACGCTCGACGCGTCGTTCGCCGACGCCGTGCTCGCGCACGACAACCTTGCCTGCGGCGGCGGCGAGCCGGCGCTGCGGGCGAAGGATGCGGCGAAGCCGGCATCGCTGACGCTGCGCATGCCGTCGAGCTACGTCTATCTCGGCGGCGCGCTCGACTTCGCGACGCGCGTCGGCGGCGGAGGGCGCATCGCCGTCGAGCTGTCGGACGACCACGGCAACGCGTGGAAGCCCGTCGCCGAGATCGCCGCATCGGGCGACCACCGCCTCGACCTGAAGCACCTGGTGTTCCGCCGCTACGACTACCGGCTGCGGCTGACCTTCACGGGCGAAGGGACCGGTGTCGACGCGCTGGCGATCAGCCACGACGTGCAGCATTCGCAGCGTCCGCTGCCGGCGCTGGCGCAGGGGGCCAACACCATCACCTACGCCGCCGGACGCGACGAGGGCACGATCACGCTCGAGTCGACGACGCGCACCGACCACGCCGACAAGCAGGTGCGCTACACGCAGTACCGGCCGGTGGTCGACGGGCTCGAGGGGTCGCCGCTGCGCGTCATCGGCGCGCAGGGATCGCTGACGATCCCGGTCGAGACCCCCGGCGATCTCGTCCGCCTGCGTTTCGGCGGCCATTACCAGGGGCACGGCGAGGCCGAGACCTGGGAATACCAGGTGTCGTTCGACGAGGGCGCGACCTGGCGCACGGCGCTGAAGGCGCCGTGGCAGCACAAGGGCCGTACGGCGTGGATCGAGGTCGGCGACGTGCCGGCGGGGACGCGGCGCGCGCTGGTGCGCTATGTCGGCCAGCGCAGCGGTGGCGACAACGTGCTGCACTCGTTCCGCATCGACGCCGACTACCGCGAGCCGCACGCCGGCGTCGCGCCGGTGCGCGTCATCTACCGCTGGCAGGAGGACGGCGCGGCGAAGGAGCACGTCCAGGTCGTCGGCGAGGCCGCCGCGACGTGGAGCATCGACTGCGCCGCGAAGCCGCTCATGACCGAGATCGTGCTCGAGCGCGACTGAGGCGGCGGAGCACCGCGAAGCTCGAAGCTCGAAGCTCGAAGCTCGAAGCTCGAAGCTCGAAGCTCGAAGCTCGAAGCTCGAAGCTCGAAGCTCGAAGCTCGAAGCTCGAAGCTCGAAGCTCCAAACTCGTGCCCCGGAGCGCTCGCATCAGCGTGAAGGCGGGCGGCTGATCGACCTCAGCCGCCCGCCTTCTGCTGCAGCGTGGTGATGATCGACAACTCCTTGAGCTGGCGGTCGGTCACCGTGCCCGGCGCGTCGCTCATCATGTCGACGCCGCGCTGGTTCTTGGGGAAGGCGATGACGTCGCGGATCGAATCGCCGTCGGCCATGAGCATGATCAGGCGGTCGAGCCCGAAGGCCATGCCGCCGTGCGGCGGCGCGCCGTAGGCCAGCGCCTGCAGCAGGAAGCCGAACTTCTGCTGCGCCTCCTCGTCCGAGATGCCGAGCGCGGTGAAGACCTTCTTCTGCACGTCGCCGGCATGGATGCGGATCGAGCCGCCGCCGACCTCGTTGCCGTTGAGCACCAGGTCGTAGCTCTTCGAGCGCACGGCGCCGGGATCCGAGGTCAGCTTGTCGAGGTCCTCGTCGAACGGCGACGTGAACGGGTGGTGGGTGGCGACCCACTGGTTCGACTCGTCGCTGAGCTCGAACAGCGGCGCGCTGTGCAGCCACAGGAACTGCCAGTCGCCCTTCTTGGCCAGGCCGAGGCGGTTGACGCCGAGCTCGACGCGCAGCGCGCCGAGCGTGGCGCAGACCGTCTTCTCGCGGTCGGCGGCGAAGAACAGCACGTCGCCCTCGGCGACGTCGAGGCGCTTGGCCAGCTCGACGCGCGCGGGCTCGGTGATGTTCTTGGCGGCGGGGCCCTGCCAGTTCTCGGCCTTGGTCGGATCGCCGCCGATCTTGATCCAGGCCAGCCCCTTCGCGCCCATGCCCTTCACGAACTCGGTCAGCTGGTCGAGCGTGCGGCGGCTCAGCGCCTCGCTCGCCTTCTTGGCGTTGAGCGCGCGGCAGATGCCCTTGTTCGCGACCGCGGTCTGGAACACGGAGAAGCCCGAGGTCGGCGCCCAGTCGGTGAGGTCGACGATCTCCATGCCGTAGCGCAGGTCGGGCTTGTCCGAACCAAAGCGGCGCATGCCCTCGTGCCAGCTCATGCGCGGGATCGGGTTCACGATGTCGATGCCCATCGCCTGCTTCCACAGCATGCGCGCCATGCCCTCGCCGATCGCCATGACGTCGTCCATGGCGACGAACGACATCTCGAAGTCGATCTGGGTGAACTCGGGCTGGCGGTCGTTGCGCAGGTCCTCGTCGCGGAAGCAGCGCGCGATCTGCATGTAGCGGTCGTAGCCGGCGACCATGAGCAGCTGCTTGAACAGCTGCGGGCTCTCGGCGAGCGCGTAGAACGAGCCCGGCGTGTTGCGCGACGGCACCAGGAAGTTGCGCGCGCCGCCCGGCGTCGACTTGCACAGCACCGGCGTCTCGATGTCGAGGAAGCCCTGGCTGTCGAAGTAGTCGCGCACGGTCTTGGTCGCGCGGTGGCGCAGCATCAGGTTCTTCTGCACCTGCGGCCGGCGCAGGTCGAGGTAGCGGTGGCGCAGGCGCGCCTCCTCGCCGACCTTGGCGAACTCGTCGATCTCGAACGGCGGGGTCTCGGCCTGGTTGAGGATGGTCAGCGTCGTGGCGAAGACCTCGATCTCGCCGGTGGCGAGATTGGGGTTCTTGTTGGTGCCGCGCGAGCGCACCTGGCCGACGACCTCGACGACCCATTCGGCGCGCAGGGCCTCGGCCTGGGTCTTGGCGGCGGCGCCGCAGACGTCCGGATCGAAGGTGACCTGGGTCTTGCCCTCGCGGTCGCGCAGGTCGATGAAGATGATGCCGCCGTGGTCGCGACGGTTCTGGACCCAGCCGCACAGCGTCACGGTGGTACCGACGTCGGCGCCGCGCAGGGCGCCGCAGGAATGCGTACGTTTCATCAGAACACCTGGATGCGGCGGGAGTTGAAGCCCGGCCGCGGTTCATGGGAGGGCGGATCCTAGCCCGCTGGCCACACGCCGCCAGCGGTCGCAGGGCCGCGGCGGCACGGACGCGGGACCGTCGGATCCCGGGCGGACGGAGGCTGACGTCGCCAGCCGGTCGCCACGATCCCGCCCATGCCCACCGCGCCCTTCCCGCTGCCCCACGGCCAGTCCATGCCGGCGCTCGGCCTCGGCACCTACCAGCTCACCGGAACGGCCTGCGAGCACGTGGTCGCGCAGGCGCTCGAACTCGGCTACCGGCACATCGACACGGCGGTCATGTACGGCAACCACCGCGAGGTCGGCCGCGGCATCGCGGCGTCGGGAATCGACCGGCGCCAGCTGTTCGTCACCTCGAAGGTCTGGCGCGAGCGCCTGCGTCGCGCGCAGGTGCGCGAGGATTGCGAGCGCACGCTCGACGAGCTCGGCCTGGACTACCTCGACCTCTGGCTGATCCACTGGCCGCACGACGACGTGCCGCTGGCCGAGACCCTGGGCGCCATGGCCGAGCTGAGGCTGGCCGGCCTGGTGCGCAACATCGGCGTCTCGAACTTCACCGCCGCGCGCCTGGCCCGCGCCCGCGCCGCGACCAGCGAGCCGATCGCCTGCAACCAGGTCGAGTACCACGTCCATCTCGACCAGCACGAGCTCGCCGCCGCCTGCCGCGCGTGCGGCACGCAGCTCGTCGCCTACTCGCCGCTGGCCAAGGGCGAGGTCGCCACCGATCCGCTGCTGCGCGACATCGCCGCGCGCCGCGGCATGAGCGCCAGCCAGGTCGCGCTGCGCTGGCTGATCGAGAAGGCCATCGTGCCCATCCCCAAGACCAGCTCCCCCGAGCGCCTGGTCCACAACCTGGCGGTGCTCGACCAGCGCCTCGAACCCGGGGACGTGAACGCGATCGACGCGCGGCGGCAGCGCCGCCGGCTGGTGGAATGGGACGTGGCGAGGTTCGAGGAGGTCTGAGCCGCGTCAGCGCGCGGCGGCCGCGGCAGCTTCGGCGCTGATCCACTCGCCGCCGCGGCGCAGGGATTCCTCGGCGCGCTCGACCCAGCGCATCGATTCGAGCGCGTCGCGCGCCGGGTAGCGCGGCGCCTTGCCGTCGCGCACGCGCGCCAGGAAGTCGCCGTCCTGCGGACCCATGTCGTACGATCCGGGCAGGCTGCGCAGGTCGACGCGGCGCACGCGCTCGGTGAGCAGGTCGGGTCGATGGTTGTAGCGCACGACGTCGAGCGTCTCGGTCCACGGATCGAAGGTCGCCGCGCCGCGGTCGCCCGAGACCGTCAGCTCGTAGAAGTGGCCGGCGTCGCGGCCCTCGCAGACGCGCTCGGGCGTGACCGTGCCATCGACCTGCACGGCGCGGCGCGTGTCGAAGCCGATGGTGCCCAGCGCGCCATCGGCGAAGGCGAAGACCGCCGTGCAGTTGTCGTCGATGCCGTAGTGCGAGATGACGCGCGGCGCGGCGATGGCGAGGCAGCGGCGCGGCTCGCCCAGCAGATGCCGGAAGAGGTCGACCTGGTGGCAGAGCTTCTCGTAAAACAGCCCGCCGGTGCGTTCGCGCGTCATGTAGCCGGCCTTGGGGATCGGCCCGGGCAGCTGCGTCAGGCGGATGTGCGAGACGGTGCCGAGCTCGCCGGCCTCGATCGCCGCGCGGATCAGCCCCATCGTCCCGCTGTAGCGGATCTGGAATCCGCACTGGAACGGGATGCCCGCGGCCTCGGCTTTCGCCACGAGTTCGGCGGACGCCGCGAGATCGCTCGCGATCGGCTTCTCGGTCAGCACCGCGACGCCGCGCGCGAGGCAGGCGGCGATGTTCGACGCATGGACCGCCGGCGGCGTGACGACGATCGCCGCGCGCGGCGTGGCCTCGGCCAGGAGCTGATCGAGGTCGGTGAACACGCGGATGCCAGTCTTCTCGGCGGTCGCGCGCGCCAGCGCCGGATCGCGCTCGCAGCCGATGACCTCGGTGGCGATCCCCGAACGCATCACGGCCTCGAGATGCCCCTTGCCCATGCCTCCGAGTCCGATGACGGCGACGCGCATGTGCTGCTCCTGGCCGATGATTGTGCCGGCGCGCCGCCAGGCGGGTCCGCGTCCGCGTCATGCCTTCGGCAGCCGGATCATCCGCATGCGGGCGGCCGGGCGGCTCTCACGGCGCCGTCTGCGCCGCGCGGCGGCACTCGCCGTGGCCTGTCGACGGGGCTCGGGAGTGGGGACCGCGCGCTTCGGCGCGTATGCCGTTTCTCGCCTGCCACTCAGGCGGAATTGACTTGTCGATGTCCAGTCGGCTCTATAACCCGCGCCCCCTTACCCGGGCCGGATGCCGGATCGCGATAACTTAGAACCTGCGCATCCGAGGCCTCGCTCCTTCGACGTCCCCGCCAACGAGCTCACCATGACCATGACCCGACCTCTCGCGCTCCTCGTCCTCGCTGCGGTGGCGGCATCCGCTTTCGCCGTCGACGCGCCGCCGACCGTGGCGACGCCAGCGAGCGCCTCGCCCAGCCCCGTGACGGCGAAGACCACGGTCCTGAATGTCCTCGGGGCGGATGACGGTGGTGCCGCGGCGCTGACGTACACGTGGTCGGCCGTCACGGTGCCGACCGGCGCGGCCGTCACGTTCAGCCCGAATGCGACCAATGCGGCCAGGACCAGCACGGCGACCTTCAACCGCATCGGCACCTATGTCGTGCGCTGCACCATCCGCGATGTCGCCCTGCAGTCGGTGACGAGCGATGTCTCGGTGACGGTCAATCCGACGTACACCAGCGTCGTCGTGTCGCCCAGCCCGGTGTACGTGAATCCGGCGGCGACCCAGGCCTTCACCGCGAGCGCGAAGGACCAGTTCGGCGTGTCGCTGGTCACGCAGCCAGCATTCACCTGGACCACGAGCGGAGGGGGCACGATCGCGTCCACCGGAGTCTACACCGCCGGCTCGACGGCGGGCGGTCCCCATACGATGACGGCGACGTCGGGTACGGTCTCCGGCACGGCGACCGCCTACATCAAGGCGGTCCCGCGCATCCTCTCCGCCGCGGCGTCGACGGCCAATCCCGTGACCGGTACGACCACGACGCTGACCGTGACGGCCACGGACGACGACGGCGGCGAGCCGAACCTGATCTACGCGTGGCGCGTCAATGGCACCCCGCCAGCGGATGTGGTGTTCGGCCGCAACGGCACGAACGCGGCCAAGGCGGTCAACGCCACGTTCGCGGCGGCCGGAACGTACTCCCTGTCGTGCCTGATCACCGATCAGGATCAGTACTCGGTGACCGCGAACCTGTCGCTGACCGTCAACCGCACGCTGACGTCGATCCAGGTGACTCCGGCCGACACCGGCGTGGCGGTCTCGACGACGCGCGCGTTCACGGCGCGCGGCCACGACCAGTTCGGGATCCAGCTCGTCACCCAGCCGACGTGGACCTGGGCGGCGTCGGGCGGCGGGACGATCGCCACCACCGGCGTCTACACGGCGAGCGCCACGCCCGGCGGTCCCTACACCATCACCGCGACCAGCGGCACCATCAACGGGACGACGACGGCCCGGGTGGTCGCGGCCGCGTTCCCGCGCGTCGCCACCGTCGCCGCGGCCGCCGTGAATCCGGTGACGACGACGTCGACGACGCTGACGGTGCTCGGTTCGGACGACGGCGGCGAGCCGGCGCTCACCTACACGTGGGCCTACCTGACGGCACCGGCCAATGGCTCCGTCTCCTTCGCGCCCAACGGCACCAATCCCGCCAAGAGCACCACGGCGACCTTCACCCGTGCGGGCGCCTACGTGCTGCAGGTCCGCATCCGCGACGCGCAGGGCCAGGAGGTCACCAGCAACGTCAATGTGACGGTGAACGCCATGGCCACCGCCGCGATCACGGTGACGCCGACGACGCAGGCGATCAATCCGGGCGCCTCGTGCGTCTTCGCGGCGGCTGCGAACGATCAGTTCGCTCAGCCGCTGACGGTGTACACGTGGTCGGTCGCCGGCGGCGGCGTCATCGGGACCACGACGGGCGTCTTCACGGCGAACGCGACATCGGGCGGTCCGTGGACCGTCACGGCGCGGTCGGGCACGTTCACGGGCACGGCCACGGTCAGCGTCAACAGCGCCATCATCGCCGCGCTGCAGACGGCGATCCGTACCGATGCCTTCGGTGTTCCATCGCGTCCCGAGAGGCTGACAGCGCTGGTCATCCCGCCGGGGTTCAACCAGGTCCAGCATGACCGCAATCCACTCGCCTATCGCAACATCCCGGAGCCCGGCCGGGTCTGGCAGCAGGCGGCGCCGAGCGCCACGGCGATACCGCTGAAGACGCCGTCGGGCACCAGCTTCAGCGCCGCGCGCGGCGGCACCGTCAACCTCGCCGTCAAGACGGCGCCCAACGCGCCGGTGACGTTCACCGGCCTGGACGGCGGCACGTTCACCGTGTCGGGGGTCTCGGTGCTGACGGTCCAAGGGAACGCGAACGGCGATGTGACGGTGGCGTACGTGACGCCGAACCGCGCGGGCGAGGCGCGCGTGCTCGCATCCTCGCCGATGGCGGTCGGTCAGGCGGTGTTCCGGGTCGACGTGCAGTGATGGCGGGATCGCCGATTTCCTCCGCCCTGCGCGCGCTCGGTCTCGTGGTGATGACCGCGGCTGCGGTTGCCGCTGCCGACTATTTCAAACCGCCGAACTACCACGTCACGAACTTCCTGATCCAGTCGAGCTTCTGGGAGCCGGTAACTGCTATCGAAGCATTCCATTATCTCGACCTCATGGATCCCTCGGATGGGCCGCAGTGGGCAGAGACGTATGACCGCTACTACGGCTACTTCATCGTCGGCCTTGGCCGCTTTCATAACTGGCACGAATTCCACATAACCGGATGGACGCATTATGGCCCCGGCGGCTGGGGGCGCTGGGGTAGTTGGACGGACCACCCAGAGCTCGCGCGGTATGCCCCCGACGGGCACCTCGCATGGATGCTGCGCCTGCAGGTGTCCCTCGGTGAGGCGCCAGGGTCTCCTCCGCCTGCTCTCCCCGTGACTCCGCCAAACGGTCCTCCCGAATGCGCGACGTGCCCATGTCGCTGATCGCCTCTACGTGCCTGCATCACCACGTCTCCGAGATCTCCATGCGTCGCCTGCTCTCCTTCGCCGCGTTGCTCTGCTTCCTGTCCGACGCCTCTGCTGCGCTGCCGCATGACGGGGGCCTCGGCGTCCAGGCCGGCGTCGACAACCACCAGATGACCTACACCCACCACGCGTGGGACTACGCCGTCGACGCTCCGGAAGGCTGCACGTCGTGCGGCAGCGCCGAAACGGGTGGCATCGGCTCGCTGCCGCGCCTGATGCTGCAGCGCATCCACCGGTACCGCGACCTCGACCGGCCGAGTTCCTTCGGGCCCGGCGTGTACCTCGGGTACGACATCACTCTCGACTGCGCCTCGCGCGGTTCGACCAACACGATCGCGTCGCTGTTCGATCCGCGTGAACGTTCGGCGACGCAGCTGACCGACCCGAACGCCGACGGCGTCTACGAGGATGCGAAGCATCAGGCGGTGAAGTGGCTCCGATTCTACAACGCGACGGGCGTCCAGGTCGCTCATCACAAGTTGGCGACGACGGCGCAGGTGCGCACGCACGAGGGCTCGACGTACCATTTCGCCCTCATCCGCGTGAGCAGCGACAGCGCCGCCACCGAGCGCGTCGGCCGCCTCACGTCGATCGCCGACCGTAACGGCCACGCGATCACCGTCGCCTACGCCTTCGCGGTCAACGCCACCGACGTCGCGCTCGGGTATGAGCGGGTGAGGCTCTGGCAGATCGCGACCATCACCGACGCCTATGGCAAGGTCGCCAGCTTCACCTACCGCGTCGCGTCCCAAGCCGGCCGTCGCGTGGTCGAGCGCATCGACGCGCCGAACGGCTCGAGCATCGCGTACACCTACGGCGCCAACAGCCTGGTCAGCCTCAGCGGCGTCACCCATGGCGACGGCACCACCTCGACCTTCGTGCGCAGCGATGACGGGTCCTCGCAGACGACGACCATCCAGTTCACCGATCCTGCCGCTGCCTCGACCGCGCAGCGCAAGGCGACCGCGCACTTCACGCGCATCGCCTGGGCGCACCCGCAGACCTTCGCCCTGACGCAGCAGCCTTACACCCTCCTGCGCCGCGTCAGCAACGGCGAGCAGGAGATCGGCTACGACAACCGGACGCGGATCGACACGACCACCGGCGAGCTCCATGTCACGACCTACGTCGGCCACGCCTCGGTCCGCCACGTGTACACGCAGCTGACGGGGCTTCCGCTCCGCCGGGAGGTGATGCTCACCGGTGCCGCGCCGACGCGCACGATCGAGAGCTTCGGCGCCTGGGACGGCTTCCGGCGACTCCTCGAACGGTCCGACGGCCTCAACCAGAAGACGACGTATCAGCGCGATCCCCGTCACGGCGCCATCACCCGCACGACCTACCCCGACAACTCCTTCGAGACGACGACCTACAACGATTTCAAGCAGCCGCTCGAGAGCCGCGACCGTCGCGGTCGCGTCACGACCTACGAGTACGACGCCCAGGGCAACCTGCGCTACCGGCGCGCCGCGACCGGCACGCCGGATGCCGCCGTCTGGGAGTGGCGCTACGCCGAGGCCGGTGCCAACGCCCGCGCCGGTCAGCCGACGTCATCCATCGACGCCCGGGGCAACGTCACCAGGTACGCCTACGACGCGAGCGGCTTCCTCGAGCGCATCATCGAGCCCAGGGACGACGCCGCCGACGCCGCGAACCCGACGAAGACCTTCCATGTCGACACCGCCGGCCGGGTCGACTGGACGCGCGATCAGGCGAGCCGGCAGACCTCGTTCGCGTACGACGCGCGCAACCGCGTGACGGTCGCCACCTATGGCGACACCAGCACCGACGCGGCCGGGTACGGCTCCGACGCTGCGGGAACCGCCGGCCTGAAGGTCTGGTCGCGCGACAGGAACGGCAACCACACGGTCATCGAGTACGACGCATCGAGCCGGGTGACGCGTCGTCTGTCGGGCCTGCGCCTGCTCGCCGGCAAGACCTCGAGCGCGAATCTCGCCGACTACGCCAACCTCGCCGACGCTTCGATCACCGCCATCTCCTACTTCCTCGGCACCGAGCTGGCGACGACGATCACCGTGGACGGCAAGACCACGCGCATCTCCTACGATGGCTACCGCCGCGAGATCGAGCGCAGCCACACGCCGCGCGCGACGGCCATCACCGATGCGTTGGTCTACGATGACGCCGGTCGCGTCGACACCCGCATCCGCCGCATCGGCACGAGCGAATGGCGGACGCTCTACGTCTACGACGGTCTGGGTCGCGTCACGCGCACCATCCGCGACGTGTACCCGAGTGGCGCCGGAACGCTCACGACCGCGCAGCGCCAGCAGCTGACGCGAAATGTCGCCGCCAACGCGCCGTATGTGATCGAGGACGTGCAGTACGACGTCGACCACGCCACGCACGTCTACGATCCGCATGCGCTCGTCGCCACGCGCATCAAGGACGTCCGCATCACGACCGATGCCCGCGGCATCAAGCGCGTCCAGGCGTTCGACCACCAGGGCCGCCTGGCGGAAGCGATCGACGCGTTCCAGGCGACGATCGCCACCAGGACCCTCTTCGAGCACGACGCCGAGGGCAACACGCTGCGCACCTACCACCCGCGCCACTTCAGCGAGCCGACCGCCGGCGGCTTCGTCACGGTCGCCACGTACGGCGGCCGCAACCTCGTCCGGACGGTCACCGAGGCCTGGGGTCGTATCGAAGCCTCGATGACGGCGACGCTCTACTCGCCGACGGGCAAGCCGGCGAGCGTGACGGTCGCGTCCGGCACGGTGGACGCGGCGACCACGGTGTACCGCTACGGCACCTGCTGCGACCGCCTCACGCAGGTCGAGGACGGCCAGCAGTTCATCACCGCCTACGCCTACGACTTCGTCGGCAACGTCCTGACGGTGACGGACCCGCTGCTGCACACCACGGTGTCGACCTACGACAGCCGCAACCGCCTGCTGACCCGGACCAATGGCGACAACGAGACGACGACCTTCGCCTATGACGACAATGTCGTCGACGCGGTCGGTCTGAGCGCGACCTGGCAGGCGTACATCGCCGACCTCGGCTTCACCACGGGCCGCGACGGCGCGCTGGTGCGCGTCACCAATCCGCTCGGCAAGAACAGCCTGCGCGTGCTCGACGACAGCGGGCGCGTGGTCCGCACGGTCGATGAGCTCGGCCAGACGACGACGGTCACCTACGAGGCGGTGGCCTCGGAGTCCGGCCTCCCCGGCACGGTCATCGGCACCAACGTCACCGATGCGTTGAACCGCACCTCGGGCATCCGCGTCGACGGCCTCGGCCGTCAGGTGGCGACCAAGGACGCGACCGGAGCGATGACGGTGATCGGCTATGATCCGAATGGCAACCGCATCAGCGTGCGCGACGCGAACGGGATCGGCCACGACTGCACGTTCGACGAGCTCGACCGCGACGCCACGTGCACCGACACGTACCTGGCGCAGACCGTCACGACCTTCGACGCGCACGGCAACCAGACATCGAGCAGGGATGCGCTGCTCAAGACGACGACGCACGTCTACGACGCGCGCGACCGTCGCACCAGCACGACCGACCGCGTCGCCGGCACCACGACCTTCGCCTACGATAAGCGCAACAACCTGGTGCAGCTGAAGGACGCTCAGAACGGCATCACCGCCTACGTCTACGACAAGCGCAACCTTCTGAAGACCGAGACCTTCCCCGGCACGACCGGTGGGACCCGTACCTACACCTACGACGCCGCCGGGCGGCTCGGCACGCGCGTC
>DASPLE010000183.1:0-137780 GCA_035627695.1 Planctomycetota bacterium
CGGTGGCGGACGGCGCTCGACGTCGCCGGCACGTTGACCATCGCCACCGGCCAGCTCGACGCGTCGGCCTCGAACCACAGCATCCGCTGCGCCTCGCTCAACCAGACCGGGGCGTCGACGACGCTGGTGCCGCGTTCCGGCTCGCTGGTGATGCGCGGCTCGAGCGGCGGCTCGATCCGCGCCACGACCACGCTCAACGCGCTGCGCGTCGAGGACCCGACCGAGACCGATCTGGTCGCCTACTGGAAGTTCGACGCGCAGACCGGGCTGACGGCGCGCGACTGGACCGGCAACGGCCACACCGCGACCCTCCGCGGAGGCTCGATGCGCTCGACGACGGTGTCGTCGTCGATCCTGTTCGACAACGGCGGCTCGGCGACCTTCGACGGGACGAACGATTTCGTCTCGGTGCCCTACGCCGCCGCGCTCAATCCGAGCTCCGCGATCACGGTCTCGGCGTGGATCAACGCGACCAGCGGCAACGGCTCCTACCGCACGATCGTCTCGCTGCCGTACGGCGCGACGTGGGCGTCGCCGTGGGCGGCGTACGCGCTGCGCCTGACCACGGGCAACAAGCTCGAGTGCTGGATCGACGACTACGTCGCCGCGAGCTCGGTCACCGGCGGGACGGACATCCTCGCGGGGACCGGCTGGCGCCACGTCGCCTTCACCTACGACGGCGCGACGATCACGCTCTACCGCAGCGGACTGGCATCGACGCCGAAGGCGTACGCGTCGCCGATCAACGCCTCGACGCGCGCGCTCGCGATCGGCACGAACAACACGACCTCGCCGAGCGAGTACTTCGTCGGCCAGATCGACGACGTGCGCATCTATTCGCGCGCGCTGACCGGCGCCGAGATCCGCAACCTCGCCAACGGCCGCTACGTCAACGGCGCCTCCGGCACCGCGAGCTGGACGCTCGCCGCCAACCTCGCGACGACATCGCTGGGCATCGATGCGGGCGTCTTCAACGCCAACGGCTTCTCCACCACCGTCACCAACCTGTTCACGCTCCAGCAGGGGCAGGGCACCTACATCGCCGGATCGGGCACCCAGACCTTCGACGGCGGGCTAACGGTGTCCGGCTCGACCTTCACCGGCGGCTCGGGAACGATCGACATCAACGGATCGTTCAGCCAACCGGCCACGGTCGATGCCAACGGCGCGGTCGCGCAGTCGGGCGGCTCCGTGACCCTGTCATCGGGCACCACGACGCTGACCGGCAGCTTCACCCGGGCGTCGTCCGGGACGCTCGCGCACAACGGCGGGACCATGGTGTTCGACGGCGCCGCCGCCGGTCAGGGCATCACCAGCGGTGGCGGGACGCTCAACGAGGTGCAGATCACCGGCGCCGGCGGCTGGACGATCAACGACCCGTTCGCCGCCGCCGGCTCGCTGACCATGACCAACGGCGCGTGGACCCAGGCGGCCACCGGCTCGATCGCCGTCGGCGGCGCCTGGAACCACAGCGCCGGGACGTTCACCGGCAACACCACCGGCAGCGCGGCCGAGATGATGCGCATCGGCGGCGCCTTCGCGCTCAGCGGCACCGCGTCGTTCACCAGCACGCGCTCCTCGCTGGTGGTCGGCGGCGACTTCACGGTCAGCGGCGGCACCTTCACCCACAACTCGGGGACGGTGCTCATGAAGTCGGCGACCAGCCGGACGCTGACCTGCTCCCAGCCGCTCGGCCACGTCGCCTTCAGCGACGGGCTGGTGTCGCAGTGGCGCTTCGAGGAGGGGGCGACCGCGGCGCTCGACGCATCGGGCTACGGCCACACCGCGACCTGGTTCAACGGACCGGCCCCGACGACGACGGTGAAGCCGACCATCGCCAGCGACAACGCGCGCGCGCTCACCTTCGATGGCAGCGACGACTACCTCAACGTCGCCGACGGCCCAGAATTCAAGCCGACCGACAAGCTGACGGTCGCGACCTGGTGGCGCAAACCCGCCGCCGGCGCCTCGTTCACCGACGAGGGCGGCATCTTCGGCCGCCAGAGCGGCACCAGCACGCGCGGCTGGTCGCTGCACGAGCAGAACGTGGAGGGAAACCTCATATTCCGCGTCAACCACACGATGAGCTCGGGCATGAACGTCTCGTTCGGCGGGCTGACTCGCGACACCTGGCATCACGTGGCGGTGACCTTCAACTCGACGCTGCTCACCGCCTACCTCGATGGGAAGCAGGTCTCGACCAATGCCATCGCCGCGGGCACGGTGGTCAATCCGGCGACCGGAGTCCTCTGGATCGGGCGCCAGACGCTGTACGGGTCCGGGTACGCGCCGAAGTTCGGCGGCGCGCTCGACGACCTGCGCTTCTATGATCGCGACCTGCCCGCCGCCGACATCAAGCGCCTGGCCGCCGGACGCGAGACCGCCAGCAGCATCGCCACGTTCACCCTCGCAACGGACCTCACGCTCGCCGGAGGCCTGACCATCGGCAGCGGCACGCTCGACATGAACAGCCGCGCGGTCGGCCTGGCCGGCGACTGGCGCTGCGGCGGCGTGCTCGTCCCCGGGACCTCGACCGTCACCTTCAACGGCGCGGCCACGACCACGACCATCACCTGCGGCGGGCAGTCGTTCGCCAACGTCGTCATCGCCGGCGCGGGCAGCACCTACACCTGCAGCGACGCGTTCCGCGCCACCGGCACCTTCACCCAGAGCGCCGGGACGTTCGTCGGCAACGCCCGCCCGACCACCGTCGGCGGCAGCATGAGCTTCAACGCCGGCACCTACCAGGCGACCACCGACATCACGACCTGCGGCGGCGACTTCAGCGACGCGGGCGGCGGCCTGTTCGTCGCCAACCCCGGCGTCGTCCGCCTCACGGCGTCGTCGGCGAAGACCCTGAACATGACCGACGCGTTCAACCACCTGTGGGTCGGTAGCGGCGGCGACAGCGGCATGGTCGCGCGTTTCCGCCTCGACGAGGCGCAGCCCGGATCGGTGGTCGACGACGTCAGCGCCATCGTCGGCACGTGCTACGGCACGCCGACGGTGTCGTCCTCGCTGACCTACACCGTGGCGCCGAATCCGTACGGCCTCGACTTCACCGGCGCGGAATCGGGCACCAACATGGACTACGTCCAGATCGCCACCGGCAGCGCGCTCGACACGGTCCAGAACAACGACTACTCGATCAGCGCCTGGTTCAAGCCGCGCAGCATCCCGCCGGAGGCCGGCACGCAGAATCGCGCGTGCTACGGCGTGGCGACGAAGACCGGCCAGCACATCGGCCTGTTCTTCTCCGCCGACGGCCGCTTCGGGATGGGAGCGCGGTTGACCGGCGGCGTGAACGTCGATGCGACGTCCGGGCCGACCTACGCGGCGGGCTCGTGGTACCACCTGTGCGGCGTCTTCGACCGCACCAACGGCACGACCGCGCTCTACGTCGATGGCGTCCGCGTGGGCAGCACCGCGTTCACCGCCGGCACCGCGGCGCACGCCATCTACGACGCGGTGCCCTGGCGCTTCGGCATCGCCAATCCCAGCGCGGTCGGCGAGGATCAGATGTGGCCGGCCGACGGCTTCATCGACGACGTCCGCTTCTACAGCCGGGCGTTGGCCGCGTCCGAGGCCCGGACGCTGGCCTATGGCGGCATCGACGCCGCCGCCGGCACCGCGACCATCAGCCTCGCCGCCCCGCTCGACGTCAACGGCGACGTCGTCCTGGCGGCTGGGACGCTTTCGGCCGGCGTCCACCAGATCAACGCCGCGGCGAGCTGGCGCAACTTCCTCGGCACCGCGGCGTTCGACGGCGGCAGCGCGACGGTGGTCCTCGACGGCGCCAGCCAGCAGCTCTACGGCTCGACCACCTTCAATGGCCTCACCAAGTCGGTTGCCAGCGCCGCGACCCTCACCTTCCCGGTCAGCGAGTGCCAGACCTTCACCGGCACGCTGACGCTCAACGGCGCGTTGGGGCAGCTGCTGAGCATCGTCTCCTCGACCAGCGGGGTGCAGGCGACCATCAAGCCGGCGGGAGCGCGCGCGTGCTCGTACCTGTCGGTCAAGGACTCGCGCAACTTCCTGCAGCCGGTCATCAACCCGACGGACTCGACCAATGCGGGCAACACGCGCTGGTGGTTCGGGCCTGCGCAGGGGTCCGGCAACCCGATGGTCGGCGCGCCCGCCGTCCAGTGAGGCTCCCCGCGATCGCCGCCTCGTCGAGCACGATGGCCGCCGCCGAGGACGACGCGCGGACCTCGGCGCTTGCGCCGATCGCTCGCCGATTTGCACGGATCGCAAAGCGTGACGCATCCGGGCGGCGCGGCGATGGACGAACGTACTGCCTGTGAAACCCGCCCGCGTTCCGGCAGGGCCCGAGCAGACGACGCTGGGGGCTCTGGAGTCCCGATGGCCACGTCCCGATGGACGGCACGCGTCGATCACGCGCTGACGCACACCCTGCCCGCGGAGGACCTCGGCTGGCGCGGGCTGCTGCCCCGACCGGTCCTGGCCGATACCGCCGATGCCGACGCGGTGCGCGTGACGCTGCGCACCCGGCGCAGCGACGGCGGGATCGTCGCCCAGGCGGTCGTCACCAACCGCGGACGGCGCCGGCTGCGCGTGCGCGCGATCCGCTGGGTCCGCGATCTGCGCAGCGTCGAGGGCGGGCAGGCGCTGCGCTTCCCGCGCGCCGAGCGTCCGTGGTACTTCGCGACCGAGAACTTCCGCGGCGACTTCTACGGCACCGGGACGACGCGCGGCGACTGCTTCTTCAAGCCGATGCCGAACGAGACGGTGGTGCTCGGCATGTCCGAGGACGCGGTCTTCCCCGGGCTATTCGTCGGCAGCGCGACGCGCCAGCGCGGCCTGTTCTGCGCGGCGGCGTCGCGCGAGCGCCTCCACACCGCCTTCCGGCTGTACGGCGGCGACGGCGGCGGCTGGAACTTCGAGATCGAGGAGCAGCCGACCGGCGTCGATGCGCTGACCATCGCGCCGGGCGCGTCATTGCGCGGCGAGATGCTGTTCTTCGCCATCGTCGATACCGCGGATCCGCAGCTCGCGACCGACGGCTACTACCGCCTGCTCGAGCGCGACGGCGCCTTCGCCCGCCGTCGCCACAATCCGCTGCCGCGGCAGCGCATCTGGGGCAGCTGGAACTTCGGCCTCTACCAGAACATCGACGAGGAGGTGATCGCCCGCCAGCTGCCGCTGCTGCGCGAGCGTTTCCCCAGCGTGCGCTTCGTGCAGGTCGACGACGGCTACCAGCGCTGGCATCCGACCGGCCAGCGGGCGCAGATCGACTTCCTGTACGGCGCCGCCGCCGGCTACGACGAGAAGAAGTTCCCGTCGGGACCGTCGGCGCTCGTCCGTCGCATCAAAGCCGCCGGACTGCGGCCGGCGACGTGGCTCGGCCTGTGGTGCGGCGACACGTCGCCGATGGTCGCCGATCATCCCGATTGGGTGCTGCGCGACGATCTCGGTCGACCGGTCTCGTTCTTCTCGACGGCCATGGGCGGGAAGCCGGGGGTCGGCCTCGCGGTGCTCGATCCGTCGGTGCCCGGCTTCCGCCGCTACATCGAGCGCATGTGCGCGACGATGTTCGGCAGGTGGGGGTTCGAAGGCGTGAAGCTCGACTTCTACTCATTCGCGTTCCAGCACCGGCGCGTCCGCTTCCGCAACGGCGGCACGTCCGCCGAGCACTACGCGTGGCTGGTCGACACCTTCCGCCGCTGGCTGCCGCGCGACGGCTTCCTCGGTCTGTGCAGCGCGACCGGCACCGGCACCCCGTTCACCGGCGGGGCCGACTACTTCCGCACCGCCGAGGACATCAGCGACGGCGACTGGGAGATGGCGCGGCGCATCGCCCTGTGGTCGGTGAATACCGGCATGCTGCTGCGGCGCGCGCCGGCGATGCCGAACATCGATTCGATCGGCTGGAGCGAGCGGTTCGGCGAGATCGAGTGGCGCAGCTTCCTCGACCTGTGCGTGATGACCGGCGGCGTGGTCGAGATCGCCGGCGACCTCGCGCGGCTGCCGATCGGACGCGTGGCGCGGATGAATCGCGTGCTCGAGCTCTCCGACCACACGCGCCTGCGGCGCTGCCTCGACATCCCGGTCGGCCCGATCGCGTCGCCGCCGACGTGGTGGATCGCGGAAGGGCGGCGCGATACGCTGGTTGGCGTCTTCAACTGGAGCGACCGCGCGCGGGCGATCGCGACCGAGCCGTTCGCGCGCGCCGGCGGCGACGAACGCCGGCTGAAACCGGTGTGGGAGGACTCGCCGCTCCCGGGCGGCGGCTCGATCCGCCTTCCCGCGCACGGTTCGGCGATCTACCGCCATCCGCGTCTGCGCCGTTGAGGCGCCGACTCAGGCCGTCGCCGCCCCGATCGCCTCGTTCCAGCGCTCGCAGCCGCGGAACGGCAGGTGCTCGCCCGCGACGTACGTCGGCCGGCGCGCGTACGTGTTGATGCCCGCCACCGGCCGACCGCGCAGCAGGAACGCGCACGGCCACGGCGTCGCGGAGACGATGCGCGTGCTGGTCGGGATGTAGCGGATGGTCAGCCCGCGGCGCCAGCGCGGCGAGGCGTTGGCGTTCGAGCCGTGCACCAGGTTGGGATGGTGGATCGACACGTCGCCCGCGGCGAGCACCACGTCGACCGCGCGCGACTCGTCGACCAGCGCGTCGTCCATGCCCGAGCCCAGCACGTTGGCGACCTCGCTGCGCGGCTTCATCTCCTCGAGCGCGCTGTGCTGCGTGCCCGGCACGACGCGCATGCAGCCGTTCTCCGGCGTCGCGTCGTCGAGCGCGAGCCACAGGGTCACCACGCGCATCGGATCGAGCGGCCAGTAGCTGCCGTCCTGGTGCCAGAGCACGGCTTGGCCGTCGCGCGGCGGCTTGGCGATGTAGTGCGACGCGAACAGCGCGATGTCCGGCCCGATGAACTGCTGCGCGACGTCGAGCAGGCGCGGATCGCTGATCAGGCGCACCCAGAACGGATCGCTGCCGACCAGCGTGTGGCCGAGGTGCTCGGGCCGCACGTCCGGGTGGCGGCGCGTCAGCCAGGCGACGTGCTCGCGGCCCTCCTCGACCAGCCCCTGGTCGATCACCTGGCGCGCGATGACGTGGCCGTCGCGCTCGAAGCGCGCGACGAGATCGGAGGAGACGGCGCTGGCGGTGGCCATGGTCAGTCCTGAGGTGGTCCGTCATCGTACGCAGCGCGGCCCGCGGCTGCCATTGTCGATAACAAGCGGCGCTTACGCCGTGTTGATGCGGCGCGCGCGGCGAGCGCATGAGCCGCGCCGGGGACGGGCCCGAGCCGGCCGCCGGCGACCGTCTGCCGACGGCACCTGGCACAACGGTTGCGCGGCGCTGGCCGGAAACGCCGGCCGTCCGCGGCTCGGGCGTGTGCGCGGTCGCGGGCGGCGCACGATGGCGCACCATGAAGTCCTCCCTGCTCTCCCTTCTCTCCGCCATCGTCGCCGGCTCGCTCGTCGCGGGCGCCGCCGCCGCGGACGCGACCTTCGCGCCGCTCGCCGCCGCGGACGGCTCGTTCGACAGCGAACGCAACACCGGCGAGTGGTTCTGCCCGGACCTCGGCTCCGCCGCCGACATCGTGCCGCTGAAGACCAGGCGCTACGCGACGCGCGAGTCGGTCACCGGCGGCGTCGGCATGAAGCTGGTCTTCGATCCTG
Organism: Planctomycetota bacterium; assembly: GCA_035627695.1. Classification (GTDB taxonomy): domain Bacteria; phylum Planctomycetota; class UBA11346; order UBA11346; family UBA11346; genus DASPLE01. Next base: position 7,648 of record DASPLE010000183.1, read on the forward strand.
GCAGCACCGGCGTCATCGCCTACGAGAAGAACGGCGCCGTCCCGGATAGCGCCGGCATCACCTTCTACGCCAAGGCCTCCAAGCCGCTGCGCTTCCGCGTCTGCACCAACAAGAACCAGCAGGTGACCAGCTCGGTCGCGGTCACGACCGAGTGGGCGAAGCACGACATCCCGTGGAGCCAGATCCCGACCGACGGCATGTGGCAGCTGATCTTCCAGGTCGTCGATCCGATCACCGAGCGCACGACGCTGTACATCGACCGCATCGGCACCGAGGGCCCTGCCTTCGATCCCAAGCCGGCCATCGATCCGCGGACCGGCGCCGACCAGACGATCTCGTCCAAGGAGATCCTGCACGGCGCCGAGCACCTGGCGAAGACCCTGGCGCGGCTGAAGGCCAAGCAGCCGTTCAAGATCGTCGCGCTCGGCGACTCGATCAGCGCCGGCGCGCAGTCGAACCGCGGCACCTGGGGCGTGAAGATCGAGGACGGCGTGCCGTTCCGCTACTTCGGCCACGTCGCGCGCCTGCTCGAGCAGCACCACGGCTACACCGGCATCACGCCGGTGGCGGTCGCGCACGGCGGCTGGACGACGAAGCAACTGCTGGCGATCGTCGACACCGAGCTCATGCCGCAGCTGACCGCCGACGACCTGGTCGTCCTGCAGTCCGGCGGCAACGACATCAACGGCGGCGCGACGCCGGCGCAGTGGAAGGCCGACCTCGCCGAGGTCATCGCCAAGGTGAAGACGAAGACCGATCAGATCCTGGTGGTCAGCACCGCCGTCTCGCATCCCGGTCCGGTCTACGACCAGGCCGAGGCGATCGGCGCGACCCTGCGCGAGATCGTCGCCGAGCACAAGGTCGGCGGCGCCGACGTGACGCGGCTGTTCACCTACCGCGGGCCGGAGTTCTCGAGCGGGCTGCTCGCCAACCCGTACCACCCCGACTTCATGGGCCACATCATGATCGGCCGGATGATCGCGCCGATCCTGACCGGGACGCACGTCGAGTTCCCCGAGGAGTAGCGGTCCGTCGCCCGCGGGGGTGGCTCGCCACCCCGGTGTCAGGATGCGATTCGGCGACCCGCGCCGCCCGGAATCGCCGCATGCTGCGGCATGCGATCCCTCCTGCCGATGCTCCTCCTCCTCTCGGCCGCCGGCGTGGAGACCACGCCGGTCTCCGTCCTGCGCGTCATCGACGGCGACTCGTTCGAGGTCGCCGGCGACCTCGGCGGGCTGCAGATCGCCTGCCGGGTCCGGTTGGCGTTCGTCGACTGCCCCGAGACCGTCGTCGCTGGCGGCGCCGCGATGCCGGAGGCGCAGGACGCGCGGGACGCGCTGATGGTCCTGCTGCCGATCGGCACCCTGGTCACGCTGGCCGCTTCCGGCGAGCGCTTCGAGCGCGATGCCGCCGACCGCGTCGTGGCGCTGGTGACGGTCCGCGACGGCGGCGACGCGTCGACGACCGTCAACGCGCGGATGATCCTCGCCGGCTGGTCGCCGTACTGGCGCAAGGACGGCGACGCGCAGCCCGACCTGCACGCCAAGCTGCAGTCCGCCGAGGGCGAGGCCGAGAAGGCCAAGGCCGGATGCTGGGCCAACGCGCGGCAGTGGATGCTGGATTCGGCAAAGGCGCGCACCGCGCCGACGGCGAGCGAACGCGCGCCGCAGGCGCCGACCCCCTGACCAGCGCCGGGCGCGTCAGGGGCGCGGGGCGCGCGCGAACACCAGCAGGGCGATGGCGACCGCCGCCGACGCCATGCCGCCGGCGCCGCAGCCGACGTCGCTGCTGCGGTTCGACGGCGCGGTCGATCCGGTCGATCCCCCCGTCGCGCCGCCCGTGGACGTGCCGGTGCCGCCCGTCGTGCCGCCCCCGGTGGTGCCCGGAACGGCGGCGCCCACCGCGTCGATGACGAAGACGTTGAAAGCCCGTCCGGTCCGCTCGCCGGGCTCGAGCGCGCCGGCGTGGCCGATCGGCTCGACCGCGTCCATCCCGGTCATCGGCAGCATCAGCGGGGTGCCGCGGTACGTCCCCGACAGCACGGGCGCGCCGAACCAGTCCTGCGCGTTGCGGACGATGAACTCCGTGCCGCTGCCGAACACCGTCCCGACGTCCACCGCGACACGGTCGGCGCCGCCCCAGTTGAAGACCGTGATGTGCGCGCGTCCCGGCTGGTGCGCGTTCGGCCGGACGAAGACGTCCGCGCCGGAGGTCGGATCGCCGCGGAAGGTGTTGTCGGGATAGAGCGCGGGATCGCCGGCTCCGTCCAGCGGTCCGATGAACGTGTTGCCGGTGATGACGATCGGATTCCACGCGGTCGCGAAGCGCGTCCGTCCGCGCAGGAAGTTGCCGCGCAGGGTCGCGTCGAGGCTGTCGGCGCCGTAGCCGAGCTGGATCGAGCGCTCGCCCGGCGCGAGCGCCCAGCCCAGGTTGTCCTCGATCACGATGCGCTCGGACGGCGTCTCGCCGCCGACCAGGACGTTGTCCTTGAAGTCGGAGACCTTCGACGCGGCGCCGTTGGCGAAGAACGTGTTGCCGCTGATCGTGAAGCCCTTGAGCAGGCCCTGCTGGCCGTAGCAGTGCACGCCGTACGAGAACGAGTTGAAGAAGATGTTGTCCCGCACGACCTGCGGCTGGTTCGGATCGCTGTTCTGCAGGTAGAAGGCGTGGCCGTGGCCGCGGTCGTCGGCGTCGTAGCCGTTGTTGTAGACGATGTTCCCGTAGAACAGCGCGTTGTGCGCGGCCGACGACGAGCCGAAGCCGCCGCCGGCGTTGTCGTGCACGATCAGGTTGATGAACGAGGCGTTGGCGACGTGGACGATCACCCCAGCCTGTCCGCGCAGGCGGCGATCGGCGACCGAGCTGGTCACCTCGAAGTCGCGGAACACCGCGTGCCCGCCGCCGTTGACCCACAGCGGCGCGGCGATCGTCCCGTTCCCGGCCAGGCGCGCCCACTCGCCCGGACGCGAACGCACGGTGATCGGCGCCGCGGCGGTGCCGGTCAGCGCGCTGGTGAACTGGCCCGCGTACGTGCCGCCGTGCAGCGAGATCGTGTCGCCGGGACGCACCGCCGCCGGGTGCTGGAGCGCCGTCTGCAGGTCCCACGGGCGCGCCGCGCTGCCATCGCCGCCGGCGGTGCCGGTGACGGCGACGTGGAACTCGGCGGCGGCCAGCGGCGGCAGCAGCACGGCCGCGACCAGCGCGGCCGCCGCGCGGGATACCCATCGCGCGAGCGGGCCGGGCAGGCGCCTGCCGGCGGCCGGGCGGGTGTCGGAACGGGGTGCGCTCATGAATCGTGGCATGGGGCCTCCGGGATGCGGTTCGCCCGGGGATCGGCTCGGTAACGCGGATTCCGGTCCGGCGGCCGCGTGGGCGTCCGGCGCCGGGCAGGGGGGTGGAATTGGCGTTACCGACCGCCGCCCGGGGTGAATCGTCGGCAGGGAACGATGCACGACCTGATCGGACGAACCCGTCGTGGCGATGCCGCCGCCGCCGCCGACCTGATCCTGCGCCACGAGGCGCGGGTGCGGCTCTACGCGGCCCAGGTCGCGCCACGGCCCGACCTCGCCGAGGACGTCGCGCAGCGCGCCTTCGTCCTGGCGCTGCAGCACCTCGACCGCTTCGACCCCGATCGCGACTTCGTCCTGTGGATGCAGGGCATCGTCCGCAACGTCGCGCGCCAGGAGTGGGAGCGCCTCGCGCGGCGCTCGCGGATCGAGCGCGACGACCTCGCCGCCTGGATCGAGCAGGCCGCCGGCGAGCACGCCGCCGACGCGGACGCGGACGCGCCGCGGCTCGAGGCGCTGCGCGGCTGCGTCGAGGCGCTGGCGCCGCGCGCGCGCGAGATGATCGCGCTGCGCTACGGCCTGGGCGTCGCCTGCGCCGAGGTCGCCGATCGCGTCGGCACCGGCGTCGACGCGGTGAAGATGGCCCTGATGCGCATCCGGCGGACGCTGCGCGACTGCGTCGTCGCGCGCGTCGGGAGGACGCCGTGAGCGACGCGCTGCGCTTCCACGGCCTGGTCGCCGGCTACCTCGATGGCGATCTCGACGACGCGCAGCGCCGCGATCTGCATGCCATCGTCAGCGCCGATCCGGTCGCGGCGCGCGCGCTCCTGGACGAGATCGCGCTGCACGAGTCGCTGTGCCTGGTGCAGCGCGGCGAGCGGGGACGGCGGTCGGCGCTGTGCGAGGCGGTGCTCGCCGCGTGGCGCACCGCCGCGCCGACGGTGCCGCGCCGGTCGATCGCGTGGGTGCGCTTGGCGATGGCGTCGGCGGCGGCGCTGGTGATCGCGGGCGTCATCGCCCTGCTCGCCGCCCATCGTAGCGGCGACGACCTGCCGACCCTGGCCGCGGTCTCCGGAACCATGGCGCTGGAGCGCGACGGCGCGCCGACCGCCTGGGCGATCGGCGACGCGCTGCGTCCGGACGACCGCGTGCGCCTGTCCGATGGCGAGGTCGCCCTGGCCTATGACGACGGGACCAGCGTGCGCATCGTCGGCGCCGCCGACCTGCGTCTCGCGCCGGCGCGCGCGGGCAAGGCGCTGCACCTCGCCGCGGGCCGCATCGTGGCCGAGGCGACGGCCCAGCCGACGGATCGCCCGCTGACCGTGGCGACGCCGCACGCGCGCGCGGTGGTCCGCGGCACGCGCTTCGCCATCGCCGTCGCGTCGACCACTGACCTGTCGGTCGTCGAGGGCCGCGTGCAGCTGGTCGGCGTCGACGGCGCGGTCGCGGACGTCGCCGCCGGGCACTTCGCCGTCGCCGGGTTGCCGGGACCGCCGGTGGCGCGACGCCGGATCGTCATCGCTATCGAGGCCGAGTCGGCGTCGCTCGCCGCGCCGATGGCGGTCGTGACCGATCGATCGGCGGGCGGCGGCGCGGCGATCGCCAGCCCGGTCGTGGACGCCGGCTCGGCGACCGTGCGCCTGGCCGCGCCGATCCCCGACGGCTACGTGCTGTGGTGCCGCGTCCGCGCCGACGACGCCGACCGCGATTCGTTCCTGGTCGCCGTCGACGGCGGCGCCGACGAGATCTTCGACGTCGCCGAGCGGCGCTGGTCGCCGGGCTGGCAGTGGACGCGCCTCTGCCGCCGCACCGGTCGCCTCGATCCGCCCGGCAGCCCCCACCCGGAGACCGAGATCCGCGACCTCGTCCTCGCCGCCGGCGACCACGCGATCGTCTTCGCCGGACGCGAGGCGGGGACCGCGCTCGATGCCGTCGTCCTGACCAACGATCCCGGCTATCGGCCGGACGACTGACGCCCCGCGTCCCTCAGGCCGGCAGATCCGCGATCGCGGTCTTCACCGGATCGGCGCCGAAGCGCGCCCAGCGCCGCTGTCCGTCCGCGCCGCGATAGCTCACCGCGCCCTCGCCGCCGCTCGTGGCGAGCTGCGGATCCCCGGCGATCGCGCCGAGGTCGGCGAGCGGCTGGTGGCGCCAGTCGCGACGCAGGCGCAGGCTGTGCGCCTTGCCGTCGACGCCTCTGAACACCACGCAGTGCCGTCCGGCGACGTAGCCGCCCGCCGGGCGCCCGCTCGCGGCCGGTGCTCCGGCGCTGGCGGTCAGATCGTTGTGGCGCCAGACGATGACGTCGAAGCACAGCTCGTGGATGTGGCCGTCGACGCCCAGGTAGACGATGTGCTCGTGGTCGCCGGGCGCGTAGCCGATCGGATCGGCGGCGGCGGCCGGCGAGCCGGTCCTGGCGCTGAGCGCGGCGTGGAACCAGCGGCCCTTCAGCTCGAGGTACTCGTGCACGGCGCCCGTCGCGTCGCGGTAGGTGATGTGGCGGCTGCCTTCCAACGGCCAGTGCCACGCGGCCGCCCCGCCGGCGGCTGGCGGCGCCTTGAGAGCGGCCGTCAGGTCGACGGGCGCCGCGCCGTCGGCGTCGCGCAGGTGCACGTGGCCCTTGGCATCGGTGGTGACCACGAAGTTCGCGGCGGTGCCGCCGCCGCGGCTCAGGCCCGGCGCGCCGAGGCTCGGTCCGAGATCGCGCGGCGCCGCCTCCGTGCGGCCGGTGTCGTCGAGGGTGGCGAGGCGCGCATGGCCGGACTCGTCGCGCCACGCGGCGAGGACGGTGTCGCCCCGCGCCAGGATGACCGGCTCGCTGGCGAGTCCCGCGGCCGGATCGACGCCATCCATGCGCCCGGCGTTCATCCAATGGTCGCCGACCGTGCGCGCCGCCTTGAGCCGGCCCTTGGCGTCGCGCCACGCGGTCAGCCAGCGGCCGGGCTTGCGCGCGACCAGATCCGCGGCGACGTCCTCGCGCGCCACGCCGTCGACGTCGGTGACCACCGCGCGCGCGCGGATCAGCGCGGCCTGCAGGGCGGCGACGTCGTCGGGCAGCGCCTTCGCGTGAGCGGCGTCGTGCTTCTGCGCCGCCTTCTGCGCGTCGCGCAGCGTCTCCTTGTGCGTCGCCGCGGCGCGTCTGGTCGCCGCCGCGACGTCACCGCGGGCGGCGTCGCGTTCGCCCTCGACCGCCAGCAGGCGCGCATCCGCACCGCCGCGCGCCGCATCGGCGGCCTTCAGCGCCGCCGCCAGGCGGTCGCGTTCGGCGGCCAGGTCGGCGCGCGCATCCTCGACCGCCTTCAGGCCGTGCTTGGCGCCGAGGCGGTCCGCGTCGGCCGCCTTCAGCGCGGTGGTGCTGATCTGCAGCTGGCGTTCCGCTGCGGCGAGCGTCTCGCCGGCGAGACGGGCGCGCTGGTCGGCGGCGGCGCCGGCCTCGCCCGATGCGCGCAGCGCCGCGGCGAGGCGCACCTGCTCGGCGACGGTGTCGGCGCGCGCGCGCGCCAGCTCGTCGATCAGCCGGGCGTGGGTGGCTTCGGCCTCCTCGAGCTTCGCCGCCGAGCCGGCGCGCTGCGCGTCGCCGCGCTGCGCCGCGGTCTTCGCCAGGCTGGCGGTGGTGGCGGCATGGACGGTCGCCGCCGTCGCCTTGGCCTCGGCGCTGGTGGCGCGCCGTTCGGCGTCGCCGCGGCGCCGGTCGAGGTCGGCGTTGGTGCGGTCGCCGGCGGCGACGCGGTCGGCGTGGACGGTGGCGGCGGCGAGCGAATCCGCCTGCTCGGTCACCAGGCGGGCCATGACCGCGCGCGCGACGCGCTGCGCCTCGTCGAGGGTGATCGCGACCTTGGCGACCTCGGCCTCGCGTTCGCCGAGCTGGCCGCGCAGGTCGGCCAGCTCCTGCGGATCGGCGACGGTCGCCGCGAGGACCTGCGCCAGGCGGGTCTCGAATCCGGCGATGCGCGCGCGGAAGTCGTCGTGCCGCGAGCTGGCTTCGGCGAGCTGCAGGCGCAGGTCGGCGACGATGCCGCTGTCCTCGGCCTTCGCGATGGCGAGCCGGTCGATCAACGCGTCGCGTTCGACGGTGAGCGCGGCCATCGCCAGCGCGTCGACGGCATGGGCGTGGTCGTCGGCGCGGCGCGCGACCATGATCGCGGTCAGTTCGGTGCGCGTCGCGGCGAGCAGCTGCTCGCGCTCGGTGACGCCGAGGCTGGTGGTCGAGGTGATGACCCGGCGCAGGGCCTCCTTGATCCACTCCTTGAGATCGCGCTCCGACAGCGTCTTGAGATTGGTGGTCCGGCCGGCGCGCGTGAGCTCCGCGATCGAGGTCCGCTTGGTCAGCGAGCTGAGATGACTGTCGACCTCGGCCTCGGTCGCGGTCGCCTCGCGCGTCTCCTGATGCACGAGGCTGATGTCCGCTTGGCGCGTGGCCTCGCCGCTCTGGACGACGACCGGCTCGATCGTCGACCGCTTCGTCGGAGGCGGCTCGACGGGGCCATTGCGGCTGGGGCTTCGGCTGTCGTTGGGGGGCATGTTCGTCGTCATCGGGGACCTCGGGGAGCCGAGCCTATCGAGCGGGCGCGTGGACCCAGCAGCCTATTTTATCGGCGGTGGAGGGTCCGGACCGGTGGCGGCGGGCCGCGTCGCTCCCGGAGCGCGCGCTGCTGCGGAAATAAATATAGATCCGCGGACCGCGTCCCCGCCCGCTACCATCGGCTCGATGCTCTCGGGCCCGACCGGTTCGAGACCCGATGCGAGGACAACCGCACCATGCGCGAACCCAGCGACGAATCCTACGTCTCGCTCCACCGCGAGATCGCCGAGGCGATCGCGGCGCGGCGCTATCGGCTGGCGATCTCGCTGATCGATCTGTGCGACGTGCGCGCGACGACCGAGCAGCAGCGCGACGCGCTGGCCCACAGCCGCGGGTCGCTCGAGGCCGCCCTGCGCCTCGAGGATCTCCACGGCGCCGGCCGACAGGCGGCGACGGATGAGCCGCGGCTGCTCGACGCCGAACGTCCGCGGCCGTCCCACGAACGCGGCCGATAGGTCGTCAGGCGGTCCGCGCCGATCGCCCGAGACCGCTAGAGGTCGCGCCCCTGCATCGGCGCCTTCGGCGGCACGATGAAATCCCACGGCCGGGTCAGCGCGCGCCGCGCGAGGCGGCGCATGACCTCGCGCACGTCGCCGCGCGGCACCTCGAGGGCGCGCACCGCCGTCCAGAAGCTGAGCGCGAAGCTGACGCCGAGGTTGAGCGCGAACATCGTCGCGATGCCGGACACCGCGAGCAGGAACCAGTCCGCCGAATACCAGTCGCCGGGCAGGCTCCCGCAGGCGGTGAACAGCATGCCGGTCGACAGGGTCACGTGGCGCACGTCGATCGGCAGGCCGAGGAAATGCCCGAGCGACGGGGCCATGCCGAGCATCAGTCCGAGGCTGATGCTCATGCCCCACGAGGCGATGTGGCGCCGCCAGCTCTTGCCCCAGCGCGCCATGCGCTCGCGCCCCAGGCGCGCTCCCCACGCGTGGTCGGCGATGCCGCGGTGGATCCGGTGCCACGAGCTCCAGTTGTCGATCCAGCCGCCGACCACGGACGACAGCCAGAGGATCACGCCGGTCAGCGCGGCGAAGAACACCGTGCCGCTGGTCAGCGGGCTGAAGCTCGCGTAGGTCTTCCGCGCGGTGTCGGCGTCGAGGAACGCATGGCCGGTCGCCATCTCCCACAGCCGCGTGAAGGCCAGCGCGCCGAGCGCCACCATCAGCACGTTGCCGGCGGCGGCGGCGATCTGCGAGTGGCAGATGCGCGCCATGCGGTCGACGATCTCGTCGATCCGGCCGGCGGCGTGCTGGTCGCGCAGGATGGTGGCGAGCGTCGCGGCGGTCATCGCCGGCTGCTTGGTCGCCAGCACCAGGTGCAGGTGGTGCAGGATGACGAACGAGACGGCGTAGTTGATGCCATAGATCAGGCCGTGCGCGAAATCGGAGCCCGGCAGATCGGCGGCCAGCAGCTTCGCCGCCGTGGTGCCGACGGTGAGCACGCCGCCGCCCATCGCCGCGAGCACCAGGTGGCCGTATTCCCGGCGGCTGCCGGCGATCGCGTGCTCGCCGGTCTCGCCCGAGCGTTCGACGATCCGCCGGTGCAGCAGCCGCAGGTTGGTCGACGCCAGGCTGCGCAGGCTGCGCGCCTCGTGCAGGTGGTGGACGAGCCGGGACAGCAGGCGATGGATCAGCGCCGCCCGCTCGCGTCCCGGCGCACAGACCAGGATCGCGCCGACCATCTCCAGGCGGGTCAGGCAGCGGTCGAGCACGTCGAGGCTGAAGACGATGTCGACCGCGATGCCTTCGCCGCGGATGTGGTGATCGATGGCGGCGAGCTCGGTCCGGCAGTCGGCGAGGGTCGCCGTCCAGGCCGCTCCGGCATCGCCGGCCTGCGTCGAGTAGTCGTCGCCGGCGGCGGGCGCGCTCGTCCATGCGGCGAGCACACCGTCGGCGGCGCGCGGCAGGCGGTAGAACGGCGACTCGGCGACCGGCGCGGAGCGCGCGCGCGAGCGCAGGGCCGGCGCCAGGCCCTCGCCCTCGACGCGTCCGCACAGCAGGTGCACGGCGTCGGCGACCGAGCGGCGCAGGACGACCCAGGCCTGCGAATCCGCCGGCGGCATGATCACGTCGAGCAGGCGATGGAAGAGCTCCGGCGGCCAGCGCTGGAAGCGCATGACCTGCCCGCGCGTGCGGTAGCAGCGGCGCAGGAACTGGCGCAGGTCGTGGGTGTCGATCGGCTCGGGCAGCACCCGCGACCACAGACGGGCGGTGGCCTCGCCGAGGAAACCGCGGCCCGACGCGATGCCGGCCTCGGCGAGCAGGCTGCAGGCATCGGTATCGGCGAACAGCGCGGCCACGGCGCGCTGGACCTGCAGGCGCACCGGTGAGCTGCTTTCCAGCGCATGGAGCAGCAGGCGCAGGCGCAGGCTGTCGGCCGAGCCGAGCTGCGAGCCGGCATCGACGCCGCTGGCGTACACGTGGGTGCCGACGCGCGTCCAGTCCAGCAGGTCGATCCAGCGCTGGATGCGCTCGGCGCCGCTGCTGGCGTCGGCCAAGGCGCCGAGCAGCGCGGCCAGGGGAGGCAGCAGCGGATCGTCGCGCTGGGAGACATGGAGCGCCGCGCGCAGGTCGGCGATCATCGCGGGAGTGGACCAGCCGGATGACGCCACCGCTACGGCGATGGGGCCGATCTTGTCGAGGGGAGGGGGGCGCTCAGGGCGCGCGGGCGCGGAAGCAGCCGGCGGCGCCCACGGCGGCGCAGACCGCGCCGCCGATGATGAACCACATGGTCCGATCGGTGGGATGGCCGGTGAACATCCGCGAGAACACGTTCGGCAGCGAGTCGTTCATGGCCAGGCCGTAGAGCAGCAGGGCGATGCCGACGACGAGCAGGGCGAGGGCGATGGGCATCTTCATGGTGGGGATCCGGTCGTTGGGCGATGGCGAGGAGGGCAGCGGACGTCGACGGCCGGCGGCGCTGGATCGCGCCGCCGGCCGTCGCCCGTTCAATCGCGGCGACGGGCGATCAGCAGCAGGCCGAGCACCATCGAGACGCTGGCCAGTCCGCCGAGCCCGCACGAGTGGCTCTTCTTCTTCCCGCCGTTGCTGCTCGCGCCCGGGACGCTCGACCCCGTCGTGGTGAACTCCTCATCGGCGCTCGCTGCGACGTTGGCGCTCGCGTCGCCGCTGAAGACGCGCAGGTGGTGCTCGGTGCCGGCGACGAGCCCGGTGATCTGGACCGAGTGCGACGTCACCATGGCGGCGTCGAGCGTCGTCACCGTGCCGTACGCGGCGGTCTCGCCGTACTCGACCTGGCTGTCGCAGACCTCGCTGGTCGTCCAGGTCACGGTCGCCATGGTGGTCGTGGCGGTCACGCTCACCGCGCTGATCACCGGCGCCGTGCCGCTGGTGGCGGCCGTGGCGAACGTCTGGTCGCTGCTGATCCTCAGGTTGCCCGCCGCATCCGCGCTCAGCACGCGGTAGTGGTAGGTCGTGGCCGGCGCGAGGCGCGGGATCACCGCGCTGTGCGAGGTGACCAGCGTCGCATCGCGCGTGGTCGTGTCGCCGTAGGCGGTGGTCAGGCCGTACTCGACCTGCGTGGTGGCCGCTTCGTTGGTCGTCCAGGTCACGGTGCCCGAAGCCGGGGTGAGGGTGCCGGCCGCGATCGACGAGATCACCGGCGCCGTGGTGTCCGAGGCGATCGCCGTGCACGTCAGCCGGACGTCGTTGCTGCCCGAGCCGCCGACGTAGGTGATCGAGAACGTGGTTCCGCTGTTGGTCGACGAGGTGACCGTCGCGCCTTCGGCGAGACCGGCGAACGTGCCGGTGATCGCGCCGGAGCCGCTCTTCTCGATGATCGTCATCACCGAGGTGATGGTCGGCGTGAAGAGCGACGTATCGACGACCAGCGTCGCGCCGGTGATCGTCACCGACGGCGAGGTGACGTAGCCGTTCGTGGTCGGGTTCACGTCCACCAGGTAGCGGCAGCCGCTGCCGATGGTCAGGGTCGGCGCGACGATGCCGTGCAGCGCCATCGCCGACAGCGTCGTGAAGGCCAGCGTGCTGGCCGATCCGCCGCTGAGCGTCACGGCGCCGACCGTGCAGTCGTTCGCGAGCACCAGCCGCCCCGAGGTGACGCTGATCGGCGAGGCGATCTGGTTGCCCCAGACGTGGATCTCGCCGCCCGCCAGGCGGACGGTGCCGCTATAGGGGACCGAGGTGCCGCTGAGCACCTGCACGCCGTTGCCCGATTGGCGGAAGCTGCCGGTGCCCTGGAATCCGCCGGAGAAATTGGTCGGCGCCGACTGCCCGACGCAGCCGAGCGTCTTGGACCCGAGGTTGACCGTGCCCACGCCGGCGAGTCCGCCGATGGTCTCGGTGTTCGAGCCCTCGCTGCCGTCGGCGGCCGACAGGTCGAAGGTGCCGCTGGCCGTCACGACCACGGTGTTCTTGATGTCCGGTGCGTTGATCAGGCTGACGATCGCGCCGGTGTTGATGGTCAGCGGTCCGGCGATCGCCTCGCTCGCGGCGCTGTCCAGCACCAGGGTCCCCAGCGCGACGCTGGTCAGGCCGGAGAGCGTGTTGTCGAGCGTGCCGTTCAGGCGTTTGGCGCCCGGGCCGCCATAGGTCACGGGACCGGCGCCGGAGATCAGGCCGGACAGGTTGAGCAGCCCGGTCGCGTCGAGGACGGTGATCGTCAACACCGCGGAACCGACCGTCGTCAGCGGCACCGCGACGTTGGTGATGCCGGCGTTGTTGACGTTGATGATCCGGAGGTGGATCTCGTTGCCCGTGATCGTGTACTGCTCGTAGATGTTGAGCGCGTTGATGACCAGGCCGGTCAGGTCGTTGACCGGCAGGTTGGTCGTGCTCCAGACGTTGGCCGGGAAGACCAGGTCGTCGCCGCTGGCCGGGACCGCGCTCCAGTTCCCGGCATGGCTGAAGTTGTTGTTCACGCCCGTGCCGACCCAGGTGCAGGTCGCGGCCGCGGCGGGCGCGACGGCGCAGGCCAGGAGCAACAGTGATGAAAGGGTCAACCGCAGCGCGGGAACCAGGAGTCGAGGCGTGGTCATGGAGTCCGTTCGTGGAGCCGGCGGGAGCGCCGGTTCCGGAAGCAGTCGGCGGTCCGGGTGGACCGATGACGGCAGGGGGGCCCGCTGATCGGCGATCCGTTCCATTCTGAACGATCGCGAGGAAGACGCGGGCGGGAGGAGATCAGCCCCGGGTATAACGACCGGGGACGAGAGCGACGGAACTTTATTTTTTGTGCGCGCTCGCGGCCTCGGATGCGCAGCCGAAACGGCGTTTGGCACATATGCCGCGCGCATCTGCAACGTGCGACCTGGCGATGCGCGCGCGCTGGCGGCGCTGGAGGTCATGCATGCGCGATCGTCGGCCGGCGGTGGTGCGGCGCGGGCGTCGCCGATCGCGATCAGCGCGCGCCGCTCACGTCGGCAGCGCGACGAAGAACGTCGAGCCCTCGCCGTCGCGCGATTCGACCCAGATGCGCCCGTGGTGCAGCTCGACGATCCGCCGGCAGGTCGCCAGGCCGATGCCGTGGCCGGGATACGCGTCGCGCGCGTGCAGGCGCTTGAACATCCCGAAGAGCTGCGGCACCCACGCCGTCGGGATGCCGATGCCGTCGTCGCGCACGGCGATCACGTGGCGATCCGCGGTCGAGGTCGCGTCCACGCTGATGCGCGGCGGACCGCGCCGGAACTTGATCGCGTTGCCGATCAGGTTGCGGAACAGCCGCACGAACAGCGCGCGATCGCAGCGCACGGTGGGCAGGTCGCCGACCACGATCTCGGCCGCCGATTCGCGCATGGCCGGCGCGAGATCCTCGAGCGCCTCGGCGACGAGGTCGGCGAGCGCGACGTCGGCCGACTGCGCCTCGCGCTGCGTCAGCGTCGCCTCGAGGATCCCCGAGACCAGCTCGCCGAGCCGGGTCGCCGACCGGCGCGCCTGGTCGAGCCAGCCGCGTCCGCGCTCGTCGAGCCGCGCGCCGTGCCGCTCGATCAGGTCGAGGTGCATCTTGACCATGCGGATCGGCTCCTGCAGGTCGTGCGACGCGACGTAAGCCATGCTCTCGAGCTGGCCGTTCAGCTCCTGCAGCCCGAGCTCGACCGCGCGCGTCTGCTCGAGCTGGGCGATCATCCAGTCCAGCCGCGCGCCCTGGTCGTCCGCCTCGCGGATGTGCGGCGGCTCGAAATACGGGTTCGAGCAGACCTTGTCGCCGAGCACGGCGATCGGATGCGTGCGCAGGACCTCGCGCATCAGCCCCGCGCCGAAGCGCGAGCGGTCGTACTGGCACAGCCCGAGGAAGGGCGACTGGGCGAGCAGCGCGTTCACGCCCTCCTCGTAGTCGATCACGCGCTCGCTGCCGGGCGGACCATGCAGCACCCAGGACATGTCGCCGGCGGTGCGCACGCCGCTGAAACCCCCGGCGCTGGCTTCGGCCAGGAGGCCGCGCAGCGCCGCCAGGGTATCCGCCGGCTCGAACGCGCCGTTGGCCAGGTAGACGGGCTTCGGATCGAGCATGCGCAGGCGACCCGACGCGGTCGCCGCGGCGACGTCGACGCCCAGCATGGTCAGGCGCCGGGCGAGCATGGCGCGCGCGGTGTCGTCGCCGACGAACAGGCAGAGTTCGTCCTGGGCGAGGCCGACATGCAGGTAGGGCGCGACCGCGGTCATCTGCTCGTCGAGCGATGTGTAGAGCATGCACACGTGGTCGCCGCGGCGCAGCGACGCGACCTGATCGTGCAGTGTCAGGGCCATGCGCGACTCCGCACGAGAGCGTAATCCGCAGCATCGTGCGATTGCCCTCGTAGTAGCCATGCTGTGCGTTGTCGCCGTGCTGGGGCGCTGCTGCATGCGCAATCGCGGCGGCGATCGGCTTCATCGCGCCCCACGCGCACCATCCGCTTCGCGCGCCGTCGAGCCTGCCGCGACCGCGGTCGGCCGCTGCCCAGGCCACGCTAGGATCGATGGATGAGGAGAGCCGCCATGAGCTGGTTCAATGCACTCAAGCCCGAGTCGCTGCGCGACGCGTTCATCCACGAGATCAAGTGCGCCTACGACATGGAGGAGCAGCAGATCTCGTCCCTGCCGCAGTTCGCCAAGGCCGCGACCTACCCCGGACTCCAGGCGATGTTCGATCGCCACCATGCGGAATCGCGCGAGCAGCTGCGCCGCCTCGAGACCATCTGCGAGCGCCTCGGGGAGAAGGCCGAGGGCGACACCAACGCCAGCGCCCGCGGGCTGGTCGCCGACGGCAAGGTCGCCATGGGCATGGGCGGCGACGACGCGACCCGCGATGCCGTGCTCATCATGTGCGCGCAGAGCGCCGAGCACCTCGAGATCGCGCGCTACGGCACGCTGCGCACCTGGGCGCGGATCCTGGGCGAGCACGACATCGCTGGCCTGCTCGAGCGTTCGCTCGACGAGGAGCGCCGCTTCGATCGCGAGCTGAGCGAGCTCGCCGAGGCCGCGGTCAACGTCGCCGCGCGCTGATGCCGATGGCACACGGCGCGCCGGTGGGTGGTAAATCCACCCACCGATCTAGCATGCGCCGATGGACATCGAGGATCCTCGGCAGCTGATCGGCTGGCTGCGTGCGACCGGCCGCATCGCCGCCGACGAGGAGCCGCGGATCGCGACGCTGTCCGGCGGCGTCTCGAACCGCACCGTGCTGGTCGAGCGCCAGGCCGAGGCGTGGGTCTTGAAGCAGGCGCTCGCCACGCTGCGGGTCGCGACGGAATGGCACTGCAGCCCGGAACGCGTGCACCGCGAAGCGCTCGGGCTGCGCTGGCTCGAGCGCCTCGCGCCGGCGGGGTCGATCACCCCGCTGCTCTTCGAGGACCACGAGCACCACGTCCTGGCGATGCGCGCCGTGCCGCGGCCGCACGTCAACCTCAAGGACGCGCTGCTGGCGGGCGACTTCGACGACGCGCACCTCGCGGCGCTCGGGGAGCTGCTCGGCGCGATCCACGCGGCCTCGCGCGCCGTCGGGCCGGCCGCGCTCGCGGAGTTCGCCGACCGCTCGTTCTTCGTCGAGCTGCGGCTCGAGCCGTACTACCGCTACACGGCCGCCAACGTTGCGGCCGCGGGTCCGTTCCTGGCCGCGCTCGAGCGCGACCTCGACGCGGCGCCGCGGGTGCTGGTGCATGGCGATTACAGCCCGAAGAACGTGCTGGTGCGCTCGGGGCGGCTGGTGCTGCTCGATCACGAGGTCATCCACCTCGGCGATGGCGCCTTCGACGTCGGCTTCGCGCTCGCCCACCTGATCAGCAAGGCCCACCACCTGCCGGCCCTGCGCGAGCGCTTCGCCCGCGGCGCGCGCGGCTTCTGGAGCGCGTACGCCGCCGCCAGCGGCGAGGTCGCGCGCGAAGCCGGCTTCGCCGGACGCGCCGCGCGGCATGGCCTCGCCTGCCTGCTCGCGCGGGTCGCGGGGCGCTCGCCCATCGAGTACCTGACCAGCGCTGAACGCGCCGCGCAGCGCCGCGCCGCGCTCGCGCTGATGGCGGCGCCGCCGGACGATCCCGCGGCGCTGGTCGACCGCTTCCTCGAAAGGATCTGAGATGTCCGCCATGTCCTCGATCACCGCCCTCGACGCGATCGAGATCCTCGACAGCCGCGGCCGGCCGACGGTGGCGGCGACCTGCGCGCTCGCCGGCGGCGCGCGCGCCAGCGCCTCGGTGCCGTCCGGCGCCTCGACCGGCAGCGGCGAGGCGGTCGAGCTGCGCGACGGCGACCAGCGCCGCCACCGCGGCTACGGCTGCCGGACCGCGGCGGCGAACGTGCGCGGGCCGATCGCGGCGGCGCTGGCCGGGCGCGCCTTCGACCAGGCCGGGCTCGATGCCGCCTTGATCGCGCTCGACGGCAGCGCCGACAAGTCGCGCCTGGGCGCCAACGCCCTGCTCGCGACCTCGCTGGCCTTCGCCCGCGCCGTGGCGCAGGACCGTGCCCAGCCGCTCTACCGCTACTTCGCCGACCTCGCCGGAGTCGCGGAGCCGCGCCTGCCGCGGCCGACCGTCAACCTGTTCAGCGGCGGCAAGCACGCCGGCGGCCAGGTCGCGATCCAGGACGTGCTGATCGTGCCGCTGTCGGCGATGACCATGGACGACGCGCTCGCCGACGTCTGCGCGGTCTACCACGCCGCGGCCGACCTGATGCGGACGCGCTACGGCGCGCGCGCGCTGGTCGCCGACGAAGGCGGCCTGGCGCCGCCGTTCCCGAGCTGCGAGGCCATGCTGGCCGACGCGGTCGATGCGATCGCGGCCGCCGGCCTGCGCCCCGGCATCGACGTCGCGCTGGCGGTCGACGCCGCCGCGACGCATTTCCACGCCGACGGGGTCTACGAGCTCGACGGGCGGCGGCACGATGCCGCGGGCATGATCGACACCCTCGCCGGCTGGGTCGCGCGCTACCCGATCGTCAGCCTCGAGGATGGCCTCGCCGAGGACGACTGGGCGAACTGGCCGCGGCTGTGCGCCCGCCTGAGCGAGCGCGTGCTGGTCCTGGGCGACGACCTGCTGTGCACCAACCCGACGCGCATCGCCCGCGCCATCGACGCTCGGGCCGCCACCGCGCTGCTGCTCAAGGTCAATCAGATCGGGACGCTGAGCGAGGCCCGCCGCTCGCTCGACCTGGCGACGGCCGCCGGCTGGCAGGTCACGGTCAGCGCGCGCAGCGGCGAGACCGAGGACGACTGGCTGGCCGACCTGGCCATCGGTTGGCGCGGCGACCAGATCAAGATCGGCTCGATCACGCGCTCGGAGCGGCTGGCGAAGTACAACCGCCTGCTCGCGATCGAGGCGCAGGCGCGCCTGCCGTTGGCGCCATGGGTGGCGCGCGCCTCGTCCGCCGGGCGCTGAACCCGTCGAAGCCGTCGCGAACCGCGCATGCCGGCGGGGCCCGGCCCCCCAGCATCCGCGCATGCTGCGCATCGTCGCCCTGGTGCTGGTCGCCGCCGTCGCCGACGCCTCGGTCGCCGGCATCGTCGAGCACCTTGCCGGCCGCGAGGTCATGCGCCGCGGCTTCAAGGAGCTGCGCGAGGTCGAGGATCCCTGGCCGTGGGCGCTGACCATCGGCCTGCGCGCGGGCTACCCGCAGATCGCCGGCATCGCCGTCGGCGCGATCCTCGACGGCGACATCGACGAGCTCGGGACGACCGCCGGCTGGGCGCCGATGGTCGAGGTCGAGGCGGCGATCGGCGGCGGCAAGGCCTCGCTGGGCATCGGCCGCGTCGACGGCGGCTTCGGCGTCCCGCACTGGATCATCGGCGCGCTGTGGGCGCCCGAGCTGAAGGCGACGGTGCTGCGCACCTGGGGCGATCTCGTCCTGGAGCCGGATCAGACGTTCGTCGGGCCCGAGCTCGGCTTCAGCTGCTACGGCGTGGTCACCATCGGCGTCGGCGCGCTGTTCCGCGTCCAGGGCGATGCGCCGGACGAGGAGTGGACGGTGTCGGCGTCGATCGGCATCGGGCTGTGAGCGCGGCGACGCTGCCGCGGCGCTGGCGCGCCTGCCGGTCGCGATCGCCGCGCGCTCAGCGGCCCTGACGCCGCTCGTCGCCAGGACGGTCGTGGCGCGACCCGCTGGAGCGCTCCTGGCGGGCTTCGCCCGCACGCGAACCGCGCCCGCCATCGCCGCTCGTGCCACCGCGCGTCGCCTCCGCGGCGGCGCGTGAACCGCGTCCGCCGTCGCCGTTCGTGCCACCGCGCGGCGCCGCCGCGGCGGGCCGGGGGCTTGAATCCGCTTGGCGGGTCGCGGCCGATCCGGTCGACCGCGCCGCGTCCTGGCGCGCCGGCCGCTGCTGCGGCTGCGACCGCGGCGAGGCGCCGTGATCGCGCGGCGTCGACGGCTCGCTGCGCGGTCGCGGGGCGGCGCCAGCATCGACGCGCCGTGCCGGCGTGTCGCGATCGGCCTTCGGCGCGGTCTCGGAGCGCGGGCCCGCCGCGGGCCGCCCGCCACCGTCGGGCCGGGATCGCGGAGCCGGCTGCGCCGCCTCGGGACGGGACCTCGCCGGCGACGCGTCATCGCGCCGGCCCGCAGCAGGCGTGCTCGGCGTCGCGTCCGGCCGCCGCCTCTCGCCGGGATCGCCGTGCATCCGGTCGGACGGCGTCGTGCGCGCACCGCGCTGGTCCTGATCGCCACCGCCACGCCGGGCGTCGCCGCCAGCGCGCGCGCCGCCGTCGCGTCGTCCGTCGTCATCGCGACGCGACCGGGCATCGGTGCGTGCCTGTCCGTCCTGGCCTCCCTGGCGCGCCTGTCCGTCCTGGCGCCGCTGGCCGTCGGTCGGTGCCCTCGCGTCGCCCGTGCGCGCGCCGTCGTCACGCGAGCCGCGGTCCGCGCGGCGGTCGCCGTCCGCGCGGCGGTCGCCGTCCGCGCGCCGGTCGCCACCCCGGTTGCCGCGCGTCGCGCCGTCCGCGCCGTCGGAGCGACGCCGGTCCTGGTCGTCGCGTCGAGCGGCGTCGCCACCCGCCGTCCGTCCATCGCCAGCGCGCCGATCGTCGCCGCGCTGGTCATCGCCGTCCCGGCGCGGTCGCTGCTCGGTGCCGCGCGCATCCGTGCGGTCGCGCCGGCTCGTGTCCGCATCGCGCCGGCGCTCACCGCCGCGGTCGCTGGTGTCGGCGCGCCCGCGGTCGCCATCGCGCCGATCACCGGCGCGATCACCCGCGCGATCACCGGCGTCAGCGCGGGCATCGTCATCGCGACCATCGCGCCGACGGTCGTCGCGGCGGTCGCCGGCGTCGGCGCGTCCACGATCCTCATCGCGGCGATCACCGCCGCCCTCGCGCCGGCCATCCGCACGCCGCGAGCGATCTCCGTCGGCGGCCGGGGTCGATGCCGCAGGCCGCTCCACCGCGGCGACGGCCTCGCGGCGCCAATCGCGGCGTTCATGCGGCGCCAGGCGCCACGGGTGGGTCGTGCGCGTCGCCAGCGGCTGGCCGCGGTAGTCGCATGGCCCGGCGCCGAAGCGGTCGCGGTAGGCGTGGATCACGCGCACCGGCGGCAGCCGCTCGCACTCGTCGAAGAAGGTCCTGGTGGTGAAGCCCTGATAGTGGCAGCCGATGCGCAGGGCGATCAGCGCGTGCCACTCGTGGCGCGACAGCGAGACGCCCACCCAGCTCCCGCTGCGGTGGCACGCGAACGGCCGGCGGTAGATGGGCGGGCACCAGGCGGGATCGGCATCGGCGACGATGAACACGCTCGGCGACAGCCCGTACAGCGCGAGCAGGCGGTTGTAGTCGCGGTCGCAGCGCAGGTAGTCGTGCAGCACCACGCTGAACGATCGGCCCGCCGTGCGCGCGACGTGCAGCACGCAGTAGACGTCCGCCTCGTCCAGCGCGTAGCGGCGCACGCTGCGCAGCACGATCGCCGCCTCGTCCGGCGGGCTGGCGAAGTATTCGCGGGCGACGACGTAGGCGCTCTCGTTGGTCTCCCACGCGCGATCGTCGTCCACCGGCGGCGGCTCGTCCGCGATGTCGGCGGGGGCGACGGGCGCGACCGCGGCCTCATCCGGTGTCGGCGCATCCGCTGTCGGCGGTGCCTCGTCCACGGCTTCGGCAGGAGCGACCTCCGGCGCCGCCGCATCGCTCGGCGGCTGCTGCTCGTCGGCGACGGTCGGCGGTGCCGGCTCCGACGCATCGAGCGCGGCGGATCCGCCGCCCAGGATCAGCACGGCGATCGCGAGCGGCGTGACCGGGGCGATGCGCGCGATGCGCGCGATGCCGATGACGAGCGTCGTATCCTGGGCGCGCATGGCCGCCTCCGCATGCCGGAGTATAGCGAACCGCCGGCGGAAGGATCGCCCGTCCGCGCACGCATGATCGCATGCCGGTCGGCGCGGGATCCCGTTGGGATGCGTCGTGCTCGACGCCGCGGCGCGCGTCTCCTGTCGCTCGGCCGGACGTCGTCGGCGCGCAACGCCGACCCACGCTGCATGTCGCAACCGCCGTGATCGGCGGCGCGAATACGCGCGACCCGTTTACACTGCTGGGATGGACGTCGGCGACCAAGACAGTCTGCGGCTGCTGCTCGAGCGCGTTCAGGACTACGCGATCTTCATGCTCGATGCCAAGGGCGTCATCGTCAGCTGGAACCCGGCGGCGCAGCGCATGAAGGGTTACACCGCCGAGGAGGCGGTCGGCCAGCACTTCTCCCTGCTGTACACCGAGGAGGACGCGAAGGCGGGCAAGCCCGACCTCAACCTCAAGATCGCGGCTGCGGAAGGCGTTCTCAAGGAGGAGGGCCGTCGGCGCCGCAAGAACGGCGAGATATTCATCGCCGACATCGACATCACGCCGTTGTGGACCGACGAGGGCGTGCTGCGCGGCTTCGGCAAGATCGTCCGCGACATCACCGAGCGCAAGGAGGCCGAGAAGCGTCTCGCCGAGACCGCGGCGCGGCTGTCGATCAGCGAGCGCCGCGCGTGGCTGCTGATCGACAGCGCCACGGCCTACGCGATCATCGGCATGGACCTCGACGGCAACATCACCGAGTGGAACGAGGGCGCGCGGCTGATGTTCGGCTACGACCGCCACGAGGTCCCCGGCAAGGACATCGCGCTGATCTTCGTTCCCGAGGACCGCGCCGCCGGCGCGCCGCGTGCCGAGATCGAGCAGGCGCTGCGCCACGGCACGGCCCGCGACGACCGCTGGCACGTGCGCCGCGACGGCTCGCGCTTCTTCGGTTCGGGCGTGGTCGTCAAGCTGCGCAGCCGCGAAGGCCAGCACCTCGGCTACGCGAAGTTCGTGCGCGACCTGACCGACGTGAAGGTCGCCGAGGACGAGCTGCGCCGCGCCAACGAGGAGGCGCGGCGCCAAGCCGCCGAGCTGCGCGAATCCGAGCTGCGCCTGATCCGCGCCAACCAGGAGCAGGAGCGCTTCTCGGCGATCGTCTCGCACGACCTGCGCGAGCCGCTGCGCATGATCGAGGGCTACCTGACCCTGCTCGACCGCCGCCACGCCGACGGGCTCGACGGCAAGGGACGCGAGCTCCTGGCCGTCGCGGTCGACGGGGCCAGGCGCGCGCAGCGCATGATCACCGGGCTGCAGGACCTGAACCGCGTCAGCCGGGCGCAGGTCCAGCTGCGTCCGGTCGAGCTCGACGTAGTACTGGCGGACGCCATCCAGTCGCTCGGCATGGCGATGGCCGAGGCCGGCGCGCAGGTCACGGTCGCCCCGCTGCCGACCGTGCTCGGCGACCGCGACCTGCTCACCAACCTCTTCCAGAACCTGATCGGCAACGCCATCAAGTACGTCGCGCCCGATGTCCGGCCGCTGGTCGAGGTCACCGCCCACGACCACGGCGCCCACTGGCGGATCGCGGTCAAGGACAACGGCATCGGCATCGCCCTGGCCGACCAGGACCGGATCTTCCGGCCGCTCGAGCGGTTGCACGGCGATGGCCGCTATTCGGGTTCCGGGCTGGGGTTGGCGATCTGCGCGACCATCGCCGCCAGCATGCACGGGCGCATCTGGGTCGAGAGCACGCTGGGCGCGGGCTGCACCTTCCACGTGGCGCTGCAGAAGGTCGTCCGGGGCTGAGCCGGTGTCAGGGGAGACGACGGGCCCGCCGGGGGCGCCAAAGGGTTGCCCCTCGCGCCGCCGCGGCGTAGACCGGCTAACCCCGATCCCGCCTGGAGAACGTCCCGATGCTCGCGACCCGCGTCAGCCAGAAGGAAAGCCTCTTCTATTTCGTCGCCTGGCCCGCCGCCGACCTGCTGACGAAGGTCCGCTTCACCACCCGCTTCGAGGCCGCCGAGGGCCGCCTGGCCGTGCAGGCCAAGGGTGACGACGAGATCGCCTCGTTCATCACCAAGGTCGAGCAGAGCGAGAAGGCGTTCCAGCGGACCATGGCCAAGGCCAAGATCGGCCAGATCCGCAACTTCTACGAGACCTGCGGCGCGCAGCCGATGATCCCCGGCACCGTCCTGCTGTTCACCCATGAGCGCCTGCGCTTCACCGCCGCCGGCGGCGGCGACGGCCCGAACGGCAGCCTGACCTCGCCCGAGGACAAGTTCCTGATCATCGACGGGCAGCACCGCCTGGCGGCGCTGCACTTCCACCTCGAGAAGCACCCCGAGGAGGCGACCAACATCCACGTCCCGTGCGTGGTCTTCGACGGCCGCAACGAGGACTTCGCCGCCGAGATGTTCGTGATCATCAATTCGACGCCGACGCGCATCAACAAGAGCCACCTGATCGACCTCTACGAGCGCGTGTCGTTCGCCACGCCCGACAAGAAGCTCGCCGCCAAGGTCGTCGACCGGCTCTACGGCAGCGACGACAGCCCGCTGCAGTACCGCATCAACCGCCTCGGCGGGCGGTCGGGGCAGGAGAAATGGATCCTCCAGGCCGAGCTCTTCAACGAGGTCCACCGCTGGCTCAAGGGCGCCGAGTCGTCGGCGCAGGAGCACGTCGAGGCGGCGTACGTCGTGCTGCGCGACTTCTTCAAGGCCTGCGCCCAGGTCTTCGGCGAGGCCTGGGGCTCGGACCGCTCGATGGTCACCAAGCCGGTGACGCTCAAGGCGCTGGTCCGGGTCGCCGCCGATCTCGCCGCCAGCGACGCCGAGCCGGCCGAGGGCCGCGTGCGGCGCTGGGCCGAACGCATGAAGCCGTGGAGCGAGCGCCTGCGCGACTTCCGCGCCGAGGGCTTCTACGAGCGCTTCCCCGCCAAGGGCCAGGTCGAGCGCGTGGTGCGCATCCAGCGCGACCTGGCGCAGGCGATCGGCCTCGTCGCCCGGCGCAAGGGCGGCTGAACGGGCGGCCGCGGATCCGCGGAACAGCGGCGTCGACGGCGGACATTGTGCATCGGAGATCGCATGCGCAGCGCCGTCCTCTGCCTCCTGGTCGCTGTCGCCATCGCCGAGGACGCCCGCGTCGGCCTGGCCGGACGCGCGTCGCGCATCGACGTGGTCGGCTGCGAGGCGTTCAGCGAGCGGCGCATCGTCACCGGGCTGTTCCTGTCGACGGGCGTCCTCGCCGCCGGCCAATCCGCCGCGCCGCGCGATGCCTGGATCGGCCTGGTGCGCGACCGGGTCCTCGCGGGCTACCGCGCGGAAGGATTCCGCGACGCGACGGTCGAGGTCGCCGTGGTCGAGGGACGGACGCGGATCAGCGTCGCCGAAGGCCGGCGGATCGTCGCCGGCGCGGTGCGTGTCGAGGGCGGCGACCCGGAGGCCGCCGCGCGGGTGATCGCGCTGCTGATCGACGGCGCGCCCGCCGCGACGGTCGCGGCCGCCGGGCAGGAGCCGGCGTTCGCCGAATGGCTCGCCCTCCAGGAGCGCGCCAAGCCGGTGTGGACGCCGGGCGATCCGGTCGGCTTCACCGCGGATGACGCGCGCCTGGGCTTCGCGCGGAAGGCGCGCGACGCCTACGCCGCGCTCGGCCGCCATCACGCCGCGGTGACCGCCGACCTCGTCGTCGCCGAGACCGAGGACGCGGTCGACCTGGTCCTGACCGTCAGCGGCGACGCGCCGACGGCGATCGCCGCGGTGGATGTCGTCGGCGCGGCGCGCGACCGCGCCGAGCAGGTCATCGCCGTGAGCGGCCTCGGCGATGCGCCCATCGCCGACACCCCGACGCGCCAGCGCGCGGCGTACCGCCTGTGGCGCAGCGGGCGCTACCGCAGCGCGACCGTCGCCTATGCGGCCCCCGCCGCGGGCGCTGTCCGCGCGCTCATCACCGTGGACGAGGCGCCGGGCATTCCGGCCGCCGGCGCCGAGCTCGGCGCCGAGGATCGCGCGCTGATCGCTCTGCGCGATCACCTCGGCGGCGCGCTCGAACGCGGCGATGGCGACATCGTGGCGACCTGGCGGGTCGCGCCGGAGCTGATGCTCACCGCGGTGGTCTCCGCCCGCGCCGGCCTGGTCGCCTCCCTGCACCGCGGCGACGATCCGGTCGGCGGCTGCATCGACGCGCTGGTGTTCACGGGCGACCGCTGCGAGCTGCTGGCGCTCGAGCACGGTCGGCGCGCGTCCCTGTTCAGCGCGCGCCCGGGGATCCAGCTGACCGTGCAGCTCGGCCTGGCCGCGGCCGAGGAGCGGAAGATCACGACCACCTTCAATCTCGGCTTCCGCAGCG
This sequence comes from Planctomycetota bacterium, assembly GCA_035627695.1. Lineage (GTDB taxonomy): Bacteria > Planctomycetota > UBA11346 > UBA11346 > UBA11346 > DASPLE01. The sequence goes on from DASPLE010000183.1 coordinate 32,549, forward strand.
GGTCGACGGTGCGCGGCGACGGCGCGATCGCGTGCGAGATCACCTTGCCGCCGAGCGCGTTCCTCGCGCTCGGCCGGCTCGAGGCCTCGACCACCGTCATCGCCGACGGGATCATGACCTGGAGCAAGGGCGGGGCGACCCTGCGCAGCGACGCGGCGACGGGCGCGATGCTCGGCTTCTCGTCGGAGAGCGTCGGGCTGGCCTGCCGGCGCGACGCGCAGGCGGAGCTGCTGCGCGGCCTCGATCAGCGCGCCGCGGCGGCGGTGGCGCAGGATGGCGACGCGCTCGCCCCGGCCCTCGCGCTGCTGGTCGACGAGATCGTCTCCTCGCCGCTGCTGACGCCGGACGCGACGCGCGGCGTGCGCGGCGACGATGCCGTCCGCGTCTGCGCGTCGGTCTTCGCGCTCGTCGAAGCGACATTCGTGGAGGCCCTGGACCTGGGCGACGGCGAATCCTTCCAGGTCCCGCCAGCGACGGGCGAGGCGACCGGCGACATGGCCGCGCTCCTCGTCCGGCTGCTCGCCGGGTCGCTGGTGGCGACCCTCGAGCAGGTCCTCCCCGAGGATTCATGGCCGGCCGGGCTCGCGCGCGAGGCGGCGCTGATCGTGCAGCGCCAGCCGAACCAGGCCGAGGCCAGCCTCGCCGCGCTGCTCGCCGACCCGCGACCGGGCCCCTTCGGCTGCCTCGCGCTGGCGCGGCTCGTCGGCGGGCTCGATCCCGAGGCCGGACGCGCGTTCGCGGCCCGCGGTCTCGAGCGCCTGGATACGGACGCCGCGCTGGCCGACGCGCAGCTCGTCGAGCCGCTGCTGCGGCGCCTCAGCGACGCGATCGGCGCGCTCGAGGATCCGGCGGCGCTGGCCGCGGCAGTCGCTCCGGGCGCGGCGCCGGCGATCGCGCCGATGCTCGCCTGCATCCACGACGCGCGCCGGCGGTCCGAGCAGCCGCAGGCATGGCGCGACGCGGTCGCCATCCTGTGGGAATCGGTCGGTCGCAGCGCGGTGGAGCGCGCCCTGCGCGAGCTGGCGGGCGAGGGCGAACCAGCGCGGTTCTGAGGCTTCACCGAGCTCGAGGCTCACGCGCGACGCGCGACGCGCGAAGCACCCGTCAGCGCTGCTGGGGCGGCCGCCGCTCGCGGTGCCGCGCCGTGGCGACGGCCCTCGCGCCATCGCCGATCGCGCGCGTCACCAGCGCATCGAGCGCGCCGCTCGCCCGCTCCAGCGCCGAGCGGAGCTCATCGCAACGCGCCTGCCCGGCGATCAGCGCCCGCTCCAGCCGCTGCCGGAGGCGCGGCGCGATCACCGGCAGCTCGATCGCCAGCAGCGCGTCGGCCTGCAGCCGCGGCAGGGCCGAGCCGGTGGTGCGGCCGGCGAGCGCGGCGCGCACCGCCGGCAGGCGCAGCAGGCGCGCGAGCAGGTGCGGCGTGATCGCGCCGGGCAGCGGCGTCAGGACGATGAGCTCGTTCGAGCAGATGCCGTGCGCGAGCGCGTCCGGGACGGCCAGCACCTTGTTCAGCGCGGGCCGCAGGCGGCCGTAGAGCACGTCCCCGGCCCGGAACACGCGTGAGCGCGAGCGCACCGCGGCCGCCATGACGCGCCTCGCGCCGAGGAGGCGGCCGGTGCCGGGCTCGATCGCCTCCAGGCCGATGTAGTCGATCATCGCGCGCGCGCCGAGCGTGCGCGGATCGATCGACTCCTGGCGCACCGCGACCAGCTCGCCGAGCCGGATGCGCCGCCCGGGGAAGAGCGCGCGTCCTGCCGCCGCGGCGCAGAACGATTCGGCGCTGAGCGCCTGCGCCCGCACGACGGCGCGATGCCGGACGATGGCGCTGCGCATCACCAGCCCCGTCGCGCGATGAAGCGCCGCAATCCCGCCAGCGCCTCGGGCAGTTCGCTGCCGGGACGCGCGCGGCCGGCGCCGTCGTGACCGATGTCGTCGACCGTGGCGAACCAGGTCTCGTCGCCGGGCCGCGCGCGGCGCCGCGTCGCGAACACGATGCTGGTCTTCACCGCGGCGCCGAACGGCTGGAAGGTCGCCAACGGCAGCGAGACCACGGCGCGGACGGTCACGGCGCCGTGCAGCCAGTCGCGCACCGGCCGCATGGTCGCGCCCGACAGCACGCCGTCGGGCAGGACGATCGCGATCCTGCCGCCGGGACGCAGCAGGCCGATCGAGCGCTCGAGGCCCAGCACCTCCAGCGGCGTCGCACGCGCGCCGGCGAGCGCGAAGCGGTCGAGGCGCGCGATCGCCTCCGGACGCAGCAGCGAGCCGAACGGCGGGTTGGTCATCACCAGGTCGTAGCCGCCCGGTCCCGGCACGGCGTGGTCGACCCAGAACGCGGTCAGGCTGTCGGCGACGACCAGGCGCATCGGCGGCGCGTCGTCGACCAGCGCCTCGGTCGCGGCGATGCGCGCCATGCGCGCGCTCTTCTCGACCCCGACCAGCAGCGACCGGCGCCGCGGCCGCGCCGTCAGCGCCGCTGCGGCCCGGCGCAGGATGTGCCCCGAGCCGCAGAACGGATCGATGATCCGCTCGTCCGGCCGCGGCGCGCAGGCGGCGACCATGAAGCCGACGACCGCCGCGGGGGTGAAGAACTGGCCCATGCCATGACGCGCGACGGCGTCGAGCACGCTCTGGAAGGCGCGGCCCGCGACGTCGCCGCTCGCCGTCGCGAGCGCGCACGGCGCGAGCTCGCGCGCGATGCGCGCCAGCGCGGCGTCCGAGAGCGCGAGCGGCTCGCGCCACAGCGCGGCGCCGAAGCGCGGGTCGCGACGTCCGCCGCGGCCGATGCCGAGGTGCCCATGGAGCGCGCGCACCCGTCGCGCGCACGCCGCCGCCGTCAGGCCGTCGAGCGTCGGGAACACCCGCGTCGCCGTCGCGCCGGCCTCGTCGGCGATCTTGAGGGCGATCATCTTGCACAGCTCGTCGAGCGAGTCGCCCGGGTGCAGCCCGTCGATGTCGCGCGCATGGCTGTGGCAGGCGAAGAACAGGCGGTCGAGCCGCCGCTCGTCGAGCGGCGGCGGTCGGCCCGGGCCCGGATGTGGCGCACGTCGGGGATGCATCCCGCTCCACCGCTATCCGAGCGTCGGATCCGGAGACGCTTTGTCGGGCCTCGCGCGGCGCCGCGCAAGTCGACGGCGGCGCCCGCAGCCGCCCGCTTCGAGCTGTCGGCGACGGCTGCCGGCGAACGCCGCATCCATCCGCCGGCGACGAGCGTACCATGGGTACCAGCGGCGCGTCCCAGCCGCCTGTCCGCAAAGGAACCCCATGCGCTTCCCGAGCCCCGCCGCGCCGCTCGTGCTCATCGCCACCGCGTTCCTGCTGTCGTGGTCGCTCGCCGGCGGGCACTCCGCCGAGCATCCGGAGCTGCCGCCGGCGGCGGTCGATCTGCCCAAGGCCGACGCCGGCGCGACGCGCACGGCGGTGGTCGGCGGCGGCTGCTTCTGGTGCGTCGAGGGCGTCTTCGCCGAGCTCGCAGGCGTCACCGAGGTGGTCTCGGGCTACGCCGGCGGCACCGCGGAGACCGCGACCTACGAGAAGTCGCACGACTCGGCGCACGCCGAGGCCGTGCGCATCACCTACGACCCGGCGGTGCTGAGCTACGGCGAACTGCTGCGTGTCCTGTTCACCGCCGGCGATCCGACCTCGGCGAACGGCCAGCAGCCCGACTACGGGCCGCAGTACCGCATGGTGGTGTTCCATGCCGACGAGGACGAGAAGCGCGTCGCCGAGGCCTACATCCGGCAGCTGACCGAGGCCGAGGTCTTCGCGAAGCCGATCGTGGTCACCGTCGAGCCCATGCCGCACGGCTTCTTCCCGGCCGAGGACTACCACCAGGACTTCGCCGCCCGGCATCCGGACAACGCCTACGTCTGCCGCTGGTCGAAGCCCAAGATCGATCGCATCCGCGCCGCCTTCCCCGCGCTGGTCAAGCCCGGCGCGGGGAAGTAGCGCGGCGCCCGCGTCAGCGTCGGCGCCCCGAGAACGCGCGCAGGCTCAGCATCATCGCGACGGCGGCGATGATGCCCCCGCCCTTGCCGCAACCGCCGCCGCCGCCGCCGCCGCCGCCGCTGCTCGATGATCCCGCCACCGGCGCCGCCGGCGTGACCGCGGGCGTGGTCGGCGTCGGCGACGCCGTCGGGTAGAGCTGGCTGGTCGGCACGACGGTCTTGGCCATTGTCGGACTCGACCAGCGCAGGCGCGCCGTCGCGCCGCCGCCGTTCTCGTAGTACTCGAGGCGGATCGCGTAGGACCGGCCGCGCACCGCGTCGATGGCGCCGCTCCATTCGGTCGGCCCCTGGTCGACCCACGCGTCGACGATCAGCTGGCCGTCGATCCACAGGCGCACGCCGTCGTCGCCGACGACGTGGAAGGTCAGCCGCTCGCCGCGCGGCGCGAGCACCGTGCCGGTCCAGCGCGCCGAGAACGTGTCGGCGCCGATCGCCCAGCCCGGCGAGCCGCCGCCCCAGTCGAAGTCGACGACCTGGTCGACGCGCGTCCCGCCCGGGGTGCTCAGGCCGATGTCGTCGAAGTACTCGCCGCGCAGGCCGGTGCCGATGCCGACCACGCCGGCGTCGGCCGGCGGCGTCGGCGGCGCAGTGACCGTGATCACGGTGCTCGCCGTCGCCGTCGCGCCGTCGTCGTCGCTGACCGTCAGGCCGACGGTGTAGGTGCCGGCGCTGGCGAAGGTCTTGGCCGCGGTCACGCCGCTGGCGGTCGTGCCGTCCCCGAACGTCCACGCGGACGAGGCGATGGTGCCGTCCGCGTCGCTCGACCCCGCAGCCGAGAACGCGATGGCGAGCGGCGCGACGCCGGTGGTCGCGCTCGCCGCGAGGTGCGCCACCGGCGCCTGGTTCGGCGGCGTGGAGACGGCGGGGCCGGCCTGGCGCCACTTCACGTAGTCGAAGCCCCAGCGGTAGACCTGGTTGAACTGCTTCATGCCGTCGATCCACGCGAACTTCGCGCAGCCGGCGAAGGCGGCGTCGCCGCGGTCGCGCCACACCGTGTCGCCGGTGCGCACGTACAGCCACGCCATCGCCGGCGCGATCATCAGGTTGAGCGTCGGCGAGCCGCCGAGCCCGTCGCCGATATCGTACTCGAAGCCTTCGTCCGCCGGCACCCAGCCGTCGCGCCAGCAGCGCTCCATCGCCAGGCGCACCGCCGGCTCGATGCGCGCGTCGCCGGTCATGGCGTGGTACTCGATCAGCGCGCGGCAGGTCAGGCCGACCATGAAGGTCCGCGCGTAGGTCGCGGTGCCGGCGCCGAACCACTGGTCGATGTGGCCGAGCGCGCAGTCGACCGCCGCCGCCAGGCGCGCGCGCTCGGGACCGCCGACCTTGCGCGCGTTGATCAGGCCCTCGATCACGTACGCGGTCTCGCGGCTGGCCTCGAACGGCCACATGATCGAGACCGCCGACCAGTCGGTCATCCAGCTGCGCTGCGCCATGGTCAGCACGGTGTCGCGCGACACGGTGCTGCCGGTGCGCTGCCAGTGCAGGCGCATGCCGTCGGTGAAGTTCCAGTAGGCGACCACGGCGCAGTCGTTCGGGCGGATCGCGCGGTCGCGGTAGACGTACAGCGCGTCATCGGCCGCCGCGTACCACGACGCGTCGCCGGTGTACGCCGCGATGTTCTGGAAGACGAAGGCGCCGTCGTAATAGACCGAGGTCCCGGCCTCGGCGAGCGGCGGCATGGTGTGCTTGGCCGCGGCCAGGGACGCGGCGTGCCGCCGGCCGACGGTGATCATGTTCGCCTCCCACCGCGCCAGCTCCGGGATCGGCAGCTCGCTCGCGCCGGCGGTGCCGAGGCTCAGGCCCAGGGTGGCGGTCATGATGGCGCGCAGCATCGGTCGTCCTCGCAGGGGTGGAATGCCATCGTTGGCACATGGGCAGCGACGGTTTTACCGGCCTGCGAGGGCAATTCAGTTTTGAAAGCGGGCGTCAATCCGCGCGTGTGAGGGGCTACGTCGGTGCATGGGACGCGGCGCGGGGGCGTTGCCCATGAGTGTCCGGTTACCTCGGTCGAGCCCGTGCCCACCGCGTGGCGCCGGGAGTTACGGCGAGAAAACGACCGTCGCGTCAGGTCGCGCCGGCGTGCCGGTCGAGACCCCGAACGGTCTGTCGGACGATTCCGCGCCCTTCATGAGCGGACGCGGTGACCGCGTTGTTAATGAAGCGTTCTGCGCGCGTTTTCCCTGTTAATGGAGCGCGTCCCGTCGCGCCGGGTTGCGCAAGGCGCCGCCCGGAACGGCGCAGGTGCGCCGCGCCGCGACCTCAGCGGGCGCCGCGCGCCGTGGCCTCGCGGGCGATCAGGGCGCGTTTGCGCTCGACGCCCCAGCGGTACCCCGACAGCGAGCCGTCGGTGCGCACCACGCGGTGGCAGGGGATCAGCACCGCGACCGCGTTCGCCGCGCACGCGCCGGCCACCGCGCGCACCGCCCGCGGCGCGCCCACGCGGCGGGCGAGTTGGGTGTAGCTGATGGTCTCGCCGGCGGGGATGCGGCGCAGGGCCTGCCACACGCGCTGCTGGAACGCGGTGCCGCGGATGTCGAGCGGCAGGTCGGTCGCCGCCGCCGGCGCCTCGACCGCGCCGACCACCGTCGCCACCAGGGCGTCGAAGCGCGCGTCATCGCCGATCAGCGTCGCGCGCGGGAAGCGGTCCTGCAGGTCGCGCGCCAGCGCGTCGGGGTCGTCGCCGAGCAGGATGGCGCACACGCCCTTGGCGCTGGCCGCGACCAGGATCGCGCCCAGGGAGCATTCCCCGACCGCGAAGCGGATGACCTGATCGGCGCCGCCGGCGCGGAACGCGGTCGGCGTCATGCCGAGGATCGCGTCGCTCGCCTGGTAGAAGCGGCTGCTGGCGTTGAAGCCGGCGCCGTAGATCGCCGCGGTGACGCTCGTCGCCGAGGACAGCCCGGCGCGCACGCGGTCGCCGCGCCGGGCGTCCGCGTAGGCCTTCGGGCTCACGCCGGTGATGCTGGTGAACACGCGCTGCAGGTGCCAGGCGCTCAGCCCGACCGCGCGCGCGAGCGCCGCGAGGGTCGGCGGCGCCTCGGCCGATTCGATCAGCCGGCAGCACCGTTCGACGATCGCCGCCTGGCGGCGGCGCAGCGCCGCGCTCGGCGCCGGCGCGCGGCTGGGGCGAGGTCGCGGCGTGGCGGCGGTCGTCATGGCGGGAGCGTAGACCGCGCCGGCCAGCCCCGCACTCCGCTTCTTGCGGTCGCCGCCGCGCCGACGGACCGCCCACGGTGGCATCGCCCACCCGCGCGCCACGCTGGCGGCGCATGCCCATCCTGCCCGTCGGCACCCAGGTGGTCTCGCGCGCCGACCTGCCGGCGACCCCGGAACGCCCGGCGATCCCGACCGGCACGGTCGGCGTCGTGGTGCGCGCGCCGGCCGATGCCGCGCACGCCTACCGCGTCCGCTTCCCGGACGGCTTCGAGGGCTCCTACCGCCGCGATGAGCTCGTCCTGCTGCGCCACTGGCTCGAGCAGGGCCTGACCGCGACCGCGATCCTGGCCGACCACGATCTCACCCGGCACATCGTCTACCGCTGCGTGATGGGCTCGCGCGCGTTCGGGCTCGACGAGGACGCCTCGGACACCGATCGCCGCGGCTGCTACCTGCCGCCGGCGGATCTGCACTGGTCGCTGTACGGCGTGCCCGAGCAGATCGAGGACAACGCGCACGAGGAGGTGTACTGGGAGCTGCAGAAGTTCCTCAACCTCGCGCTCAAGGCCAACCCGAACATCCTCGAGTGCCTGTGGTCGCCGCTGGTCGACCACGTCGCGCCGATCGGCGAGGAGCTGCTCGCCATCCGCTGCGCGTTCCTGTCGAAGCTGGTCTACCAGACCTACAACGGGTACGTCGCCTCGCAGTTCAAGAAGCTCGAGGCCGACCTGCGCAACCAGGGCGCGATCAAGCCCAAGCACGCCATGCACCTGATCCGCCTGCTGCTGTCGGGCATCGGCGTGCTCGAGACCGGCGAGCTGACCGTGCGCGTCCATGGCGATCGCGACCGCCTGCTGGCGATCAAGCGCGGCGATGAACCATGGGACCGCGTCAACGACTGGCGGCTCGCGCTGCACCGCCGCTTCGAGCAGGCGTTCGCGACCTCGCGGCTTCCCGACCATCCCGACTACGCGACCGTCAACGCCTTCCTCATCCGTGCCCGCCGGAGCGCCCTGTGACCACGACCATCGACCCGCGCGTGCTCGCCGCCGTCGCCGCGCATCCCTATCCCCTGCCGTTCGTGACGATCAGCGGCTCGCACCTCTACGGCTTCTCGTCGCCGGACTCGGACGTCGACCTGCGCGGCGTGCACCTGCTGCGCGCCGAGGCGCTGCTCGGGCTGGACCTGCACGACGAGACCGTGGAGTCGAGCGAGGTGCGCGCGGGGCTCGAGGTCGACTACGTCACGCACGACCTGCGCAAGTTCGTCGCCATGATGCTCAAGCGCAACGGCTACGTGCTCGAGCAGCTGTACTCGCCGCTGGTCGTGCGCACCTCGGCGGTGCACGCCGAGCTCAAGGCGCTCGGCGCGGGCTGCATCACGCGGCACCACGCGCACCACTACCGCGGCTTCGCGCACACCCAGTGGGAGCTGTTCCTCAAGGAGCAGCCGCGCCGCGTCAAGCCGCTGCTCTATGTCTACCGCGTCCTGCTGACCGGCATCCACCTGATGCGCAGCGGGCGCATCGAGTGCGATCTGAACACGCTCAACGCCGACGCCGGTCTCGACTGGCTGCCCGAGCTGATCGCGCGCAAGACCGGCACGCGCGAGCAGGCGACGCTCGACGACGGCGACATCGAGCGCCACCGCGCGACCTTCGCCCAGCTCATGCAGCGGCTCGACGATGCGGCCGCGGCGTCGTCCCTGCCCGATTCGGCGTCGAGCCGCGAGGCGCTCGACGAGCTGATCGTGCGCGTCCGGCTGGCGACGCTGGAGCGGCTGCGCTGATCGACGGAGCTCAGCGCTGCGCCGCCGCGCGGATCGCGCTCGGCGGTCGGCCCCAGGCGCGGCGGGCGAGCTTGGCGAACCGCGCGACGTCCGGGATGCCGACCTCGGCGGCGACGGCGGCGATCGGCATGCTCGCGCATTCCAGGAGCATGCGCGCGTGCTCGAGCCGGCGCTGGCGGATGTAGGCGACGATGGTCGTGCCGAGCTCGGCGCGGAACAGGCGGATGAGGTGGTTGTGCGAGCAGTCGACCAGCGACGCGAGCTCGGCGATCGCGATCGGCTCGCGCAGGTTCTGCTCGATCAGATGCCGCGCGGCGGCGACCGCCGGATGGCGGTCGGGATGCGCGGCCGACGCCGGCAGCCGGTGCAGTCGCCACAGGACGTCCCACAGCCGCGCGTTGGCGCGCGCCGGCGCCGACTGGGCCCAGCCGATCGCCTCGTGCAGCTGCGCGTGCAGGTCCTCGAAGGCGTCGCCGCAGTCGATCAGCGCCGGCATCGGCACGGACTCGCCCGCGCCGGCCAGGAAGTGCACGTAGAGGTGGCGTTCGGCGGTCTCGAAGCGGTAATCGATGCGTTCGGCGATCGGACAGATGCCGGCGTGCCCGGGCAGGACCGGCACCGGCAGGCCATCGACGCTCACCGAGCCGCGCCAGCGATAGAGATGCAGGCTCCAGAAGCCGAGGCGCAGGTAGCTGCACGGCGGCGGGATGTGGTCGCCCGCGCCGCCGATGTTGATGCGCAGCACGCGCGGCGGCTGGTGCAGCGGCAGCTTCCAGGTCGGTGTGCTCATGGTGATCGCCGACGCTCCGCTCTCCGGATCTTCCCCGGTTTGCCGGAAAAATCAGGAGCGGATGTCGATACGCCGTATCCGCAAACGCCTGGAAAGGTGAAAAAGGACAACCCCGGGATGAATACCCCTGGATTGCCGCCCGAGGCGCCGGCGCCTAGGGTCGCTGTCAGCGCCCTGCGCGCCGAGGAGACCGCCGATGACATCCCGCCAGCAACTGCTCGTGCTCTGGCTGACCCATTCCGATCCCGGTGGCGAGGTCGCCGCGTGGTCGCGCTACGACGCCGCCGGCGCCGACACCGGCATGTCGGGAGACCAGGACGCGCCGCCGTACGGCAGCGCGCTGGCGGCGATGCGCGACGGCTGGCGGATCATCCAGTACCCGCGGGCGCTGACGCCGGCGAGCGGCGACGAGTTCCGCCTCGGCTTCCTCAAGCACGAGTTCGTCCTCGAGCGTGTCGTCGAGCGGCAGGAGATCCGGTCGTGAACGCCGTGCAGAGCGCCTATCCGCAGCCGCTGGCGACCGGCACGCCCGGTGCGCGCGGCGGGGAGGCCTATCCGCTCGGACGCATGCGCGACGAGTGGCTGCGCCTGCGCGATGCCGGCCTGCTGCTCGACACCGCGAGCATGGCGCGGTTCGTCGCCGACGGCTTCCTGCGCTTCGACGCGATCGTCCCGGACGAGCTCAACCGCGCGGTGCTCGCCGGCATCGCCGACGGCACGGTGACCGGTGGCGGCGGCTACGTCGGCGAGCCGCTCGCCGGCGTGTGGGACGCGGCGCATCCGATCGGGCGCGTGCTGGCGCTGCCGCGGGTGCGCGGGCTGATCGCCAGCCTGGTCGGGCCCGAGTCGCGCTACGACCACCACGCGGTGCACACCGTGCCGGCGCGTCATCCCTGGGCGCAGGGCTGGCACGCCGACGCGGCCATCGACCGCAAGGCGCACTTCGACATCCAGATCATGTACTTCCCGCAGGAGACGACCCGCGCCATGGGCGGCACGCTGATCCTGCCGGGCAGCCAGTTCCGCATGATCCACGAGAGCGAGGCGGTGCGGTACCAGAACTTCCGCGGCCAGCTGCACACCGTCTGTCCCGCCGGCACCATGGTCGTGGTGCATCACGGCATGTGGCACTGCGGTCAGCCGAACCGCACCGACGTCACGCGCTCCATGTTCAAGCTGCGGCTCAATCCGACGGTGCGCCAGGAACGCCTGTGGGACACGCGCCGGCCCGGCGACGGCGACGTCCACGAGATCCTCAACCGCACGCAGCCATGGCACGGCAGCGACTGCCGGCTGGAGATCATCAACCGCATCGCGTTGTGGCGGCTGGTGACCGGCGACGCGGCGTGGGACAGCGCGCTGTGGATGGGCCGCATCGAGAACGACCCGCGCGCGGTGATCTCGGATCGCGGCGCGGACGAGGACGCGTCGTGAGCGCTAGATCCGCCGCAGGCGCAGGGCATTGAGCACGACGGTGAGCGAGCTCAGGCCCATCGCGGCTCCGGCGAGCAGCGGGCCGCCGAGCTGCGCGAGCGCGCCGAACGCCGCGAGGGGCACCAGCACCAGGTTGTAGGCGAAGGCCCAGGCGAGGTTCTGCCGCGCGATGCGGCGCAGGGCGCGCGCCAGCCGGCGCGCGTCGAGCAGCGGGCGCAGGCCGTCGCGCCGCAGGTTGATGCCCGCGCTGGCGGCGGTCGCGTCGAGGCCGGGCAGGCTGATGCCGGCGTCGGCGGTGGCCAGCGCGGCGGCATCGTTCACCCCGTCGCCGGCGAAGGCGACGACGGCTCCCGTCGCCTGGAGGGCGCGGACGTGCTCGGCCTTGGCCGACGGCGAGATGCCGCCGGTCGCGCTGACGAAGGCGAAGCGCCGCGCCACCGCGGCCACGGCCGCCGGACGATCGCCGCTGAGCAGGTGCAGACGCAGGCCATCATCGCGCAGCCGGGCGAGGACCTCGGCCGCTTCCGCGCGCACGCGATCGGCGAACACCACGACGCCGAGCAGGCGTCCGTCGTCGGCCAGCCCGATCGCCGACGCATCGGCAGGGACGCGATCGAAGGCGTGGCCGAGGAACGCCGCGCTGCCCAGGCGAAAGCGGCGGCCGTCGACGATCCCGCTGACGCCGCCGCCGGGATGCGCGCGCCAGCCGTCGACGGCCGGCGTGGGACCGTCGCTGCGCAGCGCGCGCGCGAGCGGGTGCTCCGAATCGCGCTCCAACGCGGCGGCCACGCGGCGCAGCGCGGTCTCGTCGAGATCGGCCAGCGCGACGACGGCGGTCACCTGCGGCCGGCCCTCGGTGAGGGTGCCGGTCTTGTCGAGCACCAGATCGGTCGCGCGCGCCAGCGCGTCGAGCGCCGCGACGTCGCGCACCAGCAGGCCGCGCCGCGCCGCCGTGCCGAGCGCCGTCGCCACCGCCACCGGCGTCGCCAGTCCGAGGGCGCACGGGCAGGCGATGACCAGCACGGTCAGCGCCGGCGGCCACGCCAGCGCCAGGCTCGCGGTCGCGATCCACCACCCGGCCAGGGTCAGCGCCGCCAGCGTCAGGACGCACGGCACGAACACCGCGGCGACGCGGTCGGCCAGCTCCTGCGCGGGTGCCCGGGCCGCGCGCGCGCTCGCGACCTGATCGGCCAGGCGCGCGAGCCAGGTCGCCTGGCCCGCGGCGCGCACGGCGATGTCGAGGCTGCCGCCGTGGACCAGCGAGCCGGCGATGACCGCGTCGCCGGGCCGCTTGGCCAGCGGCAGCGGCTCGCCGCTGACCAGCGCCTCGTCGACATCGGCGGCGCCGGACGCGACGGTGCCGTCGACCGGGATGGCCGAACCGGGCCTGACGCGAACGCGGTCGCCGATCGCCAGCGCCGCGGCGGGCACCTCGGCCTCGCGACCATCGCCGTCGATGCGGATGGCCGTCGCCGGCACCAGCCGCAGCAGCGCGTCGATGCCCGACGTCGCGCGATGACGCGCGCGGGCCTCGAGGTGCTTGCCGAGCAGGACGAACGCCGGCAGCGCCGCGGCGACCTCGAAGGCGGTGTGGTGCGCGCCGGCGAGACCGTCGGCGATCCCCGCGGCGAACGCGCCGACGCAGCCCAGCGCGACGAGCGTGTCCATGCTCGCCTCGCCATGACGCGCCAGGCGCAGCGCGCGCCTCACGAAGCCGGCGCCGCAGCCGAACGCGACCAGCGCCGCGAGCAGCGCCTGCAGGCGCCAGTCGAGATGCAGCGATGCGCCGACCAGCGGCGCCAGCATCTGCGCGACGAACGGCGCCGTGAGCAGCCACGCGATGATGACGCGCTCCGTCGATCGACGCGCCTCGCCGGCCTCGTCCCGCGCCGAACCATCGAGCGCCAGCGCGTAGCCGCGCGCCGCGATGGCCTCGGCGAGCAGCGACGGGGCCACGCCGGCGTGCGTCACCGTCGCGCGCTCCCGGGCGAGATCGACCGCGACGTGCTCGACGCCCGGCACCGCGGCCAGGCCCTCCTCGACGCGGCGGACGCACGCGGCGCAGGTCATGCCGCTGATCGCGAAGCTCTGGGTCAGCGCCACGCGGGACAGGATATGCGGATGGCCTAGTCGCATAAGCCCGGCGCTTCCTCGCGACGGTCCACGCGTCGAGCGCTGGAGCGCAGCGCGACGGCGACGTGGACAGAACAGTCTAGGGACCGGCGCCCGATCGCCAGGCGACGGTGCTAGTCGGCGTTAGTCGCGTCCTCCGCCAGCATTGGCGCCGGAGCGCCGCGTGTGGCGACGCGATGCATGTTCGATCGAACTCGTCTAGGCGGACGGACGCGGACATGCACCATGTGCAGGTGGGCTGCTTTCATCGTGGAAGCCGCATTCCACGACGCGCGCGCGAACGTCCGCCGGGGTATCATCTCCCAGACGGAACCATGTCGCGGCCGACTCCGCGGAACGCGTCGCCGACCGGCGACAGGAAGCACCCATGGCCACCACCATCACCGCCAGCCCCTCCCCGACGCCGGCGACGGCGTGCCAGGCGGTCAAGGAGCCGTGGCGCCGCTCGTGGTTCTTCTGCGCTCCGGGCGAGGTCATGACGCTGGTGTGGATCTCGCTGCTGCACGTCCTGTCCGTGGCCGCGATCGTGCTCTTCGCCTGCGGCGTCCTGCCGCTGCCGTCGCTCGCCGCGATCGGCGTGGCCTTCGCGCTGTCGTTCCTCGGCGGGCTCGGGACCACGGTCGGCTACCATCGCGCCCTCGCGCACCGCGCGGTGAAGGTCCATCCGGTCGTGGAGCAGGTCCTCATCGCGTTCGCGATGATCAACGGCTCGGGCAGCCCGTGCAATTGGGTCGCGATGCACCGCCTGCACCACGCCACCAGCGACCGCGAGGACGACATCTCGTCGCCGCACCAGGGCGGCTTCTGGTGGTCGCACCTGCGCTGGCTGTGGCAGGCCGATTCGCGCCGCGCCGCGACCATGGCGCCCGACCTCGCGTCGCCGCGCTATCGCTTCTGGTCGCGGTACCAGATCCCGATGCTCGCGTTCTCCCTGTTCGGCGGACTGCTGTGGCCGTTCGGCAGCGGGCTCGAGATCCTCTCCGCCGCGTTGCTGATCGGACCGCTGCGCCTGCTCTACTCGCTGCACATGCAGTGCACGGTCAACAGCATCTGCCACCTCGGCCCGGTCTCCGGCCCGCACGGATCCGGCCGCAACATCTGGTGGCTGGCGATCGCGCACATGGGCGAAGGCGAGAACTGGCACGAGAACCACCACCGCCACCCGGGCGACGCGCGCCTCGGCAAGCGCTGGCAGCTCGACCTCGGCTGGTGGACGATCCGCGCGCTCAGCGCGGTGCGCTTGGCGCGGGTGCGCGCCAGCGATTAGCCGCCGATGAGCTTCGAGCTTCGAGCTTCGAGCTTCGAGCTTCGAGCTTCGAGCTTCGAGCTTCGAGCTTCGAGCTTCGAGCTTCGAGCTTCGAGCTTCGAGCTTCGGAAGCGCTCGGATGCCTACCCGTCGCCGAAGACGCGCTTGCGCAGCAGGCGCATGTCGAGCGGGATCAGCGCGGCGAGCATGAGCGTGCACAGCGCCGCCGCCGCCGGCAGGTGATACGTCGGCGTTCCGGTCAGCAGCAGGCAGCGCAGGCCTTCGGCCAGATGATGCAGCGGATTGACCTGCACCACCGCCGCGAGGATGGCGTTGTCGGGCAGCGGGAAGTACGTGCTCGACGCGAAGCCCAGCGGCATGATCACCAGGAAGAACGGCAGGCTCATGTGGTCCATGCTCGGCAGGATCGCGGTGAAATAGAGCCCGACCGAGGCGAAGGCCAGCGCCGCCAGGAACAGCAGCGGCAACGCCAGCGGCAGCCACTCCCAGTGCAGCGGCAGCGACCCTGCCAGCGAGAACCCCGCCAGCACGACGCAGACCAGCACCGCGTAGCTGGTGCCCAGGGTCGCGGCCCACAGCGCCTCGCCCCACACCACGTGCTCGAGCCGCACCTGGGTGGTCAGCTGCCCTTCCCAGGATTTCTGGAAGTGCATGCGGATGTACGCCGCGAACAGCGCCTGGAAGAACGCCGACATGAACGCGGTGTAGGCGAGGATGCCGGGCGCGAGATAGCTCAGGTAGGTGACGTCGGCGCCGCGCCAGACGATGCGCTCGATCTGCGAGCCGAGGCCGACGCCGAAGGCCAGCAGCATGATCAGCGGCTCGCAGATCGGCGGCAGCGCGGCGATGTACCAGTTGCGCAGGTGGACGCGCACGTGGCGACCGAGGATCGCGCGGCTCTGCCAGGCCACCGCCGGGGCATAGGGATTCATCGGCGCTCCTCGGCGGCGAGGGTCGTGAACAGGTCGTCGAGCGTCGGCGCGCGCACCTCGTAGCGCAGGTCGGGGAACGCCGAGACGAACGCCGCCAGCCCGGGGCCGTCGAGCGCGATGTGCCAGTTCGCCAGCACCGGCGACGCGGCGGTCCCGCGCGCGCCGAGCCACGCGGCGACCTGCGGCGCGCGCGGATCGTCGCGCGGCAGGACCACGACGTGATCGCCGACCACGTCGCCGAGCACGGCCTTGGCGGCGCCCGCGGCGCGCACCGTCCCGTTCTGCAGCACCAGCAGGCGGTCGGACAGGCGCTCCGCCTCGTCCATGTAGTGCGTGGTCAGCACCACGCCCATGCCGGCGGCGCGCAGGCCGCTGATCAGCTCCCAGACCGCGACGCGCGCCTGCGGGTCGAGCCCGGTGGTCGGCTCGTCGAGGAACACCAGGCGCGGGCTGTGCACGACCGCGCGCGCGATCATCAGCCGGCGCCGGTAGCCGCCCGAGAGCGTCTCCGGCTTGTGGCCGGCGAACTCGTCGAGGCCGAAGCGGCGCAGCAGGTCGTCGATGCGCCGCCCCAGATCGGGGATGCGCGGCCGGAAGTAGCGCGCGGTCTGCACGAGGTTGCCGCGCACGCTGAAGTCGCTGTCGTAGGTGTCGTCCTGCGTGCACACGCCCAGGCTGCGCCGCGCGCGATCGCCATCGGCGGCCAGATCGTGCCCGGCGATGGCGATCCGTCCGGCGTCCGGGCGCAGGAAGCCGTAGCACATGCGCAGCGCCGTGGTCTTGCCCGCGCCGTTGGGGCCGAGCAGGCCGAGCACCTCGCCGGGCGCGCAGGTCAGGTCGACGCCGTCGACGACGCGCTTGCCGCCGAGGGACTTCACGAGCCCGCGTGCTTCGAGCAGCAGGCCGCCGGGCGCTCCGGTCATCGCGGCGGTGGTCATCGGCCGCCGACTCGACCGTCGGGCGACGGCCCCGTCAAGGCGCCGGCTGGATCGGAGCGGGGGCAGCGATCCGACACCATTCAGCCGACGTCCCGATCCACCCGCCGTCGCTACCAGTCGACCGGCGGCGCCTGCCCCCGCTCCGACGCGCCATCCTAGCCTGGGCGCGCGAGCGGCCGATGTCGTAGCGCGCGTCTTGCACCGGACCCGACGGCGCGACGCACGCGGTTGATTCCCGACGAGCGCGCCGTGGACTGGCGTCGCGGCTGTGGAAGCCGTGCGCCGTTTCCGTCCCACGCCCAGGCACACGCGCAAGCTGGCGCGACTCGCATACAAGGCAGCCATGGATAACGATCTCGCCTCGTCCGGAACCCATGAGGGCATGCTCGCCGACGCCGAGGGCGGCCGCGCCGCCGACGCCGTCCTGCGCCTGAGCGAACGCGACATCCGCCGGCACGCGCGCGCCCGCGGCCCACGTGCCCCGATCACCTGGATCCTGATGCGCCAGGCGTACAGCGAGACCCGCCTGCGCCTCAAGCGCAAGATCCGCTTCCGCCACCGCGACAACTCGAAGGCCTGCGACGCCTACTGCGCGATGCGCCCGGACGAGTTCGAGCGCGTCAACGCGCGCCAGGCCTGGGCCAACTGGCGCACCATCCCGCGCAACCTCGACGGCGTGCTGCCGACTTGGCCGGTGACCATCGTCGACCTGTGCTGCGGCACCGGCCAGTCGACGGCGGTCCTGGCGTGGTACGCCGCCGCCGGCTCGCGGGTCCTCGGCCTCGAATACAATCCGCGTTTCGTCGAGCTCGCGCGTTCGCGCAGCTATCTCGGCGCCCGCGGTGGCGAGGGTGGCGCGAGCGTCGACGTGCGCTTCAACGCCCAGTCGGTGCTCGACACCTTCCGCGACGACGCCGGCCAGCCGTTGGCCGAGCGCTCGGTCGACCTGGTCAACGCCAGCGGTTCGGTCGGCAACCACTTCGATACCGCCGCGACCCGCGTCCTCGCCGACGAGATCGACCGCGTGCTCAAGCCGCGCGGCGTGGCGATGATCGACACCGGCGACGCCGGCACCGACGCGGGCACGCTCTCGGCGATCTTCGTCGAGAAGGGCTTCAGCGTCGTGCACAGCGCGAAGAGCCACCCACTCGACCGCTATCGGCAGGTGTGCTTGCGGAAGGGCTGAACCGGCGCGAAGCCCGATGGGGCCTCGCGTCGTTCAGCATCGATTCAGCTCATCAGCTTCGCGCGTGGCTCGTGCCTGAGCTCAGACGCGTAGCGTCTCGAGCTCCTGATCGAAGATCTCGACGTGGCGCTTCTCATCCGCCTGGTAGCCCTGCAGCTGCGCCTGGACCTCGATCGGCAGCGACCAGTTCAGCGCGTGCTCGTAGGTCTCGTCGAGCAGCCGCGCGTTGCCGCGCATGGCCTTGATCGCGCCCTCGGTGCCGCTGGCGGCGCGCACCGCGGCGAGGCCGGCCATGAGCAGGCCCTTGGCGTCGCGGACGAAATGGGGCGGCGTGTGGCCGAGGCTGCGCATGACCTCGCTGAGCTCGAGGATGTGCCGCTCGTTGTCGGCCTTGATGCGGGCGATCTCGCTGAGCAGGCCGTCGTCGTCGACATGGCGCAGCGCCTGTTCATAGCACTTGACCACATCGATCTCGAGGTGGATCAGGGCGTTCAATTTATGCGCGGTGTTCTCGCTCGACATACCAATCCCTTCACGCGCGTTTCCGCGCCCAATCTTTTTCACATCAGGAATCAAGCCTACCCGAGCGCCCGATGCCGGCGGGCATCGTAGCAGATGGGATCAGCGCCCGAGCACGGAGGGCCTAAGGTGCAACGCGGACGCTGCGCGCAGGCAGCACGGCGCGCCGAGCCTGGCGGCGCCGCCCATCGGGGTAGGGTCGCGGCATGGACGCGGCCCCGCCCTTCCACCCGGTCGTGCGCGCCTGGTTCGCCCGCCGCTACGGCGCACCGACGCCGGTGCAGTCGGCGGCCTGGGCGGCGATCGCGGCCGGCGACCACGTCCTGGCGACCGCGCCGACCGGCGGCGGCAAGACGCTCGCCGCGTTCCTGTGGGCGATCGACAGCCTGCTCGCGGGGCGCTGGGAGCAGGGCGTCACCCGCGTGCTGTACATCTCGCCGCTCAAGGCGCTGAACACCGACGTGCGCCGCAACCTGCTCGCGCCGCTGACCGAGCTGGCGCGCGCCTTCGCCGACGCCGGGCTGGCCGCTCCGGCGGTGCGCGCCGAGGTGCGCAGCGGCGACACGCCGGCCAGCGACCGCGCGCGCCTGCTGCGCCATCCGCCCGAGATCCTCGTCACCACGCCCGAGAGCCTGAACCTCATGCTGCTCTCGGCGAAGGGTCGCGCCGCGCTGGGCGGCGTGCGCACGCTGATCCTCGACGAGATCCACGCCGTCGCCGGCGACAAGCGCGGCGCCTACCTGATGTCGGCGGTCGAACGCGTCGTCGAGCTCTCCGGCGAGTTCCAGCGCGTCGCGCTGTCGGCCACGGTCCGGCCGCTCGAGGTCGTCGCGGCGTTCGTCGGCGGCCAGCGGCTGCGCGACGGCGTCCACGCGCCGCGTCCGGTGCGCATCGTCGCGCCGTCCGTGGCCAAGCGCGTCGCGCTGCGCGTCAGCACCATCGAGACCAGGCCGGAGGCGGGCGAGGACGGCTTCTGGACCTCGCTGACCGCCGAGCTGCGCGCGGTGATCGCCGCCAACCGCGCGACCCTGGTGTTCTGCAACAGCCGGCGCATGACCGAGAAGCTGGCGCGCTTCCTCAACGACGGCCTCGACGAGCCGCTGGCCTACGCGCATCACGGCTCGCTGGCGCGCGAGCTGCGCGCCGAGGTCGAGCAGCGCCTGAAGGAAGGGGCGCTCAAGGCGGTGGTCGCGACCGGCTCGCTCGAGCTCGGCATCGACGTCGGCGAGATCGACGAGGTGATCCTCATCCAGACGCCGCCGTCGCTCTCGGCGGCGATCCAGCGCGTCGGGCGCGCCGGGCACTCGGTGGGCGCGGTCAGCCGCGGCCGCATCTACCCGACGCACGCCGGCGACCTGCTGTCCGCCGCCGCGGCGGCGCCGCTGGTCGAGGCCGGGCGCGGCGAGGCGATCGCCGTGCCGGCCAATCCGCTCGACGTGCTGGCGCAGGTGCTGACCGCGATGTGCGTCGCCGCGCCGGCGGGCGACGGCGAGCTCTACGACCGGGTGCGCTGCTGCGCGAGCTGGGCGACGCTGACGCGCGCGGCCTTCGACCTGGTGCTGGCGATGCTGCTCGGGCGCTGGCGCGGCACGCGGCTGCGCGAGCTCATGCCGCGCCTGCGCCGCCGCGACGACGGCGCGCTGGTCGCGGCCGAGGCGGCGACGCCGATCCTGCGCATGTCGGGCGGCGTGATCCCCGACCGCGGCCTGATCGCGCTGCGCGTCGAGGGCTCGAACGCCAAGATCGGCGAGCTCGACGAGGAGTTCGTCTGGGAGCGCCACATCGGCGACACCTTCGCGTTCGGCGCCCAGGCCTGGCGCATCCAGGCCATCGGCGACGAGAGCGTGACCGTGGTGCCGACCGCGCGCGCCGCGGCGATGGCGCCGTTCTGGCGCAACGACAGCGCCGACCGCGGCGGCGGCGGCGCGCTGGCGGTCGGCGCGCTGATCGGGCGCCTGGAACCGCGCCTGGACGACGACGCGGTGATCGCCGAGGTCGCGGCGCAGCAGCGCTGCGATCCCGCCGCGGCGCAGCGCCTGGTCGCGCATCTGCGCCACTGCCGGGCGAGCCTCGGCCGCCTGCCGCACACCCGCCGGATCGTCGTCGAGACCTGCCCGGAGCCGGACGGCGACGGCGTGCGCGTGGTCATCCACGCGCTGTGGGGCGCCCGCGCGCTGCGGCCGTGGGCGCTGGCGCTCGCGGCCGAGCTGCAGGCGCGCAGCGGCGTCCTGCCCGAGACCCTGATCACCGAGCAGGCGGTGATGCTGCGCCTCGCCGCACCGCTGCCGGCGCACGAGCTCGTCAGCCTGGTCCCGCCCGAGCGCATCGACGCGCTGGTGCGCGCGCGCCTGCCGCAGACCGGGTACTTCGGCGCCTGCTTCCGCCAGTGCGCCGGCCGCGCGCTGCTGCTGCCGCGCTCGGGACCGCGCCGGCGTACGCCGCTGTGGCTGACGCGGGCGCGCGCCAAGCGCCTGCTCGAGGCGGTGAGCCAGGGCGAGGGCGCCTTCCCGATCGTCGCCGAATGCTGGCGCGAATGCCTCGACGACCGCTTCGACCTGCCGCGGCTGCGCGAGCAGCTCGCGGCGATCGACGACGGCACGATCAGCGTGGCGGAGATCGCGCACGAGGTGCCCTCGGCGATGGCCGACGACCTGGTGTGGAAGGCGACCAACACGCTGATGTACGAAGACGACCGGCCGCAGGCCGCGGCGCCCTTGTCCGAACGCGTGCTCGACGCGGTCATCGCCGGCGAGGGCGAGCGGCCGCTGGTGCCGGCGGCGATCGCGGCGGAACTCGAGCGCAAGCTGGCGCGTACCGAGCCCGGGTACGTGCCGGTCGGCGCCGACGACGTGGTCGACCTGATCGCCGAACGCGTGGTGGTGGACGAGGACGAGTGGTTCGCGCTCGGCTCGATCGCCGACGCGCGGCTCGCGCGGCTGACGCTTCCCGGCGCGGACCGCGCCGTGGTGGTCGCGCGCGAGAACCTCGCCGCGCTGGTCGCCGCGTTCGGCGCGCTGGCGCCGGGCGCGCTCGATGGCGGCGCCTTCCCCGCGCCCGCCGCCGATCCCGCGGCCGATCGGCTCGAGGTGGTGGCGCGCATCCTCGCCGCGCGCGGCGCCATCGCCGTCGCGGACCTGCGCGCCCTGATCGGAACGGGCGCGGACGCGCTCGAACCGCTGGTCGCCGCCGGACGCATCGTGCGCGGCGCGCTGATCGCCGACGACCCGCGCGAGCACGTCTGCGACCGCGACCAGTACGCGCGGCTGCTGCGCATGGCGCGCGCCGCGCGCCGGCCGCGCCTGGAGGCGATCCCCGCCGCGCGCCTGCCGTGGCTGCGCGCGCGCTGGCAGGGTCTGGCGCGGCCGACGGCCGGCGTCGAGGGGGTGCGCGCCGCGCTCGACCCGCTGGTCGGCGCCTGCCTGCCGGCCGCGGCGTGGGAGGAGGAGGTCCTGCCCGCGCGCGTCGCCGACTACCAGCCGGCGCTGCTCGACGCGCTGCTGCAGGCCGGCGACGCGACCTGGTACGGCTGCGGCGAGCAGCGCATCGCCCTCGCCGGCGCGGATTCGGTCGGCCTGTTCCAGCACCGCGAGGCGCTCCCCGACGACGGCGGGCTGTTCGCGCGCCTGTGGTCGGTGCCCGGCGCGCGCTACGACCTGCTCGCGCTGGCGAAGGCCGCGGGACTCGACAGCGCGGCGATGACCACGCTGCTCTGGCGCTGGACCTGGCAGGGGCACGTGGCCAACGACGGCTTCGCGGTCGTGCGCCAGGGCCTGCGCAACGATTTCGCGCCGTCGGACATCGCCTCGGCGCCGAGCGCGCGCCACGGCCTGCGCTCCTGGTCGGGCACGCGGCCCTTCGCCGGCGCGTGGCGCGCGCTGCCCGATCCCGAGCCGCTCGATCGTCTGGGCCGCGCCGAGGCCGACAAGGTGCGCGCGCGCCAGCTCATGCAGCGCCATGGCGTGCTGTTCCGCGAGCTGTGCGCGCACGAGCCGCCGCCGCTGCAGTGGGGGCGGCTGCTGCCGGCGCTGCGCCTCCTGGAGCTCTCCGGCGAGATCGTCGCCGGGCACTTCATCGCCGGCCCGTCGGGACTGCAGTTCGCGCTGCCGGCCGCGCTGCCGCTGATCACCGACGACGAGGCGCCGGCGTGGTGGTGGCATCACGCCGGCGATCCGGCGTCGTGCTGCGGGCTCGACCTGCCGGGGCTCGACCTGCCGCCGCGCCTGGCCGGCACGCACCTGGTGTGGCGCGGCGCCGAGCTCATCGCCATCAGCCGGCGCAGCGGCCGGCAGCTCGATCTGCGCCTGCCGCCCGGCGACCCGGCGGTCGCCGACTGCCTGCGCATCCTCCAGGGCTGGCTGGCGCGCGCGTTCGCGCCGCAGCGCAAGCTCGCCGTCGAGACCATCGACGGCGAGCCCGCGGCGCGCTCGGCGCACCGCCCCGCCTTCGTCGCCGCGGGCTTCTACGCCGAGTCGACGACGCTGGTGCTGCGCCGCTCGTTCGGCTAGCAGGCTGCTGAAAGGCAGCCTGCGGGGGGCTCGGGGGCTGGAGGCCCCCGAAACAAAGAGCAGAAGCGAGTCGATGTCGCGGAAGATCGGCGCGCCAGCGCCCCGCGACATCGACACGCTGAGCCGTCACGCCAGCGTCGGCAGCTCGGTGACGCGCAGGTGCGTGCAGCCGTACGGCACCAGCACGACGCCCTCGAGCGGCTCGGTGCTCGTGACCGGGCTCGGCGGCGGCACGTCCGCGGCGTTGCGCACGATGCCCCACCCCGGCAGGCGGCGCGCCTTGGCGTGCAGCCGCACCGGCGCGCCGTCCGGGGTCAACGGCCGGTCGCCGACCGGCGACGACTCCAGGCGCAGGCTCGCCGGATCGATCGCGTAGTTCCACGGCGTCGTCGGGTGCAGCTCGTAATCCGGCGCCGGATCGGCGCCGCGCACGCGCTTCCACGCGGCGTCGATCCTCAGCGCGAAGGTCAGCGGACCGCGCTGGACCGCGGCGCTGTTCTGGAAGCGGCGCTCGATGGTCGTCGCCATCGGCAGGCGCAGGCGCACGACGGCCGTGCCGGCGACGCGCGCGACCAGGCGGTGGAAGGTGCCGGCGGTGGCGGTCTCGACGCGACCGCCGACCTCGATGGTCGCGCCGACCGCCCAGGTCGGGATGCGCAGGTGCAGCGGCACGTCGACCGGCGCGGCGGCGCGCAGCGTGATGGCGACGTCCTCCGCGAACGGATAGCCGCCGTCGACCGCGAGCTCCACCGGCGCGCCGGCGACCGTGGTCTTCAGCGCGCACGGCGCGTACGACGCGGCCGCCAGGCCGCCATCGGCGGCGCGCAGCCACAGGTGCGCGGTGAACTTCGGCCAGCCCTGGTGCATGTTGGCCGTGCAGCAGCCGAAGTTCGGCTCGAGGCCGAAGAGGTTCGCGTCGGCGCTGTTGTTGGTGTAGACGCGGTCCTCGCCGATCGCGCAGCGCACCTGGTTGGCCTGCTGGTCGTACTGGTGCGACCAGAAGTCCGGGCTGATGGTCGCCGGCAGGCAGTTGAACGCGATGCGCTCGAGCCGGTCGGCCAGGGCGACGTCGCCGAACGTCGCCAGCGCGACCTCGAGCGAGAACATCGCCTCGACCACCGTGCACAGCTCGCAGCCCTGCGACGGGTTGGTGCCGGCGAGGTGCTCGTCGCACGAGAACAGGCCGTGCGCCTGGCCGTGCGACGCGTCCAGCGCGCGCAGCATCGCCGCGACGCCGCCGCGCTCGGCCGCGGTGCGCGCCTGGCGCCACCACACCGCCGGCGCCTTCAGGCCCATGGCGACGTTGACGCCGTGCGTGCCGCTGAAGTGCTCGTTGAGCCACGTCCCGGTCTCGCGCTCGAAGCCGCGCAGGATGTGCTGCGTGACCTGGCCGCGGTAGGCGAAGCGCTCGGCCCAGCGCGTCCAGTCGAGACCCTGGTCGTGGGCGGTGCGCGCCAGGTCGAGGATCCAGGCCTCGCCGGTGCGGTCGTGCAGCCAGTGCGCGCACCACGCCAGGTCGCACCAGCGCGGCGTCGCCCATTCGCGCAGCGGGCGCGCGGCCAGGACGTCGACGAGGTTGCGCAGGAAGCGCTGCATCGCCGGCACCACGCGCGCGTCATCCGTCGCCTCGTGCCACTGGATGAGCACCTTGAGGAGGACGAAGCGCGGCCACGGATCGCGGTCGTGGTAGCGGTACGAGCCGGCCGGTTCCGGGTTCTGCGACAGCGGACCGAGCCAGCCGTCGGCGTGCTGGTGGTCGAGGATGTGGTCGATCCAGCGCCGCGCCTTGGCGATCAGCGCCTGATCGTCGAGCTGGAAGGCGAGGGGGACGAGTCCGTCCAGCCAGTACGGCCCGCGCTCCCACGCGTCGCCGGGCCCGCCGACCCAGGCGCTGTCGCGGATCGAGGGCCAGAAGGCGTCGAGGTGCCCGGTCAGGCCGTCGGCCTGGGCGCGCAGCTGCTTCGCCAGCCATCCCGCGGGTTTGACCGCGCCGGTCGGCAAGGGCGTGAAGGCGGCGGCGGCGAGGGCGGGCTGCGGTGCGGTGGCGGGCATGGGCGGCTCCAGACGCCGATCCTGCGCATCGGGAGGCGTGCCGACAAGATCAGCCGGACGCACTTCGGGAGGGACGATTCCGACCTGCGCCCGAATCCGGACGCAGGCCGGCTCGCCGCCGCGCTCACCGCCCCGAGACGTACGCGCCATAGGCGCGGCCGGCCTCGGTGGTCTCGCCCGCGATCAGCGCCTGCGCCGCCGCGGCGCCGGAGATGTCCATCACGCGCATGGCGTTCTCAGGCAGATCCATCCACGCCTCGTGGTCCACGCCCGCCCAGAAGCGCTGGCTCCAGAAGGGCGAGCAGAATTCGAGCCGCTGCCAGTGCGAGAACGCGACCAGGTCGCGCAGGAAGCGCGCGTCGAGCCCGCCCCAGAACGAGAACGCGTCGCGCGCGAAGATCGCCACGCTCGCGGCCGGATCGGCGAGCTCCGTATCCGCCGCCTTGAAGAGCCACGCCTCGGAGACGCCGGCCCCGCGCCCGGACGCGCGCGCGCGCGCCGCCAGGATCAGCGCGCGGTCCAGGAAGTCGTGGTTGATCGGGTAGATGTGGATGTCGAGGACGTCGACGCCGGCGGCCAGGCACGCGTCGCCCATCTCGCGCCAGCGCGGATGCCACGTGCCGATGCCGGCGCAGACCCGCACCGGGCGCGCGGCGCGGATCAGGCCCGCGGCGTAGCGGATGAAGCGGCGGTACTCGGTGGGAGTCGATCCGACATCGTGGCCGGTCTGGTCGAGCTCGGTGTCGGGCTCGGTGCATATCGTCAGCCAGTCCGGCGCGAGCTCGCGCGCGATCACCGCCGACATCTCCGCGCGACCCGCGGCATAGCGCCCTCCGCCGAGCGTGCGGTAGTAATCGGCCAGCCGCAGATCGGCGTCGCCGATGCCGGGGATCGTGAAGAGCCCGCCGGTCTCGGCGACGACCTTGGCGAAGCCGATGGCGCGCGCCGCGGCGATGACGGCGCGGTAGCGCGCGACCATCTCGGCGTGGTGGTCGCGGTCCGCTTCCAGCGGCGAACCCGGCTGCGCGCGCAGCCAGTCGTAGAAGGGGCGATGCAGGATCGGGAACGGGACCGACAGGGACACGGCGGTCGCGCCGAGCCCGCGCAGCCGGACGAGCTCGAGCTTCATGCCCTCGAACTCGGCGGCCGGGAGCAGGGCCAGCGCGCGGTGGCCATTGGCCGACAGCAGCTCGGCGCTGAAGGCGACGTCGTGGCGGCGCCCGTCCCAGCGGGAGGCGATGGCGCCCTCGAACCGCGCCAGGCGCGCGGCGAGCTGGTCGTGCAGGGGGCGGTACTGGGGTGGCACGTCGGCCGCGGTCGCGACGGCGGCGAGCAGGACGAGGGCGAGGGTGTGGCGCATGGTGGGGGTCTCCACGACCGAGAGTTCGCTCGCCGGCGCGTCCCTACCTCGATCCGGCGGTCCGCCGCCCCGCCGTATCGCGCGACGGCGCGTAACCGCGCCCGCCGCGTCGGTAGAAGGGGGCATGCCGGGCACCGCGAACGCGACCGAGGACGACGCGGCGCTGCTCGGGCGTTACCGCGTCGAGCGCTCGCAGGCGGCGTTCGCCGCGCTGGTCGAGCGCCACGGCGGCATGGTGCGGGCGACCTGCGCCCGCGCCCTCGGCCGGCGCCATCCCGCGGTCGACGACGCCTGCCAGGCGGTCTTCGAGATCCTCGCCCGCCGCGCCGATCGCATCCGCGACGCGCGCGCACTCGCCGGCTGGCTGCACACGACGGCGCGCGGGGTCGTCGCCAACCTCGGCCGCGCCGAGCGGCGACGAGCCCGCGCCGAGCAGGCCGCCGGCACGCTCGCCGCCGCGCCGACGTGGCGCGCGGAGGACGAACGCGCCTGGCTCATCGACGAGGCGATCGCTTCCCTGTCGCCGATCCAGCGCGACGCCGTCCTGCGCCGTTATCTCGAGCAGCGCACGCCCGCCGAGCTCGCGGCCGAGCTCGGCTGCAGCGAGTCGGCGGCGATGAAGCGCGTCGCCGACGCCACGGCGCGCCTGCGGACGTACTTCGCGCGCCGTGGCGTCTCCGCCGCCGGCGTCGCCGTCCTGCTCGCGGCCGGGCGCGATGGGGCGACGGCCGAGGCCGGCCCCGCCATCGCGTCCGGCGGTGGTGCGACGGCACACGTGGTCGCCGAGGCCGCGCTGCGCGCGCTCGCCGCCTGGCGCGCCAAGGCGATGGCGGCGCTCGCCGCCTGCCTGCTGGTCGGCGCCATCGCCGCGCTGGCCCCGTGGCGGGCCACGCCGCCGCGTCCGGTCGCGGCCGACGCGCGGCAGCTCGCCGAGCGCGCGCTGCTCGCGCCGATCCGCGCCCTGCGACGCGGCGACGTCGCCGCGCTGGTCGCCGCGCTGCCGGCCGAGGATCGCGCGCGCGTGCGCGACGACTGGCAGGTGTTCGCCGGGTCCGCGCCGAGGCCGGCCGATGCGGCCGCCGACGCCGTGCTCGCGCTGCTGCGCACGCCGGGCGGCGAGCAGATCGTGCGGCCCCTGCTCGCGCGCATGCCGTCTCCCGCCAGCGACCTCGCCGATCTGCTGCGCGCCGTCGAGGCGCCGGCCGGCGCCGCGTCGCCGCTGGCGGCGGCGATCCGCGAGATGCGCATCGGCCTCGACGCGCTGCCGGAGCTCGATCACCGCGCCGCCGCTGCCGTGGTCGACGCACGGGTCGTCACCGCGCGCGCCTTCGGCATCGAGGGTCTCGTCGAGATGCGCGAACTGGCGCTCGACGAGGCCATCGGCCGCTGGAGCGGCGTGCTGATCGCGATGAAGGGCTGGTTCAGGCCGCACGGCATCGACGTCGACGCGTTCCTCGATTCGTTCGCGGTCGTCGCGGCGCGCGGTGACGGCGATCGCATCGACGCCGTGCTCGCGTTCAGCGCCTTCGGCCGCCGTCACGAGCTGCCGCTGCGGCTGCGGATCACCGCGGAGGGCGCGGTGTGCGATGAGCTGCGTCCGCTGCTGGGGCTCGCGCTGCACGTCGTGGTCTACGCGCGGCTCGAACCACCGCGGATGGATCGCGACGACGCGCGGGCGAAGGCGTTGGCGGGGCGCTGAGCGACGACGTCAGCGGCCGCGGACGCGCAGGATCGCGTCCTCGAGCCGGTCGAGGATCGCGATCAGCTCGACGATCCGCCAGCGCGTCGCGAGCCAGCCGCCATCGAGCCGGCGGGTGTCGATGAAGCCGCCGCTGACGTCGATCCGATGGCGCAGGCACGAGCGGTTCCGCATGGCGAGGAGAGCATACCGCGGCTTGGAACCGCGGGCCACGCCGTCCTTCGACGCTGTGCGGGTGGGTGAGCCGCGCGTCTGCAACGATCGGCGCGTCAGTCGTCGGCGGCGGAGGCCGCGCGCGCGTCGCCGACCGCGGCGATGAAGCCGTACTGGTCGGCCTGGCGTTCGACGCTGACCACCATCTTCTCCGCCAGATCGTGCGGATCGGCGCCGATGCGCCGCAGGTCGTCGGCCAGGCGGCCGCACATCATCTTCTCGAATTTGCCGACCAGCTTGCGCCCGTGGACGCGCCAGCGCGCGCGCTGCTCGGGGGTGAAGTTCGCCGCCTCGCGGGCGAAGAACAGCTGGCAGAAGCGGTGGTGGCGCTTCTCGTCGCGCAGGAAGCCGGCGAACATCTCCTGGATCGGCTTGGAATCGGTCGAGGCCTTGAAGGTGGCGTAGAGGTGCCCGGCCATGATGTCGCAGATCTGGATGCCCCACAGCCACTGGTCGAAGCTCGCGCCGCGCATGATCAGGTAGTTCACGCCCAGCATCTCCTTCCATTCGGAGAGCGGGGTCGGCTCGGCCTTCAGCTCGAGGAAGACCCGGTTGAGGCCCTCCCAATGACGGGCCTCGTCGAGCATCATCGCGTGCATCACCAGCTCGGCGTCGGCGTCGCCGCGCTCGCGGCACTGCGGCAGCATCGTCCCGCACGCCTGCATCGCCCCGCGCTCGCTGACCAGCAGCGGCGAGAGCAGCGCGATCATGCCGTCGCGCCAGTCCGGATCGATCGCGCCGACCTCGGCCCACGGCAGGTTGCCGACCGACCACTGCTCGGCCCCGGCCTTGGTGAACAGGCGGTAGAAGCCGTCGTCCCACGCCGGCTGGAAGTGGCGGAAGCCCTCCATCGCCGCTCGTCAGGCCTTGGGCGCGGCGTTGAGGACGCGCAGCAGGTCGCCGACCGTCTTGAGGTCGACCAGGGTGTCCTCGTCGACCGCGACGCCGTGGCGCTGCTCGAGCTGGCCGATGATCTCGAGCATCGCCAGGCTGTCCAATTTCAGGTTCGCCAGGGTGTCCGACTCGGCGATCGGTGGCGCCGGGCGCTTGGTGAAATCGCTCATCGCGGCGCGGAAATCGTCGGTCCCGATCGGCATGGCGCGCACGATAGCCGCGTCCGGCACGGCGCCAGCGGCCGGTCTCGCGATCACCCGCCGGCCGCGGGCGCGCCGGCGCGGCGGGCGCGTTCGGCGACGAGCAGCGCGCGGATCTCGCCGCGCACCAGCTTGCCGCTCGTGGTACGAGGGATGTGCGCACCGCGCAGCGCCCAGGCGATCGCCACGGGCAGGCCGAGGAAGCTCTCCACGAAGGCGGCGATCTCGGCTTCGACAGCGGCGGGCTCGGCGTCGCGCCGCGCCTCCTCGACCAGCACGCCGAGCCCGATGAACTCGGCGGCGAGATCGACGCGCAGATCGACCACCGCGGCGAGGCGCACGCGCTCGGCCAGCTGGCGCTCGAGCGCCTGCTCGACGTCGGCCGGGTAGATGTTGACGCCGTTGTGGATGATCAGGTCCTTGGCGCGGCCGCAGACGTAGAGCTGACCGTCGTGGACGAAGCCGAGGTCGCCGCTGCGCAGCCAGCGCCGGCCGCCGCGCGTGACCAGCGTGCGCGCGGCGGCGTCGGTCGCGCGGTGGTAACGGTCGAGCACGCTCGCGCCGCTGACCTGGATCTCGCCGACGCCCTGCGCGAGCTCGGCGCCATCGGGGCCGACGATCGCCGTCGCCATGCCGCGCGCGGGGCCGCCGCAGGCGACCAGCTCGACCGCGGCGTCGTCGCGCACGCCGGCCGCGAGCGGCTGGACCGTCCCGCGTTCGAGCGCGCCGCGCGCCACCGTCAGCGTCGCCAGCGGCGCGCGGCGCGGCCTGGTCGTCGCGAGCAGCGTGCACTCGGCCATGCCGTAGGCGGGGATGACCGCGTCCTTCAGGCCGCACGGCGCGTAGGCGGCGGCGAAGCGGCGCGCGGTCTCGGCGGCGATCGGTTCGGATCCGCAGATGATGCCCTGCACGTGCGACAGGTCGCCGGTCGGCGGACGGCGCTCGGCGTGGCGCAGCGCCATCGCCAGGGCGAAGTTCGGGCCGGCGGTGAAGGTCGCGCGCTCCTCGGCCATCAGGCCCATCCACAGGTCCGGGCTGCGGCCGAAGCGCGTCGCCGGGAAGAAGCAGCCGAACGCCTGGTGCAGGACCGTCATCAGGTACAGGCCGACCAGCGACATGTCGTGGTAGATCGGCACCCAGCCGAGCAGGCGGCCGTCGCGGTTCCACGCCGCCAGATCGCCGATCGCGCCGAGATTCGCCATCAGCATGCGCTGGGTCACGACCACGCCCTTCGGCGTGCTGGTCGAGCCCGAGGTGAACTGGAGGAAGCACGCGTCGTCGGCGGTCGCGCGCCCCAGGATCGGCGCGCCCGGCGCCTCGGGCGCGTCGGCGACCAGCAGGGTCGGCGGCAGCGCGCGGCCGGCGAGGTGCTCGTCGGGCAGCGCGCGGTCGATCACCAGCAGGCGCGGCGCCGCGACCGCCAGCACCGCGTGGAACTGCTCGACCAGGCGCGCGGCGACGCCCGCGCCGACCGGCGCCAGCATCGTCGGCACGGCGCCGAGGTGGATGGCGGCGAGCAGCGCGATCAGCGCCGTCGCCTGGTCGTGGCTGTGCACGGCGACCACGTCGCCGGCGCCGACGCCCTGCTCGGCGAAGCGCGCGGCGAGACCGCGCACGCGCGCCGCGACACGCGGCCAGCCGAGCAGCACGCCGGCGTGATCGGGCTTCTCGCGGCCGTAGCGGAAGCGCACGCCGCGCACGCCGTCGTCCGGGGCGTCTCCCAGCCCATGCACGACGTCCTGGAAGGTCGTCACGCGCGCGTCAGAGCCCTTTGCGGCCGAAGGCGCGTTCGATCACGCCCGGCAGGTGCGGCGCGGCGTTGCGCAGCGCGGCCTCGTCGCCGTGCACGGCGGTGAAGAAATCCGCGCCGGAGGTCGTCGACTTGATGCCGATGGCGACGAACGGCATGCCGCTGAGGACGATCTGCATCGCCTTCTTCTGGTCGTCGCTGAGGTTCTGCGCGTCGATCGGCGCGGCCGGCGTGCCGGCGGCCTCGCTCTTCGCCGTCTTCCTGCCGCGCCCGGGCTTCTCGGGCTCGGGCGGCTGGCGTCCGGCGGTGCCGGGGAACTGGATGACTTTGTCGCCCATGGTCCGGGAAGGGTGGCGTCGCCGTGGATCGTGCAAGGCAACCGGGCGTGAAGCCGGAAGCCCCGCAGCCGCAGGCGCGCAGGGCCGCCCGCGAAAGCCGTTGCCGCTCCGGGCATGCGCCCAGGCTGCCGCGCCATGGCCGCGCCGCCGCGTACTCCTGCTCCGGGCCTGCTCGCCCGCTGTCGCATCGTCCTCGTGCGGACGCAGGGTCCGGTGAACCTCGGCATGGTCGCGCGGCTGTGCGGCAACCTGTCGATCAGCGACCTGCGCCTGGTCGCGCCGAAGTGCGAGGTCGACTGCGAGGACGCGCGCAAGTTCTCGACCTGGGGCCGCGAGCTGCTGCTCAACGCGCCGGTCCACGCCACGCTCGACGAGGCGGTCGCCGACTGCGGCCTGGTGGTCGGCACCAGCGCGCGCGTGCGCGACGCCAACCTCGGCCAGCCGATCACGGCGCGCGAGCTGCCGGCGGCGCTCGCCGCGCGACCGGCGGCGCAGTGGGCGCTGGTCTTCGGCAACGAGGCCGATGGGCTGTCGGTCGACGAGCTCTACCGTTGCCAGGTGCTGGTGCGGCTCGAGACCTTCGGCGAGAACTACAGCTTCAACCTGAGCCACGCGGTGGCGATCCTCGGCTACGCGCTCGCCACCAGCGAAGCCGCGCCGCCGCCGCTGCGCATGGGCAACGGCGACGAGGAGCTCGACGCCGCCCCGCGCGAGATGATCGACAAGCTGATGGTCTACTGGCTGCGCACGCTCGACCGCTTCCGCTACTTCCGCCGCGCCAACCAGGCCACGTTCGAGCCGCAGTTCCGCCGCATGATGAACCGCCAGCACTGGACGCAGCACGACGTGCAGATGCTGTGGGGCATGCTCGGGCAGATGAACTACCACGTCTTCGGCGAGCGCGATCCGCTGGCGGGCGAGGCGCCGCCGCCGCCGCCGGCTCCGCCGCCCGCGCCGTGACTACTCCAGCGAGCCCTTGGTGCTCGGCACGCCCGTCCCGGTGACGCGGATCGCCTGGCGCAGCGCGCGGGCGAAGGCCTTGAAGCCGGCCTCGACGATGTGGTGGCTGTTGCGGCCCGCGAGCTGGTGCAGGTGCAGGCAGATGCGCGCGTGGTCGGTGAGGCCGCCGAAGAACTCCTGGATCAGCTCGGTGTCCCAGGTGCCGAGCATCGCCGCCTCGGGCTTCAGGTCGTAGACCAGGTACGGCCGGCCGGAGAGGTCGACGGTCGCGGCGACCAGCGCCTCGTCGAGCGGGCACGCGATGTGGCCGAAGCGCTCGACGCCGACGCGCTCGCCCAGCGCCTGGCGCAGGGCCTGGCCCATGACGATGCCGATGTCCTCGCTGGTATGGTGGCCGTCGATGTGCAGGTCGCCGGTGCACGCGACCGTCAGGCCGGTGCCGCTGTGCTTGGCCAGCGCCTCGAGCATGTGGTCCATGAAGCCGATGCCGGTGGCGATGGACGTCGGCCCGGCCTCGTCGAGGCGCCAGGTCACGGCGATGTCGGTTTCCTTGGTCGTGCGGCTGATGGAGGCGGTGCGCGGCATGGCCGGACGGTACTCGGGCGCGGTCGCGCGCGCCACCGCCGCCTGGCGCGCCGTTCAGCGCGGCGAGAACGCGTCCCGGGCGGCGGCGCCGGCGGTGGCGACCGCCGCGGCGGCCTGGGCCAGCCGCGCATCGTCGCCAGCCCAGCCGGCGGCGAGACCGACCACCCGCGCGGCATCGATCAGGGCGCCTTCGCCGATGGTCGCGGCGGTCCAGTCCGGCAGCGCGACGAGCGCCATCTCGCGCGCGGCGGGCAGCTCGGCCTCGCCGCCGAGGGCGGCGAGCGCGAGCGCGCGCGCCACCAGGGCCTGGCCCTCGCCGGGATCGTCGGCGAGGGCGCGTGCCGCGAACGCCAGCGCGGTCTCGGCCTGGCCGGCGGCGACCAGCCACGCCGCGGCCTCGGCGGCCGCCTCGGCCTCGATCGCCGCGCCGGCGCAGCGTTCCGCGAGCGCGCGGGTGGCGAGGTCGACGCTGGCGGCGCCGTCGCCGGCCATGGCCGCGGCTCGGCAGGCGGCGAGGCGGACCAGGCGCGCCTCGGCGCCGCCATCGACCAGCAGCGCCTCGAGCCGCTGCAGCACGTCGCGCGCGCCGGCGACGTCGCCGCCATCGAGCATCGCCGTCGCCATCGTCACCAGCCCGTTGAGCCAGCGCGCCCCGGTCGCCGAGGTCAGCGCGGCGGCGCGCTGCCCGGCCTCGCGCTCGAGCATCGCGCGGATCGACGCCACCACAGGCGCCGGCCGCGCCGTCGCCAGCGCCGCGGCGGCGTCGATGTCGGCGCGCGCCGCGACGTAGTCGCCGTCGCGGAACCGGCTCCAGGCGCGCAGCGCGAGCGGCAGCGCCTGGCCCGGCTCGAGGCGCACCGCCGCGTCGAGATCGGCGCGTTCCGGGTCGCGCCGCGCCGGGTCGCGCATCTCCTGGAGCAGGCTCGCGCGCAGGAAGCGCGCCAGGCCGTAATCGGGCTTCAGCCGCAGCGCCTCGTCGAGGTCGGCGAGGATCGCCGCGTCGTCGCGCGGGCGCGCGAACAGGCGTTCGGTCGCGCGCAGCGCCAGCGCGCGCGGCTGCGCGTGGTAACGGTCGATCGCCGCGCTGTACGCCGCCACCACGCCGTGGCGCGGCGGCGCCGTGAGGATGCCGACCAGCAGCCACGCGTCCTCGCAGCGGCGCCCGCCGGCGTCGGCCACGGCCCTGGCGCGGGCGTGGACGGCGGGGTACTTGCCCATGTCGGTCGTGGCCGCGTCGAGATACCCGCGCCACAGCTCGAGCACCTCGCGCTCGTGGCGGTCGCCGCCGGCGCGTTCGGCGGCGGCGAGATCGGCGACGATCGCCTCCTGCGCCGCCTGGTCGCGGTATCCGCCCTCGTCCTGGAGGGTGAACAGCCGCGCCATCAGGTCGTGGAAGTCGCGGCGCAGGCGGGCGCGCGCCCGGCAGAGGTGGGCGGCGCCGGCGATTGCGAAGCGGTCCTGGCCGGCGCGGTCGACGCCCGCGAGCGCCGCGTCCAGGCAGCCGATGGCCTCGCCCTCGCGGCTGCGCATCAGCAGCGACTCGCCGCGCAGGTGCATGAGGGCGGGTTCATCCGGGTTCGCCGCAGCGCGCGTCGCGCACTCGTCGTCGATCGCCGCGAGCTCGGCGTAGGCCGCGTCGATCCCGCGCCCGTCGAGCGCGCGCGACAGCGTCTCGTCGATGGCCGCGAGGCGCTGGCGCTGGCGGGCGATGAAGCCGCCGAGCTCGAGGTCGGCGGCGCGCGCCGATTCGGCGGCGCCGCGCGCGATCTCGGCGGCGAGCAGCTGGTCGCGATCCGCCGCCCGGGCGCGCTGCGCCACGAGCGTGCGCCGCATCTGCTCGACGCTGACCGCGATGCCGGCGATGGCGGTGGCGATCAGCGCGAGCGCCAGCGCCCAGACCAGAGGCCGGCGCGCGACGGCGCGGCGCAGGCGATAGCCCAGGCCCGGGGCCCGGGCGCGCACCGGCTCGCAGCCGAGATGGCGATCGAGGTCGTCGGCCATCGCCGCCGCGGTCGCGTAGCGCCGCGCCGGATCCTTGGCGATCGCGGTCAGCGCGATGGCGACCAGGTCCGGATGACCGGGCGGCGCCGGCGGCTCGTCCTCGATCACCGCGCGCAGCACGTCCATGCGCTTGGTGCCGCTGAACGGCGCGCGGCCGGCGAGCATCGCGTAGAGCGTCGCGCCGAGGCCGTAGACGTCGCTGCGCGCGTCGATCGCGTGCACGTCGCCGCGCGCCTGCTCGGGCGACATGAACGCCGGCGTGCCGAGGATCTGCCCGGAGAGCGTCAGCTCGCTGTCGCCCTCGGCCGCCAGGTGCGCGAGGCCGAAGTCGAGCACGTACGCGGCGCCGGCGGCGTCGATGATGATGTTCGCCGGCTTGAGGTCGCGGTGCAGCACGCCGCGCAGGTGGGCGTGGTGCACCGCGCGCGCGATGTCGCGCAGCGCGGCGACGCGGTCGCCGACCGCCTCGTCCAGCTCGCGCCCGGCGACGTACTGCATGGCCAGGAACGGCGGGTCGTCGCCGAACTCGTAGAGCCGCGCGATGTGCGGGTGGTCGAGCGCGGCCAGCGCCCGCGCCTCGCGCGCGAACCGGGTCCAGCCGGTCGACGAGCTGGTGGACATCAGCTTGAGCGCGACCTGGCGGCGCAGCGTCGCGTCGTGCGCCAGCCACACCTCGCCCATGCCGCCGCGTCCGAGCAGGGACTCCAGCCGGTAGCCGCGGATGGTCTGGCCGGGTCTCGGCCCGGCGTCGCGCGTCGCGAGCGAGGTCGGGACGGTGGTGTGCATCCCATCGCGCGACAGCTCGCCGAGCACGCCGGTCGTCAGGTTCCGGGCGTCGCCTCCGGCCGGGCGGGTCGCCACGGTGGCGTCGCCGCCCTGGCGCAGCCGATCGGTGCTCGGCACCGCCGTGGGGGCGAGCGCGTCGCCGGGGACGTCCGAGGCTTCGCGCATCCGGGCAGTATACCCGGGAGGGCTGCGCCCCGCCCGGATCCCTGGGCGCCACTTGCCGTGCGGACGCCCGCGATCGACTATGGTTCATGGCTTATGACGCGCCGTGGCAGACGTCGGCCGCGCTGGCAGCCGCCGGCGCCGGCGGCGCGGCGCTCGGGCTGGCGTTCCCGACGACCCTGCCGCTGGCCTTCGGGCTGTGCGCGGGGTGGGGCGCGGTGGCCTCGTGGCGGCTCGGGGCGCGCGCGGGTCTCGCCGCGCTGCCCGGGCTGGCGCTGGTGCCCGGCGTCGGCGGCTGGGGCGCGCTGATCGGTTGGACGGCGGCCGCGGCGGTCGCCGGCGTGCTGCGCCGCGAGGAGGTCATCGACGACGCCGCCGGCCTGCGCTCGCTGCGCAACGAGCTGCGCGACGCCGAGCACGAGCGGCAGCTGCTGCACCGCCACATCCAGCGCTACCCGGTGCTGCTCGAGGCGTGCATGGAGCTTTCCGCGGCGCGCGGTCTCGACCAGCTCGCCGTCGCGCTGGTGGCGCGGGTGCGCGCGCTGGTCAGCCGGCTCGACAGCGTGCGCGTGTATCTCGGCGGCGGCGAGGACCCGCTCTGCCTGGCGTCGTCCGACGCGTTCGGCAAGCCCTGCCCGGGGCCGCCCGGCCGCGACGAGCGCTACGTCGCGCTCGAGGCGCGCACGCTCATCCGCCGCGAGGGCGACCGCGTGCACGTGCTCATCCCGCTGCGCGGCGACCGCCGCCGCGCCGCCGAGCGCGAGTCGCTGCGCGGCGTGCTGGCGGTGGTCTTCACCGCCGGCGAGGCCGGCAGCCGGCTCGACCTCGAGCTGCTCTCGGCGCTGGCGCGGCTCGGCGGCCTCGGCCTCGCCGCGGTCGACCTGCTCGAGCAGGCGCGCAGCCTGGCGCTGCACGACGAGCTCACCGGCCTGTTCGGCCAGCACGAGTTCCTGCGCCGCCTCGACGAGCTGGCGTCGAGCACGCGCCGCCATCGCCAGCCGCTCGGCGTGGTCATGGTCGACCTCGACCACCTCAAGAAGTTCAACGACCGCCACGGCCACGCGATCGGCGACCTGGCGCTGAAGGCGGTCGCCGGCGCGCTGCGCCTGGCGCTGCCGCCCGGGGCGCTGGTCTGCCGCTACGGCGGCGAGGAGTTCGCGCTGGCGCTGCCCGGCGTCGACGCGCGCACGCTCGCCGCGACCGCCGAGATCGTGCGCCTGGCGATCTCGCAGGCGCGGCTCGACGGCCGGCGCACCGAGGTGAAGGTCACCGGGTCGGTCGGCTGGGCGATGCTCGGCGCCGACGAGGGCCCGCGCGCGGCGCTGGCGCGCGCCGACGCCGCCTGCTACCGCGCCAAGGCCAACGGCCGCAACCGCGTCGAGGCGGCGACCGAGGACGCGGCGGAGGCGGCGTCCGGCGACACCTGCTCGCGTCCCGGCGATGCGCACGGCGGCACCGCGGGCGCGGGAACCGCGCCGTGAAGCGGCTCGATCTCGCCCTGGCGATGGCGCTCGGCGGCGGCGGCGTCGTCGCCGCGGTCGCGCTGGGCGGCGTCGCCGCGGCGCTGCCGGCGCTGGTCACGGCCATCGCCGGCTCGGTGGCGTTGGCGCTGGGCCGCGCGCGCCCGGCCGAGTCGCCGACGCGGCGCCTGCTGGCCTCGCCGACCCTGCTCTCGCGCACGCGCAGCGCGACGCGCGAGGAGCTGGCGATCCTCGAGGACGCGCAGGACCTGCAGCGCGGCGTCTTCGAGGTCTCGGCCGAGCTCGTCGGCTGCGTCGAGGAGGCGGACGCGCGGCACCGCTTCGCCGCGGCGATGCGCCGCTACTGGAGCTGCACCGGCGTCGATCTGCTGGTGTGGGAGCGCGGCGAGTGGCGCAGCCTCGGCGGCGCCGCCGTCGGCGAGCCGCCGCAGCTCGACGGCCCGGTCGCGCTGCCGGAGGATCACGCCGGCGATCTGGTGCTCGACCTCAGCCCCGGCGTCGAGGGCCAGGCCTGCCTGGTCCTGCGCGGCGCCAAGCCGCAGCCGAGCCTGGCCGGACGCGCGGC
The DNA here is from genome assembly GCA_035627695.1 of Planctomycetota bacterium. GTDB lineage: Bacteria > Planctomycetota > UBA11346 > UBA11346 > UBA11346 > DASPLE01. The sequence continues at coordinate 70,254 of DASPLE010000183.1, forward strand.
GGCCGACCAGCGCTACGTCGCCGAGGTGCTGCGCGGCCAGCTCGCGCTGTCCCTGCGCCGCGTCATCCTCTACACCGGCCTGCAGGCGCTGGCGCGCATCGATCCGCTGACCGGGACCAATCGCCGCTGGTACGGCGAGCTGCGCCTCGAGGAGCTGGTCAACGCCGGCGAGGTGGTGTCGGTGGCGATGGTCGACATCGACCACTTCAAGCGCGTCAACGATGAGCACGGCCACGCCGCTGGCGACGTCGTGCTGGCCGCGGTGGGCCGCTGCCTGGCGGCGCACCTGCGCGGCAACGACCTGGTCTGCCGTCACGGCGGCGAGGAGTTCCTGGTCATCCTCCCGGACACGCCGCCGCACGGCGCCGAGCAGGTCGCCGGCCGCCTGCGCGCCGCGGTCGCCGCGCTCGCCGGGCTGCCGACGCCGGTGACGGTCTCGATCGGCGTCGCCGCGTGCCACGAGGGCGAGCCGGCGCCGGAGCTGGTGCGCCGCGCGGACGACGCGCTCTACCAGGCCAAGGGCACGGGACGCGACCGCGTCGCGGTCGCCGAGGCGGCGGGTTTCGGCAGCAAGGTGCGGCTGACGCCGCGGCGGCTGGCGAACGCGTAGGATCGATCACGCGCGCGCTGCGTTGAGCGCGTTCCGGCCGATGCTGAGCGGACGCCCGGGCCATACCTGCCCTGGCGAAGCCGTTCCGCCGGAGCGCCGACTCGTTGCTGTGAGAGCGACAGGTGAACGCCATGCGCATCGACGCCGTCGAGATCCACCACCTCCGCCTGCCGCTGCGCGACGGCTTCGAGATCAGCAGCGGCCGGCTGACCGCGATCTCGACGATCCTGGTGCGCCTGCGCAGCGGCGAGCACGAGGGCTGGGGCGAGGCCCCGCCGTGGGACGAGCCGATCTACGGCGCCGAGACCGCCGAGACCGCGTTCCACGTCCTGCGCGACGTGATCGCGCCGCGCGTGATCGGCCGGTCGTTCGCGACGCCGGAGGAGCTGGCGGCGCTGCTCGCCTCGTGGCGAGGCAACAACTTCGCCAAGGCCGCGCTCGAGACGGCGTGGTGGGTGCTGCGCGCGCGGATGCTCGGCGTGCCGCTGCACCGCCTGCTCGGCGGCGACGGGACGAAGCCGATCGATTGCGGCGTCTCGCTGGGCATCGAGGCGACGCACGACCTGCTGCTCGACAATGTCGCGCGCAGCCTCGACGAGGGCTACCAGCGCGTGAAGGTCAAGGTCAAGCACGGCTGGGATGTCGACGTGCTCGCGAAGATCCGCCGCAAGCACCCGGACATCGCGCTGCAGGTCGACGCCAACAGCCACTACACGCTCGCCGACGTCGACCACCTGCGCCGCTTCGACGACTTCGGGCTGGTGCAGATCGAGCAGCCGCTGGCCTGGGACGACCTGGTCGACCACGCCGAGCTCCAGCGCCGGATCCGCACGCCGATCTGCCTCGACGAGTCGATCCACTCGGTCGACGACGCGCGCAAGGCGATCGCGCTCGGCAGCTGCCGGATGATCAACATCAAGCTGACCCGCGTCGGCGGCCTGCACGAGGCCAAGCTGATCCACGACCTGTGCGCCCGCCACGACGTGCCGTGCTGGGTGGGGGGCATGCTGGAGAGCGCGATCGGCGAGGCGATCTGCATGGAGTTCGCCACGCTGCCGAACATCCGCATGCCCAGCGACATCTTCCCGAGCGCGCACTTCTACGACGACGACACCACGTCGCCGCTGCCGACGATGTCCGCGCGCGGGACGTTCATGCCGTCGACGCGGCCGGGCATCGCCTACGACCCGGACTGGACGGCGATCGCGCGCCTGACGGTGAAATCCTGGAGCGTCGTCGCCGCGCGCGCGGGCTGAGGCTCGAGGCGCGCAGCCCGAGGCGCGAAGCTCGAAGCTCGAAGCGCGAAGCCCGATCAGCTCCGCGATCGCGGGCGCGCATGCGCTTCCGCCGGCAGCCGGTCGCGCGCCGCGCCGCCGTTCGCCTTGTCGTGCGCGCCGTCCTTCGGCGGGTCGATCAGCCCGGCTTCGCGCAGCACGTCGTCGAGCGTGTCGACGAAGATCACCGCGATGCCGCTGCGCACCTGGTCGGGCAGCTCGTCGTAGTCGCGCTCGTTGGCGCGCGGCAGCAGCACGGTGCGCAGGTTCGAGCGCTTGGCGGCGACCAGCTTCTCGCGCACGCCGCCGATCGGGTAGACGCGGCCGGTCAGCGTGAGCTCGCCGGTCATGCCGAGCTTGCGCTTCACCGGCTTGCCGAGCGCCAGCGACATCAGCGCGGTGGCGATCGCGCAGCCCGCGCTCGGGCCGTCCTTGGGGGTGGCGCCGGCGGGCACGTGCACGTGCACGGCGTGGCGGTCGAACCAGCCCGCGGGGATGCCGTACTGGTCGCCGTGGCTGGCGAGGTACGAGCGCGCGAGGTTCGCCGACTCCTTCATCACGTCGCCGAGCTGGCCGGTCAGCGCCAGCGAGCCGCCCTTCTCGGCCGACGTCGCGACCGCCTCGATCTCGAGGGTCGCGCCGCCCATCGACGTCCACGCCAGGCCGGTGACCACGCCGGGCACGGCATGGCCGATCAGCTCGTCGTCGCGCAGCAGCGGCTTGCCGAGGTAGGTGATGAGCGTCTCCGGCGCGATGATCACCCGCGCGCTGCCGTCCGGCGAGGCCGCCGGCTTCCTCGGCAGCGGCGGCGCGCCGGCGCCGGATTCGGTGTCGACGCCGGCCTTGCCCGGATGCGCGCCGCCGGCCTTGGCGGTCGCGACCTTGCGGCAGACCTTGGCCAGCAGCTGCTCGAGATGGCGGACGCCGGCCTCGCGCGCGTAGCCGCGGATCAGCGCGGTCAGCGCCGGGCGCGTGAACTGCAGGTCGGCAGGCTTGAGGCCGTGATCGGTGCGCTGCTTGGGCACCAGGTAGTTGCGCGCGATGGCGAGCTTCTCCGACTCGACGTAGCCGGCGAGGCGGATGATCTCCATGCGGTCGCGCAGCGGCTCGGGGATGCCGCCGAGGTCGTTGGCGGTGCAGATGAACAGCACGCGGCTGAGGTCGACGCGGATGTCGAGGTAGTGGTCGAGGAAGTCCTTGTTCTGCTCCGGATCCAGGACCTCGAGCAGCGCCGCCGCCGGATCGCCCTGCATGCCGATCGACAGCTTGTCGATCTCGTCGAGCAGGATCACCGGGTTGAAGGTCTTGGCGCGGCGCAGCGCCTGGACCAGCTTGCCCGGCTGGGCGCCGACGTACGTGCGGCGATGGCCGCGGATCTCGGCCTCGTCGCGCATGCCGCCCAGCGACAGGCGGAAGAACTTGCGCCCGAGATGGCGCGCGACCGATTGGCCGATCGAGGTCTTGCCGGTGCCCGGCGGGCCGACCAGCGCGATGATGCCGCCGCCGCGGTCGTTCTTGAGCCGGCGCACGGCGCAGAACTCGACGATGCGCTCCTTGACCTCGTCGAGGCCGAAGTGGTCCTTGTCGAGACCGGCGCGCAGGCGCGGCAGGTCGAGGTCGTCCTCGGTGAACGCGCCCCACGGCATCTCGGACAGCCACTCGAGGCGCGTGCGCACCACGCCGTACTCGCTCGACGCCGGCTCGAGCAGGCTGAGCTTGCGCAGCTCCTCGTCGATGACGCCGCGCGCCTCCTCGGTCATGTGCTTGCCCTTGGCGTCGAGCACGTCGCGGAAGCGCTTGAGGTCGAGGCTCTTGTCGTCGGTCTCGAGGCCGAGCTCGGACTTGATCGCCTTGAGCTGCTCGTTGAGGAAGAACTTCCGCTGGTGATCGCTGACCTTCTCCTCGATCTGGTGGGTGATCCTGGCTTTGATCTCGGCGAGCTGGGTCTCCTTGTGCAGGAGCAGCAGCACCTTCTCCATGCGCGGCACGATCGCGGTGGTCTCGAGGATCTGCTGGACCTCCTCGCGCGACGCGGTGGTCAGCGACGTCGACAGGTCGGCCAGGCGGCCGGGGCCGTCGATGTTGTTGAAGTTCGCCAGCACCATCTTGATCTCGTCGGCGAACACCGGGTTGTGCTGCACCAGGTCCTTCAGCGCCTGGACGATGGCCATGGCGCAGGCGCGCACGTGCGGATCGCTGGCGTCGACGCGCGGCTTGATCGCCGCCCCGCGCACCAGCACGTGCGGCTCGGCGGAGATCAGCTCGTCGGCGCGGAAGCGGGCGACGATCTGGGCGAAGATCTGCACGGCGCCGCCGTCGACCTCCTGGTGCTTGAGCACGCGCGCCAGCGCGCCGAGGCGGTGCAGGTCGGCGAAGGTGTAGGCGGTGGACTCGGCCATGGTCGTCTTGGTCAGGAAGAACGCGACCCAGCCGCCGTGCTCGGCGATGGCGAGCTTGATCGCGTCGGCGAGCCGCCCCGCCGGCACCACCAGCGGCAGCATCATGGTCGGGAACACCGGCCGCTGGTTCAGCGGCAGGGCGAGCACGGTGGTCGGCAGGTTCTCGTCCGCGCGCGCGACCTGGCTGGCCGGCGGGTGGGCCTCGTCGTGCAGTTCGACTATTTCTGCGTCGTGTTCCACGCCGTGCTCGGGGACGCCTTCGGCGTCCTGCTCCGGATGGTCGTCGGGATCGCTGCGATCGTCGGTCATGGGGGAGTCCCGCGGCGGCACCGGTCGGAATGACCCGGTGCGCAGCCGCCCATGGTCGTTCCCGGCACATGACGTGCCAAGACCGATCGACCGAGCGTGCACGCTTCTACGCCGCGGGTTGCGCCGCCCCGGACGCACGCCTACCGTCCTCGCGACCATCGCATGCCCAATCGCCATCCGCACCTGTGGTTGAATCTGCCGTTGCCCGGCGCCGGCCTGATCCTCTCCGGACGGGTGTGGGCCGGCGTGGCCGCGGCCGTCCCGGCGCTGTTCGTCGTGACCCTGGCCATCGGCGCGGCGCTGATCGCGGCGGAGTCGCTGCGCCCGCGCGTCCTGATCGGCTGCGCCGCCGCCTACGCCGCCCTGGCGCTGGTCACGATCGTCGCCCAGGCGATCGCCAGCCACCGCAAGCCGTTGGACGAGACCCGCGTGCGCGAGCTCCACCGCGTCGCGGCCCAGGCGTACCTGACCGATCGCCACGGCGACGCGCTGACCGCGGCGCGCGAGCTGACCGCGATCGCGCCGCACGAGGCGGGCGCATGGCGGCTGCTGGCGATGGTCGCGTCCGCTGGCGGCCAGACCGCGATCGCCGCGCGCGCCGACCGCCGCGCGCGGCGCATCGACCTGGATCGCGCGGCGTGAGTTCGCCACACACGGCGGACCGGGCGACGCGCGCGCCGGCGCGCGGCGTCGCGGATGGGGGTAGGAATCCAGCGGATTCCCTTTCCCGCGCATGAGCAAGATCCGCATCGTCAATGGCCCGTATCGCGGGCGCGAGAAGACCCTGGTCGACAAGGCCATGACCATCGGCCGCGACGCCGAGGCGGGCGTCCAGATCCTCGACCGCAGCGCCAGCCGCTTCCACGCCGAGGTCTTCCCGGTCGGCGGCATGTGGTTCGTGCGCGACCTCGACTCGAAGAACGGCACCTACGTCAACGACGAGAAGATCGGCGACGAGGAGCTGCTGCGCGAGGGCGACGTCATCAAGATCGGCTCGACCCAGCTCGCCTACGAGTCGGGCGCGGCGCTCTCCGACGACGACTCGTCCGGCCGCATCGCCTATCGGGACGATCCCGATCTGCTCTCGAACACGCTCGAGTTCCGCCTCGACGAGCTGTCCGACATCGCCGAGCCGCAGGAGCAGGACACCGGCCGCGACCACGCGCGCTCGCTGCGCATGCTCTACCAGATGGGCCGCATCCTCTCGGACGGGCCGCACACGCTCGACAAGGAGATCAAGGTCCTCGACTTCCTAGTCACCAGCATGCCGGCGGAGAGCGCGCTGATCTTCCGCCGCGACGCGACCAGCGGCAAGCTGGTGCCGACCGTGGTGCGCACCTCGGGACCGGGCGTGCAGCCGATCATCAGCCGGTCGATCATCAAGAAGACCTTCAGCGAGAACAAGGCGCTGCACACCGCCAACGCCCAGGACGACGACCGCTTCGAGAAGAACCAGTCGGTGATCGCCAAGGGCATCCGCTCGGTGCTGTGCGTGCCGCTGACCGTCGGCGGCGCGACCAAGGGCGTGCTCTACCTGAGCCGCGGCGAGAACGCCGCCGCGTTCGATCAGATCGACCTCGAGCTGGTCTCGGCCGTGGCGATCCAGCTCGGCATGGCGCAGAACGCCACCGAGCAGACCCGCCGCCATCGCGAGGCGCTCTGGCAGATGACCGCCGGCATGGTCAAGGCGCTCGAATCGCGCGCCGGGCTGGTCGGCGCCGGCGAGCGCTGCGCGCGCTACTGCGTCGCGATCGGCGTCGCCATGGGCCTCGACGCGGACAGCCGCGACCGCATCGGCCACGCCGGGCTGCTGCACCACTTCGCGCGCCTGACCGGCGACGGCAAGCCGACGCAGGCGCTCGCGCTGTTCGACGGCATCGACGATCTCGACGGCGTGCTCGGCCTGCTGCGCGCGGTGCAGCCGGGCGCCAAGAGCGACGACGACCACGACATCGAGCCGCGCATCCTCGCCGTCGCCAGCGCCTTCGAGTCGCGCTCGACCGCCGATCCGGGGCGCGGGCCGCAGCAGGTGATCGAGGCGATGATGGGCGACGGCGAGTTCGATTCGGCGGTGGCCGGGGTGCTGCATTCGTGCCACCTCGACGGCTCGCTCTACAATGCCCGCGTGGGGTGAGGGCGTCGCGCTTCGGGCTTCGGGCTTCGGGCTTCGGGCTTCGGGCTTCGCGGTTCGCGCTTCGGGCTTCGCGCTTCGGGCGTCGAGCTAAGCGCTTCGAGTACCGCCGCGAGGATCGCAGCAGCCATCCGTGGCCTTCGCCCCGCGCCGATTACGCTGTCCGCATGGCCCTGCTCGACCTTCCCCAGTACCGCTTCGCCGGCACCCCGGCCGAGATCGGGCGCCAGCACGGCACGACGCTCGGCGCGCCGATCCGCGCGTTCGTCGCCGAGCGCATGCGCGCCGCCAAGGTCTACCTGCACGAACGCGGCATCCGCGATCAGCGCCGTTTCGTCGCGCTCGGCCGCGAGTGCCTGCAGAAGCTCAAGGAGTGGGACCGCGCCGGCTGGGACGAGCACATCGCCACCGCCGCCGGCGCCGCGGTGGATGCCGACGAGCTCTACACCGCCGCGAACATGACCGACATCCGCGACATCCTCGCGCTCGCCGGCAAGCGCGCCGACGCCGAGGGCTGCAGCGCCGCGCTGATCCCGCCGCGGCTCGCCGCGGACGGCCAGGTGATCGCCGCGCAGACCTGGGACCTCAACCCCGGCGACGTCGACTTCGTCGTCGCCATCCGCCGCGACCTCGCCGGCGGGCCGTCGTGGTGGTCGGTCGGCTGCGTCGGCTGCCCGACCCTGATCGCGCTGAACGACCGCGGCGTCGCCGTCGGCACGACCAACATCAAGACCAGCGACGCGCGCGTCGGCGTGCCCTACCTGGGCGTGCTGCACCGCGCGATCCGCGCCTCGACGCGCGCCGAAGCCGCGCAGGTCATCGAGACCGCGCCGCGTGCCGCCGCCCACACGTACTGGGTCGCCGACGCGACCGGCGCCAGCGACTTCGAATGCTCGGCGACCGCCGCGCACCGCCGCGACCTCGCCGACCATCCGCTGGTGCGCACCAACCACTGCCTGGACGAGCGCACGCGCGCGATCGAGGCCGAGCCGCCGTCCTCGTCGAGCCAGGCGCGCGTCGCCCGTCTGGCCACGCTCGTCGGCAAGGGCCGCCAGGACGTCGCCTCGCTGCGCAAGGCCTTCGCCGACCGCTCGGACGGCGTCGACTCGCTCAGCCGCTGGGCCGAGGACGCCCAGGGCACCGCCACCGACGCCTGCATCGTCTGCCTGCCGGCCAAGCGCGAGATGCACGCCTGCCGCGGCCCGAGCGACCGCGGGGCCTGGGTGCGACTGGGGTTCTGACATGGCCGTCGCGGCGCGGAGAATCGCGCAAGGACAGCCGACGGCGGTCGGATAAGAGGTCGTATGCCCCCGGTCGCCGCACCCGCCCTGGTTGCCGTGGACGTCACCCGCCTTGCGGATGGCGAGCTGGCGCGGCGTTACGCCGAGGACGCCGATCCGGGCGAGCGCGAGACCGCCTTCCGCGCCCTGGTCGAACGGCACGGCGCGATGGTCGAGACCGCGTGCCGGCGCATCGTCGGCGATGGCGACGCCGCCGCGGATGCCGCGCAGGCCGTGTTCCTGGTCCTGGCGCGCAAGGCCGGCTCGCTCACCGCGCACCCGTCGCTCGGCGGCTGGCTGCACCGCGTCGCGTGCCACGTCGCCTGGCGCCTGCGCGACGCCGAACGCGCGCGCGACCGGCGCGAGCGCGCGGTCGCCGGACCGGTCGCCGGCGGCGACGCGTCGCTGGCGCGCTTCGAGCTGCGCGAGGCGCTCGACGTCGCGCTCGATCGCCTGCCGGCGCGCTACCGCGCGCCGCTGGTCCTGCACTACCTCGAGGGCCGGTCGCAGGACGAGGTCGCGCGCGCGCTCAAGCTCAAGGCCGGCACGCTCGCGTCGCTGCTCAGCCGCGGCCGCGACCTGCTGCGCGTGCGCCTGGTCCGTCAGGGCCTGGCCAGCGGCAGCGCCGCGGCGTTCCTCTCCGCGCTCGCACCGCTCGCCGCGGCGGCGTGCGAGCCCGCCTTCGTCACGACTGTCACCCGCACCGCGAAACTCGTCGCCCTGGCCGGAACCGCGGAAGCGGCGGCGGGCGCGAAGGTCGCGGCGCTCAGCGCCGGGACCCTGCACGCCATGTCCATGCTCAAGCTCAAGTGCGCCGCCGCCGTCCTGGCCGCGGCGATGATGGTCTCCGGCGGCGTCGGCTTCGGCCTCGCCGCCAACGCCGGCGAGGCGCCGCCCGCGCCCGCGGTCGAGCCGGTGGCCGTGCCCGGGCCGGAGGAGGCGGTGCTGGCGCCGGTGCGCGCGCTGCGCGCCAACGACGCGCAGGCGCTGGCGGCGTGCTGGCCCGAGAAGCAGCAGCAGCGCGCCGCCACCGACTGGGCGAAGCCGAGCGACAACCAGTGGCAGAACCGGCTGATCGACCAGGCGCTGGCGACCGCGTCGGCCGAAGGCGGCGCCGCGCAGATCGCGCAGTTCATCTCGCCGTTCATCGGCCGCTTCCTCGGCGAGAGCCGCCCCGACGAGACCGTCGGCGCGCTGGCGCGCGCGCTCCTGGCCGACGGCCTCGAGACCGAGCAGACTGCCGCGCTCAAGCCGGTGCGCGAGGCCTTCGCCGCCTGGCGCGAGGAGGTCGACCTCAGCGAGCCCGAGCGCCTGAACCAGGCGTGCGAGCACCTGATCGGCGCGCTCAAGGCGCTCGACGTCAAGGACACCGCCGCGCTCAAGGCGCTCGACCTGCCGAGCCTGCTCGGCCGCGCCGGCGGCTCGATCGAGTCGCTGAAGAAGGCGCTGAGCGCGTTCGACATCGAGGCCGACGCCTTCCTCGACTCGATCACGGTCGCCGAGGTCCGCGAGATGCCCGACGCCGGCGAGAACCCGGCGCGCACGTTGATGGTGACCTACACCGCCTTCGGCAAGGAGCTGACCATGCCGGTGAAGGCCGTGCAGAAGGACGGACGCTGGTTCATCGCCAACGATTCGCCGCTGCGCCGCTGGCTCGAGCAGCCGCGTGGGCGCGGCTGGGGCGGCCAGGGTCGGCGCGGCGGCCAGGGCCGCGGTCCGGCGGGCCCGGCCGGCGACGGTGGCGCCGGTCCGGCGCCGCAGACGCCGCCGCCGGGCGACTCGAACTTCTAGTCGCGCCAGGATCGAGGCCGCAAGCTCGGCGATGGGTCGCCACTGCGACCGGGGATTCAACAGCGTCAGCCTGCGGCTCCGCCTGCGACCGCGGGCTGCAAACGGACAGCCTGCGTATATACCCCAATCGTGTTCGAGCGCATGGTGACCACTCGAGCTCTGCGATGATGCGCGCGGGGTTTCACCTGGCCCTCGGCCTTGGCGTAGCGTTGTCATGCTCGTGCATGCGCGCCTCGTCCTTCGCGGGCGAGGCGGCGGTGACCGTAGTCGTGACCGACGATGCGGGTGAGCCGGTGCCCGCCGCGACCGTGGTCACGGGCTGGTCCGGGCCCCGCGCCGATGGCGACGGAGCCGGGGCGGGGGCGTCGCGAAAAGCATCTGCGCTAACCGATGACGTCGGTGTCGCTCGTCTCGCTGTACCGGCCATCCCACAGATCGTCGTCATGAAGGACGGCTATTACAGCAACGGGCTGTCGTCGCTGATCGATACCCCGCGTCTCTTCACCGCGCCGATATTCGCAGCCAACGATGTGCGGGTTTCGATTGCGCTGCAGCGGAAGCTACGCCCCGCGCCAATGTACGTGCGACGCGTCGTGGCACGGATTCCGCGCCAGGGGGCCCAGGTCGCATTCGATATGTCGGTAGGAGATTGGGTGCACCCGGACGGCACCGGAACGAACGCGGACCTCCTCGTCGAGATGTCGATGTCCTACCGTGGCGAACGTGACTACGACTATATCTGCCGGATCGCTTTTCCGAATCCCCACGATGGGATCTTGCTGGTGCCAGTCAGGTCACGGTTCCGCATGAATGAATTGCGGCTGCCCCGCGAAGCACCGCTTGACGGCTACGTCAACGAATGGTCGTGGAACGTGGTGGTCGGCGATGGCCCGGCAGTCCATGCCAAGGTCGGCGCGCAGTCCACCTCGGGACCGGCACGAGAGTTCGAGAACGACAACTTCATCCTGCGCCTTCGCAGCGAGACCTCACCCGATGGAGGACTCGCGTCAGCGATGTACGGCAAGATTCATGGCGAGATCACGCCGATGATCCTACCGCACTACCCTGCGCGCGCGGAGGACTGCTATCCGGCGATCAGCTTCCTCGTCTACCTGAACCCCGACCGCACGCGCAGTCTCGAATGGGACACGACGCAGAACCTTGCATCGGGAGCGGACGTCCCGCTCGAACCGTGAGTGAGAAGTGCCGATGTCGTTCTGATCATTGAGTGAGGCCAAATGCATTTGAGATCCTACTTGGGTGTGCTGCTCGGAATCTGCGTCCAGTGTGGATGCGGAGCCGACCTTCCGTGCGACTCCGCGACCGAACTGCGTGAAGTCGCCGCGCCGCTCATCAAGAGAGCGACGCCATCGAAGGGTCCAGTCGAGTCCGGAGCGCAGCGCGAGTTCATTGTCGACTATCTTGGGTCTTCCGACGATGCTTTGCGTGGCGCGGCAATCGAATTGCTGTCGACGGGATTGCTGAATGGGCGTCCGGTCAGAGCGGCGAAGTTCACGGACTACCTCAGCCAGGAACATCCGCCGGAGGTGCGAGCCATCGCTCTGGCTTACTCGCTCTGGGGACACACGGTTCGCGGCGAAAAACGCCCGCAAACTGACGAACGTGTCTCCGCTATGAAGGATGTTTGGGCCGCCACCATCAACAGCTTAGCGAACCAAGCGGGCATCCCATCGGCTCCATGGCTGTCTGTCGTCGTGGGGATGACCCATGTGGGCGACAATGTCGTTTCTGACCTGCTGACTCCCGACAACAGACCCCGCTTCGCGGAGCGCATCGTGCCGCTACTTGAAGGTCCCGAGGAGTGGAGCTCCATTGTTGTGAGCACGGTGGGCGGCCTTGGGGCGGACGTCGCAGCGCCCGTCCTCGAGAAGTGGTACCGGCAGGAGAAGGACCCGAGCGTGCGTCTGGTGTTGGTGGATAATTTTGGCCTTCTCGATTTGGAGGACCCCGGTCAGCGAGAGCGGTTCATGCCGCTCCTCGACTTGGCGCGCGCCGATCCCGATGAAGATGTGCGGGCGCGTGCCGCGCTAACGACTAGGTAGCGTCGACTCGGTGCACAGAGCGTTATTGCAGCAAAGGCAAGACAGACCTCGCATGCCGAAGAACAAATAGATCTCTAAATTTAACTGCGCAATCGTCACGGGCCGGATCAAGAAGATGGTGGCGTGCCAGGAGGCGCCTTGGTGGGATAGGAGCAAGAAACCTGCCCTGACGCAGCCGCATCCGACAATCGTTGAGGATGGGCACTCGCAGTAGGTGTCGTCGTGTCTACTCCTGTGCCCATGTCTGCGAAACCACCAGCTCCTCGAGTGCGAGACAGAGCCCCGGGCACGCGAGGGGGGCGCGGCGCAGCAGCCCGGTGTGCGCGCGCACCAGCGCCAGCGCTTCGGCCGGATCGCGCGGCGCGTCGCCATCGACCGCGAACGACGGCGGGGGGTCGAGCGCTGGCTCGGTGATGACCGCGACGATCGGCGCCAGCGGCGGCGCTTCGCGTTCGGCGCGCGCCACCGCGAGGCGCTGCATGAGCGCGGGCAGGCGCGCGGCCTGCTCGTCGTCGACGTCGCCGCGCACCGCCAGCACGCTGCGCCCGTCGTCCAGGTCACCGGCGTCGGTGATGCCGTAGCGCTGGCAGACGAGGTCGGCGCCGTCGCTGCCGATCACCGCGGCGATCTCGCGGCGCGTCCAGGTGGAGTAGGCGCCGTCGCGCACCGCGCCGTCGGCCCCGCGGCTGTCGGCGTGCAGGCCGGCGGCGGTCGGCGGCTCGCCGAAGGCGCTGGCGCAGAACGCACGCGTGCGCTGGGCGACCTCGGCGTAGTAGTCGCGGGCGAAGACCCGCGCGGCGCGCTCGTAGACCCGCGCCAAGGCCAGGTTCTCGTCGCGGCCCTTGGCGAAGAACGGCACCGTCCACGTCTCATCGGTGGCGGCGCGGAAGAAGCCGCCGCCGAGGTGGTCGTGCAGCCCGCCCGCGGCCATCGCCGCGAGCGTGCGCTCGACCTGGCGCGTCAGCGCGAGCGGCGGATCCGGCCGCGCGCAGCGCGCGATCAGGAACTCGATGAGCGGCGCGTTCGGATGGCGCGGCGCCGGTCCGAAGCCGCCATTGATCACGTCGGCGATGGTCATGGCCTGCGCCTCGGCGTTGCCGAGCACCAGGTCGGGATCGAAGCGCCGGCCGTCGGGGGCGAAGGACGCGTACATGCCGGTGATGGCGTCGACCACGCGCGCGGCGTCCGCGACGCAGTCGTCGCGCGCGTCGCGCCAGCGCTGCGCCACCTCGACCAGGATCCGCGCCAGGCCCTTCTCGCGCTCCTGGTCGCGGATCGGGCGGTACGGCACCGCGCCGAACGGCCGCGCGTCGGCGGTCATGAAGGCGATCGCCGGCCAGCCGCGCGCATCCGCGGTCAACGCGAGCGTCTCCTGCACGCGGCGCGCCACGCCGGGAGCGGCCGCGACATCGACCGCCACCGGGACGAACGCCTGCTCGATCAGTTCGCACACCTGCGCATCGGCGACGATGCCCGCGGCCATCGCGGCGGTCCAGTGATCCAGCCCATCACCGCAGAAGAGCAGCAGCGGCAGCCCGCGCGCGCGCGCCTCGTCGAGCGCGTCGCCCGACCACGCGCGCCAGCGCACGGCGCCGAGCGCCAGCTGGCGTACGACCAGCGAATCGTTCATCGCGCCGCCGATGGCGCGGCTCGGACGCGGCTGCTCACACCCAAGCCGCGGCGCCTCTGCCCGCGAGCTCGCGCAGCACATCGAGGTTGGCGCAGCGCACGACGTGCCCCGGCGCCGCCTCCTGCAGGCGGATCTCGCCGGGCTGGAAGGCGGCCGCGTGCGAGGGGAAGCGCTGCGTGAAGCGCTTCGCGCTCGACGGCTCGAGCGGGCTGGGCGGATCGCCGGCGAGGACGATGCGCTGGCGCGTGGCGCCGATGGTTCCCGTCGGCACGGCCGACATCAGCGCCTGGGTGTAGGGATGCAGCGGCGCGCGCAGGATGCTCTCCGCCGGGCCCATCTCGACGATCTCGCCGAGGTACATCACCGCCACGCGCTGGCACAGATGCGCAACGACGGCGAGGTCATGGGAGATGAACAGGTAGGCGATGCCATCCTGCTCCTGCACATCCTTCAGCAGATTGAGGACCTGGGCCTGCACGGACACGTCCAGCGCGGAGACCGGCTCGTCGCAGACGATCAGCTTCGGCCTGAGCGCCAGGGCGCGGGCGATGCCGATGCGCTGGCGCTGCCCACCCGAGAACTGGTGCGGGTAATGGTCGAGGTGCTCCGCCTTCAGGCCGACGCGGCGCAGCAGGTCGGCGGCGCGGGCGCGCGCCCCGTCCCTGTCGGCGATGCCGTGCACCAGCATCGGCTCGATCAGGATCGCGGCGACCGTCAGGCGCGGGTTGAGGCTGCCGTACGGGTCCTGGAAGATCATCTGCAGGTCGCGGCGCATCGGGCGCAGCGCGCGGCGTGGGATGCCGGTCAGTTCGCGCCCGTCGATGCGCACGCTGCCGCCGGTCGGCTCGATCAGGCGCAGCAGGCAGCGGCCGGCGGTGGTCTTGCCGCACCCGGATTCGCCGACCAGCCCGAGCGCCTCGCCGCGCTCGAGGTCCAGGGAGACGCCGTCGACCGCGCGCACGTGGCCGACCGTGCGGCCGAAGACGCCGCGCCGGATCGGGAACAGCTTGCGCAGATCGCGGACTTCGAGGAACGCCATGGCGATGGCGTGCATGCTGGCTGCGCCGCTGCGCGGCACCAGCGCCGGCGACCAGACGCCGCGACGCGACGCCGCGCGCGCCGTCCGCCGTCGTCGAGCGGGCCATGCGCGCCGTTGCGACCCCGACGTGCGCTCTAGCATGGGCGGCCTTCCGATGCGCCCCCCCGTCCATCTGACCGCGCTGCTCTCCGTCGCCATGCCGGCGGCGGTCATGGCGGTCGAGCAGCAGCGGCCGGTGGTGAAGGACGTGGTCATCACCGGCACGCGCAGCATCCACCAGGATCGCGTCCGCTTCCTGCTCCAGACCCGCGCCGGCCAGCAGTTCGATCCCAAGGCCGTGGCCGACGACCTGCGCGCGATCGAGACCATGGGGCCGTTCAGCGGCACGCGCGCCGAGCTGGTCTTCGATCCCGTCGACCGCCGCCTGCTGACGGTGGTGTTCCACCTGGTCGAGCAGCCGTTCATCGTCGCCGTGCGCTTCGCCGGGCTAAACTACTTCCAGCGCTCGGGGCTCGAGAAGCAGCTGCAGACGCGCCTCGCGTCGCACCTGAATCCGCTGCTGCTCGAGAACGACCGCCGCGCCCTGGAGCGGCACTTCCAGGACAAGGGCTACCGCAACGTCCGCGTCACCGTCGAGTCGCCGGTCGACGCCGAGGGCCTGGCGACGGTGGTCTTCCACGTCGACCTCGGGCGCGAGATCGAGGTCGGCAAGATCGTCTACCGCGGCCTGCCGCCCAAGGTCCACCCGCGCATCCTCAACCAGGGGCTGATCAACGTGCCCGGCCGGCCGTACCAGCCCGAGCTGGTCGAGACCGATCGCGGCGCGGTCGCGGTGGCGCTGCAGGACCTCGGCTACCTCGACGCGGTGATCGCCACGCCGCGCCAGGACGCGTACGACTACGTGCGCCCGATGGAGGATCGCCGCCGCCACGGTCCCAAGCTGGCGCCCGACGGCTTCTTCGACGACCGCGTCGTCATCGGCTTCGACGTCGAGCCGGGACCGCTGTGGAAGCTCGGACGCGTCGCCTTCGTCGGCAACACCGTCGCGACCGAGGAGGAGCTGCTGACCGCGTTCGGCCTCGAGCCCGGGCACGCCTTCAAGAAGGTCGACATCGACCGCGCGATCGAACGCGCGCGGCGCCTGATCTCGAACCAGGGCTACGCGCGCGCCGAGCTGCAGCGCGACCCGCGCTACGACCGCGACACCCAGGTCGTCGATCTCACCTTCCACGTCTTCGAGGGCGACCTCTACACGCTCGACCGCGTCGACATCCACGGCAACTACCAGGTGAAGGACGCGGTCGTGCGCCGCGCCATGCGCATCAAGCCGGGCGAGCTGTGGAACGACGACAAGATCGACCAGTCGAAGCGCCAGATCACGCGCACCGGGCTGTTCAACAACAACCCGCAGAGCCCGCTGCGCCTGAGCCCGCGCTTCGACGACGACCGCCCCGGGCGCGTCGATCTGGTCGTCGACGTCGAGGAGGCCTCGACCGGCGAGCTGCGCTTCCAGGTCGGCTACAGCTCGTCGTTCGGCGTGTTCGGCGAGGCGAGCTACACCGAGCGCAACTTCGACCTGCTCCAGGCGATCATGTTCGAGGGCTGGCGCGGCGCCGCGCACATCCTCGAGCTGTCCGGCTACGCGTCGGAGGAGCGCACCAGCTTCGGCGTGTCGTGGACCAACCCGCACGTGTTCGACGGCCCCTACTCGCTGTCGACGTCGATCAACCGCACCGACTCGTCGACCCGCGACTGGGACGAGCGGCGCTTCGGCGGCTCGGTCGCGGTCGGGCGCAATTTCTTCGACAACGACCTCAAGCTCGGCGTGTCGTACTCGTACGCCGACCTGCGCATCGACGACATCGACATCGACGCCGCTGACGACGCGCTCGACGGCGAGGGCAACTACCACCTCAACACCATCGGCTTCAACCAGAGCTACGACCGCCTCGACCACCCGCGCGTGCCGACCAGCGGCTTCCGCCTGAGCGCGTACGAGGGCTTCACCGGCGAGCCGCTCAGCGCCAGCTCGGACTACTTCGAGTACAGCCTGAAGGGCGATCTCTTCATCCCGATCTTCAGCACCGACCTCGGCGGCACCTGCTACTTCCACCTCAGCGAGCGCTGGCAGCAGCTCGAGCCGATCGGCGACTCGGACAGCGTGCCGTTCTACGAGCGCTACTACGGCGGCGGGCCGGCGCCGCGCCATCGCGGCTTCGAGCAGAACCGCCTGAGCCCGACCGCGGTCAACCGCAACGGCTTCAACGCGCGCATCGGCGGCACCACCGATTCGATCGCCACCGCCGAGGTCTCGTTCCCGCTGCAGGGCACCAACGACGGGCTGCGCCTGGTGCTGTTCGGCGACTACGGCCAGGTCTTCGCCGAGAACGAGCAGATCGAGATCGACCAGTTCCGCACCGCGGTCGGCTTCGGCATCCGCTTCCCGGTGCAGCTGCCGGTGGCGCTCGACTTCGCGTGGCTCATCGATCCGGAGGACGGCGAGTCCGACTCGCAGATCCACTTCTCGCTCGGGTTCTTCGCCTTTTAGCGGGATCCGTCGCTGCCCTTCGCGCATTGCCGGGGCCGTCCCGCTGCATCTTTTTCTCCGAGGGGCCGGCCGACGGTCGGCCCCCGCCCCGAGGGCGGCGAGTACTGGCGCCAGTAGCTCAGCCCGTGCTGGCATGGCGCCGTCGCTCATCCGGCGCGGTTCTGCGCTCTCTTTCGTTCCCAGGTCGTGGGTCTAGACTGCGCCGCTCATCCAGGAGACGTCCATGCGTCCGATCATGCTGTTCGCCTTCGCCGTCGCGTGCTTCGCGAACGTCGCCGCCGCCGGCGAGGCCCGCCAGTTCGGTCAGATCGGCGTGCTGAACCTGGAGCAGGTCTTCAACGAGGCGAAGATCTACACCTCGCGCCGCGACGAGCTCAAGGGCGAGATGGAGAACGCCAAGGCCAAGCTGGCCGACGTCGACAAGACCATCCGCGCCGCCGAGACCGACCTCGCCGGGCTCAACCGCGCCGACCGCCGCGCCGTCGAGCTCTCCGACCAGATCGAGCTGCAGAAGCTGCAGCGCAAGCAGTTCCTCGAGCGCATCCAGAACGGCCTCGAGTCGCGCCAGGTCGCGATCCTCAAGAGCAGCCACGGCATCATCCGCGAGCACCTCAAGCAGTTCTGCGTCGAGAAGGGCATCAAGCTCGTCCACCTCGCGCCGACCACCGAGCTCAACGCTCCGACGATGCCGGATCTGCAGCTGCAGCTCGGACTGCAGGCGGTGCTGTTCTACGACGCTGGGCTGGACATCACCGAGCCGTTCGTCGGCTACGTGAACGGCAAGTTCGCCGAGGATCAGGGCAAGCTGTCGGCCGCCGCGGCGCCGACGCAGACGACTCCTGCCGCGCCCGCGACGCCCGCGCCGGCCCCCGCGGCCGGCTCGGCCACGGGCACCGCGATCCCGGCCGCGCCCGCCGCGGCGAATCCGCTCGACGTGGCTCCGGCGGCGCCGGCGCCCGCCCCCGCGAAGTAACCGTCGAGGCGACCACCGCATGCAGGTGACCGTCAATGAAATCGCCGCGCTGGTCGGCGGCACGGTGGTCGGCGACGGCGCCAAGCTGCTGACCGGGTTCTCGGGACTGAAGGAGGCGCGTCCGGGCGACGTCAGCTTCCTCGCCAACGCCAAGTACGCCGCCGACCTCGCCGAGACCAAGGCGACCGCGGTGCTGGTGGCGAACGAGCAGCCGACCCGGGCCGTGCAGATCGTCGTCGCCAATCCCGACCGCGCCTTCGGTCGCGTCGCCTCGACCTACGGCGCGCCGGCGATGACCCTGCCGCGCGGCGTGCATCCCACCGCGGTCATCGGCGAACGGGTCCGGCTCGGCCGCGACGTCGCCATCGGCGCCTATGCGGTGCTCGGCGACGGCGTCGTCGTCGGCGACGGCTCGACGGTGTTCCCCCAGGTCTTCATCGGCGACGAGAGCGCGATCGGCCGCGAGTGCGTGCTCTACGCGCAGGTCGCCATCCGCGAGCGCTGTCAGCTCGGCGACCGCGTCATCATCCACTCCGGCGCGGTGATCGGCTCGGACGGGTTCGGCTACGCCACGGTCTCGGGCGTCCACCACAAGATCCCGCAGGTCGGAGTGGTGATCATCGAGGACGATGTCGAGATCGGGGCCAACGCGGCGATCGACCGCGCGCGCTTCGGCCGCACGCGCATCGGCAAGGGCACCAAGATCGACAACCTCGTGCAGATCGCGCACAACGTCGAGACCGGCCAGGGCTGCATCGTCGTCGCCCAGGTCGGCGTCGCCGGCTCGACGCGCCTGGGCAACTACGTCACGCTCGCCGGGCAGTGCGGGGTCAGCGGCCACCTCGAGATCGGTGACCAGGCGATCGTCGCCGGCCAGTCGGGCGTCTCGAAGAACGTCCCGGCCAAGGCGGTGGTCCGCGGGTACCCGGCGCAGGACATGAAGTCCAGCCAGCTCCAGGAGGTCGCCGTGCGCCGCCTCCCGCAGACCCAGGAGACGGTCAAGCAGCTGGCGGTGCGCGTCGCCGAGCTCGAGGCGCGTCTCGCCGCGCTGGTCGGCGCCGCGCAGGCGCAGGCGCGCATCGATCACCCGAGCGGCGCCGGCCCCGGGACCGGAGGCTGACCGGGTGAGCGCGCAGCGCACGATCATCGGCGAGGTGCGGCTGTCGGGCATCGGCCTGCACAGCGGCGAGACCTGCAACCTGCTGCTGCAGCCGGCGCCGCCCGACACCGGGCTGGTCTTCGTCCGCACCGACCTGCCCGGCAGCCCGGCGATCACCGCGCATCCCAGCCGGCTGTGCCAGCGCATGCGCCGCACCGCGCTGGTCCAGGACGACGTCGAGGTGCACACCACCGAGCACTTCCTCGCCGCCTGCCACGGCCTCGGCCTCGACAACCTGCGCATCGGCATGGACGCGGTCGAGTTCCCCGGGCTCGACGGCTCGGCGATCGACTTCGTCACCGCGCTCAGGGCGGCCGGCATCGTCGAGCAGGGCCAGGCGCGCAAGACCTACGACGTGCGCGAGGCGATCGCCATCGACGACGGCAAGGCCTCGGTGGTGGCGCTGCCGTACCGCGACGGGCTGAAGATCACCTACACGCTCGACGACCACGGCGGCGCGCTGGGCGGCGCGCAGGTGGTCGAGATCGAGCTGACCGAGGCGAACTTCGCGAAGGACATCGCACCGGCGCGCACCTTCTGCCTCGCGAAGGAGGTCGAAGCGCTGCGCGCGATGGGCCTGGGCAAAGGCGCGAACTACCAGAACACCTGCGTCTACGACGGCAAACGGGTGATCGACAACCAGCTGCGCTTCGCCGACGAAGCGGCGCGCCACAAGATCCTCGATCTGATCGGCGACCTGGCGATGGGCACGCGGCGGATCAACGCCCACATCATCGCCGTGCGTACCGGCCACGCGCAGAACATGGCGCTGGTCAAGGAGATCAACCGCCGCATCGAGGTCAGCGAGAAGCCGAAGTTCGTCTTCGACATCAAGAAGATCCTCGACCTGCTGCCGCACCGCTTCCCGATCCTGATGGTCGATCGCATCATCGACTACGAGCCCGGGCAGCGCATCACCGGGCTCAAGAACGTCTCGATCAACGAGGACTACTTCAATGGCCACTTCCCCGGCAATCCGGTGATGCCGGGCGTGCTCCAGGTCGAGGCCATGGCCCAGACCGGCGCGATCCTGCTCATGACCACGCCCGAGTGCAAAGGCAAGGTCCCGTACTTCATGAGCATGGACCGCGTGAAGTTCCGCCGCGCGATCTACCCCGGCGACCAGATGCGCATCGAGGTCGAGGCGCTGCGCCTGCGCAGCCGCATGAGCGCGTGCTTCGCGCGCGTCTTCGTCGACGGGCAGCTGTGCGCGGAGGCGGAGATCCGCTCCGTGCTCATGGACCAGTGACGCGGCCGTAGCGCGAGGCGCGAAGCTCGCAGCGCGAAGCTCGCAGCGTGAAGCTCGCAGCGCGCAGCCCGCGGCCTGCGCCGCGAGCTCCGCGCCGCAGGCGCTCAACCCGCCGCGCTCGCCGCGCGCGGGATCGGCACCTCGCTGGCCAGCACCTCGCGACCGGTCGCCGCGCTGCGCAGCGCCATCTGGGTGAAGCGGGTGATCGCGATCGCCTGCTCGGGCGTGGTGCCGACGTCCACGTCCTCGCCGCGGATCGCCCGGGCCAGGTCGGCGTAGACGTGGTCGTTGCCGCTCTGGTTGTCGCGCCAGTCGGTGGTCTGGTTCAGCCACTGCCACGGGTTCTCGCCGTTCGTGAAGAACGTGAACGGCTGGTCCTTGCTCTCGTTGTCGATGCGGATGCCGCCGCGCGTGCCGCGGATGGTCAGGTCGTTGCGCGAGCGCTGGTGGCCGATCCAGGACAGGTCGAAGGTGTAGGTGCAGCCGTTCGCGGCGCGGGCGAAGATCGTCGACTGCTCCTCGACATCGAAGGTCGTTCCCGCCGGCAGGTCGTGCGGGAAGCCGCGGAATCCGCTCGCCGAGACCGCGACGATCTCCGGCCAGCCGGTGAGCTGGAAGACCTGGTCCATGAAGTACTGGCCCATGTCCATGATCACGCCGCCGCCGGCGCGGCGGCTGTCGACGAACCACTTGGCGTGCTGGATGATGTCGACGCCGGGCCGCCCGCGCCGGCGCGCCATGTTGACGTCGACGCGGTAGATCTCGCCGAGGTCGCCGCGCCGGCAGTGCTGCGCGGCGAGCGTCGACATGCCGTAGCGGAAGCGCGACGAGAAGAAGATCGCGCGACGCTTGGCGGCGCGGCTGGCCTCGAGCACGGCGACGTTCTCGGCGAGGTTGAGCGCGCTCGGCTTCTCGCAGGCGACGTGCTTGCCCGCGCGCAGCGCGGCGATGGTCAGCGGCGCATGGGTCGCGACCGGCGTCGCGACCGTCACCAGATCGATGTCCGGCCGGGCGAGCATCGCCTGCGGGTCGCTGAACACCGCGGCGTCGGCGTGGCCGCATTCGGCCGCCTTGCGCCGGGCGAGCTGCTCGTCCATGTCGCAGACCGCCACCACCTGGATGCCGTTGGCGTCGTAGCTGGTGAAGTGGCTGCGGCTGATGTCGCCGCAGCCGATGATGGCGGCGCGCAGCGGGCGGGGATCGGTCATGTCAGGCTCCTGGGCGGGCGGTGGCGGTGGCGGCGGCGGGAGTGGTCGGCAGCGCGTCGACGGCGATGGCGCGGTCGACGATGACCTTGGCGAGCGCGAGTTCGCGCTGCACGTCGCCGGGGCCGACGTGCTCGAAGGCCAGCGCGCCCGCATAGCCGGCGTCGCGGTAGATGCGGATCAGCCGCCCGAGTCCGTCGGCGCCGAAACCCTGGAGGTGGCCGTCGGCGGTGATGCCGGCGATCTTCAGGTGCGACTGCGTCGCGCGCGGCGCCACCAGCTCGACGCCGCGGAACACCAGCTCGCGCTCGGCCGCGTCGGCGGTGCCGGCGAGGAACGCCGCGGACCAGTTGGTCGGATCGGGGCAGGTCGTCAGGCGGGGGCTGCCGATCTCGGCGATCAGCCAGAGGATGTCCTCGGCCTCGAGGAACACGCTGCTGTGGTTCTCGAGCGCCATGTTCACCCGGGCGCGCTCGGCGTGCGGCGCGCACTCGCGGATGCCATCGAGCGTCAGCCGCTGCAGGCGGACCTGCGACGCGCCGCGCACGTGGTAGCCGGTCAGCATGCGGATGTTCGGGACGCCGCAGGCGCCGGCCAAGGCCAGCCACTCCTTCACGTAGGCGATGTTCGCCAGCCGCCACGCCTCGTTCGGGACGTGGGCGAAATCGTTGTAGGTCGAGAAGCTGTCGACGCGCACGCCGCGGCTCTCGGCGAAGCGCACGATCGCCTCGACCGCGCGCGGCTCGGCGGTGCCGAGGTGGCCGGTGTCGCCGCCGGCCATGCCGGTCAGCAGCTCGACGCCGGTGAAGCCGAGATCGGCGGCGATGGCGATGAAGTCGCGGATGCCGAACGACGGGTCGGCGCGGAAGCGCTCGCGGAAGCTCCACGAATGCAGGCCGGCGCGCATCACGCGGCCGCCTGGGCGTTCTGCCGGCGGATCAGCTCGAGGGTGCGGCGGGCGGCGGTGACCTCGTCGCCGTCGGCGGGCACGCTCTCGACGCACCAGGTGCCCGCGAAGCGCGCGGCGCGCAGCGCGGCGAACGCCGGAGCGAGGTCGACCGTGGTCTCGTTCCCCGCCGGGTCCAAGGCGAAGGTCTTGACGTGCACCAGCCGGGCGAAGCGCGCGCAGCGCTTCCAGCCCTCGGCCTGCAGGCCGGGCTTCCAGTTGTTGGTGTCGAACAGCAGGCCCAGGCCATCGACCGCCTCGAGCAGCCGCTCGACGTTGGCCGGGATGACCGTCGGACCCCAGTGGTTCTCGACCAGCACCTCGATGCCCGCGGGACGCGCGCGGTCGATGATCTCGCGATAGCCGCGGGCGATGATCGCCAGGGTCGCATCGTCGAGCGTCTCGGGGCCGCCGGCGTCGATGCGCACGGAGGTCGCGCCGAGGCGCGCGGCGATGTCGATCCAGCGCAGCGCGCGCTCGCGGTGCAGGCGCACCTCGGCGGCATCGGTCGAGAAGACGTGGGCGCCATCGACGGCGATGCAGCCGAACGGCAGTCCGACCGAGGCGCCGAGCGCGGCGATGCGCTCGACCTGCTCCGGGCTGGGCACCCCGAGCCGCGCGTCGTTCGGATTCCGGCCCGCATGGAGGCTGTCGACGCCGCTGTCCGGCTCGAGCAGGTGCGCGTTCCACGGATCGAGCTGCGTGCAGCCGAGGTCGCGGCAGGTGCGGAACATGGTCGCGAGATCCATGGCCTTCGCCGCGACGGTGCGGTGGAAGGCGAACGAGCAGATGCCGAGCTTGATGGACACGCAGCGCTCCAGGGGTTGCCGCAGGACGCGGTGGACGACGTCGAATCTTGCTGGCGACGGCGGGGAGTCCGCCGCGCTGTCCGCCGCCGGTGGCGTGGCGGACATGCTCAGAAGCCGATGCGTCCCAGCCTATGCGCGCGGAGGGCCGATCGGGAGCGCATTCACTTACCACGGCCTGCCGCCGATTAACCGTTCCTTGCGCAGGCGCGTACCGGAAGCCGCGGCATGGCCCTCGCGCTCAGTTCAGCGACGGCTCCGGCAGCCCGCCGTGGCCCTCGAGCAGGTGCTGCCACATCATCGGCGACGGCTTGTGGTTGACGACCAGCTCCGGCTTGCCGGGGCGCACGATCCAGGCGCCCTCCTCGATCTCGGCCTGGAGCTGACCGGGCGCCCAGCCGCTGTGGCCGAGGAACAGGCGCGGTCCGCTGTCGTCGCCGCCCTCGAGGTAGCGCTTCGCCAGCGCGTCGAGGTCTCCGCCCACCGCCAATCCCAGGCCCATCGCCTGGACGCCCGGGAGGTCGAGGCAGGTGTGCAGCAGCAGGCCCTTGTTCGGCTCGACCGGTCCGCCCTCCGCGGCGATGCGGGCGGTGATCAGCCCCGGCGGGCACTCGCTCCACAGCTCGCTCAACGGGATGTCGAGCGGGCGGTTGATGATGAAGCCGAGCGTGCCGTCCTCGTCGTGCTCGAGCAGGTAGACCACGGCGCGCATGAACGATGGCTCGGTCAGGTTCGCGCTGGCCACGAGCAGCATGCCGGCCGCTGGTTGCATGGACGCATCCTTGGGGGCCGATCCTGGGTTTCCAGCGCCGCCCCGGGAGTTCGCACGCCCGGGGATTGGCGCTCGCTCGGCCGGCGTGCGTCCGACGCTGCGGCCCATGCGTTCGCCCCTGCCGCTGTGCGTCCTCGTCCTGGCCCTCGCGTCGTGCGGCGACGCGCGCGGCGTCCTGGTCACCGGCGACGGACGGGTCGTGCCGGTGACGGCCGAGGCCTACCGCGACGAGACCGCGCTGACCATCGCCGCCGCCGTGCAGCCGGCGCTGCCGCCCGGCACGACGGTCGCGGTCGCGATCGACGAGCTGCCGCGCTTCGGCGCCGCGCGTCGCGATCCGGCCGATCGCTGGCGCTGGGCCGAAGTCCATGCCCGCGTCGCCGTCAGCGGCGCGCGCGCGGCGGAAACCGATGCCGCGGCGATCACCGCCTTGGCCAAGCGGGTGCTGAGCGACAAGACGGACCGGCGCGACCGCATCCACGTCGCCGTGACCAGCGGAGCAGAAGTTGCGGTCGCTGCTCCCGCGGCTGCCGCGCCGGCGCAGGCCGCTCCGGTCGCGCCGAGCGACGCTCCACGCAGCGTCGCAGCGCGCACCTACACCGCGCGCGTCGGCGACACCCTCGCCGACCTGAGCCTGGCGTTCTACGGCTCGCCCGACCACTGGCGCCTGATCCGCGACGCCAATCCGACTATCGACTTCGCCGCGCTCGCGGGCGGCGAAGCCATCGTCATCCCGGCGCGCTAGGACGCGGCGGCCGCCGCCGCTTCGGCCGGCGGCAGGCGCTTCTCGGCGATCTCCGCCTCGAGACGCGCGATGACCTCGGCGACCGGGAACACGCCGATCTTCTCGCCCGCCTGGTTCTGCAGGGCGAGCGTCCCGTTGGCCGCCTCCTGGTCGCCGACCACCGCGAAGTAGCTGGCGCGGTCGAGCCGCGCCTGGCGGATCTTCGCGCCGAGCTTGTCCGGCTTCTCGTCGATGGTCGCGCGCAGCCCGGCGGCGAACAGCCGTCCGGTCGTCTCGCGCGCGTACGGCAGGTGCGCGTCGGCGATCGGCAGGACGCGGATCTGCTCGGGCGACAGCCACAGCGGGAACTTGCCGGCGAAGTGCTCGATCAGGATGCCGATGAAGCGCTCCATCGAGCCGAGGATCGCGCGGTGCAGCATCACCGGATGGTGCTTCTGGCCGTCCTCGCCGACGTACTCGGCGCCGAGGCGCTCGGCGGACGGCAGCTGCGAGTCGAGCTGGATCGTGCCGCACTGCCACTCGCGCTTGAGCGAGTCGCGGATGCGGAACTCGAGCTTCGGCCCGTAGAACGCGCCTTCGCCCGGCGCGATCTCGTAGGCGAGCCCGGCCTGCCTGCACGCGTCCATCAGGCCCGCCTCGGCGCGGTCCCACTGCTCGTCCGAGCCGACGCGCAGCGCCGGGCGGGTCGAGAGCTTCACGCCGATCGACTGGTCCCCGAAGCCGAAGTCGGCGTACACCGACTTGAGCAGCGCGCAGAACGCGGCGACCTCGCCGGGCACCTGCTGCTCGGTGCAGAAGATGTGCGCGTCGTCCTGGACGAAGCCGCGCACGCGCATGATGCCGTGCAGCGCGCCCGACAGCTCGTTGCGGCAGCACGCGCCGAACTCGGCCATGCGCAGCGGCAGCTCGCGATAGCTCTTCAGGCCCTGCTTGAAGATCTCGATGTGGCCCGGGCAGTTCATCGGCTTGATGGCGAACTCGCGCTCCTCCGACGCCGTGACGAACATGTTGTCGCGGTACTTCGCCCAGTGGCCCGAGCGCTCCCACAGCGACTTGGCCATCACCGACGGCGTCTTGACCTCGACGTAGCCGACGGCGCGGATGCGCGCGCGGATGTAGTCCTCGAGCGTGCGGTAGATCGCCCAGCCCTTGGCGTGCCAGAACACCTGGCCGGGGTTGTCCTCCTCGAGGTGGAAGAGGTCCATCTCCTTGCCCAGCTTGCGGTGGTCGCGGCGCTTGGCCTCCTCGATGCGGTGCAGGTGCTCCTTGAGCCCCTTGGCATCGGCGAAGCAGGTGCCGTAGACGCGCGTCAGCTGGTCGGACGCCTGGTCGCCATGCCAGTACGCGCCGGCGACGGCCATGACCTTGAAGGCGCCGAGCACGCCGGTGCGCGGCACGTGCGGGCCGGCGCACAGGTCCTCCCAGTGCTGCCCGGGCACGCCGGTCGAGTAGAACGAGATCGATTCCGCGCCCTTGGCGATCGCGCGCTGCGCGTTGTCGTGCTTGTACTTGTCCTCGGCGGTGCGCGCCAAGCCCTCGGCGCACGAGTAGTCGCGGCGCGTGAACGGACGGTCCTCCTTGACGATCTGCGCCATCTTGGCCTCGATCGCGGCGAAGTCGGCGTCGGTCAGCGGCCGCGGCGTCGCCATGTCGTAGAAGAAGCCGTCCTCGATCGCCGGCCCGTACGCCAGGCGCGTGCCGGGCAGCAGCTCGCACACCGCCTCGGCAAGGATGTGGGCGCAGCTGTGGCGCAGCACGTGCAGCGCGTCGGGGTTGTCGTTCGAGCCGGTGATGATCGTGACCGTCGCGCCATCGGCGACCGTCGCGTCGAGATCGCGGATCGTGCCGGCGACCTTGATCGCCAGGGCTTTGCGCGCGAGGCCGGGGCCGATCGCCTCGGCGATCTGGCGGCCGGTCGCGGCCTGCGCGAATTCGAGCTTCTTGCCGTCGGGGAGGATGTAGTGCGCCATGGCGTGTCCGTCTGGAACGAGGGATGGAGGCGCGCGACGACTGCCGCGCGCTTACCGCTTCGTTCGACGAGTTCGCCGGCTGCCACCCATGATGGCGACAAAATACGCCGCTCCCGCGCGGGCGTCAATGCGCGCGCGGGAGCGGCGTGCCGCGGGGCCGGGCCTGTCAGTACCCAGGGCGGCTGCCGGCGGCGGTGCCGGTGCTGTTCGGCGGCGGCAGGCCCATGTAGCGCTGCTCCGCCGGCGGCGCGGTCTCGAGGCGCTCGGGCTGCGCCGGCTTCTGGCGGTCGCCGCCATCCGACGGCAGGCCCGGATACGGAGCATCGATCCGGCGGCTGCCGCCGTACGGGATCGGTTCGCCGGCGGGCGCGTCGGTCTCCGGTCGCGCCGGGATCGGCGCGGGCGCGGCCTCGCTGCCAGCGCTCGTCCCGCCGAAGGTCCCGTCGGTCGGCTGGCCCGCGCGCGCCGCCTCGCCCGCGGTGCCGAGTTCACCCCGGGCGCGGTCGTCCGCGCGGGTACGGTCATAGGCGCCCTGCACATCGCCCTGCGGCTGTCCGGTGACGCGCGGCGCCTCGTCGCGCCCGCGCGTGCGGTCGCTGGCCAGCGTCTCGTAGCTGGCGGGCGTATAATAGGTGTCCCGGTCCTCGCGCGCCTGGTCGCCGCAGCCGGCGACGATCAGGGCGACGGTGGCGGTGATGAAGAGATAGTGAGCGCGCATTGGCATCCTTTCATTCAGATCGGTTCCAGCAGCCTACCCGGCTCCGAGCCACGTAGCCGCACGTAGGCCGTACCGTCAACGGCTTGCGCCGCCAACCACGCGCGTCTACTCGGCTCGAACCCTCGGAGCCTGCCCATGGCGCGCATCGTCACCAACGACCAGAACAAGCCGATGGAAGTGAAGGTCGGCGGCGAGAGCAAGTGGATCTGCATGTGCGGCCTGTCGAAGAACCGGCCGTTCTGCGACGGTTCGCACAAGGCCTGCGCCGGCGAGGAGGCCGGCAAGACCTATCGCTACGTCGACGGCAAGCGCACCGAGGTCACGCTCTGATCGAGCGCACGGTCCTCGCGCTGATCCTCGCGGCGCCGCTGTCCGCAATGGACTACCATCTCGCCCCCGACGGCGACGACCTGCGCGACGGGCGCGCGCCCGCGAGCGCGTGGCGCACGCTCGCCCGCGCCTCGGCGGCGCCGCTCGCGGCGGGCGACCGCGTGCTGCTCGCGGGCGGCGCGACCTTCGTCGGGCCGCTGGTCATCGACCAGCGCCATGGCGAGGACCCGGAGCGGCCGATCGAGATCGCCTCGTCCGGCGACGGCCGTGCCACGATCGATGGCGGCACCGGCGACGGCGTGGTCGTGCGCGACCGCGGCGCCGTGTGGATCCACGACCTGAGCGTGCGTGGCGACGGCGTCGACGCGAATCGCGGCGCCGGCGTGTCGTTGACCTGCGTTCTCGAGCAGCGCGTCGCGCGGGTCCTGATCGAGCGCGTCGAGGCGTGCGGCTTCCGCTCCGGCGGCATCGTCGTCGGCGCCTCTGGCGGCGGCGGCTTCGACGGCGTGCGCATCCGCGACTGCGTCGCGCACGGCAACGGCGAGGCCGGCATCTGCGCCTGGGGTCGGGTCGCGAAGGGGGCCGAGCAGCGCTGGGCGCACCGCGATCTGATCATCGAGCGCTG
This sequence comes from Planctomycetota bacterium, assembly GCA_035627695.1. GTDB lineage: Bacteria > Planctomycetota > UBA11346 > UBA11346 > UBA11346 > DASPLE01. Next base: position 98,826 of record DASPLE010000183.1, read on the forward strand.
CCTGGCGCGCGACAACCGCGGCATCCCCGAGAAGACCGACAACCACTCGGGCAACGGCATCGTCATCGGCTGCGTCGAGGGCGCGCTGATCGACCTGTGCGAGGCGCACGGCAACGGCGGCGACTGCAATTTCACCGGCGGCGGGCCGGTCGGCATCTGGTGCTGGGAATGCAGCGGGGTCGTCATCCAGCGCTGCGAGTCGCACCACAACCGCACCGGAGCCGGCTCGCTCGACGGCGGCGGCTTCGACCTCGACGGCGGCGCGGTCGACAGCCGCATCAGCCATTGCTACGCGCACGACAACGACGGCGCCGGCTACCTGATCTGCCAGTACGCCGGCGCGCGCGCCTTCCGCGGCAACCGCGTCGAGCACAACGTCAGCCACGACGATGGCCGCGCCCACCGCTACGGCGCCATCACGGTCTACGCCGGCGGCCCCGACCAGATCCGCGACACGGTGGCCACCGGCAACCTGCTGATCATCGCCCCGCGGGCCGACGCCTTCCTGCCGCCGGCGATCGCCCTGATGGGGACGCCGCAGGCGGTGCGCTTCGCCGACAACCTGACCATCGCGCACGGCGGCTGCCCCAACGTGCGCTCCGACGGCGTCGCCAGCGCGCCGCTGGTCTTCGCCGGCAACCTGCACCTGCGTTCCGGCGGCGACGCGGTGCGCACCGGCGAGGGCGGCGAGACCGGCGTCGCGACCATCGCCGCATGGCCACCGACGGTTGCCGACGCGCAGGGCGAAGCGCCGGCGCCGGTGGCGGCGACCACGTCCGGGATCGCGACGCTGGCGACGAACGACTGGCACGCGTCCTATGCCGCCCTCGCCGCCGCTCATGGCCGCACCCTGGCGGCCGTCCCGGCGGCGACGCCGCGCGACGCCGGCTGGGCCGGCGCCTGGGCCGGCGCCTGGACCGACGCCGCGGCGACTCGCCGCTAGGCGCTGCGCGCGCGCCCGCGACGCTCGACGCGATGCCTCTCGCCCGTCTGTCGCGCGCGCTCGGGCGGTTCGCCACGCGCCGGCCATGGCTGGCGCTCGTCGGCGGCATCGTCGCGTGCGCGCTGATGGCGCTGCCGGCGCTGGGCATGCGCCTCGACACCGACTTCCTGAGCCTGCTGCCGCGCAACGAGCCGGCGGTGCGCGACTTCGTCGACCTGGCGCGCACCTTCGGCTCGACCGACACCCTGCTGGCGGTGGTCGAGGTCGCCGCCGACGGCGAACCGGCGCCGGCGGAGCGCGAGCGCGCGCGCACGCTCATCGGCCGGCTGGCCGACGACATCACCGCGCTGCGCTGGGCCCCGGCCGATGGCGGCGACGTGCCGATGATCGCCACGCTCGAGGGGCGTCCCGATCCGGCGGTCGCGCAGGCCTTCGAGGACGTGCTGATCGCCAACACCTGGCTGTTCCTCGACGACGCCGGGGTCGACCAGGTCGCGCGCCGGCTGCAGGCGCCGCTGGTCGAGCGCATGCTCGCCGCCGGCCCCGGCGCGCAGACCCCGCCGCGGCTGACCGGCCGCGACGCCGCGCGGCTGTGGACCAGCGTCTACCTCCCGCACTGGTCGCGTGGACCCGCCGCGGCGCCGGGCGGTCTCGAACGCGGCGGCGGCTTCCTCTCCGCCGAGGACGGTCGCCTGCACGTGCTGGTGATGCATGCGGCGCGCCCGGCGCAGGAGCGCGAGTTCGCCTTCGCCCTGGTGCGCGAACTGGACGCGATCGCGAAGCGCCACGCGGCGGACCCGGCGAACGCGGGCATGGACATCCGCATGGTCGGCGGCCACTTCATCGCCGCCGCCGACTTCCGCATCGCGCGCGACAGCTCGTGGCAGAACCTGACGACCGGCCTGCTCGGCGTGCTGGCGCTGTTCCTGGTCGTCTACCGCAGCCCCAAGCTGATCCTGCTGATCGCGTGCAGCGTCCTGCCGGCGGTGTTCGCCGCGGTCGGGCTGAGCCGCTTCATCCTCGGCACCGAGCTGTCCCTGGTCGCGACCTCGTTCGCCGCGATCGTGCTCGGCGTCGGCCTCGATTTCGTCATCCACCTCTACAACGGCTACGGTTGGGCGATGCAGCGCCGCGCGCGCCGCTGGGCCGAGCACCCGTCGCCGGTGCGCCGGCGCATCGCGCGCGCGGCCAGCGCGCGCCACAGCCTCGAATGCCTGATGCCGTCGATCCTCGCCGGGTGCCTGACGACGGTGCTGGCGTTCGCGGTGCTGGCGCTCAGCGACTTCCGCGGCCTGGTCGAGCTCGGCGTGCTCGCCGCCATCGGACTCACCGTGATCCTGGTCCAGCTGATGATCGCCCTGCCCGCGTTCCTCGCGCTGTTCGGGCCGAGGTCGGTGCGCCACACCGCGGCGCTCGCCGGCTTCGGCGGCGCCATCGCGCGCCGGCCGTGGCCGTACGCCGGCGCGATCGCCCTGCTGGTCTGCGCGGCGCTGGTGGTGATCGCGCGCGCACCGGGCGTGTTCCCGTTCGACCCGGATCCGCGCAGCCTGCGCCCCAAGCGCGATCCGGCCTTCGACGCCCAGTCCGAGATGGTGCGGCGGCTCGGCCTGGGCGGCGACCGCTTCAAGGTCCTGGTGCGTTCGCGTGACGACCGCGCCGCGTTGGCCGCGGCGGCGCGCGTCGTCGAGCGCGCGCGCGTCCTCGCGCAGCGCGCCGATGTGCGCGCGACGGCGGCGTTCACGCCCGCCGCCGCGCCGGCCATGCCGGGCGATCTCGCGGTCGATGGGCTGCCGGCGGAGGTCGTCGCGCTCGGCGGGCCGCGGGTCTTCGACTCGCCGCTCGGCGTGCTGCGCGCGGAATCGCTCGCGGCGGGACGCCTGATCGGCGTGCGCGTGCTCGTCCCCGGCGCCGCCGCCGCGCTGGCCGTCGGCGACGCGCTGACCCTGCGTCCGGCGGCGCGCGCGACCGTGCCGGTGCCGGCGATCATCGATCCGGCGCGCCAGGTGGCGGTGATGGATCGGCTCGCGACCGCGATCGACTGGAGCGCGCTCGATGCCGTCGCCGCTGCGCAGGACGAGCACGCGCGCCGGCGGTACGCGGCGTTCTGGAGCGACCTCGCCGCGATGCGCGCGCGCATCGAGGCGCGCCGGCCGCTGGCCCCGGACGAGCTCGCCGCGAGCGGCCTGGCGCCGCTGGTCTCGGGGCTGTGGCGGCGCGACGGCGAGGGGGGCGGCTGGCTCCAGCTCGGCGTCAGCGTGCCGGACCTGGCCGCCGGCTGGCTCGGCGCCGCCGACGTGCAGCGCCTGCTCGCCCTGCCCGACAGCGGCGCCGGCGCGACCGCCGTCGCCAGCGGCATGCCGGTGCTGACCGCGGTGCTCCAGGAGGTCATGGTCGCCGACTTCCTATGGCTGGGGCTGCTGGCGCTGGTGATGGTCGTCGTGCTGCTGGCGCTGCTCATGCGCACGCCGGGCGATGCGGCGCTGGCGCTCGCCACCCTCGCCTGCGGCGTGGCGGTGATGCTCGCGGTGATGCATCTCGCCGGGCTGCGCTGGAACCTCATGAACCTCGCGGTGATGCCGCTCGTCCTGGGCATCGGCATCGACAACGCGATCTACTTCATCAACGCCCTGCGCCGGCATCGCCACGGTCCGGCGGGCGTGGTCGCCGCCATGGCCGAGGTGGGTTACCCGATGCTCATGACCACCGCCGCGAGCGTGATCGGTTTCGGCAGCCTGATCGTCAGTCCGTACCGCGGCTTGCAGAGCCTCGGCCTGGTCGCGAGCGTCGGCCTGATCGCCTGCCTGGCGGTGTCGATGATCGGGCTGCCGGCGATCGCCCGCCTGACCAGCCACCGCCGTCCCTGACAACCCTCGCATCAGGATCGTTGCCCGGGCGACTCACCCAGTGTGGCGCACCCGGCGGAACGTGCGCTGCGGGATGGAGCCCCGGCGTGACCATGCCGCCCATGACCGTCCGTCGCCCGACCCGTTCCGGCACCACCTCCGCCCGTCGTCCCGCCACCGGGAGGGATGCCGCCGGCGATCGACCCGGCAGCGGCCGCGTCACCACCCGTCCGCCGAGCGGACGGCGCGGACGTCCCTCGGCGGCGCTGACGCCGCGTGGCAACGAGCAGCTCGAGGACGTCGCCGACGACGCCGTCGAGGGCGCCGCGCCGCGCCGCAGCCAGCGCCCGCAGCCCGGCAACTTCAAGACCTACGCGGTCATCGCCCTCGTCGTCATCGCGATCGGCGCGATCATCGCCTACTTCCCGATCCGCCGCTCGATGATCCTCGGCCGCATGGACCAGGCCAAGGGCGCCGACGCGATCGAGATCGCGAAGGAGTTCCTCGCCTTCACCGACAAGGACGCGGGCTACGTCACCAACGCCATCCGCACCAACCGCGGGCCGTTCGAGGCGCAGCTCTACCTCGCCGAGCAGTGCCTGCTGTTCTCGCCGGGCCTCATGACCATCGCCGAGCGCGAAGTGCCGCCGCTCGAACCCGCGCAGCTCGCGCTGGTCCTGAACACCGGCAGCGAGATCTGGGGCAAGAAGGGCCGCTCCGGCGACCGCATGCCGCGCAAGCTCGAGGAATGGGCGCTGAAGCACGAGGACCGCGACGTCGCCATCGCCGCGCTGCACCTGATGGAGCGCAGCGGCGACGCCGAGGCGCCGCGCGTGCTGATGGAGGTCGCGCGCAAGCCCGGCCAGGACCCGGTGCGGGTCTCCGCCGCGCTCGACAGCCTGTCCGGCCTGCTCACCGGCAAGAACCTCGGCTACGCCTGCAACCTGCTCGCCTCGAACGCCGCCGACCAGGTCGTCCAGCACGCCGGGATGCGCGACCGCGTCATCCAGCTGGCCGGCCCGGACCACCTCAAGCTGCTGCTCGACCTGCTCGGTTCGACCCAGACCAGCGCGGTCCGCGCGCTGGTGCTCGAGGCGCTCGGCGGTCCGGCGATGCAGATGCCGGACGGCGCCAACGCCTCGCAGCGCCGCCAGGAGATCGGCGTGCTCATCGCCGCCAAGATCAGCGCCGACGAGCCGGCCGACGAATGCGCCGCCGCGCTGCGCGCCGCCAAGCACCTGCGCCTCTACGGCGCGCGCGACGCCGTGCTCACGATCGTGCCGACGGCCCTGGCCGAGCCCGCGCCGCTGGCCGGCATCGATGCCGAGTTCCTGGCCGAATGCCTGGGCAAGGCCTTCATCTTCAAGGAGCCCGAGGAGGCCCGCGCCGCGTCCGAGGACCTGATCGTCAAGCTCACCGCCGCGCTCGACAAACCCGAGTCGCGCACCGTCGCCGCCAACGCTCTGGGCCACATCACCGAGCCGAGCTTCCTGCGCCTGCGCCTGGCGCTCGACAAGCTCTGCGCCCTCGGCGAGGACCCCGCCTGCTTCGCCGCGCTGCGCTCGATCGTCAACCGCACCTACAGCCGCCAGGACGTCACCAAGGCCAACGGCGACGATCTCGGCAAGTGGTCGAAGTACCTGGCCGCCGACCTGCCGCGCTACCAGTTCTACCTCGAGGCGGTCGAGTGGCACGACGCCAACCAGATGTTCCAGCGCGTCTCCGACGGCCGGACGATCCTCGACCGCAACAAGCAGCACATCCGCAAGGTCACCGAGGAGCTCAACCTCTGGCTGGAGTCGCCGGACTTCGCCGCGCCGCTCGGCCTCGGTCCGAAGGACGTCACCAACCTGCTCAAGCGCATGAACGAGCTCGGCCGCCTGGTCCAGCAGTCGCTCGCCGGCGCGCTGCAGTAGCCGCTGACGGGTCGCGTAGGACGCTCGCGACGTCGAGCGTCGGGAGCTGAGCGCGCGAACGTTGCGTCGCCCCGTCCGACCCGCGGCGCCGCTCGCGGTTGTGCCGGTCGCCGTACCGGGCCATCCTTGCGGCGCAGGCCATGCCGTCCCGATACCCCGTCCTCATCCTGGTGTTCGCCGCGCTGGTGGCGCTGCTCACCGCGCGCCTGTTCCAGCTGCAGGTGCTGGAAGGCGAGCAGCACGTCGTCGACGTCGAGGAATCGCGCGAGGTCGTCGAGCTGCTGCCGGCGATGCGCGGCCGCATCCTCGACCGCAACGGCACGGCGATCGCCGACAACCGCGCCGCGTACCACCTCGGCGTTCGCCTCGCCGAGCTCGAGCTGGGCTGGCGCGCGCGCCGCGCGGCGACGTTCCTGCGTCTGGACGAGAACCGCTTCGACGCGCTGGTCGCCGACCTCAGCCTGCGCCTGCCGGACGAGCGCGGCGACGTGCGCGCGATCGTCACGCGCGAGCTGATCGGCCATATCGGCGTCGCCGTGCGCCACCGCAAGCGGACGCAGGAGCGCAAGGACCAGCTCGCCCTGCTGGCGATCCCGCGCGCCGCGTTCGCCGGCGCGGACGCGGACGACGACGCCGACGAGGACGACGACGGCGGGCGCAGCGGCATCGACGTGCTCGCCGAGGACAGCCTCGCGGTCGACGATCCGCGCGAGGCGCTGGTCGAGGAGGCGCGCCTGCGCTGGGGCGTCGGCATCGCCTGCCTCACCGACGACGAGCTGACCATCGCCTGCGAGCGCATCGACCGCGACTTCGCCGTCCACGGCTCGCGCGCCGGCGAGGTCCTGCGCGCCTTCGCGCGGCGCGTCACCGTGCGTTGGCCGGGTCCTGATCCGCTCGCCGACGACGACCGATCGCTGTCGTGGTGGCTGCTCGCCGACGACCGCCGCGGGCAGGCCGAGGCGGCGCTGGCGCGTTTCCTCGGCCGCGATGTCGACGAGATCGCGCAGGTGCTGAGCGCGGCGATCGCCGCGGCGAGCATGCCGCCGCCGCCGACGCCGTTCTTCTGGGCGGCCGCGGCGCGCGACGACGAGGTCGCCTCGCTGCTGCCGGCCGGCCAGGTGTTCTCGCAGCTCGAGGTGTCCGGGCTGCCATCGCCGCGCGAACGCGTGTTCATCATCCAGGACGACCTCGCCGGCCAGCCCGGTCTCGCCGCGCGCCTGCAGAACCGGCTCGCCGACAGCCTGGGCGCGCCCGGCGAATGGGTCGGCGCGCTGCTCGCGCGCCACGCCGAGCGCATCCGCGCGCGCACCGCCGAACGCGACCACCGCCTGCACCAGCTCGTGCTCGATGCCGCCAAGGTCGAGCGCCTGATCGTCGGGCTGTCGCAGGCGCTCACGGCGGCCGGCGCGCCGAAGACCGCGATCGAGATCGAGCAGGCGCTGTCGGCGGCGCGCCGCATCGCCGACAAGGAATGGGCCGGCCAGACCCGGCACGACGCCATCGCGATCGTGCGCGACGTGCCGCACGGCATCGCCACCGCGCTCGCCGGCGCCGCGGCCGCGCCGCCGCCGGACATCGCCAAGCGCTACGAGGACTGCGAGGCGCGGATGCCGGGCCTGGCGGTGATCGTCGCCTCCGGACGCGACTACCCGTTCCCCGGCGCGGCCAGCCATACCATCGGCACGCTCATGCCGGTCTCGGCCGACAAGGAGTTCGAGGAGTACAAGAGCCAGGAGCCGGACCCGGGGCGGCTGATGGGCTCGACCGGGCTCGAGCGCCGCTACGACGCGCGGCTGACCGGCGTGCCCGGCAAGCGCATCATGAAGCGCGACCACGACGGCATGACGCCGGTCGACGGCACGCCGCCGTTGTCCGGCCAGGACCTGGTCACCGAGCTCGACATCGAGCTGCAGCTGATCGCCGAGGACGCGCTGAAGAACTGGTTCGACCTGGCGACGGCGATGGAGATCGCCACCGAGAAGATGCAGCCCGCGCTCGCGCGCGGCGCCGGCCGCGCCGGCCTCGCGCTGATCGACTGCCACACCGGCGCGATCCTGACGCTGGCGAGCGTGCCCGGCTACCGCATCGACGAGCTGCGCACGCGTTACGCCGAGCTCGCCGACCGCACGCGCAGCCCGGGCGATCCGCTGCACGACCACGCCTGCGAGGCCGCGCAGCCGCCGGGCTCGGCGGTGAAGATCGCGACCGCGCTCGCCGGGCTGAAGCACAAGGTGATGGTCCCGGGCGAACGCATCTACAGCCCCGGCTACATGGCGATGACGCGCGGCGGCCAGAAGATCCTGCGCGATCACGCCCCGGCGGGGATGTACGACCTGGTCAGCGCCATCCAGGTGTCGTCGAACGTCTATTTCGCGACCATCGGCGACCGGCTCGGCGGGCGCCGGCTGACGTCGTTCTTCGCGCTCTTCAACCTCGGCGTGAACAACGCGCTGGACGTCGATCAGCAGCGCACGCGGCTCCGGCTGCACACCCCGGACAACATCGCCCAGACCCGGCCGCTCGAGCCGACCTGGCGGCCGAGCGACACCTGGCGCATGTCGATCGGCCAGTACCAGCCGGCATCGCCGCTGCAGGTCGTCACCATCGCCGCCGCGGTCGCCAACGGCGGCCACGTCGTCCGTCCGTACCTGGTCGTGCCCGAGGGCGGCCCGGACGTCGTCGACCTCGACATCCGCAAGGACTACCTCGAGGTCGTCCGTCGCGGCATGGAGGCGGTGACCGACAACCGCGACGGGTCGACCGCGAAGTGGCTGCAGCTCGAAGGCGCCGCCGCCGGCATCAAGGTCGCGGCCAAGACCGGCACCAGCGAGTGGGGCTCGATCGCCTCGCGCGAGAAGGGCGAGACGCCCGACCACTCGTGGCTGATCGGCTACGCGCCCGCCGATCGGCCGGTGGTCGCCTTCGCCCTGTTCATCCACTGCGGCACCGGCGGCGGCCGCGCCTGCTCGCCGGTGGCGAAGAAGCTGCTCGAGGCCTACTTCACCAAGTACGGGCGCGAGGGGCACGCGGCGGCGATGGCGACCCAGCGCTGAGCGCGCGGCCTCGGCCGGCGATGCGCTGTTCCGTTGGCGACGTCACCCGTACCCTGTCGCCATGAGCCCTGAAAAGTATCGCCGTAAGCGCCGCACCCGTCTCAAGCGCCGCCGCAATCGCGAGAACCGCCGCGCGGCAGCGGGCCTGGCCTGACCTGACCTGACCGAGCCTGAGCGACCGCGCGGTGCCTGGCACCGCGCCGCTCAGGCCTTCCAGAACTCCTCGACCAGGTACGTGCCCACGCCGATCGCCTTGGCCGGCTCGCGCAGGTCCTCGATCATGCCGGGATTGCCGCAGGTCATGAACGCGGTCTGCGCCGGATCGATCAGCGCGCGCACCGCCGCGGCCTCGATGCCCTGCGGCATGGTCACCACGCGACCGGGCGTCAGCGGCTGATCGAGGACCATGCGCACGACCTCGTTGACGCGTCCCTGCGCGGTGGCGGGCGTCCAGCCGCGGGCGGGATCCGGTCGGCTCGCCGAGCAGATGTAGGTGAAGTCGAAGCCGTCGGCGCGCGCCTTGGCGTAGCCCTCGAGCTCCTCGCGATAGCCGAACTCGTCGCCGTAGGCCGAGCCGTGGAACAGGATGACGCGGTGGCTCTGCGGCACGCCGGCCTGGTGCAGGCGCCACAGGCTGCGCAGGTGGCCGACGAACGGCGCCAGCCCGGTGCCGGTGGCGACCATGACGATGGTGCGCTTGCCGGCCGCCTTGAGCGTGAACTTGCCCTTGGGGCTGAGGTAGCGGAACGAGGCGCCGACCTCCTGGGCGAACAGGGTCGGGGTGAGCTTGCCGCCGTCGACCAGGGCGATGTAGAACTCGAGATCGGGATCGAGCGGGCTGCCGGCGATCGAATACGCGCGCGGCACGAAGCCATGCGGCGTGTCGAGGCCGAGGGTCGTGTACTGGCCCGCCTGGTACCACCAACGGCTGCCGCCGTCGGGCCGCAGGGTGAACACCCCGAGCCGGCCGCCGGCGAAGACCGTCTTCGCAACCAGCGTCGCCGTCTGCATTTTGGCCTTGAGCGCGTCCGACATCGGGTCCTCCGTCCAGGGCTGCGATGACAGCCGGACGCAGGGGGTGCGTCCAGTCGGAACGCCGGTCCTGCGTCATACGGACGGCGCATGTCCCCGACGCCCGGGGCGGCCGTGCCAGTGGGATCACACGCCCCGTTCCGCCGCCGCTGCCGCGGGCTTGGTCGCAACATCCTGCCGGTAAGGTCGCCTGGCCCAGACGGCGACGAGGGTTATCGCCTCGACGCCGGCCTGGTCAGATCCGCACGAAGGGACTTCCATGATGTCCAGATCACTGCCCGCCGTCCTCATCGCCCTGGCGGCCGCGCTGGTGGTCGGATCCGGCTGCACGTCGGGAGACTCCGAGGAGGGACGGCGCGGCGGCGGAGGCAGCGACCGCGGTCCGCTCGAAGGTCCGGTGAACCCGAACGACGACGGGCTTCCGGCCGCCAACATCACCGAGATGGAGGACATCATCCGGCTGCGCTTCGAGGCGTTCCGGTCGGCCAATCCGCTCTACACCCAGAACGCGTCGCCGCTGGTCGAGGACCCGCGGGTCTCGCCGATCCTCGGCAACAAGGCCCGGCTGCACTGGAGCGCGATCCACCACACCGGCTTCCTCGCCTCGATCCCGACCTACACCACCAGCCTCGAGACCAACAGCTCCGCCTTCGGCGGCTTCCTCGCCCCGGGACACCGCTGGAAGATCAACTGCCCGCCGCCGCCGCCCGGTCTGCCCCGCTGGTCGGTGAACAACATCGAGACCGCCTTCAACCTGCCGCTCGCGACCGATACGGCGAACCCGACCGGGCTGACCGTGCCGATCTTCCCGCGCACCATCCCGACGACGCTGACCCAGGCGACGCCGAAGAACCGCTACATCATCCGCACCTGGAACACGCACATCGGCGGCGATGTCGCGTCGGGCGGAGAGGTCGAGTCGATCGCCGGCAACATCAGCGCGACCGGAACGCCGGGCGCCGATGGCGTCCACGAGTACTACATCCGCCAGCCGTTCATCCCCAACTCGGGCGGATCGCGCATCCAGACCGCGTTCCTCAACCGCTACGGCCGCCTCGGCATGATCCGCAACCAGCACGACTACTGGGGCTTCGGCTCGATCTCCGAGGCGCGTGCGCTCGATCTGAACGTGCTGCTCGAGGAGGACGGCCGCTTCCTGCCCGCGACGCTCGCCGACACCCCGCCACCGCGCTCGCTGTTCGCCGGCACGCTGGCGTACCGCGTCAGCGCGACGCGGCCCGCCTTCCGTCCCAGCTTCTGGCCGGGCGCGCGCAGCGATTCGCCGGGCAACGGACCGATCACCTATGGCTGGTCCTATGATCCGGAGACCGGCGCGGCGACCGGCGTCGTCATCCACGCCGCGGGCATCCTCCCGATCTGCCAGATCGACATCAATGTCAGCTTCGACCCGCTCGACGATCAGAACGCCCCGTGGCAGCCGCGGATCGAGAACAACCGCGTCGTCGCCGCGACCTCGCGCGGCACGTATCCGGATGGCGTCCTCATCGACAACGATCCGGCGAAGCCCTTCTATCCGGTGACCTACGACTTCTACGGCGCGTGCTACGCGACCGTTAGCCTCAATCCCAATCGCACGGTGATCGGCAACTTCTACCACGACAACGCCTACCAGGCGAACGAGGCCTTCATCGTCCCGCGCCTGAAGAGCTACTTCAACGGCGCCATGCCCTCGGGCACCTACCGCGTCGAGATCGTCGCGTGGCAGGTCCAGCCACCGTGCGTCAATACGCTGCCGCCGACCGAGAGCGCCGTGACCCAGGTGCGCTACTTCCACGTGTGGAACGAGCCGGGCTTCTTCCGGCCATGAACCGCCGTCGCGCCATCGTCGCGGCGATCGCGTGCGTGATCGGCGCTTCGGTCTGGTGGAGCGCGACGCGCCCGCTGCCCGTCGGCGCCGAGGCGCTGCCGTCGGTCGGTTGCCAGGACTGCCCCGCGCGCGAAGCGGCCGACTACGACCCGGGCCTGGCGTCGACCGACGCGCTGCCGACGACCGCCGAGACGCTCGCGAAGCTCGGCTTCGAGACCGGCGAGCTGATCGAGCTGCCGATGGCCGCCATCGATGAGCGCGCCGAGCACGATGCGGGATGGATCCGCCGCCAGCCGCGTGGTCGCGCGGTGCGGCCGCGCACGCCGGTCGGTGCATCCGGGGGCGGCACCGCGGCTCCCGGCGCCGGTGATCGCTCAGCCGGAGCGCCGCCTGCCGGTGCGACTGGCGCGACTGGCCGCGACGTCTCGACGATCGGCGCCGAGCTGAGCATGCGCGATGGGCTGATCATGCTCATGGCCGACAGCCAGACCGGCGGCGTGATGCAGCGTCCCGCGTCGGGGCGACTGCTGCTGACCAACCTGAGCGGCGGCGCCTACACCGTCGGCTTCGGTGAGACCGTGGTCCTCGACGGCCTGACCATCCCCGGCGGCACGCGGATCCCGGTGGTCGGCCAGATCGAGGTCGAACTCGATCGCCCGAGCGTGTTCAGCATCATCCCCGGCACCGCCAAGCTGCCCGAGCCGAACCTGCCCGACAGCGCCGGCTGAGGCGCCGCGAGCGTGAGAGCGAAAGCCCAGCACAGGCCTGCGTAGGCCGGCCTCGGCCCACGACCGATGCCATGTTTGGTGGCGTGACGCGCGCGGCTACGGTCGCCCGCCCATGCGCGCGCTGCGAGCGATCCTGCTCATCTCGGCTCTCACGGCTACCGTCTCGACCCTGTCCGCCGCGTCGTGGGACGAGATCGTCACCGGCCTGCGCGACGGCACGGCGACGGGTCCTTTCGCGATCTACCTGGGTTGCGCCGACAACCGCCTGCCGCGCCTGATCGCCGACGGCGCGATCGACACCGCCGGCGTCGTCTTCGCCGTGGTTCCGGCCGCCGGCACCGTGCGCAGTCCGATCAGCGACCGGCCGATCCCCGGCGCGCGGCTGCACGCGTTCTTCGCGGCGACCGCCGGGACGGTGATCTTCCTCGACGTCGATGGCCTGCCGATCCCGCAGCTGTCGATCCCGCAGGCGATGCACGGCGACGATGCCGAACTGTTCTCCGCCTATTTCGGCTACGTCGCCGGTGGTCACCACCGCGCGATGTCGATCGCCGAATACTGCCGGGCGCTGGGCAAGGAGCAGGCCATCGTGCGCGCGGTCAAGCGCGTGCAGAGCGGCTTCTCCGGCCGCGAGCTGAAACCCGGCGAAGCGGTGCTGACCGCGCGCAACCACCTCACCGGCGAGACCGTCGACCCGAACGCCAACCCGGGCGTATTCCACGTCTACAGCAGCGATCCGCGCGGCCGGGTCTTCCTCGCGCAGATCGCCGAGATCCACCGCGCGTTCGCGGCGCTCGATCCGCAGATCACCCTGATCGTGCCCGACGGCGACGAGCCGCCGCTCGACGCCCTGCCCGACGGCATCCGCCCGGTGCTGGCGCACGCCTCGCGTGCGGCGATCGAGAGCCATGGCCCGAGCCCGCACATCGTGGTCTCGGGCGGCGGCGAGCCCGCGCGTGGCGTGCGCCTCGATGGCTTCCAGCCGGCCGACGCCCTCGCGCGCCTGATCGGCCTGCCGCTGACCGATCTGTCGCTGGTCGATCGCGACATCCCCTATGCCGAGGTGGACGCGCCCGCCGCGCCGCCGGCGACGGCGGAGCGCTGATGGGCGACGCTCTCTCGGCATCCCCCGCGGCCGCCATGCGTGGCGTCGCTCCGTCGCCGCGCGACGCCGCGCGCCTGGCCGCGCTCGGCGTGGGCGCGATGAGCCTCGTCGGCGCCGTGCTGTTCATCGTCCAGCCGGCGACCGGGGCGGTCGCGACCGTCGTCGCCGCGGCCGCGCTCGCCTGGGGCTCGGGCGCGTTGGGGCCGTGGTCGCGCTGGCGCGCATGGCCGCACGTGCTCGCCGCGGCCCTCGCGTTGATCACCGCGGTCGGGCTGTGCGCGAGCCGCTGCGGCAGCTTCGCGGCCTACGAGAGCGTCCTCGGGGTGCCGACGGCGGTCGCCGGGCTGATCGCGCACGGGGCGGTCGCCATCGCGGCGCTCGTCGCGCGCCGTCTCGGGCGCGGCGAGCAGGCGGTCGATCTCGCGATCGCGGCCTTGGCGGGCGCGTCGCTGTTCTACGCCGCGGTGCTGATCGCCGCCGGTTCGTGGTGCGGCGGATGCGCGGCGATCCACGCGGTGATGGCCGTGCAGGCCGCGCGTCTGGTCGCGCATGCCGAAGCGCGCGCGCGCACCGCGCTGGTCGCGACGCTGATCGCGGCGGCGGGCGTCGTCAACGCGCTCTACCACCACCGCGCGCAGCCCGTCCGCGACGATCCGGCGGCATTGCTCGCGTACCTGCGCGGACTCTGGGCGAGCGAGCTGCCGCCGCAGCAGGTCGAGCAGTTCAGCGAAGCGGCCGGCGCGGCAGCCGCCGCGGCGCCGCCGATCTCCGCGCCATCGGCGAGCGTCGTCCCCGTCGTCGCTCCGGCGACACCCGCGCCAAGCGAGGTCGCGCCGGCGCGGGCGATCGCCGATGCCAACCGCTGGGGCAGGCGCGACGCGCCGGTGACCATGATCATCGCCATCGATCCCGGCTGCCCCGCGTGCGCCAACCAGTTCGCGCAGATCGCCGAGCTCGGCGATCTGGTCGACGCCGGCCGCCTGCAGGTCCGCTTCCTGCTCTCCTACCGCAACGACGCGGCGCAGGCGACCGCCTCGATCGCCTACGCCGCCGGATTCGTCGGCGAGCGCGCGCTGATCGAGACCCTCGGCGCGTTCTTCGCCGAGCAGAAGCGCATCGTCACTCCCGCCGACGCGGTGTCGGCGCTGCCGCCGTCCTTCCCTCGCGCGCAGGCGCTCGCGGCCGTCCGCCGCCACCAGCGGGACATCACCGCGCTGCTCGCCGACGCAGCGCGCCTGAAGGAGCGCCTCGGCGCCGCGAGCGAACCGACCACGTGGCTGATGCCAACCGGCGCGAGCGAGCCGGCGCGCACCTTCCGCGGCACGACGCTGACCACCGTCATGCGTCTGGCCGCGATCAGCCTGATGCCGAGCCAGCGCGACGACGAAGCCGCTGCCGACGCCGTGCCAGGATTCACCGGGCCCGAAATCCGGTAGGATTCCGCTCTCTCCCCCGGGTGCACCGCACCCGCAACTCCGGGTGCCTCGCACCCGCCACACCCGGGTGCACCGCACCCATCGACGAAGGACCCGCCATGCGCCGTCTCCAGACCCTGATCGTTCCCGCACTCGCCCTGGTCTTCGCGCCGACCGCGCGCGCCACCGAATTCGGCGCCACCGACTTCAGCGTCGCCTCGGCGACCGCCGGCGGCGAGATGATGAACGAGACCGCCGGCAGCGTGAACAGCATCACCAACCTGCTCATGGGTCCCGGCATGTACGTCATCATGGCGGTCGGCGCGGTGCTCGCGCTGTACGGCTTCGGCCGCGGCCAGAAGGAGACGCTCTTCACCGGCATCGGCCTGTTCATCTTCGCCGCGATCATCCGCGGCATCTGGGGCTTCATCGCCACCGCCTGAGTCGTGCCGCGGCGGCCCCGCCTCGCGGGGCCGCCGACGCCGCGGCGCACCTGGCTCCTCCCCATGGCCAAATCGTTCGAACTCGCCTGGACGCTGAACGACGAGAACGAGTTCGGCGTGCCGGTCCTGCCGATCTACCTGACCATGCAGGAGATGGGCCTGGTCATCCTCGGCTGCATCTTCAGCTACGTCGCCGCCGCGCCGGTGATCGGCACCGGCCTCGCCAACTTCGCCTTCATGCTGGTGGCGACGCTCACGCTGGTCTCGTGGATGAGCAAACACAAGAACGGCAAGCCGGCGAGCTGGCTGTGGGACCTGCGCCTCGGGTTCGGCCTGCTGCCGCTGGGGCGCGGCCTGATCAAGGGCGGCAAGGGCGTGCGCTGGTTGAGCATGCACCACGTCGCGCAGCCGAGCGTCTTCCTCACCGGCGAGACGACCGTGGGCGAGGACCTGACGATGTCGGCCCCCTGGATGCAGCAGCTGGTGCCGGCGGTCGACTGGCCGCCGCTGATCGTCCCGCGTCGCCGACGCGGCTACCGCCGCGATCCATCGCCCGCCCCGGCCTGGTTCCGCGCCGCCAACGGCTTCGGCCGCGTGGTCAATCCGCGCATCCCGCTGACGGTGACGTGGACGCTCGCCGCTGATCGCGATCCGCCGGGCGGCGAGGCGCCGCGATGATCCGCCCGATCTACGATTTCTACCGCGACATGCTCGAGACCCACGCCGAGATCGGCTACCTGCTCGTGATCGTCGTCGCCCTCGCGCTGTTCGATGGCGCCCTTGCCATCGCCGTGTGGCGTTGGCCGGTCGATGACGTCTACCTGGTCCCCGGCGTCGATCGCTGCGGCCGCAGCGAGGTGGTCTGGGGCGTCGCGCCCCCGGGCGACGCCGCGACGGCGGTCGCGCTGCCGATCGTCGAGGCGCCGCGCATCGAACTCGGCGCCGCTGCCGGCGCGCACCTGGCGCCGCGGCCATGAGGCTGACCAGCGGCACGCCGATCGCGGTCCCGTCGGCACGCCCGGCGCGCGAACGCGGCGACCCCGACGCCGAGCGCCGTCTGGCCGACGGCCGGCCGCTCGACGCGCAGCGCGTCATCCCGTCGAACGCGCCGCTGCCGCTGGCGGCGCAGCGCGACTTCCGCGGCGTCATCGTCCTGGTCATCCTCGGCCTGATCCTCGTCGGCATCGCGCTGTGCGTGCTGCTGATCAACCGGGTCTCGGGCCGCACCATCCACTACGCGCCCACCGCGGCGCGCATCGGCTCGACCAGCGCCGCGCGCGAAGCCACCGACTGGGAGGCGATCAACCTCGCCAACCTCCTGGTCGCGCGCATGGAGTCGTGGACGCCGGCGACGGTCGCCCAGATCTGGGCGAGCGTCCTGCCGTTCCTGCACCCGTCGCTGCACGAGAAGATCAAGTCGACCTACGCCAACCTCGGCACCCAGGCCACCGCCTACTGGCAGCACCGCGTCGCGATCCCGCTCGGCGCGTCGATCGGCGGACGCACCGCCGGCATCATCACGGTCGCGGTCTTCTACGACTCGATCGAGCTGACCGGACGCGACGCGCAGAGCCGCCGCCTCGGTCCGGTCCTGCAGAAGGCCGCGTTCCTGCAGTTCGCCGCCGACGCGACCGCGAAGGAGAACCCGCTCGGCCTGGTCCTGACCCTCTGCCAGTTCTACGAGCGCGACGAGTGGCTCCGCCGCGGTTATCCGGATCTGTGGGACCAGTACCGCGTACCGGCCGAGCTGAAGGCGCGCTGAGATGATCCTGCGCCAGTACCAGTCGCTCGGCCTGCTGCCCGAGCTCATCACCTTCGTCTTCCTCGCCGCCGCCGTCGCCACGCTCGCGCTGGTCGCGCTGCGCGTCTGCTGGCGCACCCCGGTAGCGCTGGTGCCCAACGCCATCGGTGCGGGGGAACTGGCTCCCGCGCGCGCCGACGACGAGTACTGCCGGGCGTTCGCCGCCAACTTCCTCGCCCACTGGGCGACCTGGAACGAGCACACCTTCCGCCACCGCGCCAACCGCGCGATCGAGCTGATGACCCCGGCGGTGCGCCCCGGCTTCATCGCCACCGTCGACCGCGCCGCGACCCTGGTCGCGAGCCTGTCGCAGACCCAGGTGATGACGCTCGAGGAGCTCACCGTGCAGACCCTCGACGCCGAGCGCGGCGTGCACGGCGTCGCCTTCGACGGCACGCTCAAGTCGTTCTACGGCGGCGTCGGCGGCGACCCCGAAGCGTATCGCGGCGAGCTCCTGCTGCGCGCCACCGCCCCGACCGCCGAACGTCCGCTGTGCCTCGAGGTCATCGGTTTCGTCATCTCGCGCGCCGGTGCGCAGGAGTCCCCATGAGCCCACGCCTGATCGCCCTCGCCCTCGCGCTGGCCTGCATCGCCGCCGCTCCGGCGACCACCGTCGACTGGACGCTGGGCGAAGCGGTCGACTGCGCCCTGCCGGCGGCCCTGCCGTCGCAGGCGATGACCCGGACCATCGTCCTGCCCGGCGGCGCGGTGACCGAGGTGCCGTCGTTCTGGAACGACGAGCAGCTGTTCGTGAAGGCGATCCGCAACACCCTGATCGTCCAGCTGCGCGATCCGCTGTTCGTGGCGACGCTCCAGGCCTACGACGACCAGGGCAACCTCTACCTGATCAATCTGCGCGCCGCCAAGCCGGGCGAGGCGGTCGACGAGATCCTGGTGCTGCGCCCCAAGGCCGACGCGGCGATCGGCGGCGGCGCGCTGGCCAGCGATTCGGACGGCGCGATCAGCGACATGATGGCGGCGATGGTCGGCGGCGTCGGCCACCCGGCGATCGCCGGCTCGCTGGTCACGCGGGTCGAGGACGGCGCGATGGTCCCCGGCCGCCGGATCTTCGCCGACGACACGCTGTCGCTCGAGCTGGTGAAGGTGTTCCAGGGCCCGAGCGTGCGCGGCTACGAGTGCGTCGCGCGCTACGCCGGCGACCAGACCGTGCGGCTCGACATGCAGCGGCTGTGGTTCCCCGGTGCGCTCGCGGTCTACGCCTCCAGCCAGATCCTGCTCAGCCCGGACGACGCCGGCGTCGAGATCCAGCCGAACCAGGCGATCAAGCTCTACTACGTCGCCGAATGATGCAGCCATGACCTCGCCGAAGCACCCCGATCCGACCAACCCCGCCGATCCGTCGCTGGCCGACCAGGCGACGCAGCGCGACGACGCGTCTGCGACCGGAGCGGACGGCGTCGACCTCGCCGCCGATGAGCGCACCGCCGGCGCCGCCGAGCGCGCGCTCGGCGGCGGGGGGCGCTTCGGACGCGAGATCGGTCGCGACAAGGACAAGAAGGTCCTGGTCCTGGCGGTCGTCGGCGGCGCCGCGCTGATCGCCATCGCCGGCATCGCCATGCTCGCCAGCCGCAAGGACGCGCAGCCCCAGGCGAAGGTGTACACACCGCGCTTCGACGTCGCGATGAGCTCCCAGGAGGAGCTGCGCTCGTTCACCAAGAAGACCTCGCAGGAGGTCACCGACCTGTCCGCGCGCATCGCCGACCTGACCAAGGCCATCGACGCGATGGGCAAGCGCCAGGACAACCAGGACGAGCAGCTCGACGCCGCGCTGCGCGAAGCCGCCGCCGACCTCGAGCGCGCCGCCGCCGAGAAGCTCAAGGCGATGGAGGAGGTCGCGAAGCTGCAGCGCGTCGGCGGCCTCGGCGAGGATCCGCGCCTGCGCGGCACGCTCGACGAGTTCCGCCGCGCCCTGGCCACGGCCGCGGTGTCGCCGGCCGAGGCGCGCGCCCGCGCGATCACCGCATTGCGCGCCGCGGGTCTCTCCGACGACCGCATCCGCGACCTGCTCGCCGAAGCCGCGCAGCAGGCCGGTCGCATCGAGGTCGGCGACATCGCCGAACCGGCGATGTCGGCGGCCGAGATCGCGACCGCGCCGACCTGGGTCCAACCGCTCCTGCCCGAGGCGCGCGAGCTGCTCTACGGACTGGCGCTCAACGAGGGGCGCTTCTACCCCGACCAGGGGATCGCCGACCTGCGCCAGATGCTGTCGACGAAGGACCGCATCCGGGCCAAAGCGCTGACCGACGAGCAGCTCAAGGCGATCGCGAGCATCGCCCGCGTCCGTCGGGACAACCTGCCGCCCGAGATCGAGGAGCACCTCTCCTTCCTGATCGCCACGCGCGACCAGCGCGCGATCGCCAACGCCGACCGCGATGGCATCGCGCGGCTCGTGTGGAGCGAACGCGAACGTTACGACGACGCGACCCCCGGCCAGATGCTCTCCCTGTGCCACGTCGTCGCCCGCACCGTCGACGCGGTCGCCGCCAAGCCGGGCGAGGCCGACGCGTTCAAGCCGATCGACGCCACCGCCAGCCAGCTCGCCGGCGAGGTCGTCGCCACCGCGGTGTTCAACGCCATCCAGCTCGGCAAGGACCAGGCGCAGCAGCACGAGATCGCCAACCGCGCGTTGGCGAACTACCTCGACACCGCGCGCCTGAGCGCCGACGACGCCGCGCGCGCGGCGATCATCACCCGGGCCATGGCTTCCGCGGCGAAGCGCCGCGAAGCCCAGGCGGCGGCCAAGCAGTCGGAGAAGAAGGCCGAGGCCGCGGTCGAGAAGTCCGCGGAGAAACCGGGCGACGGCGCGGCGCCAAGCGGCGCCGACGCACCCAACGCGGACGTGAACCGGTTGTTCTTCGGCCCGGTCGCCATCGATCGCGGTCGCGTCGCCCAGGCGCTGATGCTCAGCGCGCCGGGCATGCTCCAGGCCAACGGCATCGACCCGGCGACCGCCGCCGGCGCCGCCGCGCTGGTCAGCGCCTGGGAGCAGGTGCCGCGCATCGTCGCCGAGACCCTGCCGGGCTACCTCGGCGCGCCGATGGGCGGGCGCGAGTTCGGCGCCGCGGCGCTGCCGCAGGTCATCTGGGCGCTGCGCATGGGCCAGAAGCTCGGCGCCATCGAGCTGCCGATCGGCGCCGGGGGCAGCGCGCCCGACCGCGCGCTCATGCAGGGCGCCGCGGTCGGCGCCATCTACGGCCCGTTCCTCGACGACGAGGACAAGGCGAAGAGCGCCGCGATAGACGCCGCGCGCGCGCTCGAGGCCGAGCCGCCGCTGACGCCCGCCGTGGTCGCGCGCCTCGCGCGGGTGCCGGTCGAGCGTCCGTACGAGCGCATCGCCATCGCCTACGAGGCGCTGCGCCCGGGCCGCGGCGCGTGGTCGCCCGAGCGGTTCCACGCCCTGGCCGGCGTCACGGCGCGGCTGACCGCAGCCGCGCGCCCGTTGGCCCAGGCGCTGTCCGGACGCTTCGGCGACGGCCAGGACGGCCTGTTCGAGGAGAACGTCCGCCTGCTCGTGCCGCTCGCGGTGGCCGCGCATGACGACGGCCGGCTCGAACCCGAGCGCGTGATGGCCGCGGCGCGCGACGACCTGCGCGCCTACGCCGTGCTGTTCGCCGCCGAGTCGACGCTGTCGCTGCGCGTCCGCGACGAGCTGCTGCCGCGCTACGCGCTCGCCGCCGGCGAGGATGGCAGCTCGGGTCTGGTCGCGGCCGCCTCCACCCTGGTGCCGGCGGTGGTCCAGGAGCTGTGGCGCGCGCGTCGCCCGCGCCTCGCCGACGAGGAGCTGGCGACCATCGCCGACGCCCTGGCCGAGGAGGCCGCGCCCCTGGTCGAGTCGCGCCTGGTCCAGGAGGCGGTGCTGACGCGGGTCGAGCCGCGCCTGCGTCGCTCGGCCGGCCTCGCCGATGGCGCGCTGATCGACCAGGCGCTGCGCCGCGCGCGCGAACGCGCGCGCGACCTGGTGCAGACGCCGTACACGCCGGCGCGGATCGACAACTGGGCGACGACCATCACCGAGGAATGCCGCGGCCTGATCGCCGGCCGCGAACCGCGCAGCGCGGGCGCGGGCGGCGCCCCAGGCGCCAGCGCCGCGAACGGGCAGCGCCGCGGCGCGACGAATTCGCTGTGGCCGGCGCCGACCATGATCGCCGTGACCAACGGCGGCACCCTGGTGGGCGGCCGCGAGCATCTGGTGCGCACGCGCAAGGTCGTCATCCCCGCGAACAGCTACGCCAACGCCCATCTCCAGACCGGCGTCGACGCCGAGATCGGCGGCAAGGGCAACGTCCCGGTCATGCTCCAGGTCGACTTCGACTGGGTCGGACCGGCCAACAGCCGCCTGCAGATGCGCGGTTGCCGCCTGTCGGGCTACGCGAACGCGCTGGCTGGTCCGGAGCGCATCTCGGTCGACCTCAAGACGCTCAGCTACGTCTTCCCGAGCGGGCGCGAGACCTCGGCCAAGGTCGATGGCTACATCTCGGACAACATCCATGGCCAGTACGGCGCGCTGGGCGTCTACAAATGGAACCTGCAGAAGGTCATGCCGCTGGCGGTGATGGCGGGTGGGTTCGAAGGCGCGGCCGATGCGCTCAAGGCCAACAGCACCACGACCATCGTGACGGAGAGCGGCGCGACCGCGACCGCGCTCGAAGGTTCTCAGCTCGAGCAGGCGCTGTACGGCGGCGTCTCGAACGGCTTCGGCATCATGTCCTCGTACTTCCAGGACACGCTCAAGGAGGTGCGCCCGTCGGTCTCGGTGGTCAACGGCCAGCGCGTGTCGATCGTCCTGCTCGACCCGGTGGTGCTCGACGTGCCCGAGGACGAGTTCTCGCACCTGGTCAAAGGCGCGGTGGGCAGCTTCTCGCCGTGAGCGGCGGCGGGCGCCGAAGCGGCAACGTCGTCGACGCGCGCAGCCTGCGCAGCCGGCGTTAGACGATCGCGGTCCGACGGTGCGAGCCCGAAGCCCGAAGCCTGAAGCTCGAAGCTCGAAGCTCGGAAGACGGTCGATGGTCGCGCGCGCAGGCACCGGCTCCTTGCCATGTTTCCGCCTCCGTCCGTCGTCCCCATGATGCGCGCCCCGTGCGCCAACGCCTTCCAACGCTCCTGCTTTTACCGCTGATCGCGGTGATCCTCGCCGGCTGCGGCTCGCAGCGCGACGAGGTGCCGGGCAACATCCAATCGGGCTCGATCGAATCGGTCACCAACCGCGTCGACGGCTTCGGCGACGGTCGCGGCGACGCGATGATCGACGAGATCGGCGTCGTGCCGGTGATCGGCCAGGTCAAGCCGACGATCCCGCTGGTGCACCCGCCCGAGGTCGTGTCCTTCTACGTCTTCCCGCGCAAGTCGCGCGACGGCCTCTCCTTCCGCGACGGCGTGTGGATCCATCGCGTGGTGCGCCAGTTCGCCTGGGGCGTCGACGAGGCGATGCGCAAGGATCGCCTGAAGCTCTCCTCGCTGGCCAATCTGCGCCTCGACGACAACGGCCAGCTGGTCGTCGACCAGGCCAAGACGCTCGAGCCCGATCCGGCGGACGTCGAACGCATGCGCGACATGGCGCGGCAGCTGCCGTGGCGCGAATCGGGCCAGTCGCAGGTCCGCACCACCGTCGTCTATCCCAATGGCCAGGCAGTGTCGTCGTTGACCCCGTCGCCGCAGGCGGCGGCGGTGATCGGCCCGACCGGCACGGTCAACATGGGCGAGATCGAGCGCGCGATGCGCGAGGCGCAGCACCGCATCCAGGAAGCGCAGCGCCAGCCGCCCAGCCCCGCCGCGGCGGCGGCGGGAGCGAAGTAGTCCATGGCGCGCGAGGCCGCGGTCCTCGGCCGCTCGAACCGCGTCGACCTGGTCGACCGCGTGCGCGCGCCGTTCTCGGTCAGCAACTTCCTGATGCCGGCGTCGTACGACGACGTCGCCAAGGCCTATACGTTGTGCGACCTGTCGGTCGGCACGTTCCTCGAGCTCACCCCGTTGCCGGCGAGCGTGCTCTCGGACGGCGAGCTCGAGGGCTACAGCGACGCGATCGCGCTTGCGCTCTCGCGCCTGCCCGAGCACGCCATCGTCCAGACCATGGTCGTGCCGTGGCGCAACGTCGACGGCGACATCGACGCGTACCTCGCCCAGGGCGGCGACGAGCATCCGGTCATCGCCACCCACGAACGCATGGTCGCCGAGCAGTACCGCAGCTCGGTGTCCAAGCCGCTGTTCGCCTTCCAGTTCGGCGAGGGCGGCTTCAAGACCAAGCGCTACCGCGTGCTGATCTCGATCGTCATCCGCCCGGACGACATGGTCGGCGGCGGCAAGGCGTCGCTGTTCGACTTCATCACCTCGCTGGTGCGGCGCCGCAGCGGTGCCGCCGTGCGCCGCACGCCCGCCGAGGAGCGCTACCTGACGATGCGCGAGCGGCTGTACAAGCGCCTGCAGGAGGCGTCGCGCCGGCTCGAAGGCACGCTGCGCACCAACCACATCGCCGTGCGCCGCCTCGAACCGACCGACCTCGTGGCGTGCACCCAGATGCTGCTCTACCCGGAGTCGACGCTCGGCCGCAAGCCGAGCTACGATCCGACGCAGCAGCTGTGCGCCCAGATCGCGCTCGGCGACCTCGCGGTCGAGCCCGCGACCGGAGCGGTGCTGACCGACGGCATGGTCTACAAGACCCTGACCATGTCGGCGATCCCGCGCTCGACCACGCCGGGCGCGACGACCCTGCCGCAGGCCTCGCTCGGCTGGTTCAGCCTGCTCGACTTCATCGGCGACGGCTTCCTCACCGTCAGCGCGCACTGCAAGCCGGTGAAGGACGTGCGTCAGTTCATCGACAAGCGCAAGACCTTCGTCCGCGGCGGCTTCGCCATGCCGGCCAAGGTGCCGCAGCTGCTCAAGGACCTCGAGCTCACCAGCTACTGGATCGAGACCGAGCGGCGCAAGATGTTCGACACGCAGCTGACGATCTGCGTGCGCGGCGCGACCGAGCTCGAGGCGCAGGAGCGCGCCGAGAAGGTGCGCGACAAGGCCGCCGACGTCGGCATCGATTGCCGCGTCGAGCAGCACTACGCGCCGAGCGCCTTCTTCCAATCCCTGCCGTTCGGCTTCGCGCCGACCGTGCCCGAGGCGCGCCGCCTGTGGATGATGCCCGACCGCGGCGTCGCCGATCTCATGCCGCTGTTCATGCAGAGCCGCGGCACGCGCCGGCCGCAGCTGCTGCTGCACAACCGCGCCGGCGAGCCCTTCGCGCTCAACCCGTTCGACAGCCCGACCGCGGCGCACTGCGTGATCTGCGGCGAGTCCGGTTCCGGCAAGAGCTTCTTCACCAACTACCTGATCTTCTCCGCCCTGCGCCGTCCCGAGACCCAGGTCTTCGCCATCGACAAGGGCCGCAGCTACGCGACCGCCACGGCGATGCTCGGCGAGAAGGGCTCGTACAACAACATGGGGCTGGCGTCGAAGACCTGCATCAACGCCTTCGCCGGCACGCTCAACGACGCGTCGGCCTTCCTGCGCCAGTTCATCGCCCACCTCGCCTCGCAGGTCGCCAGCGATCGGCTGACCAGCGACCAGATGGGCGTCGTCGACGAATGCATCACGCGGTCGTTCGCGCGCAAACAGAAGACCTTCGCCTGGCGCACCTTCGAGGAGATCCACAAGCGCTGGCCGCGCGGCGCGTGGGTCGACCGCATGCGCAAGCGCATGGCCGTGCGCCCGCTCGACGCGATGCAGCGCTCGACGGTCGAGCAGCTCAAGGCCAAGGACTCGGGCCGCGCGCCGGAGTTCGAGCTGTACACCCGCGCGGTGCTCGACGGGCGCACGCTGATCGACCGCGACAGCGGCCGGACCCTGCGCGAGGAGCGCTACATCGATTCCAAGTCGATCGACCAGGACTCCAAGTCCTGGCTCGAGTCGCGCGGCTTCCTGGTCGAGGATTTCCGCCTCGCCGACGGCGAGACCGTCGCCTCGGTGCTCTACCTGAATCCCACCCAGGAGCGCAGCCTCGAGATGGACGGCTTCGCCTGGCGCGCGCTGCCCGGCGAGCTGGTCCTGGAGGTGGCCCGCCGCGAGGACCTGCACGAGCTCGCCGAAGCGGGCGTGCAGGTCGTCTATCCATCGGCGTTCATCGCCGAGCGCCGCGCCGCGCTCGCCGCCGAGGTCAGGCTCGAGCATCCGGGCGCCGGCGCCGACGTGATCGCGGACATCGTCGCCCAGCGCCTGGCCGACATCAGCCCGGTCGAATACTTCGACGCGATCGACGGCGTCGTGCGCATGCAGTTCGAGGTGTTCTTCGCCGACCTCATCCGGGAGCTCAAGGAGCATCCCGCCGAGGCGATGTGCGCGCCGATCGTCTCGCGCCTGGCCGCGTACCACGGCACCGGGCCGCTCGCGGGCTTCTTCGACGGCGAGACCCAGTTCCGCCTGGCCGGCCCCAAGCTGATCACCTTCGAGCTGCAGGAGCTGTCGAGCGCCGGCGAGCACCTGGTCGCCGCGGTCGTCGGCACGCTGCTGCAGATGCTGGTGCTCTACTGCCAGGGCGAGCACCTGCCCGGCGGCGGGCCGCGCTCGTACCCCAAGTACATCGTGCTCGACGAGTTCTGGGCCCTGCTCGCGGTGCCGATGGTCGCCGACCTGGTGATCAACGGCCTGCGCACCCTGCGCAAGCACAACACCGCGATCGTCTGCATCTCGCAGCTGGTGCGCGACTTCGCCGGCACCGAACGCGGCAAGGTCGTGCTGTCGGCGTCGCAGCACCGCATCCTGCTGCGCCAGCCGCCCGACGTCATCGCCGAGTTCGACCAGCAGCTCAACTGGTCGGACGAGCAGAAGAACCTGATGTACACGGTGGTCTCGGCCAAGGGCATGTTCAGCGAGGCGATGGTCGAGATCGCCAACCAGGGCATCTGCGAGGTCGCCCGCTTCGTGCCGACGCCGTACGCCTACTGGATCTTCACCACCGCGCCCGAGGACGTGAAGCAGCGCGACCTGATGCGCAACCAGTTCCGCGCCGAGGGCCAGAGCGCCGAGGACGCCCTCGACCTGGCCCTGCGCGAATGCGCCCAGCGCTGGCCCAACGGCTTCGCCGCCGGCACCCAGCGCAAGGCGTCATGAAACCCCTCGCGAGTCATCGGAACCCCGCATGCGCCTGATCATCCCCGCCGTCCTCGCCGTGGCGCTCACCGCCTGCGGCGACAACCCGCGCAGCCACCACATCGACACCATCTACCTGACGCCCGAGCAGGAGAAGGACGTGTTCCTCGCCTCGACCGACAACCTCGGCCCCGAGACCAGCGTCGTGGTGCTCGCCGAGGCGCCGAAGGCGCGTTACGTCAACGGTGCGATCGTGGTCTCCAACGGCCGCGAGCTGCGCGTGGTCCAGCCGCACGCCTGGCGCACCTACACCGGCACCGCGTTGTCGGCCGAGGAAGCCCGGCGCATGATCGATCGCGCCGAGCGCCTCGACCAGTCCCTGCGCGACGTCGGCGCCGCCGCCGACGACCTGCGCCGCTACCTCGACGAGCGCGCCGACCAGTCGAAGCGCGCGAGCGAGCAGCTCGACGAGAACGAGCAGCGCCTGCGCGAGGAGGCCGAGCGCTCGGAGCGCGCGCGCGACGACGATGCGGCGGCGGTCATGGCCGAGCGCGACCGCGAGCTCGATCAGGTCGCGCGCGAGCGCGACGCGGCGGTCGCCGCCGCCGCTTCCGTCCTGACCGACGCCCAGACGCAAGCCGACGCGCGTCACGAGAAGCGCGCGACGACGCTCGCCGACGAGCAGCGCCGCGCCGACGACGAGCTCATCGAGCGCCAGCGCCTCGATCTCGCCAGCGCGCGCGACGCCGGCAAGGACGCCGGCTGGCTGGTGACCCTGGACGAGCGCCATCGCGAGGAGCGCGCCGACGCCGCCGCCGCCCAGGCGCGCGCCCGGGCCGAGCTCGACGCGCGCCGCGCCGGCGAGCTCGACGCGGCGCGCGCCGAGTCGACGACCGCCGTCGAGCACGCGCGGCGCCTGCATGACGACAAGGCGGAGCGCATCCGCCGCCTGCGCGGCGAGCAGCTGTCGCGCATCCGCGATGCGCGCGAGCTGGCCGCGCGCCGCAGCACCGCTCCGCTGCCGGCCAGCGAACCCGCCGTCGCGCCATGAACGCCCGCGCGCGCCTCGCCATCGCATGCGCCCTGGTGGTCCTCGCCGCGTGCGGCGGCCGCCATGAACGCGTCGCGGTGATCGGCATGGTGGTGCCGCTGCCCGCCGATGCCGCCCCCCCGGCGGGCGAGAGCCGCCGGCCGCTGCCGCCGATGGAGGACGTCGCGGTCGAACCCGACACGCGCGAAGGCGCGGTGCTGGTGACCGTCGACCGGCGCGAGTTCTGGCGCGAGCACGGCCATGATTTCCCCGCCTGGTCGCCGCGGGCCGCGCCGCCGGCGCGTCCGGACCCGGGGCTCGAACGGCTGCGCCGGCTGCGCCAGGCGATGGACGGCGTGCGCGCGGCGCTCGCCGCGATGCCGGTGACCGACGCCGCCGGGCGGCCGCTGCTCAGCGCCGACGAGTGGTCGGCGTTGACCGCTCGGATCCTCGTGCTGGGCGAGCGCGTCGATGCCGCGGTCGCGGCGGCGCGCGAGCCGGTGCCGGGCGGCGACGCCGATCCGCTCGATGGCGACGCGACGCTGCGCCGCCTCGGCGAGGCCACCTGGCACGGCATGGATGATGCCGCGGTCGCGGCGGTCGCGACCACGCAGGCATTGGATGATGGCGGCGCCTTCGCCGCGCTCGTCGCCGACCCAACCCGCGGCGCGGAAGCGATGCGCCTGATGGACGCGGCGGTCGCCGCGGTGCGTGCGCTCGCGGTCGCCGTCGAGACCCGCGACGCGCCGCGGATCCTGGCGCGCGTGCGGCTCGCGCGCGCGGCGCTCGGCGATCTCGAGGCGTCGCCGATCGCTGCCGCCGCCTTCGGCCGGGCCGTCGGCGGCCCGCAGCCCGACATCGCGCGGGCCGACCGCGAGCGCTCGCGCGCGGCGCTCGCCGCCGCGCACCAGCGCCTGGCGTCGCTCGGCGCGCAGTGGCTGGCGAACCAGGCGCGGTTGATCGAGCCGCAGCCGAGGCCGACGCTGGTCTACCGCCCAGCCGCCACGATGGACTGAGATCCGATCACGCTAGGTTGCCCGGATGACCACGTCGCGCCCGCTGTTCCGCACGAGCTTCACGCCCATCGCGCCCATCGCGCGTGGCCTGGGGCGCGTCGGGCGTCGGCTCGTCGAGAGCGTCGTCACGGCGTGGGATCTCGTCGGCAGCGACCAGATGCGCAACCTGCTGCTCGCGGTCGGCCTGGTGCTCGCCGTCTGGCTGGCGCAGCGCATCGAGCGCTGCGAGCGCGGCCTCGCCCGGATCGCCGAAGCGCAGGGCGTCATGGGCTACGCGACGATGCGCCAGCTCGAAGCGATGGGGCTCGGCCCCAAGCCGGGGGGCGATGCGCCGGCGGCGTCGCCGCGCGCCGTCGATCCGGCGACGCTCGATGCCCATGCAGCGCCTCCTGGCGAAGCGCCGATCGCGGCGCCCGCCCATCCGGATCGACGCTGATGCCGCTGCCGCTCTCGATCGATCATCCGCAGGCCGCGGTGCTGCGCACCCGTCAGGGGATCTACGCGACGATCGCCGTGCGTGGCGACGACGGCGTGTGGCGCGAGGCCCCCGTCGCGCTCGCCGCCGTGCAGGCGGTCGCCGATTGGCGCCACGTCGCCGAGGCGCAGATCGATGCCCTGGCGCCCGCCGACGCGACCCTCGCCGTGCAGGCGACCGCGACCGGTTTCGGCACCTTCAGCGAACTGCCGGTGGTCGACCTGTTCATCAGCGCCGACCGCACGCTCGCCGAGCACCTCGTCGCCCAGGGCGTCGCCGTTCCCCAGGCCGAGCTGATCGACCGCCACGTGCGCCGCGACGCGCTGATCGCCGCCCTCGCCGAGG
This sequence comes from Planctomycetota bacterium, assembly GCA_035627695.1. Taxonomy (GTDB): domain Bacteria; phylum Planctomycetota; class UBA11346; order UBA11346; family UBA11346; genus DASPLE01. The sequence goes on from DASPLE010000183.1 coordinate 127,889, forward strand.
CGCGACGCGCCGGTCGCGGCTGCTGGGGCGAAGCCGGCGCCGATCCCGTGGCCCTGGGCGTTGGCGGCGAGCTGGCGCTGGCGACAGCTCCCCCGGCCGCGGCGCCGATGTGGTTCGGTCATGCCGCCTGGCTGTTCCTGATCGCGCTGGTGCTGCTGATGGCCTGGCGCGAGGCGCATTGGCGGCGCGTCGCCGGGTCGGCCGATCGCCCGCGGCGGCTGCGCCGCTTCGGCGAGCTGTTCGTCGGCGTGTCGAGCGGTTTCGGCAAGCCGCTGCCGCCGATCGCGGGCGAGGATCGGTGAGGACCTTCGTCATGACCTTCGTCGCACGGACCGGTGGGCTCCTCGCCGCGCTGACGTTCGTCCCTGCGCTGCACGGCGGCGAGGCGCCCAACCAGACCGCGCTGCGCGAGCAGTTCGGCACCATCGTCTCGATCTACGGCGACCTGCGCCGCGCCGGCGTCTACTCCCATCCGGCGATGCCCCTTCCACATGGCTGGACCGCCTTGTCGCTGACCTACGAGGCACGACCGATCGCCTGGGCGCCGGGAAGCCCGCTGCACGTCACCGGCGACGCGCTCGACCAGCCGCTGCCCGAGGATCGTGAGGAGCTGACGCTCTCCTGGCGGCAGAACTACGGCACGCCCTGGATCGGCAGCGAGACCAGCATCAGCGGATCCAAGGACTCGCGCACCGGGGAGGAACACTGGAGCGACCTGTCGGTCGACCTGGTCGTGCCGTTGTGGCGCGCGCGCTACCAGGCGGTCGCGATCGCCGTCGGCTCGCGCACGCCCTTCGGCGACACCGACGACTGGCTGATGTCGGGCGGTGATTTCGCCGAGACCTCGTGGCCCGGCTCGATCGAGCTGCGCGGCTCCTTCGGACTGTGGCTGGCGACGCTCAACGCGCGCTTCGGCTTCGAATACCTGGCCAAGGGGCTCAACACCGTCGAGGCCCCGGCGGGCGGCGACGAGATCGAGGTCGAGCACCGCCGCCAGATCTGGGACGGCGCGATCGGCCTCGGCGTGCGCCCGCTGACCTGGCTGCGCGTCGGCGTCGAACTCGCCTTCACGCGACGCGAGTGGCGCGCGCGCGATGACGAGGCGCGCTTCGACGGGATGGACCAGACCGACGCCCCGCTGGTCGGCACGCTCGAGCTGTCGTCATGGGGTCTGAGCCTCACCGGCTGGGCCGGGACCCAGCTCGGCGACCGCGATCGCCTCGACGGCTCCGACCGGCTGGTCGCCGGCGGCGCCATCGCCTGGGTGTTCTGATGGCCGGCGCGCCGCCCGGACTGCCGCGTCGCCTGGTCGGCGCCGTCGCGACCGCGTTGGTGCTGCCGGTGGTCCTCTGGCTGGTCGGCTCCTTCGCCGCGCCGGTGGTGTGCAACGCGCTCAAGCGCCCGGACGCCTTCCTGCGCTGGCTGGCGTCGGTCGAGGCCGACGAGGAGGCGCACGCGCGGCTGATGACGCCGCGCCTGGTCGTCGCCGGACGCGAATGCTGGGCGGCGGCGTGGCCGTACCTGCATGGACGCGAGCTGGTCGATCGCTGGCTGCCGCCGGAGTCGTCGGCGATGGCGCGCCCGGTCCGCGATGGATCCGGCAATCCCGCGCTCGCCAAGCTGGCGAGCGACGGCCACGCGTACTTCGAGCACCGCGTCGTACCGCTGCAGCGCCACTGGCTGGCGATCGCCGCGACCCGCGCCTGGTACGGCGCCGAGGCGGTGCTGATCGCGCTGCCGCTCACCGCCTTGGCCTTCGCGCTCGGCGAATACCGCTCGCGGCTCAAGCGCGAGCAGGGCATCCAGCCGCTCGGGCATCGCTACCGGTTGTGGGCGGGCGCGTCGCGCGCCGTGGTGACGTTGGCGCCGACCGTGCTGATCGTGCCGCTGGCCGTGCCGGCGTCGCTGCTCTTCGCCGCCTGCGCGTTCGCCTTCGCCATCGCCATCCTCGGCGCGCGCTCGCACGCGCTGGAGCTCTGACATGGCGGTGGCCGGCAGCGACCCCGCCGATCTCGCCATCGCCGCGCACCTGGTGCACGCGTTGATCGTGACCGAGCCGCAGGCGCTGCTGTGGGTGCCGGGGCGCGAGCGCTTCGGCCTGGCGCTGGTCGCCGGCGGCGATCGCGCGGTCATCGCGCTCGACGGCTGCCTCGCCATCGCCGCGACGCGCTGGCCGTGGCACGGCGCGCTGTGCGCCGCGGTCGTCGCCGACGCGCTCGCCGCGCCGCTCGCCGGCCGGCTCCGGCTGGGGGCGTTCGGCGGGGCCCGCACCTTCGCCTACCCGTTGCCGGACGCGCGCGATGGCGCGGTCTGCGTCCTCGCGGCGACCGCGGGCCTGCCGTGGTTCGCGCCCGACCAGCGCATCGTGGCGGCGGCGTGAGCCTGTCGGCCATCGAGGTGCTGGGCGCGCTGGTGCGCGGCGGCCTGGGCGCCGCGTCCTGCGCCGCCGCCGTCGATGGCGGCCTGTGGCTTCCGGCCTGGCTCGTCGCCGAGGCCGAACGGCGCGCGGCGACGCCGGTGGCGGTCGCCGGCCGGCGCTGGTCGATCCCGCGCGCGTGGCCGGTGCCGGTCGAGCAGGCGCTGGTCGCGCGCATGCCCGACGCCGCCGCCGTGGCCCGCGTCCTCGCCGCGACGGCCATGCCCGACGCCGAGCCATGCCTCGACGCGACCTACCCGCCGAGCTGGCTGGTCCGCGCGCCGGCGATCGACGATGCGCCGCGCCTGATGCGCCTGATCCGGCTCGATGGCCATCTCGGGGTCCGCCACCTGCTCGCCGGCGGCGCGCCGCTGTCGGGCTGCGCGGTCGTGATCGCGTGGTTCGCCCGGCGCAGCGCGGTCGCGGCCGGGGCGGCATGGACGGGTCGGGTCGTCGACGGCCTGCCGTTGGCGCTGGCCGGGGACGGGATCGCGCTGCTGCCCGGCTGGCTGCAGGCGCTGCTCGTCGCCGCCGGTCTCGACCATCCCGGCGCGCCGGTCGACGCCACGGCGGCGACCGAGCGGCACCTGATCATCGCCGCCGGCGGCCGCGTCATCGGCGCTGGCGACGACGAGCTGCACCGCCTGCCGCGCCACGTCGCCGGGCCGCTGCGCGCGCTGCCCCTCGACTGGACGCGCGTGCCGGCGCTCGGCGCGGTGGAGACCAGCGCATGACCACCCTGCTCGATGACGTCCCCGCCGCCGCGCGCGCGCTGCGCACCGCTCTGGAAGGACGCGCCGCGCCGGAACTCGCGACGCTGATCGGCGCCGTCGACGGCGACGGCGCGGCCTGGCGCCGGGCCTGCGTCCACGCCTGGCGTGAACCGGCGCTGCGCGCGTGCCTGGCCACGGCGCCGGGATTGCGTTCGGCGGTCCGCCGCGCCGCGGTCGGAGCCGAACTCGGTCCTGCGATCGTCGACCTCCTGGCGCAGCGCGTCGTCGCCCGGCGGCCCGAGGCCGCGCTGATGATCAACGACGGCGTGCGCCTCTGGCTGTCCGACCTGCTCTTCGACGAACTGGCCTTCGATCTCGAGATGGACTGCGCCGGCGGCGTGCCCGGTGATCCCGAGGCCTGTCCGCCGCGCACGCGTTGGCGGCGCTTCCTGGCCTGGGCGGGCGCGAGCGTCGCGCCGGCGCGCGGCGTCGTCGCCCATCCGCGCTGGCCGGGCTGCTTCCCCGCCTGGGGCCTGGCGTCGACCTCGCCGGCGCTCAAGCCGCTGATCGCCGCGCTGCGCAGCCATCCCGCCGGCCCGGCGCGCGCCGGCGCCCGCGTCGGCCTGGTCGACTGGTGGGCGGGCCGGCTGCCGGCGGCGATGGCGCTCGCCGAGTGGGATGACGCCGCCATGCCGGCGAGCGTCGACGCCTGGCAGCGGGCGCGCGCGCGCGATCCGTGGCTCGCGACCGCCAGCCTGCTCGCGCGGGTCCCGGCCGCCGACGCGCTCTGCGCGCTGGCGGGCGCCGTGCGGGCGTTCGTCGAGCACGCGCTGGCGGGCGCGACGCGCGATGGCGACGACCTCGTGCTGCCCGGCCTGCGCCGCGGCGCCCCGGTCGTACGCGCGCGCCGGATCGGCGCCGCGCTCGCGCTCGAGGCGGAGGGTCTCGCCGGCATGCTGTCCTGGCTCGGCCTCGTGCCCGCGCGCTACGACCTGAGGCGCGGCATGGCGTGCTGGGATTTCGCCAGCCTGCTGTGGTGCGGCTGGTTCGACCTGATCGCCGCCGGGCATTGGCTCCCCGTCGTGATCGCGCCGCCGCAGCGCTGGATCGCGCTCGGCCCTCCCGCCGCGGCGTGGATGCCAGCGGTCATCCCTGCGCCGGACACGCGCTGCGCGATGTGCCTGGACGCGGCGCCGCTCGACTGACTACGAGACCCGCAGCCGTGCCCGCCAGGCGCGCGGCGAGCAGCCGTAGCGCGCGCGGAACAGCCGCGCGAAGTAGTTGCCGTCGCGGAAGCCGGCGCTGCGCGCGACCTCGGCGATCGGCTCGTCGCCGGCGAGTCGCTCGCACGCGAGGCGCAGGCGCAGGTCGAGCACGTGGTCGACCGGCGAGCGGTCGAGGCAGCGGCGGAACAGCCGGCCGAGCGTGCTCTTCGACATGCCGGCGCGACGCGCGAGCGCGTCGAGACGCACCGGGCGGGTGAAGTTGGCGTCGAGCCAGCCGAGCACTTCCGCCAGGCGCATCAGCGCCTGCGCGGTCGGCGTGTCGGCGGCGGCGTAGCTGCGCGCGCAGGCGACCAGGATCTGGGTCAGCGCGGCGGTCGCGGCCAGATCGTGGCCGGGCGCGCGCGTCGCCAGCTCGGCCTCGAGCCGATCGATGAGCTCGAGCACCGCGTCGAGCTGCGCGCCCGCCAGGCGCAGGTGGCTGGCGAATTCGTGGCGTGCGCGCAGGCGCGGCTCGAGGTGCGCGAGCGCGTGGTAGCCGGGCAGGCGGATCAGGCGCGACTCGGGCAGGCCCGAGCGCGCCACGTCGTAGCCGATGTTGATCAGCGACAGGCCAGCCGACCGGCGGTAGCCGTGCTCGACGCCGACCGGGATGACGAAGACGTCGCCGCGGGCGACGCTCCACGCGCCGTCGCGCGTGACGTGCTCGCCGCCGCCGGCGGTGACCACCACCAACTCGACGTTGTCGTGGCTGTGCGTGACGACGTCGAGGTGGCGCCGCATGTGCAGGACGACGACCGGGCGTTCGGCGGTGACGAGGTTGAAGGTCGGCATGACGCGATCGTGCTAAAACCCTGCCTCCCGGTGCCGCCATCGTCAAGGCGCCGGCGCTAGACTGCGCGGCCCGGAGCACCGCCATGGCCACCGCCGCGATCACCCCCGCCGACTGCCGCTGCGAGGATCGCGTCGATCCGCTCGGGATCGACGCGCGCGAACCGCGCCTGAGCTGGGAATGCGCCGGCTCCGGCCGTGACCTGCGCCAGCGCGCCTACCACATCCAGGTCGCCGCGGACGCCGCGTTCGCCACGCCGCTGTGGGATTCCGGACGGGTCGAGAGCCGCGCCAGCGCGCACATCCGCTACGCGGGCGCGGCGCTGGCCAGCCACCAGCGGGCGTACTGGCGCGTGCGCCTGTGGGACCAGGACGATCGCGTCTCGGCGTGGGGCGCGACCGCGACCTTCGCCATCGGCGTGCTCGACCAGGCGGAATGGACCGCGCAGTGGGCGGGCCTGACCTCGGGCTTCCAGTGCTCCATGGCGCCGCGCTTCCGTCGCCGCTTCCGCACCGCCGCCGCCCCCGTCGACGCGCGCCTGTACGCGACCGCGCGCGGCACCTTCACCGCGATGATCAACGGCGCGCTGGTCAGCGACGAGCAGCTCGCGCCCGGTTGGACCGATTACGCGCAGCGCCTGTACTACCGCTGCTACGACGTCACCCGGCTGGTGACCGGCGGCGACAACGTGCTCGGCGCCACGGTGTCCGGCGGCTGGTACAACGGCGCGATCGGCTGGACCGGCGTGAACCGCCACTACGGCGATCGGCAGCAGCTGCTGATGATGCTGCGCCTGGAATACGCGGACGGCCGGGTCGAGACCGTCGCCACCGACGACCAGTGGAAGCTGGCGCACGGGCCGGTGCAGCAGACCTCGCTGCTCTACGGCGAGCACTACGACGCGACCGTCGACGACCCGGCGTGGTGCACGCCACGCGGGACCGAGGTCGGCTGGTCGCCGGTGCAGGTCCAGCCGCTCGCCGCCAAGCCGCTGCTCCAGGCCCATCCGAGCGAGCCGATCCGCCGCACGCAGGAGGTCGCGCCGATCGCGATCACCGCGCGCCGGCCCGGCGTGTGGCTGGTCGACTTCGGCCAGAACCTCGCCGGCCGCGTGCGCCTGACGATGCGCGTGCCCGCCGGGCAGGTGGTCCGCCTGCGCCACGCCGAGATCCTCGACCCGCAGGGCGACGTCTACGTCGACAACCTGCGCACGGCGGTGTCGGTCGACGTCTACGTCGCCAAGGGCGGCGGCGAGACCTTCGAGCCCGAGTTCACCTTCCACGGCTTCCGTTACGCCGAGGTCAGCGGACTGCCGACGGCGCCAGCGGTCGCCGACGTGCGCGCGATCGTGCTCGGCAGCGACACCCGTCGCGTCGGCGAGGTGACGACCTCGGACGAGCTCGTGAACCAGATCTACGCGAACACGCTGTGGACGCAGCGCGCCAACTTCATCGAGATCCCCACCGACTGCCCGCAGCGCGACGAGCGCATGGGCTGGACCGGCGACGCGCAGGCCTTCATCCGCACCGCAACCTGCTCGATGGACGTCGCCGCCTTCTTCCGCAAGTGGCTGATCGACCTGGCCGACACCCAGGGCGCCGACGGCGCGGTCGCGAACGTCGCGCCGCAGGTCGAGAAGGTCATGGGCGGCACCGGCGCCAAGGGCGACGCGGCGTGGGGCGACGCCGCGACCATCTGCCCGTGGACCTGCTGGCAGGTCTACGGCGACCGCGATGTGCTCGAGCGCAGCTATCCGATGATGCGGCGTTGGGCCGAGTACCTGCACACCGAGTCGCGCCACCACCTGCGCCGCGCCGACGACCGCCGCTACTGCTGCTTCGGCGACTGGCTGAGCGTCGACGCGTACACCTCGCGCGACATCATCATGAGCGCGTTCTACGCGCACAGCACGCTGCTGGTCGCGAAGGCGGCCGAGGTGCTCGGCCACGCCGACGACCAGCGGCGCATGCGCGAACGCCACGCGCGCATCGTCGCCGCGTTCCGGCGCGCGTTCATCCGCGCCGACGGCGCGGTGCTGGCCGACGATCAGGAGGAGGTCTCGCAGACCGCGCAGATCCTCGCCCTGCACTTCGACCTGGTCGACGAGGGGCAGCGCGCCGCCGTGTTCGCCAAGCTGGTGGCGGACATCGATCGCCGTGGCGGCAAGCTCTCGACCGGCTTCGTCGGCCTGCCGTACCTGCTGCCGGTGCTGTCGCGGCACGGGCGCGGCGACCTGTGCGTGCGGCTGCTGAAGAACGAGGAGTATCCCGGCTGGGGCTACTCGATCCGCAACGGCGCGACCACGGTGTGGGAACGCTGGAACGGCTGGACGAAGGAGAACGGACCGGGCGATCCAGGCATGAACTCCTACAGCCACTACGCGTACGGCGCGTGCTGCGAGTGGCTCTTCACCGATCTCGCCGGTATCGACCTCATCGAGCCGGGTTTCGCCGTCGCGCGCGTCCGGCCGCGCGTCGGGCTCGGGCTCGATCGCGCCGCGGCGAGCTACCGGTCGGTCCGCGGCCTGATCCGCAGCGCGTGGTCGACGAAGGACGGCCAGGTCGATCTCGCGGTCACCATCCCGCCCAACGTCGACGCCGAGATCTGGGTGCCGTGCCGCGATCCGGCCTCGCTGCGCGAGGGCGGCGCCGCCGTGCCGAAGGCCGAGATGGTCGACGGATGGGCGAAGGTGCGGGTCGGCTCGGGCGACTACCGCTTCACCGCGGCGTTCGAGGCGAAGCGCGCGGTCGCCGGCTGATCACGGTCGGCGCGACACCCGCGTGCGCCGCCCGTCCGATCAGCTCGGCTCGACCGGCGCGTCGTGATGGATGATGATGGTGTCGTGCATGTGCGCGCGGACGTGCGCGACGCACCACAACATCAAGGAGTCGTGATCGGGCTCGACCGTCCAGACGCCGTCATCGCTGACCACGTACCAGCCGTCGAGCGCCTGGAAGGCATGCGACACCACGCCGCGCGCCCGCGGGTGCGGCGACTGCATCCGGGGGATGCCAGCGCGGGTGCCGATGCGGTGATTCGAGGAATAATCCATGCACCACTCCAATGTGACGATCGGGCAGACCACTAGCCCCGTCGCGGCGATGGTATCATGGCGCCCCTGGGTGCATGCGGGCAGGTCGGTGTCCTCTACAGGTGCCGTGGCAGGGTCGGGCGAATGGGGCCTTGGGCCGACCCACGACGAAGCGCTGAAGAGGCGCGGGCTTCGTGCGAACCGTCGGACATGCACAACCGCGCCTGCGACGTCGCGCCGTCTTGGTGGCTGCGGTCCAGGCATTCGACACGTGCCGGGGTCTCATCGCCGGAGCGGGGTCCGACATGACGGCGGCTGATCCGGCGCAGTCATGCAGTTTGGATACGAGTCCGCTCCGCCGTGACGGAGCGCATGAACGGCTTGCGGCACGTGGTCGCGGGAGATGCTCCCCGCCTCCTCCTTAGTCCGCGCCGACAGGGGCCCGCGATGAACGTCACCGAGGGATCGGAACCCGACGAGCTCGATCTGCTCGATGCCGTGTACCGCTGCCCGCGGGCCGATGGCGAAGTCATCACCGATGTCGCGGGCGATGGCCAGGCGCACGCTGTCGGCATGCGGCGCGGCGACCTGATCACCGCGTACGCGGGACGCGCGCTGGATGCGGCCACCAGCCTGACGTCCGTCCAGGCCGCGACGCCGAGCGGATGCGTCATCGTCGATGTCCTGCGCGGTGCGCGCGCGCTGCGCTTCGAGGTGCAGGCGGGAAGGCTCGGGATCGATACCGACGTCCTGCACGCGGGGGTCGACAGCGGTCTGCGCGCGCCGCGGCCCGTGCCGTTGCCGCCGGCCACCGCTGATGCGCTCGACTGGTCGCGTCTGCGCATGGCACCGATCGACTGCTGGCACCGCTTCCTGTTCGGCGATCCCGAGCGTCATGTCGGGTTCGCCCATTTCACCGCGGCGTTGTCCGGAACGGAGGTGCGCTGCGCCTACGACTGGTGCTTCGACAGCGGGGACTACGGCCTCATCGGCGACTGCACCGCGTCGCGCATCACCATCGCCGGTGGGGATCCGGTCGTGCTCGCATCGCGCAGCGAAGGGAACGACGGCTCGTGGGTCAGCGGCGCCCGTCGGGAAATCGGTCCCGGGGGTGGCGCCCTCTGGGTGGCGCGACGGCGCCAGCACCTGGAGGACGGATCGACGTCCGAGAGCTCGTGGTCGTCGGCGATCGTTCCCGATGCTCCGCCGCTGGGCGCTCTCCAGCTGCAGTTGGCCGGGTTCCTGGCGCGGCGCGTCGGCGTCTGCCGTCACTACGGTTTCGCGGCCGAGGGCGAATGGATGCGCCTGGCGATGCGGGTCGAGAGCCTCGACGACATCGCGCTGCCGGACGGACGGCACCGCGAGGCATGGCAGATCTGCCACCATTATACGAACGGTCCAGGCATCAGGACCTGGGTCGGAGACGACGGGACGCTGCTACGCATCGACTTCGGGCCGGCGTATGGCGAGGCCCGGTCGACGATGGCGAGCCGGGCCGACGCGACCGCCGGGCTGAACCCGGCGATCCGCGTCCGCGACGCCGCGACGCCGGTCTGAACGGCTATTGCTCGTCCTCGTCAGCGCCCGGGAAGGCGCGTCCGGGACGGTCAAGAACATCACCACGTTCTCGACGGGGCCGCGAAGGAGGAGCTGATCGCGCGCAATCCCGCGATGAGC
>DASPLE010000184.1:0-55030 GCA_035627695.1 Planctomycetota bacterium
GCACAGCGTCTTGCCCGCGCCGACCGTCGCGCGCACCGCGCGCGTCGGATCGGCCGCGAGCGCGCCTATCAGCGTCGTCGCCACCGTCGCCGCGCGGAAGGTCAGGTTGAGGAACGGCCCCGTCGCGACCGCGTCGACGCCGGATCCGGCGAGCACGCCGACCAGCTCGGCCGCCAGCGCCGGCGGCGCCATGCCCTTCGCCTTGGCCAGCTGGAAGCACGGCAGGGCGACGTCGGCCGCCACGCCCTTCGGCGGCGCGAACAGCCCGCGCACCTGCGCCACGTCGATGCCGCAGTGCGCGGCGACGCGGGAGGCGATCGGATCGGTGAGGCTGGCGAGCATGGGACGGGAAGCTGGAGGCGCCGCGGACGACGGCAAGCGTCCGGCCGCACCTCGGCGGCGTCCCCAGGCGATGTGGAGCCGGTCATCGCACATGCCTCGACGCGCTGGCCGGAGCTTCGACCGCGCGGTCCACGGACTCGGCGCCGCGCCCTCGGCCGCCAGCCCGACCAACCATCCACCGGGCCCCGGCAGCCCCGCGTCTGGCGTATCCTGCCATGCGGCAACGCGCTGCAGCCGGTACCGGTATCTCCGGTGCCATCGTTGGCGGTCGGCCGCCATCGTCCTACCCCGGAGCGTCCATGCGTCTCATCAGTCCCCTGGCCCTCGTCCTCCTGTCCTGCGCGGCCCTCGCAGCCGTCGAGGAACGCGTCCTGACCTCCTTCGAGGAGGACGCCGATATCGCCAAGTGGGAGATCCAGAAGGGCACCGCGAAGCTCAGCGACCAGCACGTCACGCACGGCAAGCGCAGCCTGCAGGTCGCTTCTGACGAATACATGGTGGCGTACCGGCTGCCCGGCGACTGGTCGGGCTTCGATTCGGTCGAGATCGACTTCTTCGTCGACGGCACCGCGCCGGTCGGCGTCAGCCTGCTGATCGGCGATCAGGCGTGGAAGGAGGTGTTCGACAAGGCGTCGTACTGGAACCGCCACAACAGCGGCTTCACCCTCAAGCCGGGGAAGAACGCGATCGCGATCCCGGTCAACGGCCTCTTCCGCGGCGAGGCGGGCAGCCGCAACAACGACATCAAGACGATGATCGACCCGACCAAGATCGTGCGCCTCGATTTCGGCTTCAAATCGGACTCGCCGGCGACGATCTGGATCGACAACATGCGCCTGACCAAGGAGGACCGCCCCGAGGGGATCCTGGCCTTCGACTTCGGCCCCGAGGCCCAGACCGTCTTCCCGGGTTTCACCGCGATCACCTGGAACCACGTCCACGGCCAGGAAGGACGCAAGGCGGGCCTGCGTCGCAACGCCGCCAGCGCCAACCGCGCCCGCGACGACACGTTCCCGACCAGGCTCTACCAGGACTACCTGGAGGTCGGCACCGACAAGTGCCAGTTCATCGCGGACGTCGCGAACGGGACCTGGCACTGCTGGGTCATGTACTCGGACTGCGGCTACTGGGGCGGCGAGGCCGCGCGCCACAAGCGGCGCGCGATCCTCGCCGAGGGCAAGGAGGTCGACGTCGACGACCGCGGCGAGGCCGGTCCGGCGGACTGGCTCGTGCGCTTCGAGGCGATCGAGCCGAAGCCCGGCGATTCGGTCTGGGACCTCTATCTGAAGAGCATCTTCACGGCGCGGCGCTTCACCACCCAGGTCGCCGACGGCCAGCTGACCCTCGACTTCACCTGCGACGCCGCGTGGTCGCAGAAGATCGCCGCGATGGTGATCTACCCCGACGCGAAGAAGAAGGAGGCCGAGTCGTGGATCGCGACGATCGAGGCGCGCAACCGCGCCGAGGCCGAGGGACGCGCGGTGTTCATGGGTCCGCATCCGAAGGAGCTCGCCGTCCCCAAGGACGCGCAGGGCAAGGGCTGGTGGCTCGGGTATCCCGACCTCGCGGAGGCGATCACCTTCGTCGATGCCCCGGGCGCCGCCGGCGACGGCATGAAACGCGCCGCGCCCGCGGGCGTCTTCGCCTCGTCGACGTTCGCCATCCGGCCGCTGCGCGACTACGGCGCGGTGACCGTCACCGCCGGTGAGCTGAAGGGCCCGGCCGGAGCGATCCCCGCGTCGGCCGTCGAGGTGCGCTACGCGCACCACCAGCTGCGCCGCGGTTTCAACGACGTCGCCTACTCGATCGTGCCGATCGGGCTGCGCACGATCGCCGGCGCGAAGCTCGAGCTGACGCGCGATCTGACGCGCCAGTTCTGGGTCGCGGTGGACATCCCCGCGAATGCGAAGCCCGGCGTCTACAGCGGTGAGGTCGCCGTCACCGCCGGCGGGCTGAAGACGAAGGTCCCGCTCACCATCGAGGTGCTCGACCTGCGTCTCGCCGAGCTCGACTTCCCCATCGGCTTCTTCGGGCTGTGGGCGCCGGACGAGCTCCGGGGCAAGGACGGCACGCGCGAGCTGATGACGCTGATGCGCCGCTACGGCGTGACCAGCTACAGCGGCGGCCCGGGCATCGGCTTCCACGGGTTCGACGAGAAGGGCGAGCCGAAGCTCGACTTCACCGCGCTCGACGCGTGGTTCGCGACCGCGCGCGAGGTCGGCTTCACGCACGAGGTGTTCGGCTACGGCGGCCCGGGCTGGGTCGACGGCCTCGACGGCGGTCCGCACCGCGAGGCGTGGGAGGCGTCGGGCAAGACCCATGCGGAGATGCTCGCGAAGGTCTGGGGCGCGGTGTTCGCGCACGCCAAGGCGGCGAACTGGCCGCAGATCAACCACGGCATGATCGACGAGCCGCGCGTCATCGAGACCGCGCAGGAGCTCGCCGCCAACCTCAAGGCGCTGCACGCGGCGGTCCCCGAGCTGCGCATCGGCGGCTTCTACTCGGTGCATTGGGACGAGAGCCCGCTGAGCCTCGCCATCCAGGACATCTTCAAGACCGTGACCTGGTCGGCGCTCGGCGACTACCGCGAGATCGACATGGCCAAGGGCAAGGAGTTCGGCCGCGAGATGTACATGTACAACCAGGGCGCCGACCGCCACACGTTCGGCCTCTACACCTGGGCGCGGATGAACCAGGGCATGCGCGGGCTCATGAACTGGCACACCTCGGCGATCTCCGGCTACCAGTACTTCGATCTCGACGGCCGCGAGCCGGACTTCGCGATGGTCCAGCACGGCGTGAAGGAGACCATCCCGAGCCTCGCGCTGGCGCGCTGCCGCGAGGGCATCATCGACCTGCGGTACGCGGTGACGCTGGCGGCGGCGGCCGATGCCGCGTTGAAGGCCAAGCCCGACGACGCGGCGGCGAAGGAGGCCAAGGACTGGCTCGACGGCGTGACCAAGGCGATCCCGCCCGGCACGCGCGACCGGCCGGCGATGATCGACGGCGACGAGGGCTTCCGGAACGGCTGCCTCGAGCGTCTGCAGAAGCTGAAGTGACGGCGCACGCGCGCCGATCCTGATCGCACCGCCTGCGGCGGACGACGCCGCAGGCCCGACCCGTCGACGGAGTCGCACGCATGGATCCCATCCGCCCCTTCCTCCTCGCGCTGATCGCCGCCGCGCTGCCGGCGGCGCAGGAGCACGTCCTGGTCTCCTTCGAGGAGGAGGCGGACCTGAACAGGTGGGAGATCCAGCAGGGCAGCGCCCAGATCAGCGACCAGCACGCGACCCACGGCAGGCGCAGCCTGAAGGTAGCGTCGAACGAGTACCTGGTCTCGTACACCCTTCCCGGCGACTGGTCGGCGTACGATTCGCTCGAGGTCGACTTCTTCGTCGACGGCGCGGCGCCGGTCGGCGTCGGCCTGCTGATCGGCGACAAGGCGTGGAAGGCGCTGCCGCCCGAGAAGTCGTACTGGAACCGGCACAACGGCGGCTTCACCCTGAAGCCCGGCGCGAACACCGTCGCGATACCCGTGGGAGGCCTCTACCGCGGCGAGGCGGGCTCGCGGAACCTCGATCTGAAGTTCAACATCGATCCGACGGCGATCGTGCGCTTCGACCTCGGCTTCAAGTCGGAGTCGCCCGCCACCGTGTGGATGGACAACCTGCGCCTGACCAAGGAGGACCGGCCCGACGGCATCCTCGCCTTCGATTTCGGTCCGGAGAACCAGACGGTGTTCCCGGGATTCACGCCGATCACGTGGAACACGGTCCATGGCCAGGACGGCCGCGCGGCGGGCCTGCGCCGCGCCCTGGGCAGCGCGAGCCGCGCGCGCGACGACACCTTCCCGACCCGCCTGTACCAGGACTGGATCGAGATGGGCAACGATCGCGGGCAGTTCATGGTCGACGTCGCCAACGGCACCTGGCACGCGTGGGTGATGTATTCCGACTGCGGCTACTGGATGGGAGAGGCCGCGCGCCATGCCCGGCGCTCGATCTCCGCCGAAGGCAAGGACGTCGACATCGACGACCGCGGCGCCGCCGGCAAGGCGGACTGGCTGCTGCGCTTCGAAGGCGTCGAGCCCAAGCCGGGCGCGAGCGTGTGGGATCTCTACCTCGCCAGCATCTTCACGGCGCGGCGCTTCACGACGACGGTCGCCGACGGCCAGCTGACCCTCGATTTCGTCTCCGATGCCGACTGGTCGCAGAAGGTCGCGGCGGTGATCCTGTATCCCGACGCGATCAGGAAGCAGGCCGAGTCGTGGATCGCGACGGTCGAGGCGCGCAACCGCGCCGAGGCCGAGAGCCGCGCGGTGTTCATGGGCCCGAACCCGAAGGAGCTCGCCATCCCGCAGGAGGCCAAGGCCAAGGCGTGGTGGCTGGGCTATCCGTCGATCGACGAGGTCGTGACCTTCGTCGACGCGCCCGGCGCGGCCGGCAGCGGCCTCGAGCGCATCGCCTGCGCCGGTGAAGCGGCGACGCGCACCTTCGCCATCCGGCCGCTGAAGGACCTCGGCGAGGTCACCGTGACGGCAAGCGATCTGAAGGGCCCGGCGGGGACGATCCCGGCCTCGGCGATCGACCTGCGCTACGTCCACCACCACGTCAACCGCGGCTTCAACGACGTCGCCTACGCGATCAATCCGATGGGCCTGCGTCGCATCGGGAAGCTGCGCCTCGACAAGGACCTGACGCGGCAGTTCTGGGTCACCGTCGAGATCCCAGCGACCACGAAGCCCGGGCGCTACGCCGGCGCGATCGCCATCGCCGGCGACGCGATCACGACCAACGTGCCGCTGACCATCGAGGTCACCGACCTGGAGCTCGCCGAGCTCGACTTCCCGATCGGGTTCTTCGGGCTGTGGTCGCCGGACGAGCTCGGACGCCCCGACGGCATGCGCGAGCTGATGGCGCTGCATCGCCGCTTCGGCATGACCAGCTACAGCGGCGGACCGGGCATCGGCTTCAACGGCTTCGACGCGAGCGGCGAACCGAAGCTCGATTTCGCCGCCTGCGACGCGTTCTTCGCGACGGCGCGCGAGGTCGGCTTCCGGCACGAGGTCTTCAACTACGGCGGACCGGCATGGGTGGACGGCATCGACGGCGGTCCGCACCGCGAGGCGTGGGAGGCGTCGGGCAAGACCCACGCGCAGCTGCTCGCCACGGTCTGGGGCGCGGTGCTGGCGCACGCCAAGGCGGCGGACTGGCCGCGGATCAACCAGGGCATGATCGACGAGCCGCGCGTCACGGAGCAGGCGCGCGACATCGCCAACCGTCTGAAGGCGTTGCACGAGGCCGTGCCCGAGCTGCCGATCGGCGGCTTCTATTCGGTGCACTGGGACGACAGCGAGCTCAACCGCGCGATCCAGGACATCTTCGCCAACGCGACGTGGTCGGCGCTGAACCTGCACGGCCCCACGGACGTCGCCAAGGCGAAGGAGCTGGGCCGAGAGCTCTACATGTACAACCAGGGCGTCGACCGGCACACCTACGGCCTCTACACCTGGGCGCGCATGAACCAGGGCGTGCGCGGCATGCTGAACTGGCACAACAGCTGCATCTCCGGTTTCCAGTTCTTCGATCTGGACGGCCGGGAGCCGGACTTCGCCATGGTCCACTACGGCGCGAAGGAGCTGATCCCGACGCTGACGTTCGCGCGCTGCCGGGAAGGCGTGACCGACCTGCGCTACGCCGTCACGCTCGCGAACGCCGCGAAGGCGAAGCCGCGGAGCGCCGACGCCAAGGAGGCCTTGGCGTGGCTGGAGGGGCTGGCGCAGGCGATCCCGCCCGGCAAGCGCGACCGCCCCGCGTCGCTCGATGGTGAGGAGGCGTTCCGCGCCGGCTGCATCGAGCGCCTGAAAAAGCTCAGATGATCCAGGGTCCGATCATCGTTGTGTGATCGCGCCGGCGGGCGGCGGACGGAACGCCGTGGCCGCCACTGCCACCCGTTTGGTTGGCACGGGGTCGTCGACGCATGATCACGACTCGGAGCCAATCATGATCCAGGACCTGCAGCGCGCCTCGGCGACCACGGTACGCGAGTCGATCGGCGCCAAGCGCATCGTCTTCATCGGCGCGTCCTACAAGTTCGTGCACCGCGTCGTGCGCGACATGATCATCGTCGGCGGCTTCCAGGATTCGCGCATCGTCCTGCTCGATATCGACCCGGTGCCGCTGAAGCTGATCGGCGATCTGGTCGAGCGCATCGCCCGCGTGCAGAAGACCAACATCGTCGTCGAGCGCACTGCCGATCGCGAGCAGGCGCTCAAGGGCGCCGACTGCGTCGTGCTGTCGATCACCGTCGGCGGCATCGAATCGGATTTCCGGTCGTTCGAGGTGTGCAACAAGTGGGGCATCGAGGTCGGCGTCGGCGACACGCTCGGGCCCGCCGCGCTGGCGCGCAACCTGCGCACCCTGCCGCTGGTCGTGACGATTATGGAGGACATGGAGCGGCTCTGCCCCGACGCCATCTTCCTCAATTTCACCAACCCCATGTCGTGCGTCACCGGCGTCGCCGCGCGCCGCCGTTCGCTGCCGACCTACGGCCTGTGCCACAGCGCCGACGAGCTGATGAACTTCTTCTCGCGCCTGTTCGGCGCGACCCTCGCGGACGTCGACATGGAGGTCGCCGGCGTCAACCACCAGTCCTTCGTCACGAAGCTGGTCATCAAGGGCGTCGACCGCACTGCCGAGATCGGCGCCAAGGCGATGCACAGCGACGAGAAGCTCCATGACGAGCTGATCGGCGTCAGCCACGACATCGCGTACCAGCGCGAGATGTTCGCCATGCTCGGCGTCTGGCCGTCGACCGGCGCCGACCATCTCGCCGAGTTCTATCCGTTCTTCTTCATCCCCGAGCGGATCACCGAGCCGTCGCTGCACGCGCGCAAGCGCCTGATCCCCGGACGCGCGCCGTTCGGCCGCAGCGAGGCGCCGCAGATCCTCAAGGACTGGGCCTACGGCGACGCCGGCCCGGGCGACCTCGACCGCATGACCGAGGAGCACGCGCACGAGCTGATGTGGTCGTACTTCACCGGCGAGCCGTACACGCGCTCGCTGAACATGCTCAACGACGGCGCCATCGCCGGCCTGCCCGACGACGCGTGCGTCGAGGTCATGGCCGAGGTGGTGGGGCGCAAGGTCACGGCGCGGTCGACGGTCCTGCCGACGGCGGCGCTGTCCTGGGTGCAGCGCTGGGCGGCGATCCACGACCTGACCATCGCGGCGGCGCTGAACTGCGATCGCGACGCCGCGCGCCAGGCGCTGATGCTCGACCCGCACGTCCGCGACATGCGCGTCATCACGCCGCTGCTCGAGGATTTCCTCGGCGCGCTGAAGCAGTGGATGCCGAAGGGCTGGTACAAGTAGGACGGAGCGGCGTCGGCTCGACGCCCGACGCCCGACGCCTACGTCCGCTTCCGGCGCACCCGGATCTCGCAGCCGCTGATCAGGTCGTGCAGCCCCGGCAGGCCCATCGGCGCCAGGATCAGCGACATCGGCCACAGCGGCAGGAGCAGCAGCCAGCGCGCCAGCGCCCGCCCCCAGCCGAGGTAGTGCCCGGTCGAGCGCTCGAGGATCACCAGCGAGAAGCGGCGGTGCCAGCTCGGCGCGCCCTTGAGCACCGTCGCCGCGACCGTCGACAGCAGCGAGACCAGCACGAAGACCAGCACGGCCATGGTCGCGGTGGCGAACAGGATCGCGAACGGCACCTGGTCCTGGAGCTGATAGAGCTCGTCGGCGATGGCGTAGGCGTGACCCAGCCCGCCGTCGTTCATCAGGGTCAGCGCGAGCTCGCGGACCTTGACCGGATCGCGCGCGCCGCCGGCGGCGGCGAAGGCCAGGCGCGGGAGGCCGTCCTCGATGACCGCGCCAGCGCTCTTCAGCGCGAAGCCGTAGCCGAGCATGGCGACGACCGACGCCAGCGAGCCGGCGAACGCCAGGCACTGCGTCGCGTCGAGCGCGCCGGCGGCGAGGCGCTGCCAGCGCAGCCGGCGGACCGTCGCGGAGCCGGCATCGATCGCCGGCGGGACCATCTGCAGCGCGTTCTTGCCGCTCGCCGCCGGGCGCAGGTCGTTGGGCACGAAGCCTTCGGACGACTGCGATTCGCGCGGGCTCGACGGGCTGCGCGGCGGGGTCTGCCCGGCGGCCGACGGCGCGCCGTTGCTCAACGCCGACGTGGTCTGGATGCGCACGTCGTCCGGGACGAGCATGTCGGCGGTCGGCGGCCGGCCGGCCTGGGCGTCGCCCGGCAGCATCGCGCTGGCCGGAGGCGTGCGGATCACCGCGTTGCCGGACGGCGTGTAGTCGTGTGGGCGCAGGAAGTCGGTGGTGTGCTTGTGGCGCGTGCCGCTCGCCGACACCAGCGCGGCGATCGCCGGATCGAGCTTCTTGTCGGTCGACGAGCCGCGTCCCGGCAACGGCGTCTCGATCACCGGGTTCATGGTCTCGGTGTCGGAGTGCGGCGAGGTCGTCGGCTGCGCGGGGGGGTTCGCCAGGGTCTCGACCCGCGGCGACAGCGGCTGCGCGGCGTCGATCGACAGGAAGAACGTGCACGGCCCGGCGACGATCAGATCGCCGTTCTTGAGCTCGGCCTTGCCGTGATGGCGGTCGCCGTTGAGCAGCACGCCGTTGGTGCTCTCCAGGTCGTGGAGGACGACGGTGTGTCCCGTGACCATCAGCTTGGCGTGATGCCGGCTGAGGCGGGGGTCGACGATGCACAGGGTGCAGTCCTTGCCCCGGCCGATCACGATCGGCCCCTCGGGCAGCGACCACGTGCCATGCGAGCCGGTGAGGCGGACGCTCATAGACGGCTCGAGTATGCACCGTATTTGCCGATTTGTCACCGACTTGTGACGCAGCGGCCGCGCATGGACCGCGCTTGGGCGGCGCGATCGAGGCGTCTGCAACGCCTGCCGCATCCCGGGAGGCGGCGGCGGGCGGCTGGTTGGCGGTCGATGACGGATTCAGGCCCGGCGTCGCGGCTTGGCCGCTCGCGGCTTGGCAGTTCGCCGCGTGGCAGCGGCGCCGATCAGCTCGTGGCTCATCGCGATCAACGCGGATATCTGCTTCCAGTCCGGCTTCCCGGCGTCGAGGTCGTAGTCGAGCCAGCCGAAGCGGCCGACGTACGGCGCGACGCGGTAGCGCGGATCGGCGAGCAGGTCGCTGCGCAGCTCGTCGCGCACCTTGAAGCTCACGCGATGCGCGCCGCGCTCCTCGCCGTAGCCGCAGATGATCTTGCCGCGCTCGCCCCCGACGCGCCAGGTGGGGTGGCCCCAGGTCACGGTCTCGGTGACGTCGGGCAGGCGCGCGATGATCGCGCGCAGGCGCTCGAGCAGCGCATCGGATGTCACGTCGCGAACCATCGCATCCACTCCATGACCGTGGCGGTCAGTTGCCGCGTGTTCAGTTCGTACCAGCGTTCGCGTCCGCGCTTCTCGACCTGGACCAGTCCGGCGTCGATCAGCACCTGGAGGTGCCGGGTGGTGGTCGGCCACGAACAGGCGAAGCGTTCGGCGATGTCGCCGGCGGTCATGCGCCCGCCGCGGAAGCGCAGGACGAGCAGGATCTGTCGCCGCTGGGCGTGCGCGAGCGCGGCGAAGACCGATTCCGTCTTCGCCGGATCTTCCGGAAGGATGCTCGCCCCAGCCTTGCGAGGCATCAGCGCGCGTTCACGCGGATCCCTTGAGGTCGAGCGGCTCGATCGAGGGGAATCCCATCGACTCGCACAGCGCGCCCATCGGTTCCCACACCGCCATCACTTCGGGCATGGCGTGCGCCCTGCCAGGACACGACGCGTCCTTCCACGGATGCAGCTCGAAGTACACGGTCTTGCCGCTCTTGTGCTCGCTGCCGCGCCAGACCTGGTGCGGCTGCTTGGCGACGAGTCCGAGCTTCACCATCGTCGGATGATGGATGGCGAGGAGCTTCTCGAACTCGCGCTCCTTGCCCGGCTTGACGTGGTAGACGCACATGGTCAGGGAGGGGGTGGTCATGGACGCCGTTATTTGTCGATGACGCTAAATGACAAGTGGCATCTGCCCGGTCGCCGCGCTGGCGCTGGACGCGGGTCGTATCGAATCCGTGGGGCCATCCCACGATGGCAAGGCGTCCTGGGACGCCTCGACCCGCCGTGCTCTGTCTGAGGTCGGCGCGGGCCGACGTCGTCACGCGAATCAACGAGCCGACGCCCGACGGCGTCGGTCGTCGCGGTGGTCAGGCCTTCTCCAGCCGCTCCCGCACCTGCTGCACCGCCTCGGTCGCCGGGATGCGCACCTGCTGCGTGGTATCGCGGTCGCGCAGCGTGACCGTGCCGTCGGCGATGGTCTGGCCGTCGACGGTGATGCACCACGGCGTGCCGATCTCGTCGTGGCGCGCGTAGCGCTTGCCGATCGCGTGCTTCTCGTCGTACTTCGCCGCGACGCCGGCGGCGAGCAGCGCCTGGATGATCTCGCGCGCCTTCTCCGGATGGCCGTCCTTGCGCACCAGCGGCAGCACCGCGCATGTGATCGGCGCGAGTTTGGGATGCAGCTTGAGCACGGTGCGCGTCACCGGCTTGCCCTCGGCGTCGGTGCGCTGCTCCTCGTGGTACGCGTCGAGCAGGAAGCAGAGCAGTCCGCGGGTCGCGCCGGCGGCCGGCTCGATGACGTACGGCTTGTAGATCCACGGCTTCTTCTTGGTCTCGGGATCCTCCTTCTCCTGATCGACGTAGCGCAGCTTCACGCCCGAGTGCTTCTCGTGCTGCGACAGGTCGTAGTCGGTGCGCGAGGCGATGCCCTCGAGCTCGCCCCAGCCCCACGGGTAGAGGTACTCGACGTCGTAGCAGTCGTCGGCGTAGAAGGCCATCTCGTCGCTGGCGTGCTGGCGGAACTTGAAGTGCTCCGGGTAGTTGGCGTAGCGCCGCCAGAAGGCCATGCGCTGCTCCTTCCAGTACGCCATCCACTCCTTCTGCGTCCCGGGCTCGCAGAAGAACTCCATCTCCATCTGCTCGAATTCGCACGAGCGGAAGATGAAGTGCTCGACGGTGACCTCGTTGCGGAAGCTCTTGCCCATCTGGGCGATGCCGAACGGCGGCTTGAGGCCGAGCGAGTCCATGACGTTCTTGAACTGGACGAACATCGCCTGCGCGGTCTCGGGGCGCAGGAACGCCATGTTCGGCGAGGTGATCTGCTCGATCGCGGCGCGCAGCATGCGCGTGCGGTCGCCGTCGGCGATCGCCTTGGCGAGCGCGCCCTCGTCGGCGGCGGCGCCGAACTTGGCCTTCAGCGCGGCGGCGAGCTCCGGCGCCGCGGTCAGC
The DNA here is from genome assembly GCA_035627695.1 of Planctomycetota bacterium. Taxonomy (GTDB): domain Bacteria; phylum Planctomycetota; class UBA11346; order UBA11346; family UBA11346; genus DASPLE01. Next base: position 11,641 of record DASPLE010000184.1, read on the forward strand.
TCGGCCAGGACGATCGCCACGTCCTGCATCGGATCGACCGCGCCCAACGCGGTGCGGAACATCAGGTTGAACTGGCGCTCATCGGAAAGGAACGGCGAGCCGAAGGTCGGCGAGACGTAGCCGCGCCACGGGAAGGTCTGCGCCGCCGAGGTCGCCCCCTTGGGGAAGAAGCCGACGGTCTTGGCGTCGAGCGCGCGCATGCCGCGCAGGACGTTGGCATCGCGCTCGAGCGCGACGCCGAAGCGCTTCTCGATCTGCTCGGCCCAGTCCTTGGCCACGCCCTTGTCCGGGCAGGTGATCGGCAGCTCGTCGCCGGGGCTCGGGCGCGGCGCCTTGTCGGCGCGGAAGCGCTCCTTCGACACCAGGTCGTCGACCAGCGGGTCGGAGAAGCCGGCGGCGTGGCCCGAGGCGCGCCACACGTCCGGGTGCATGATGATCGAGGCGTCGAGGCCCACGACGTTCTCGCGCGTGGTGACCATGTCCTTCCACCACTCGCCCATCAGGTTGCGCTTGAGCTCGGCGCCGAGCGGACCGTAGTCGTACGCGCTTTTCAGGCCGCCATAGATCTCGGAGGACTGGAAGACGAAGCCGCGGCTCTTGCACAGCGCGACCAGCTTCTTCATGAGGTCGGCGGGACGGGCGGCTGCGGGCGAAGGTGACGTGGTCATGGGGGGTCCGTGGCGTCGGCTGATTCAGCGGAGCGCGGAGGCTAACGGAGACCCCGGGGGCATGAAGGGCGAAGCCCAGCCCCGATCGGAGGCGGAACGGGCCGTCAGTCGTCGTCGGCGATGGTCACCGTCGCCCGCGCCGACCCGGGGTCGACGAGGTAGGACTCGTCATCCGCCAGCAGGGTGACGACGACGGTCTCGGCGCCTTCCTGCACCTGGTCGTCGACCGGGGTCAGGCGCAGATCGACGCTCGCCGCGCCGTCGGGGATGACGATCTCGCCGGTCAGCGCCTCGCGCAGGTCGGCCCTGCCCGCGGTCGATCCGGTGAGGAATTCGACCTCGGCGACGCCGGTGATCGAGCCGTTGGCGTAATCGCCCTCGGCGCTCTCGCCGCGGCCGAAGGCCCTGGCATGGTTCGAGCGGACGCGCAGCAGGACTCGTCGCGCGGCGACGCCGCCGAGCGCGAACTCCTGGAACGGCGCGAGGTCGGCGTCGTCGGGGCCGCTGGCCAGGGTCGGCGTCGCGACGCTGACGAAGTCGTCCTCATCCTGCGCCACCAGCACCTCGATCTCGCGCAGGCTGCGGAAGGCGTGGCCGCGGTGCGCCAGGTTGGCGACGCGCATGACGCCGAGCACGCGCGGCTCGGCGAAGGTGAAGGCGATCCACGGCTCATCGATGCCTTCGCTCTCGCGCAGCGCGTTGCCGGCGTTCATCCACGCGGTGGTCGGGCTGCCGTCGCAGGCGCGCTGCGGCGGCGAGGCGTGGTGATGGCTGTCCGAGGCGGCGGCGATCACCGGCACGATCTCGGTCGCGGTCGCGTAGCGGACCCGCAGCGCGCCGGCGGTGCCCGCTCCGGCGCGCGTGATCGCGATGACGCCGGCCGTGGCGCCTCGCTCATCGGCCGCGGCGGTCGTCGCCGTCACCGACACCGTCGGGCCGCGGTCGTCGTCGACGATGCGCAGCGCGTGCGCGCTCGCGGCGCCGACGGCGTAGCCGTCGCCGGGCAGTAGGCGCACGCTCAGCACCTCGTCGCCCTCGATGCGGCGGTCATCGGCGGTGGCGACCGCGAAGGTCGCGGTGGTCTCGCCGGCCTTCATGGCGACGGTCCCGCTGGCCGGCGCGAGGTCGTCGGCGCCGGCGCCCGCGACCAGGAACTCGACCTCGCACAGCCCGACGATCGAGCCGTTGGACCAGTCGCCGTCCATGCTCTGGCCGACGCCGAAGACCTTGCCGCCGTGGTTGGACATCGGCGCCAGGCGCACGGCGGTGGCGCCGGCGATGCGCACCGGCACCGGCTCGAATCTGCCGCTGCGCTCGCCGTCGCGGCCGGGCTCGAGGCGCTTGGTCGCGATCGGCGCGAAGGTCACGCCGTCGCTCGACGCCTCGATGCGGACCTCGCGGATGCTGCGGAAGGTGTGGCCGGGGTTGACGTAGTTCGCAACGCGCAGCCCGTCGAGATCGTAGGCGCGGTCGAAGACGAAGGTGATCGACGGCGCGTCGTCCTTGCCCTCGTTCTTGGAATTCCCGGTGTTCTGCCACACCGTGTCGAGCCGGCCGTCGCAGGCCTGCGTCGGCGGGCTGCCGCCGTGGGAGGTGGTCGCGGTCGCGCCGGTGACGACCGCGCGCGGCGCGCCGGCCTCCCAGGCGATGGTGCGGTCGCCGGCCGCGTCGGCGCGGCGCACGGTGCAGGTCGTGGACGCGCCTTCACGGACCGTCGGCTCGCCGGTGAGCGCGACCTCGGCTGCGTCGGCCGCGAGGGCGGTGCCGAGCGCCAGGCAGAGGGGGACGAGGGAGCGGATCATGGCGCGGCCTTCCAGGCGAACGTTCCGCCCGGCGGGCGTTCGAGCGTGTCGAGGTCGTCGATGCGGTAGCGGATAGCCTTGCCCCAGTAGACCTCCTCGGCGTACGCGTAGTGCACGCCGGTGGCGGGGTGGGTGAAGGCGGTCAGCGACAGACCGTGATCCATCCAGCCGCCGCTCGATCCGCTCGGCCCGCCCATGCGGCAGGTCGTCACCAGCAGGCCGTCGTCGGTGTACATGCGGATCCAATGCTGATCGCCGCCGGAGTGGCCGGTGTAATAGAAACGGCCGTCGCTGTCGGTGGCCATCACCACCGCGGCGTCGACGTCGTGGATCGGGAAGACGCCGATGCGTTCGCCGTCGGCGTCCAGGCGCTCGACCACCGATCCGCCCATCCAGAACGACTGCTTCGACAGGACATGGCGCGGCGAATAGCCGAGCCGGTAGATGTCGCCGGATGCGGGATCGATGCGCAGGTTCCTGACATCCATCGCCCACGGGGTCTCGTCGCGCGTGATCGCCGTCACGCGCCTGCTCCAATCGTAGAGCGGGTTGTGGCGCTGGTCGAAGCCGAGCATCGGCACGCGCACCGTCGCGCCGTGCCAGTTGGCGATCCACAGGTCGCCGCGCTGGTCGATCCACACGCCGGGCGAGAGCGTCGCGTAGTCGCCCGCTCCGTCGGAGCGCGTGCATTCGTCGTCGGTGATCGCCCCGTCGCCGTCGCCGTCCGCCCAGGTCTTCAGCCCGTCCTCGGCGAGCAGCGCCGCGCACAGGCGCATGCCGTCGTCGCCGATCTCGCGCACCTCGATGCGCTTGCCGTTGGTCACCGCGAACAGGTAGTGGCGGCCCTCGATGCGGCGGCGGATCGTGCTGTTGGCGCCATACCAGTTCGCGACCGGCCGCCAGCGGCCATGGTCCTTTCCCGGACGGTAGTCGACGCGGTACTCCATGTTGTGGCTCAGCACCAGGTCCGGGTCGACGGCCGGGTCGACCATCGGCGCCATCACCATCTCGCTGTAGCGCTGGCGCAGCAGCGCGCCGTCGGGCGTGAAGGTCAGCACGCGGTGGTTGCCGATGTCGGCGACGGTGATGCGGCCCTGCGCGTCGACGGCGATGCTGGTGCCGCCGGCGATCGGCCAGAGGAACGCCGTATCCGACATCGGCCCCGGCCTGGCGGCGCCGAACAGCGCGCGGCGCCGCTTCAGCGTCGTCGCGTCGTACACCAGCACGCGGCCGCTGCCGGTCTCGGCGATGTGCAGCGCGCAGTCGACGCCGCCGAACGCCAGCGCGCCGGGCTTGTCGAGCTCGGCGATCGTCCTCCCGGCGGTGCCGTCGGCGGCGAACTCGCTGACGCGGTCGCCATGCGCGACCCACGCCTGGCCGCGCGCGTCGACCGCGACCGCCCTCGGCGCCGTCAGCGCGAAGCTCGAACGCATCGCGCCGCTGCGCTTGTCGTGCACCTGCACGCGATCCCCGCAGCAGACCCAGAGCATGTCGCCGGCCACCGCCGCGGCGACCGCGCCCCCGGCCGGAGCGATGACGCCTTCCGGCGCGCCGATCCAGTTGCGCAGCTTCAGTCCCGCCCGCGCGTACCGGCGCACCACCGCCTGCTCCGGCTTGAAGTCGCGCATCGCCACCTGGTAGACGTGGTCGGCGTCGACGGCGATGCCGATGCCGCCCTGCGCGGCGCGATGGATGATCTCCGTCCCGTCGGACGTCCACGCGCGCACCTCCTGATGCGCCTCCTCCCACCCGGAGGTCTCGTAGACGTTGCCCTGCTCGTCGACCGCGACCGCGGCGACGTGCGCCGCGTGCTCGCCGACGCCGTAGGGCGGATCGGCCATCTCGCCGATCCAGCCGTCATCGACGCCGCGGGCGCGGCTGACGATCGCCCGCCAGGCATAGGTGCCGTCGGGAGCGGGCGCTCCGGCGTGATCGGTGCCGTCCCAGCGCAGCGCGACCGTACCGGCCTTGGTGGGCGCGGCCTCGTGCAGCGTGCGCACGATCTGTCCCTCCGCCGAGTAGATCGCCGCGCTGAGGTTGGCGTCCTGCGTCAGCACGAGCTCACCGACCGGTCGCGCCTCGCTGGCCGCGGCTCCCGCCGCCAGGGCCGCGAGGATCGTCAGCGCCGCCATCGGCCGCTCCGCGGGCCCGCATCGCATCCGAGGAAGTCCGCGCATGGTCGCTCCTGACGGTGTCCGCCAGCCTTCGAATGCATTTAGCACGGGCCAATGACAAAGAAGTTTCCTGCCAGCGGCAGAGCGGCGCACCCGGGGCGCCGGCGCCGGGGCGCGGCATCATCCGCGGCGGATGGACACCGACCCGCTGACCCTGGTCCTGCTCGCCGGGGTCGCCCTGGTCGCCGGCACGGTCGACGGCATCGCCGGCGGCGGCGGCCTGCTGACGCTGCCGGCGCTGCTCGCCGCGGGGCTCGACCCGCACGCCGCGCTGGCGACCAACAAGGGCCAGAGCTCGTTCGGTTCGGCGGCGTCGCTGCTGCGCTTCGCGCGCTCGCCGCTGCTCGATCGCCGGCGCGCGATCCCGGGAGCGCTCGCCGGCGGCGTCGCCGCCGCGTGCGGCACGATCACCGTGCTGATGGTGCCGTCGGGGCCGCTGCGCGCGGCGGTGCTGATCGCCCTGGCGGTGGCCGCGGTGCTGGTCGCGCTGCGGCGCGATCTGCCCGAGGCGACGCCGATCGCGCGGCCGACGTGGCTCGGCGTGCTGGTCGCCGCGGCGATCGGCTTCTACGACGGTTTCTTCGGTCCCGGCACCGGGACCTTCCTGATCGTCGTCTACGCGTGGGTGTGGCGCGACGGGCTCGCGTCGGCGAGCGCCAACGCCAAGGCGGTGAACTTCGCGTCAAACATCGGCGCGCTCGCGGTGTTCGCCGCGCTCGGCGCGGTCGAGTGGCGCATCGCGCTGTGCATGGCCGCCGGCCAGGCGGTGGGCGGTTGGCTCGGCGCGCACCTGGTCGTGCGCCGCGGCGTCGCGCTGGTGCGCTGGGTCGCGGTGGCGGCGTGCCTGGCGATGGTCGCGCGGCTGGGGTGGCAGCTGGCCTGACCGACGGGGCAGCCCCGGTGGCGGCGCGCAGCCTCAGGAGATCGCCGACGTCGATCGCGGCAGCCACGTCGCCTGGTGATCGTCGTCCCAGCCCGCGCGCCGGCGCCCGATCGGCGGGTGCCGCACGCTTCGCTCCCGCTGCTGCAAACATCCATTATCCTGCTGAGTGCGCACATCTGATATCGTGCTGTGGATGTGCGATAACACGCCGAATGCAGCAGGAAAATACGGTAGCATAGCCATTTGATGCGCCACGACGAGATGGAGTGTCCGGAGCAATGTCGCGGGGACCGTCGCCATGCCATGCGCGATCCTGCCATGCACGGCCTGCGCGCGTTCACCTTGTTCGAGGTCGCCATCGCCCTGGCGATCGTCGCGATGGGCGTGGTCAGCGTCCTGCTCTTCCTGCCGGCCGGGATCCGCGCCCAGCAGGTGTCGCGCTTCCGCCTCTACGCCTCGGCCAAGGCGATGGACCTGGTCGAGTCCTACAACACGTCGTCCAACGGCAATCCGTCGATCGACGTCGAGGCGTTCAATCCGTGGGACGTGCCGACCAACTACCGCTCGACCGCGCCCGATCTCGAATGCCGCCTCGCGTCTCGGCGCTTCGGCGTCGCGCCGCTGCCGCTGACCATCGCGCGGCGCATCGATTCGGACGGCGGCGAGATCGCGTCGATCCTCGACGACGGCGGCTGCATCTACTTCTCCCAGCCGCAGGCGACGACCTCGTGGGAGGAGAGCCAGCTGCCGAAGATGCCGCCCAACGACGTGCAGAAGGTGGTCTTCGCGGTCGTCGGCAACGCCCAGCAGGACGCGCTCTTCACCTTCCCGTGGAAGGCCTGGCCCTACACGGACGCGTATCCCTCGCCGCCGATCTTCCAGCACCACCAGGACGCCTTCGTCGACGAGACCGGCGGCGCGCTCGCCGAGCTCGGCGCGACCTTCGGCTGCTACGAGCGCGCCTTCCGCACCTACCTGTGGGAGGAGACCTCCGACCCGGACATCCGCTGCGTCTTCCAGCACCCGTGGCCGTCGACGCCCGCGCTCGACGAGAACTACGGCTACTTCCCATACGCCTATCCGGCGAGCCCGTACGCGCTGCCGGCGCCCGGCACCGATGGCGGCACGTGCCCGACCGGCCTCACCGTCGCGGGCGCGACGCGCTACGTGCAGGCGGCGCTGTGGTACTGCGCCGCGAAGAACCTCGGCGCGGGCTTCGTCGACATCGCCACGCCGCTGACCGATTTCGTCGGCGCGCCCGCGGAGGACGAGCGCTGGAAGCAGGTGCAGGCGATGCGCTTCCTCGCCCACGCCGCGACCTGCCTGACGCGCTGGTACGACAAGGCGACGCTCGACGGCGGTGTGGTCATCGCGCCGGTGACCTGGGACGCGCCGTCGAGCGGCGCGCCGGTGACCTCGCCGAGCGTGACCTGGACGCACGCCACGATCACCGCGCTGCACGAGAGCTGCCTGGCGCTGAACGCGCTCTACGCGTCGGCGGATCCGTACGACTGGGGCGCGCCGCGCAACGTGCAGCGGGCGATCATGATGGATTATCCGCTGCTGCAGCACGACCTGTTCTCGCCGCCGTTGTCCGGACCGGTGTCCGGCGCGCCGGCGATCACCGCCGAGCAGTGGCGTCCGATCGCGCCGCGTCCGATCACCAACCTCGGCGCGAGCATGAGCTACCCGCGCATCGCCATGCCCGCCGCGACCTGGGGCGATCGCTCGCACTTCAACCTGTGCGCGCCGTTCGACGCCTCGCAGCGCTGCCGCCAGCTGGTGTTCTGGGTGGTCGACTGGCAGGCCTACGAGGATTTCGAGATCGCGCCGAGCGCGCCCGTCGACGCCAGCAAGTACCCGAAGGCCGCGCCGCTGACCGACGGCGCCGGCGGCTTCCGCGGCTTCGCCTCGCTCATGGACGGGTTCCCGTGGCTCGACATGCACATCTACAGCTACCGCAACGCCGAGAGCGTCTTCTCCTACACCGAGGACGTGTCGATGCTGCCGACCGGCACCGACATCGACGCGAAGCGGGTGCTCAACAACGGCCGCTGGGGCTGGACGCCCGACGCCGGCTCGAGCCCGCCGGCGCGCGCGGTGTTCAACGGCGAGCACGGCGCCGACCGCAACTTCAACGGCCTGCTCGACCGCGGGCCGATGCCGACGACCGCGCGCATGCGCGCGCTGACCGTCGCGCGCTTCAACTACTACGATCTGCGCGTCCCGTTCGCGCTGCGCTGACATGCGCTCATCCCCCATGCCCGAGCGCGCCTTCACCCTGATCGAGGTCATGATCGCCTCGGCGCTCGGCCTGACGGTCTGCCTGACCGCGTTCGCCGGCCTGCGCGCCGCCGCGCAGTCGGTTTCGTTGGCCGAGCGTCTCGCGACCGAGAACGCGCTGATCCGCGCCGGCATGAACGCCGCGTACCACGAGGTCGACGCGTGGCGGACGTACGACGACCCGGCGGACGCCACGCGCCAGCGCCTGCGCCAGTACGACGCGACGCGCCGCATGGGCCTGCCGTTCACGCCGTTGAAGACCAGCTGGACGCCGAGCGGCTGGTCGTCCGCCGATCGCACGACCTGGGACGAGGACGACCGCGGCTGGAACAGCGGCGAGGCGTGGTCGATGGATGCGACCAACGCGCGGACCTGGTGGCGCGGCAACCACGCCGAACGCCTGCGGACCGACCTGCGCTACGGCCGCTACGCGATCTTCTCCAATCTCGAGCCGTCGCTGAACGTGGTCTCGCCGGCGGGCGATTACGGCCAGGTCGACGTCGCGCACACCTGGCTGCCCAACCAGCTCGCCGGGCTGCGCGACGCGCTGGGCTACTACGGGATGATCGACTACATGCCGGCCAACGCGATCTACGGCTTCTACCAGGCCTACAGCGGCGCTTACCCGTGGACGAGCTGGTCGAGCGTGTCGTGCGAGTGGGTCCAGCCCGACTACGACTGGGATTGGGGCACGCGCAGGTCCTACAACGGCGACACCTTCAGCAACAACGACGGCTACACCTGCCACATGCGCAGCCTCTATTCGCTGAACTACGCGTCGAGCTACGCGCTGTACCCGCCGACCGCGGCGAACGCCGGCTGGGATGTCGATCTGCTGGTGCGCGAGCACCGCTGCCAGAAGTACACCGGCTACGGCTCGGACCGCGATCGCGACATGCTGCCGTTCATCGCCACGGCGATGACCGCCGACGCGCTGGTGCCGCTCAAGCCGACGGCGTGGCCGCAGGTCAAGGTCTCGATCTGCCGATCGATCAAGATCCGCCGCTTCAACAACCTCTGCAAGGTGACCTGGACCAGCCCGATCACCGGCGACACCGCCGAGCTCTCGTTCTCCGGCTTCGGGACGACCCTGCGCGGCGCGCGGCAGGACCGCGGACTGGACCTGCCATGAGCGCGCCGCGCCGCGGCACCGTCATCATCCTCGTCGCCGGCGCCGCCGCGCTGATGGCGACGCTGGTCCTCGCCTTCCTGGTGCGCATGCGCTCGGACGGCGAGGAGTCGAACCAGGTCGTGCGCGACACCCAGGCGCGGATCATGCTGCTGGCGGCGTGCGGCTACGTGCTCGAGGCGGGCAGGCTCGGCTACGACCGCGATCCGCAGCTGCCCGATCCGGCGCCGCACGAGGAGGGCTACGGCTGGATCGACGTGCGCGACGGCTCGACCGGACCGAAGGATCGCGACGGCAACGCGCTGTACGCGACCGGCTGGCCCGCGGTCGGCGGCACCGCGATCTGCCCGATGCACTTGTGGCGGCGCCCGCCGTGGGCGATCCGCACGACGGTCGTCTACAATCCGATCGACCTCGACAGGAACCGGCCCGACTGGGGATTCCCGTACCTGACCAGGCCGGATCCGCAGCCCGCGGTCGACAACAACTGGCCGACCCTGGTCGACGACAGCCGCTACGGCGATTTCGCCGCCGGCGACGCGCGGCCGCGCCCGACCTCGACCGGCATGTCCTGGTTCCGCGTCCATCGCGAGAGCGCGGCGCGCTTCGTCGTCACCTGCGGCGCGGGCGCGACCAACGGCTACGCCGACTGGAGCGAGGTCCAGGCGCTCGGCCGCGCCGCCGAGTTCGGCGGCGACGAGCAGGCCTTCGCCGAGGCGCGCGCCGCCGAGCAGCGCCTGTGGTACCGCATCGAGTGGAGCGCCGCGGTCGCCCCCAGCGACTACCACTACTACGACAACGAGCTGGGCGGCAGCCACAGCGTCGACCAGTACTTCTTCCACCCGATGAACAGCAGCCAGACCTCGCCGTCGCGCTCGACCCGGTCGATGATGCGCTGCCCCAACTTCGTCGGCACGATCCGCTGGGTGCAGCGCCTGTGGGAGCCGCCCGGCGCCTGGTGATCGCGGCCCGCCGGCGGCGGCGGCGATGATCCGCGACCAGCGATCGATGCGCCGCGAACGACGCGCGACGAAGCATCCGTACGGTGGGCGCCAGGAGCCCCGCCATGCCGCTCGCCGTGATCACCGACCACACCTTCGCCGAGGTCGACCTCGAACGCGCCGCCATCGAGGCCGCCGGCGCGCGTTGCGAGTCGCGCAAGCAGGCGTCGGGCGCCGAGCTCGTCGCGCTGGTCGCCGAGGCCGACGCGGTCATCACCCAGTTCGCGCGCATCGACGCCACCGTGATCGGCGCGATGAAGCGCTGCCGCGTCATCGCCCGCTACGGCATCGGCGTCGACAACGTCGACCTCGACGCGGCCAAGGCGCGCGGCATCCCGGTCTGCAACGTCCCCGACTACTGCATCGACGAGGTCGCCGACCACGCCCTGTCGATGGCGCTGTCGCTGACCCGGCGCCTCGGCGAGAACAGCGCCGCGATCCGCGCCGGCGAATGGCGCCTGGCGGTGCCGGTGACGGCGATGAGCGCCATGGCGACGCTGACCGTGGGCGTGGTCGGCTTCGGCCGCATCGGCCGCGAGGTCGCCGCGCGGCTGCGCGCGTTCAAGGCGAAGGTCCTGGTCCACGACCCGTTCGCCCCGGCGGCGGCGATCGTCGCGGCGGGCTGCGTGCCGGCGACGCTCGACGAGCTGCTCGCGCAGTCCGATCTGCTGACCCTGCACTGCCCGAGCATGCCGTCGACGCGCAAGCTGCTCAACGCCGGCACGCTGGCGCGATGCAAGCGCGGCGTGCTGATCGTCAACGTCGGCCGCGGCGACCTCATCGACACGCCGGCGCTGGTCGCGGCGCTGGAGGGGGGCCGGGTCGGCGCCGCCGCGCTCGACGTCGCCGACACCGAGCCATTGCCCGCCGGCCACGCGCTGGCGCGCCTGCCGCAGGTGCTGATGACGTCGCACATCGCCTCGGTCAGCCCGCGCGCGGTCCAGGCCCTGCGCGAGGGCACGGTCGCCGCCGCGGTGCGCGCGCTGACCGGCAAGCCGGCCGTGAACGTGGTCAACGGCGTGGCGATCGCGACCCAGGGCGCGCGATGAAGCCGGCGGTGGACCTGCGCCCGGCGCGCATCGCCGTCGCCGATCTCGAGCGCTTCATCGCCGCGGCGCTGGCCGCGGTCGGGGTCGCGGCCGAGCCGGCGCGCACGACCGCGCGCGTGCTGGCGATGACCGACGCGTGGGGGGTGTTCACCCACGGCGTCAAGAACCTCAACGGCTACGTCGCGCGCCTGCGCGCCGGCGGCCTGGTCGCGGGCGCGGTGCCGACGCTGGTCGGCGAAGGCGCGTCGTGGGCGCTGCTCGACGCCGGATCGTGCCTGGGGATGGTCTCGTCGACGGCGGCGATGGAGCGCGCGGTCGCCATCGCCAAGCGCACCGGCATCGGCTTCGTCGGCGTGCGCAACGGCTGCCACATCGGCGCCGCCGGCGCGTACGCGCACCTCGCCGCCGAGCGCGGCTGCTTCGCCATCGCCATGCAGAACGACGCGCCGTCGATGACCGTGCCCGGCGGCAAGGGCCGCATCCTCGGCAACAACCCGTTCGCCTTCGCCTGCCCGCTCGATGATGGCCACGGCGTGCTGATGCTCGACATGGCGCTGTCGACCGTCGCCGGCGGCAAGCTGATGGCGGCGCACACCCTCGGTCAGCGCGTCCCCGCCGACTGGTCGGTGGACGTCGATGGCGAACCGACCACCGACCCGGGCGACTTCGTCGGCGGCGGCGCGTTGACGCCGATGGCCGGCCACAAGGGCTACGGCCTCGCGCTGATGGTCGAGGCCATCGCCGGCGCGCTGACCGGCGCGGCGTTGGGCGCGCATGTCGGCTCGTGGGTCGATCCGACGCTGCGCGGCACGCCGACCGACCACGGCTCGGCGTTCATCGCCATCGACACGGCGATCGCGCCGGGGAACGGCTTCGCCGCGCGCCTGCGCGCCTTGACCGAGGAGGTGCTGGCCGCGCCGGCGAAGGCCGGCGCGCGCATCCTGCTGCCGGGCCAGCTCGAAGCCGAGCGGCGCGCGCGCGCCCTGGTGTCTGGCATCGTCCTCCCGGGCGACGTCGCCGCCAACGTGCGCGCGCTGGCGGGCGAGCTCGGCATCGACGTCTCCACCAGCCTGAGGACCGACGGATGAAGCGCGCCGACACCGTCCGCCGCATGACCGAGGGCGGCATCGTGCCGTGCTGGCGCATCGACGACACCGGCGGGCTGATCGACACCGCCAAGGCCATGGCCGACGTCGGCTACGAGACCATCGAGCTGACCCTGACCATGCCCGGGGCGCTGCGCCTGGTCGAGCGCGCCGCCGCCGAGCTGCCGCCGACGGTGGCGATCGGCGTCGGCACGGTGCTCGACGCCGCGACCGCGCGCCTGGCGATCCTCGCGGGCGCGAACTACCTGGTCGCGCCGGCCTTCATCCCCGAGGTCATCGCGACCGCCCACCGCTACGACGTCGCCGTCGCCGCCGGCGCGTTCACGCCGACCGAGATATTCAACGCGCGCAGCCTCGGCGCCGACGTCATCAAGCTCTACCCCGCCGGGCAGCTCGGCCTGGGCGCGTTGCGCGATCTGACCGGGGTCTTCCCCGGCATCCGCACCGTCGCGTCGGGCGGGGTGCGCCTCGCCGAGATCGCCGACTGGATCGCTTCCGGCACCGACGCGGTGGTGATCGGCGCGCCGCAGTTCGCCCTCGCCGAGTACACGCGTCGCGATCACGCCGCCATGGCGCGCATCGCCAAGCGCCTGCTGGCGATGGCCACCGAGGGTCGCGATCCCGAGCGGCGCAGGCGCCTCGCCGCCGAAGGCCTCGCCCGTTTCGCCGAGCTTCCGCCCGAACGCGCCGCGGCGCGTTGAAGGACCGACCATGCAGCACGCCACCTCGCCGACCCACGCCGCGCCGCCGATCGCCTCGTTCGCGCGCGACCTGCTCCTGCGCCTCTACGAGCGGATGGTGCTGCTGCGCAAGTTCGAGCTCTGCGCCCAGGTGCTCAACCGCGCCGGGAAGCTGCCGGGCTTCCTGCACCTCTACATCGGCGAGGAGGCGACCGCGGTCGGCGTCTGCGCGCACCTCGCCAGCAGCGACTGGATCACCAGCACGCACCGCGGCCACGGCCACGCCTTGGCCAAGGGGCTGGATCCGACGACGCTGCTCGCCGAGATCGGCGGCAAGGCCGCCGGCTGCTGCGGCGGACGCGGCGGCAGCATGCACCTCTACGATCCGCCGACCGGCCTGTTCGGCACCAACGGCCTGGTCGGCGGCGGCATCCCGTCGGCGGTCGGCGCCGGCATCTCGGCGAAGGTCCGCGCGACCGACGGCGTCGCCGTCGCCTTCTTCGGCGATGGCGCGGTCAACCACGGCTCGTTCCACGAGTCGGTCAACTTCGCCGCCGCCCAGGACGCGCCGGTGGTGTTCGTCTGCGAGAACAACCTCTACGCCACCGCCACGCCGCTCGCGCTGGCGACGCGCAACACCGACGTCGCCAGCAAGGCCGCCGCCTACGGGCTGCCCGGCGTCGCGGTCGACGGCAACGACGTGCTCGCGGTCTACGACGCCGCGCGCATCGCCGTCGAGCGCGCGCGCGCCGGCAAGGGACCGACGCTGATCGAGGCGCGTACCTACCGCACCGTCGGCCATCACGAGGGCGACCCGCTGTTCGGCAGCTACCGCAGCAAGGAGGAGGTCGAGGCGTGGAAGGCGCGCGATCCGATCGCCTCGCTGCGCGGTCGCCTGATCGAGGCGCGGATCGCCGACGAGGCCGCGCTCGACGCGATCGAGGCCGCGGTCGCGCGCACCATCGCCGCCGCCGAGGCCGCGTGGTCGGTCGCGGCCGAACCCGATCCCGCCACCGTGTTCGACCACGTCTACGCGAGCCCCATCAATCCACCGCTGCCGCCGCCCGCTGTCGGCGCGACGCAGGTCCAGGGCTGGCTGGAGGCGGTGCGCGACGGCATCGCCGAGGAGATGCGCCGCGACCCGCACGTCATGCTCTTCGGCGAGGGCATCGGCGAGCGCGGCGGCAGCTTCGGCCATACCCAGAAGCTGTGGGCCGAGTTCGGCGCCGGCCGCGTCATCGACACGCCGATCAGCGAGCTCGGCTTCACCGGCGCCGCGGTCGGCGCCTCCGCGACGGGCTGCCGCGCCATCGCCGACCTGATGTTCGCCGACTTCCTGTTCGACGCGGGCAGCCAGATCATCCACCAGGCCGGCAAGCTGCGCTACACGTCGAACGGGCGCATGACCGCGCCGGTCGTGGTGCGCGCCGGCGCCGGCGAGATCAAGACCGCGGGTCCGCACCACAGCGGCACCTACCACACCATGTGGGCGCACGTGCCCGGCCTGATCGTCTGCGCGCCGTCGAATCCCGCCGACGCCAAGGGTCTGATGAAGACCGCGCTGCGCGCCGGCGATCCGGTGATCTTCCTCGAGCCGAAGTCGCTGTTCGCCACCAAGGGCGAGATCCCCGTCGGCGAGCACTGCGTGCCGTTCGGCGTCGCCGCCATCGCGCGTGCCGGCACCGACCTGACCGTCGTCGCCTGCGGCCTGATGGTCTCGCGCTGCCTCGAGGCGGCGCGGGAGCTGGCGGCGAAGGGCGTGTCGTGCGAGATCATCGACCTGCGCACGGTCGTGCCGCTCGACATCGCCACGGTGCGCGCGAGCGTCGCCAAGACCGGCCGCGCGCTGGTGGTCGACGAGGGCTACGCGCTCTACGGCATGGGCGGCGAGATCGCCGCGTCGCTCATGGAGAGCGCGTTCGACGAGCTCGATGCGCCGGTCGGCCGCCTGCACACCCTGGCGGTCACGCATCCCGTCAGCCCCGGGCTCGAACGCGCGGTCGTGGTGACGCCGGACAAGATCGTCGCCGCCGCGCAGGCGGTGATGGCGGGCGTCCCGTTGGCGCCCCGGCGCCACGGCGATCAGCGCGAGGGGGGCGTGGCGCCGGTCGCCACGCCCGTGGCGGCGATGGCCGCGGCTGCGGCGCCGGCCGCGGCGGCGTCCGCCGTCGAGGGCACGCCGGTGGTCATGCCGCACGGCGACCTGACCGTCAGCGAAGGCACGGTGAAGACCTGGTTCAAGCGCGTCGGCGATGTCGTGGCCGCTGGCGAGCCGCTGGTCGAGGTCGAGACCGAGAAGTCGGTCGCCGAGATCGAGGCTCCCGCCGCCGGCGTGCTCGCCGAGATCGTCGCGCCGGTCGGCACGGTGGTGAAGCACGGCCAGCGCCTCGGCACGGTCGGCGCCGCGCGCCCGAAGGCCGCCGCCCATGCGTAGCCCCGGTCGGGCGGTGTCGCCGCGCGCGCGGCGCGCCCTGGCGCGTTCCGGCGTCGATCCGGCGTCGATAACCGGCAGCGGTCCGAACGGCCGCGTGGTCGAAGCGGATGTGCTGCGCGCGCCGTCCGCGTCGGCGCTCTCGCCGGGGCGCCGCGCCGTCGCGCGCCGGACCGCCGAGAGCTTCCGCACCATCCCGCACTTCTACCTGCGCGCCGAGGTCGACGCCGAGGCGCTGATCGCGCTGCGCCGCGACCTCGTCGCCTCGCTCGAGCCGACGCTCGGCTTCAAGCCGACGCTGACCGATCTCCTGCTGCGGGCGATGGCGCTGGCCCTCGCCGACCAGCCGCACGCCGACCGCGTGTGGCGCGGGGAGTCCATCGCGACGATCGGCACCGGCGCGGTCGGCCTGGTCGTCGGGCTCGACGACGGGGTGGCGATCCCGATGATCGCCGCCGAGGGCATCGCCGGCACCGCGCGGCAGCGCGCGGCCGCCGTCGCCGCCGCGCGAGCCGGACGCGCGGCGCCAGGCGCCTGCGCCACGTCGTTGAGCAACCTCGGCGCCGGCCGCGTCGACGACTTCGCGGCGATCGTGCCGCTCGGGCAGAGCAGCGTCCTCGCCGTCGGCCGCGCCGCGCGCCGTCCGTTCGTCGATGCCGGCGGCGCGCTCGTCGCGCGCACGACGCTCAGGCTGTGCCTGTCGGTCGACCATCGCGTGCTCGACGGCCAGCCGGCCGCGGACTTCCTCGGCCGCATCGTCGCGCTGATCGAGCGTCCCGAACCATTGGTGTCGTGAGATTGGCGTCCTGAGACAGGCGCGCCGAGGAGCCCCCATGCCCATGACCGTCGATCTCGCCGGCCAGGTCGCCCTGGTCACCGGCGCCGCGCGCAACATCGGCCGCGCCATCGCCGAGCGCCTCGCCGCCAACGGCGCGACCGTGGTCTTCGCCGACCGCGACGCCGGCGAGGCTGCCGCCACCGCCGCCGGATCGCGCGGCGCGGTCGGGATCGCCATGGACGTCGCCGACGAGGCCGCCGTGGAGCACGGCATCGCCGACATCCAGCGCCGCTTCGGCCGGCTCGACATCGTCGTCAACAACGCCGGCGTCAACACCGCCCATCGCACCACCGTCGACCGGTTCCCGCGCTCGGAGTGGGACCGCATCATCGCCATCGACCTCACCGGCCTGTTCCTGGTCAGCCGCGCCAGCGCGATCCTCATGCGCGCGCAGAAGCGCGGCCGCATCATCAACATCGGCTCGGTGCTCGGCATCGTGCCGGCGCGCCTGCAGTCGGCGTTCGTCGCGGCGAAGGGCGGCGTCGTCAGCTTCACCAAGGCCATGGCGATCGAGCTCGGCGCCGACGGCGTCCTGGTCAACGCCATCACCCCGGGCTCGATCCTGACCGACGGCACCGCCAGCCTGTTCTACGCCGACAAGGAGAAGGCGGCGCGGATGCTCTCGCACGTGCCGCTCGGCCGCCCGGGCGCGGTCGACGACATCGCCAACGCCGCGCTGTTCCTGTCCGCGCCGGAGAGCGGGTACATCACCGGGCAGGTGCTGTCGGTCGATGGCGGGTGGACGGCGGGGTACATGCGGGATTTCTAGCTCCGGGCTCCCGGCTTCGGGCTCGAGCTTCGCGCGCCGGCGCGTCGTCTCCCGAAGGAAATCGACCGCCGACGAAGGATCGTGACGTTGCCGCTGCTCGTGCCCATGGCGACGATGGACGCCATGTCCACCCGCATCGGCCCGCGCCCGGATCTCGGCTACAGCTACCTGCACGAGCACCTGCGGCCGCTGCCGCAGACGCCGGTGGTCATCCATCTCAGCGAGGCCGCGTGCACGCCCGGTCAGGTCCGTGATCAGCACGCTCACCGCTGCCACGAGATCTGCTACGTCATGCGCGGCCGCGGCGAGCGCCGCGGCGCTGGCGGCGCGGCCGAGGTCGGACCGGGCGACGTGGTGATCGTGCCGCCGGGCGAGGACCATGGCGCGCGCGCCGATCGCCGCGACCCGTACCACTACTTCGCCCTCGGCCTCGACGCGTCGCTGCTCGGCGAGGACGGCCTCGACGTCCTCGATCGGCGGCTGGTGCGCAACGCCGCCGGCGCGGAGGGCATCTTCCGGCGCATGCTCGCCGAGTTCGACCGCTGCGAGGAGGGCGACGAGCGCGCGCGACGGCTGACGCTGGCGATGATCAAGGCCCTGCTCGTCGAGCTGCTGGTCTTCATCGGCCGGCGCGATCGGCTCGCCGACGCAGCCCCCGGCTCGTTCTCGCGCCCGCCCTCGCGGCCGGAGTTCCAGGAGCTCGCGCGCTGGCTGCGCACGCGCCTGGCCGCGCCGCCCGCGCTCGCCGAGATGGCCGCGCGCTGCCGCCTGACGCCCGCGCACTTCACCACCGCGTTCCGCCGCGATGTCGGCGTGCCGCCGATGAGCTACCTCGCGACCCTGCGCGTGGACGCCGCCGCGCGGCGCCTGATCGACGACCGCCGGCGGCCGGTGACCGCGGTCGCGCTCGATCTCGGCTTCGCGTCGTCGCAGCACTTCGCGCAGGTCTTCCGCCGCGTCGCCGGCTGCACGCCGAGCGCCTGGCGCGAGCGTCACGCGGCGTAGGAGCCGCGCGGCATCGCTACGGCCACGCGGCCGTGCGCTGCGCGTCCTCGACGACGTCGATCTCGATGACCGCCGGCGGCCCCTCGCGGCCGCAGGTGTCGACGACGCGCACGTCGATGGCATTGGCTCCGGTGGCGATCCGCCACGGATACTCGCTGCCGTCGAAGCGCAGCGGCTCCCCGCCGTCGATGCGGATCGCGTGGTGCGAGAAGTTCGGCGCGGCGCTCGTCCACAGCCGCACCGGGCAGTAGTACGGCATCTTGCCCGGCGGCAGCGGCTGCAGCTCGACGCAATGCAGGTCGGGGTACGCGTCGGCCAGGCGTTCGGTGACGGTGAACTGGCCGCTCGCGTAGTACCAGTGCGGCCTGGTTGCCGGGGGCGCGCCCTGGTACCAGGTGCGTCCGCGCTTGGCGTCGTCGATCGGCAGCAGGACGGCGTTGGCGTGGAAGCGGCGGTGGAAGACGTCGTTGTCGAGATCGATGTAGTGCCAGAAGTAGCCGCACGCTTCCGGCTGCCCGGGCGTGTACTCGCCGTTCGCCACCGCCACCTCGCGCCGCTGCGGACCGATGAAGGCGCGCACGCCGGCGCCGCGGTGCGTCCGCCAGCGCCTGCCGAGCTCGGCGGCGTCGAGCGGCACGCCGTCGAGCTCGTAGTGCGCGTCGTAGTTCACATCGAACACCACCCACTTGCGCCAGCGCGACACCCAGACGTCGGCGACGCCGTGGTGGGTCGAGCGCCCGTGCTCGTCGTGGTCGCAGTCGATGCCGAGGTGCCGCGCCTGCCAGCCCATGGCGGCCGCCGCCGCGACGAAGGTGTAGGCGAAGTGCGTGCACCAGAACGCGGCACCGGCCTGCGACGCGTCGGCGATCGTCGTCAGGTCCTCGGGCCCGTAGCTCGGGGGGCTGCCGTTGCGGACGTTGGTGAACGCCCAATGGCGCAGGCGCAGGAGCGCCTCCCAGTCGTCGCGCGCGCCGGCGACCACCGCATCGAGGTGATGCCGGGCGCGGAAGGCGGCGGCGCGGCGGTTGTCGATGTCCTGCCACGCGTAGGCGACCTTGGCGATCGCCGACGGCCGATTGACGAGGCGACGCTCGCTGATGCGCCAGGCGTGGCGACGCTCGAGTTCCGCCCAGACGTCGGCGAAGACGCGCATCGTCGGCCCAGGGGTGGCGGGTGGCGGCTGGGCGGGCGCGTGATTCACGGGAAGTCCACGGTGGTGGCGCGCGATGAGGCGCTCGGCTGCGGGAATGCTCGTCCAAGCGTCGGCCTCGACGCCTGCCACGGCGGGTCCGCCAGGCGAAAGTGTTCAGCGCCGACGGGCGGGAAGCGATGCTCGCCGCGGCGACAGCGCGCAACGCGGCGGCTTCCGCCAGACGGCCGGCGGATCCGCGCCAGATCCGCCGGCGCGGCCGGCCGCCGCCTAGGGGGCGACCGCCTCCAGCCGCGCGAGGGCGTCGGCCGCCCTCGCGCGCACCGCCTCGTCGGCGTCGTCGAGCAGCGGCGACACGCCCGTGAGAGCGCGGCGGTCGCCGATCTCGCCCAGGCAGAACGCGGCCGCGGAGCGCATCGCCGGCAGGGGGTGCCTCGTGACCACGAGCAGCGTGTCGAGCGCCGCCGCGCCGCTGATCTCGTGCAGCGCGTAGACGGCCGATGGATTCGGCGGGCTGCCGTGATCGAGCAGGACCCGATCGAGCGCGCCGGCGGCCGCGACCGCGCGTCGGGCGCGCAGGCCGTCGGCGGCGTCCTCGCGGACGTAGTGCACGGGATCCTCCAGCACGGCGATGAACGCGTCGATGATCGGCTGCTCGTGGTCGGGGTGGAACCGCTGCCACCCGGACCAGTGCTGGAGGCGGAAGCTGAGCGCCGAGGCGGCGCGCCAGCGCACCTCGTCGTCCGTGTCGCGCAGCGCGCGCAGCAGCAGGTCGACCGCCGCGCCGTCGCGGATCACCTGGCATGCCGCGACGGCGACCAGGCGCATGCGGCGATCCTCGTCGGCGAGCGCCGCCGCGAGCGACGGCATGATCCGGGCTGGAGCGGCGGCCGTCACGCGATCGTGGAAGACGCCGCCGGTGCCATCCTCGGCCTGCGCGCGCACCATCGGCCCGTACCACGGGGAATGGCGCACGACCCAGACCGGTGCCCAGCGCGGCAGGAACGTCCACAGGACCGCGACGGCCACGACGAGAAGGGCGACGACGCCGGCGCTGGCCAGCGCGGGCATCAGCCAGCTGCGTCGGGAGGAGGTCGCGACGGGCATCGCGACGACGGTCCGCTATCGGTTCGGCGCTGCAATCGCCGGCCGGATCGCTGGTAGCAGCCGCGACGCCACGTCGCGCGCTGCGTAATTTCGTGCCGCACGGCCCTCGTTCGTGCTCCCCACGCGGACTGGTCGGGGGACCGGCCGGGCGTACCCTGCTCGGCCGGAGCGTTCCCCATGGCCAATTTTCCGACCGGTCTCGACATCTGGTTCGTCACCGGCAGCCAGCACCTGTACGGGCCGGAGGCCCTGGCGCAGGTCGCCAGCAACTCGCAGCAGCTGGTCGCCGGGCTGAACGGCACGAAGCAGCTGCCGCTCAACCTGGTATTCAAGCCGGTGGTCAAGACGCCGGACGAGATCCGCCAGCTGTTCATCGACGCCAACGCCGACCCGCGCTGCGCCGGCCTGGCGATGTGGATGCACACCTTCTCGCCGTCGAAGATGTGGATCGGCGGGCTGTCGATCGCCAAGAAGCCGATGCTGCACCTGCACACGCAGTTCAACCGCGACCTGCCGTGGTCGACCATCGACATGGACTTCATGAACCTGAACCAGGCGGCGCACGGCGACCGCGAGCACGGGTTCATCCACACGCGCATGCGCCTCGAGCGCACCGTGGTCGTCGGCCACTGGCAGGATCCCGCCGTGGTCGGCCGCATCGCGACGTGGATGCGCGCGACCCGCGGCTGGGCCGACCTCCAGGGCGCGAAGTTCGCGCGCTTCGGCGACAACATGCGCAACGTCGCGGTGACCGAGGGCGACAAGGTCGCCGCCGAGATCCAGCTCGGCTACGCGGTGAACTACCATCCGGTCGGCGACCTGGTCGCCGAGATCGACGCGGTCGGCGACGCCGAGGCGGCGAAGCTCTGCGCGGTCTACGACGACCAGTACGCCATCGCGAAGGACCTGCAGAAGGGCGGCGCGCGCCGCGGCCAGCTCGCCGACGCGGCGAAGATCGAGCTCGGCATGCGCGCCTTCCTCGAGAAGGGCGGCTTCAAGGGCTTCACCAACACCTTCGAGGATCTGCACGGGCTCAAGCAGCTGCCGGGCCTGGCCGTGCAGCGCCTGATGGCCGACGGCTACGGCTTCGGCGCCGAGGGCGACTGGAAGACCTGCGCGCTGCTGCGCGCGATGAAGGCGATCGCCTGCGATCTGCCCGGCGGCACGTCGTGGATGGAGGACTACACCTACCACCTCGACGCCCAGCGGCCGCTGGTGCTGGGCGCGCACATGCTCGAGGTGTGCCCGTCGATCGCCAAGGGCAGGCCGACCCTCGAGGCGCATCCGCTCGGCATCGGCGGCAAGGCCGACCCGATGCGCCTGGTGTTCGACGCCAAGCCCGGACCGGCGCTGAACGCCACGCTGATCGATCTCGGCGCGCGCTTCCGGCTGATCGTCAACGAGCTGGAGGTCGTCGATCCGCCGCAGCCGCTGCCCAAGCTGCCGACCGCGCGCGCGGTGTGGCGCGCCCTGCCCGATTTCGCCACCGCGGCGGCGGCATGGATCTACTCCGGCGGCGCCCACCACGCGAGCTTCTCGACCGCCGTGACGCGCACCCACCTCGAGGACTTCGCGTCCTTCGCCGGCATCGAGATGGTGACCATCGGCGAGGGCGTCGAGCTCGGCCAGTTCCGCAAGGAGCTGCGGTGGAACGAGGCGTACTGGTTCCTGGCGCGCGGGATCGGTCGCTAGGCGGAGGGGATGGGCTGGCCCGGTTGCGTGGGGGCGCATCCGCAACGCATCGTTGCAGGATGGAGAAAGTCCGACGGAGGCGTCGTCCCCGCCGATACGCTGGTCGTCATGAACCGCACCACGCTCCTCATCATCTGTCTCGTGCTGGTCGTGGCGGTCGCCGCCGCGTACTTCATCGCGCAGCGCGGCTCCCGGGACCTCTCGTCGCCCGACGCGATCGTCCCCCACGGCAGCGCCGAGCCCGGCGTGTCCCCGGTCGGTCCGGCGACGCGTGGCGGCGGCGTCTCGCCGAAGGATGCCACCGGGCGCGATGACGGCCGCTGAGCAAGCTCGGCGGCTCCGTATTAGCAACCCGTTCGCAGCGCCCACGATGCCGCGATGCCCGCCGCCGTCGCAGCCCTGCCGCCGACCCTGATCCGCCGCCGCACCGCGCTCGACGACCTGGTCCGGGCGGTGGGCGAGCTCGCGGGCGATTCCTGTCGCGCGGTGGTCGCCTTCGGGCCGGCGGTCGCCGGCCATCCGGATGCGCCGGTCGATACGGCGATCGTCCTGGCGCGCGACGACCTCGCGGTCCTGCGCGCCCTCGCGCGCCGCGGTTCGCGCTTCGATCGCGCCGGCCTGGCGGCGCCGCTGGTGCTGACCGTCGACGGGATCGCGGCGTCGCGCGACACCTTCCCGCTCGAGCTGCTCGACATCGCGCAGTGCCATCATCCGCTGCACGGCGACGATCCCTTCCCCGACCTGGTCCTGGCGTCCGATCACGTGCGCCTGCACTGCGAGCGCGAGCTGAAGGCGCTCAGCATCGCGCTGCGCCGCCGCCTGCTGATGGCGGCCGGGGACGAGGACGCGCTGACGCTCGCCGATTGCGGCGACGAGATGGTGCGCGTCGCGCGCGGCCTGCTGATGCTGCGCGGCCAGGTCGCGCCGCGCGAGGCCGCCGCGACGCTCGCCGCTGCCGGCGCCGCCTACGGCCGATCGCTGGCCGCGACGCTGGCGGTGTGGCGCGGAGCGTCCGGCTGGGACGCGTTCGCCGCCTTCTACGACGAGGTCTCGGCGCTGTGGAGCGCGGTCGATGCGCATTAGGGCGCTGCTGCTGCTCGCGCTGGCCGTCGTCGCGCACGCCGCCGAGACCGTCCGCGATCCAGGCACGCGCGTCGTCGACACCGCCGGCGTGGTCGACGCCGCCGCGGACGCGCGCATGAGCGATCTGCTGGCGCGGCTCGAGGCCGCGACCGGTGCGCAGATCAAGGTGCTGACCGTGCGCAGCCTCGGCGGCGACGAACCCGTCGCCTTCGCCCAGCGCCACTACGACGCGTGGAAGCTCGGCCGCGCCGGCAAGGACGACGGCGCGTTGGTGCTGCTCGCGGTCGAGGATCGCCACATCCGCATCCACACCGGCTACGGTCTCGAGGGCGTGATCACCGATTCGGTGTCGGGGACGCTGTCGCGGCGCGCCCGGGACGAGCACTTCAAGGCCGGCCGCTACGGCGACGGACTGGCGCTGATCGTCAACGACCTCTCGGCGCGCATCGCCCAGGAGGCCGGGGTGCAGCTGCCGGGCGTGGCGGCGCCCACCCGCGCGCCGTCCTCACGCAGCGGCGGCATCCCGCCGGGGCTGCTGTTCCTGGGGCTCATCATGCTGTCGATGATCTTCCGCGGCGGCGGCCGGCGTCGCCGCGGCTGGGGCGCGCGCGGCGGGATCGGCGTGCCCCTGATCCTCGGCATGCTCGGCGGCATGGGCGGCGGCGGGCGGTCGCGCGGCGGCTGGAGCGGCGGCGCGGGCGGATTCGGCGGTTCGTTCGGCGGCGGCGGTTCGTTCGGCGGTGGCGGCCGTTCGGGTGGCGGCGGCGGCGGAGCGAGCTGGTGAGCCATCCCCTGGGCGACGCGTCGACGGACTGAACGCTTCACGACGATATAACGACGACTTCACGACACGAGGAGCGCACATGCGCAAGAGCGGCATCATCATCGGCATCATCCTCCTGATCATCCTCGGCATCGGCATGGGCGGCTGCTCCAGCTACAGCCGCATCGTCCAGCTCGATGAGCAGGCCAAGGCGCAGTTCGCCAACGTCGACGCGCAGCTCCAGCGGCGGTACGACCTGATCCCGAACCTCGTCGAGACGGTGAAGGGCTACGCCGCGCACGAGAAGGGCGTGTTCGAGAGCATCGCCAACGCGCGCAAGGCGTACTTCGCACCGGAGGCCGACGCCAACGCCAAGGCCCAGGCCTCGGGCGACCTCGAGCGCGCGCTGTCGCGCCTGCTCATGCTCCAGGAGACCTATCCCGAGCTGAAGGCGAACGAAGGATTCCTGAAGCTCCAGGACCAGCTCGAAGGCACCGAGAACCGCATCGGCGTCGAGCGCGGCCGCTACAACGAGGCGGTGCGCCAGCTCAACACCGAGCTGCGCGGCATCATGGCGCAGATCGGCAACATCTTCGCCAAGGTCAAGCCGCGCGAGCCGTTCGCCGCCGAGGCCGACGCGCGCAGCGCGCCGCGCGTCGACTTCGGCACGCCGGCGGCCCCGGCCCCGGCGCCCAGCCCCGTCGGTCCCGAAGCTTGAGCGAGGCGGCCGGCGACGAGCGCCGCCACGCGGCGCTCGTCGCGCTCGGGCGGCATCTGCGCCGCGGCGGCTACCGCTTCACCACGATCACGCCGGAGAGCCATCGGCGCGTCGTCGCGCGGCAGGCCGACGCCGACGCGCGCGATCTGCGCGACGTGTTCGGGTGGAGCCGGCCGTTCCGCGCCGGCACGCTCGATCGCGAAGCCGAGCGGCTGCTGGGCGAAGCCGGCTGCCTGCGTCGGCTCGACGACGGGCGCTGCGCGAGCGCCGTGCGCTGGTCCACCATCGGCGACGCGCTGCACCTGCATTCGGCGTATCCGACGCGCGAGGCCGACGCGGTGTTCCTCGGCCCGGACACCTACCGCTTCGTCGCCGCGCTGCGCGCACTGGCGCCGAGCGCGCGCCGCGTGGTCGACATCGGCTGCGGCAGCGGCGCCGGCGGGCTGGCGTTGTCGGCGACCTCGCGGTCGATCGTCCTCGCCGACGTCAACCCGCGCGCCCTCGCCTACGCGCGCGTCACCGCCGAGCTGGCCGGGGTCGCCGCCGAGCTGGTCGAGAGCGACGTGCTCGACGGCGTCGCCGGCGCGTTCGACCTGGTCGTCGCCAACCCGCCGTACCTGGTGGACGGGGCCGCGCGGCGCTATCGCGATGGCGGCGGCGACCACGGCGGCGAGCTGTCCCTGCGCATCGCCGCCCAGGCGCTGCGCCGGCTCGACCGCGGCGGCCGCCTCATCCTCTACACGGCGAGCGCGATCATCGCCGGCCGCGACGTCCTGGGCGAGCGCCTGACGGCGCTGGCGCGCGCCGGCGGCGCCGACTGCGACTACCGCGAGCTCGACCCCGACGTCTTCGGCGAGGAGCTCGAGACCGCGGCCTACGCCGACGTCGAGCGCATCGCGGTGGTGCTGTTCGACGCGCGCCTGCCCTGAGCCGTCAGTCGTCGTCCGGCCGGAACCAGCCGAGCTCGCGCAGCGTCGCCTGGTCGCTCGCCAGGAAGCGGTCGCCGATGTCGACGCGGTAGCGCAGGTTCGGCGCGACGACCTGGCGGCAGAGCTCGTACGCGGCGCGCTGCGCGTTCGGCACGTCGTCGCCGCGCCCGGTGGCGACCATGAGGAAGCCGAGCGCGCCGTCGATGACCAGCTCGCCGCCGCGCAGCGCGACCTCGGCGTAGTGCAGGTTCGCGCGGTCGGTGGCGGTCAGCTCGCGCCGGAACAGCACGGGGGCGCCGCAGTCCGGCGCGCCGTGGCCGTGCGCGTAGGGGAACGGCGGCACGGTCAGGACCACGCCGACGGCGTAGCCGGGATGCGTCGCGAAGGTCGGACGGTGGGCGAGCATCGCGCCGATGACGTCGTCCCAGCCGCCGATCTGCAGCGCCGAGAGGATGGCGGTGCCCGGATAGCCGAAGCGGCAGGTGAACTCGAGCGGCCAGACGCCATCGCGGTTGACGATGGTGTTGAGGTTGACGTAGCCGACGTGGCCGTGCGCGCGCAGGCGCTCGGCCATCGGCGCCAGGGTCTGCGCGAACAGCGGGCGCCATCCGCGATAGGTCACCAGCGTGCCCATCTCGCCGGTCAGCTCGCCGAGATCGCCGGGGAAGAAGCGCGGGTGCTCCCAGTCCAGGCAGGCCGGTTCGAGGAAGCGCTCGCCGTCGAAGTAGGCGCCGACGCCGACCTCGACGCCGACGAGGTGGTCCATGAGCACGAAGCTCGGCGCCGGGCCGCTCCAGCCGCGTTCGATGCGCGCGAGCAGGGCGATGATGTCGCGCCCGTCGTCCATCTGGCCGACGTGGTTGTGGGTCGAGCCGAAGCGCGAGCCGTTGTACTTGTAGACGTAGCGGCGCGGACGCGCGCGGATGAAGTCGATGGCGTCGCCGTACGACGTGAACGCGTGCACCGGCGCAATGCGCAGGCCGACCGCCGCGAGCTCGCGCTGGCCGAAGGCGCGATCGTGCTCGAGCCGGTCGCCGTAGGTCGAGCCGCCGATCACCGAGAAGCCGTCGGCGCGCAGGCGCTCCTGCTCGGGACCGAACGACGCGGTCTCGACGAGGATCACGCCGTCCTCGCCGGCGTCGCGCAGCCACGGCAGCTGCGCCCGCCAGTCGTCGACGCGCGTCAGCAGGCCGGTCAGCGAGCCGTGGGACAGGGGGTTGCCGACCCACACCCGCACCTCGTGGCCCGCCGCCTGGAGCTGCAGGTAGACCGAGCCGAGCTCGTTGTCGCCGCCGATGCCGAGGATGCGCACGGCGCCATCCTGCGGCGGATAACCCTCGCCGCAGCGGTCACGGCGGCCATGCCGCCCGCCTGTTCAAGGATGCCGCCGGCGGCGGCCACGCGATGGCCGCTCGACGAGGGCGATCCCGGCCGAGGATCAGGTCCGCATCGTCTTGACCAGCAGCCCCTCGTAGACCTCGAGCTCGTCCATCTCGGCGAAGAACGCGTCGAGGATCGACCCGAGGTCGGCCGGATTGAGCCCGAGCAGCGTCATCACCTCCGGCTGGATCGGTTCGACGTAGATGTCCTGGCCCGCGACGAAGCCGCAGCCGCGCGCCAGCTGGCGCGCGACGTGGACGAGGCTGACCAGCGGGATGAGCGGCTCGGGCGCGCGCAGCGGACGCAGGTGGTGGCGCACCACCGCGGCGGGGGTCGGCGGCAGGTTCCAGGCGCGCGCGACCAGCGCGCCGAGCTCGCCCGGATCGGCGCCCAGCTCCTCCTTCATCAGCGTCGCGAACGGGCCTTCGCCGCGGCGCAGGCGCTGGATGACGACGTCGTACTCGGCGGTGAAGTGGATGGCGGCGACCATGTCGCCCAGGGTGTGCAGCAGGCCGGCGACGTGCAGCACCTCGTCGTCCGGCCGGTTCCCGGCGAAGACCGCGCAGCGGTCGACGAGGATCCGGCACATCGTCGCCGTGGCGTTGGCCTGCGACCAGTAGGTCGCCATCAGGCGCACGCCGCGGTCGGCCAGCGGCATGACCTCCTCGATCATCCCGCGCACCGTCGACATGCCGAGCACCAGCACGGCGCCCGACACCTGCGCGACCTCGCCATCGGCGCCGGCGTTCGCCCGGCCGAGGGTCAGCGCCGTCAGCACCGGATCGGAGGCGACGATCGCCGCGACGACCGATGACGAGCACTGGCCGCTGTCGATCATCTTCATCAGCTTGTCGAGCGTCCGCGAGAAGCTGAACCCGGCGACGGTGATGACGCGCGCGGCGATGGTCGGCAGCGGCAGGCTCATGACCGCCGCACCAGCTTGTCCTCGACCAGCTTCTCGAGCAGGTGCATCAGCGGCAGGTCGCGGACGCGCGAGAAGCGTTCGCGCACCGCGCGCATGGTTTCCTCGACACCGACCCGCGGCAGCTGCGGCACCGACGCGCCCAGCACCATGACGCGTTTGATGCCGCGGTTCATCAGGCGCAGGATCAGCGCGTCGTCCAGCGTCGCGCCGGACGGGCAGAGGGTGACCTTGTTGGGCAGTCGGACCGGCCGCGCCAGGACCATGCCCGGGCTCGCCTGGGTCAGCAGGATGCGCTGCTCTTGATCCACGACCCGAGTGTACGCCAGGCCCGTGCCAGACGCGCGCTCCGGGGTAACGCAACGTCCGAAGCGAATCGGCGGCCGCGCCGGCGCCGGCCGCTTGGCACAGCGCATGCCCATGACCGGCGCGCCGCTCGCCACGCCGCCCCGTCTGTGGGCGTAATGGCCAGGGGTGTCGAGGTTCACGACGATGCGCCTGATCATCATCCTGCTGCTGCTGGCGCCGACCCTGCTCCCATCGGGCGAAGGCGCGGCAGGATCCGTGCCGCCGGACGCGACGCTGTTCAGCGACACGGAATGGGCGGGCAGCGAACGCGTGAAGCCCGCCGGCGACGCGTCGGTCGGCGGCGCGGTCGT
Source organism: Planctomycetota bacterium (assembly GCA_035627695.1). Lineage (GTDB taxonomy): Bacteria > Planctomycetota > UBA11346 > UBA11346 > UBA11346 > DASPLE01. The sequence continues at coordinate 39,862 of DASPLE010000184.1, forward strand.
GCAGCTCGCGGTCGCGCTGGCGGTAGTGCTCGGCGTCGCGCTGGCCGCCGGCTGGGCGCTCAAGCGCCTCAACGTGCGCCGCTTCGCCGCCGCGCGCGGCGCCAACGTCCGCCTCGTCGAGACCGTCTCGATCGGCCATCGACGCGCGGTCAGCCTGCTGCGCATCGGCGACCAGGTCCTGGTCGTGGGCCAGGGCGAGCATGAGCTGTGCCACCTCGCGACGCTGCCGGCGTCGGTGCTGGCCGAGCCGCCGGCGGCCGCGCCGGGCGCCGTCACGACCGATGCCCCGACGCCGAGCGTGCGCACCGAGGTGCCGGAGATGCGCCCGCCGAAGGCGTTCGCCGCCGTCCTCGAGCGCTTCACCGGCAAGCGCCCATGATCGTCCGGCTGCTGCTCATCCTCGCCGCGCTCATCGCGCCGGTGGCCGCGGTCGAGCCGCCGCCGGTGCGCACGCCCGCGGGCGACAGCGAGGCGGCGATGATCGCGCCCGGCGGCGGCGCGGGGTCGGTGGTGGGGGACGTGGCCCGTCCGGGCGGCGCCGGCCCGGTGGCGCAGCGTCAGGCCAACGGTTCGTCCGGCAGCCTGACGATTTCGCTCGGCGAAGGCGAACGCGGCTCGTCGAGCGCCCTGACGCTGCTGCTGATCATCACCACGCTCTCGATCGCGCCGGCGTTCCTGATGATGATGACCTGCTTCACGCGCGTCATCATCGTGCTCGGCTTCGTCCGACGCGCGCTCGGCACGCAGACGCTGCCGCCGAACCAGGTGATGCTCGGCCTGGCGCTGTTCCTGACCATGTACGTGATGGCGCCGACCCTGAAGCAGGTGAACGACCAGGCGATCCAGCCGTGGCTGTCCGAGACCATCAGCCAGGAGGTCGCCCTGGAGCGCGCCCAGGGCGCGACGCGCGCCTTCCTGGTCAAGCACACGCGCAAGAACGACCTCGCGCTGTTCATCCGCCTGGCCGGCGAGGAGCGGCCGCGCACGGTCGACGACGTCAGCTTCGCCACCCTCGTGCCGGCGTTCATCACCTCCGAGCTGAAGACCGCCTTCCAGATGGGCTTCGTCATCTTCCTGCCCTTCCTGGTCATCGACCTGGTGATCAGCGCCGTGCTCATGGCGCTGGGCATGATGATGCTGCCGCCGGTCGTGGTCTCGCTGCCCTTCAAGATCCTGCTCTTCGTCCTGGTCGACGGCTGGGTGCTGCTGATGCAGGGCCTGGTGCGCTCGTACGCTTAGCGATCGGACCGGAACATGAACATCGACCTGATGATCGAGACGCTGCGCGAGATGCTGTGGATCAGCATCCTGCTGTCGTTGCCGATCCTGGGCTCGGCGCTGATCGTCGGCCTCGCGGTCGGCCTGCTGCAGGCGGTCACGTCGATCCAGGAGCAGACCCTGTCGTTCATCCCCAAGCTGCTGGCGATGGTGCTGGTGCTGGTGGTGATGGGCTCGTGGATGACGCGGCTGCTGGTCGGCTACTGCGCCGAGATATTCTCCGGCCTGCCGCGCTTCGCCGCGATGTGAGCGGCTGGCGTGGCCCTGACCCTCGATCTGGCGACGGTCTACGGCGTCGCCGGTCCGGCGCTGCTGGTGTTCACGCGCATCGTCGCGCTGTTCGCCGTCAGCCCGCTGATCGGCGGGATGTACGTGCCGATGCAGGCCAAGGCGCTGCTCGCGGCGGCGGTCACGGCGGTGCTGCTGCCCGCGCAGATCGCGGCGATGCCGGTGGCGGCGCTGGACGGCTGGTTCGCCCTGCTGGTCGTCAAGGAGGCGCTGGTCGGGCTGACCATCGGCTGGTTCATCGACCTGTTCTTCCAGGGCATCCGCTTCGGCGGCGACCTGGCCAACCGCCACGCCGGCTACTCGGCGGCTGAATACTTCGATCCCGAGACCGACGCCGCGGCCAGCCCGATCGGCGACCTGTTCCATATCGGCGCGGTGATGCTCTTCCTGCTGACCGATGGCCACCACCTGTTCTTCGCCGCGCTGTCGCGCAGCTACGACGTGATCCCGGCCGGCGCGTGGGCGCTCGGGCCCGAGCTGGTGCCGACGCTGGTCGCCGGCGTCGACGAGCTGACGCGCGTCGCGCTGGCGATCAGCTTCCCCGTGCTGTCCACGATCATGGCCATCACCATCGCCGAGGGCGTCATCGTCCGCGCCGTGCCGCAGATCAACATGCTGCACTTCAGCTTCGCGATGAAGATCATGGTCTCGCTGCTCGTGCTGTACGCGGGCATGCCCGCCGCCGTCGCCTTCATGGCCGCGGCGCTGGCCGGCATGCAGCAGGCGACGTTCGCGCTGATGCCGCTGATGCGCTGAGACCGCGCGGCTCGTTCAGCCCGCGGTGGCGGGACGGCCGACGTCGACCCGCGAACGGACCACGCGCAGCCGGGCGAGACCGCCCTCGGGCCGGATGGCGACGCTGACGCCCGCGGGCGCTGCCACGTCCACGACGAGGGCATCGCCGCGCACCTCCCAGGCCACGTCGATCATGCCGCGGCGATGCGGCACGCGCCCACGCGCCCAGGTGATGCCATGGGCGGCGGGCGCGATCAGGATCGCATCGGGCTCGCCTGCGACCTGCGGGCGCACGCCGAGGACATGCAGCGCCGCCGAACCGGTCGGCGCGGCGCTCCAGCCGTGGCACAGGCTGCCCGGGCCGGCGCCGGTCGACGAGAACGTCTCCCACAGCGTCCAGGCCCCGGCGTCGCGCAGCGGACCGTAGTGCAGGCGCACCGCGCGCTCGGCGGCTGCGTCGCGGCCGTGACGGTAGAGCGCCTGCAGCAGGTAGTGGAAGAAATACGCGGTCATGCTGTCGGCGCCGAGGCGCGCGTTGCGTTCGATATGGCGGTCGACGTGGTCCGCCGCGCGGCGCGCGTCGTCGCCGCCGATCAGGCCGTACGCCAGCGCCAACGTCGTGGTGTGCAGGCCGATCCCGGGATCGTCCGGCGAATCGGCGAGGTGGTCGTCGCGCCACAGCCGCGCGCGCAGCGCCGTCGCCACGCGCTGCGCCTCCGCGGCGAGCCGGTCCGCATCGCCGTCGCGGCCGATCGCGCGCGCGAGATCGGCGGCGCAAGCCAGCGCCGCGGCGCGGAACGCGTTGAGCGGTCCGCTCTCCCCGCGCTTGGCGTGGTCGAGCGCCGCCCAGTCGAGGAACAGGTGCAGCCCGTCGGCCAGCCACAGTCCGGACTCGGCCGCGCGCCACGCGGCGCTGCCCAGCACGCGTTCCACGTGCGGCCACAGCGCGCGCACGAAGCCGGCGTCGCCGGCGTGGATCCAGTGCTCGTGCAGGGCGATGATCCAGATCAGGCTGTAGTCGTGCAGCGGCGTCGTCTTCCACGCCGGCACCGGATCGTTCATCTGCCCGTCGCCGTGCTGGCCATGCGCGGCGAGGCGCAGGCAGCGGCGCATCAGCGCGTCGTCGGCGGTGAAGGCGCGCGTGGCGCGGTACTGGGCGAGCAGGTCGCCGACGTAGCAGCCGCGCTCGCGCCACGGGCAGTCGACGTAGGCGTCCTCCATGCAGGTCGCGACGGTGTCGACGCCGATGCGCCACGCCCAGCTCTGCAGCGGATCCGAGCAGGCGAAGGCGCCGTCGCAGCGCGCCGGATAGCGCGTCGAGCGCACCGCCACGCGCAGCCGCACCGGCGCGGTCGCGCGGCGCACCGTCGCCTGCAGCCAGCGCCCGCCGCGCGGATTGAGCGCCTCCCAGCGCTGCCGGCCGCCGCTGGCGACGAAGCGCTCGGCCTCGTTGCACATCCAATGGGTCCGGAAGAGGTCGAGCATGCCGTCGCCGCGCTTGCGCTCGGCGTTGGCGACGTCGACGACGGTTCCGGCGGGCGCGTCGAGATCGACGAGCGCGTGGCCGAGGAACTCGCGGCCCATGTCCACGACCACGACGTGGTCGCCGGCGGGCAAGGTGATGGTCTCGGCGTGCGGGAGATGCGCGACGACCGCGCCGGGCCGGTCCCACGCGGCCTCGCGCGACGGCGAACGCATGTCCGCGCCGCGCGCGATGCGCGTCCAGCCGCCCGGCGGCGTCGGCAGGTCGTCGAGGCCGCGCGGCGGACGCGCGCGCAGCGCGGCGAGCTCGACGGCGGTCAGCGACGCGCTGACGCGCATGGTCTCGGGGCAGCCGTCGACCGGATCGGCGCCGACGCGCAGGCCAGCCGCGACCGGCAGCGAGACCATCAGCGGCCAGCCGTCGATCATCACCTCGGGCTCGCCGTAGAGCAGGTTCCAGCCCGCGCGCAGGCGCGCGCGCGCGTTCCAGCGGTTGCCGAGCAGCGCGTCGGCGTCGCCCGGCAGCTCCTCGCCGTTGAGCCAATGCGGCCCCCAGAACAGGCCGATGGGCAGCTCCTGCGCGCGCGGGGCGTGGATGAAGGTCGCGTAGCAGGCGCGCCGGACGACGCCGGCGGCGCTGGCGGGGCCATCGACGCGCGCGCCGAAGCGCTGGTCCGGGGCGAGCGCGGCCACCAGGTCGACGCGCGCGCACGCGTCCTCGGTCAGGGTCAGCGCCGGGATCGAGCGCGGCGTCAGCGCGCCCCAGTGCGGTTGGGCGATCGCCACCGGCGTCCGCCACGCGGCGGCATCGTCGAGCCGCGGCAGGAGCCGCGTGTCGACGATCTCGATCGGTCCCTGGGCGAAGCTGTAGCACGGCGTCGCCCGATCCCAGGCGGTGGCGGCGTGGCAGCGCCAAGCCCCCGGCGTGGACAGGTCGTCGCCGGCGATGGCGCCCCAGGCGATCAAGCCGCCGGAGGACGGCACCGCCTCGAACGACGCGGCGCCGTGGTGCACCGCCGTGACGACGATGTCGTTGTCGCCGACGTGGAGCAGCGGCGCGCAGTCGACCGTATCGTGCTCCGGGGCGTGCGGCATGAAGCGCGCCGGCCCGTAGCCGGCGACCACGCCGTTGACGGTCAGGCGGTAGCGCGTGTCGGCGAAGAGGTGCAGTTCGGCGCGCGCCGGCACCTGGTCGAGCCGGACGCGGCGATGGAAGAGGACCACGACCTGGCGGCCGGCGCCGTGCGCGTCGGACCAGACGAAAGCTGGAGTGGGCATAGCGCGATATTCTTGAGCAATCGTGTGCAGTCCATCGTTCTGCGTCCGGCGCGCGTGTCGCCGTCGCAAGGCCTTCCGCGTGCCGGGCTTGTCGCCGCCCGCCGCGTCGCATGCTGCCGCGCCTGGAGCATCCCATGGCCGACCACGAGTACGAGCAGCCGCGGTCGAACGGCCTGGCGATCGCCGCGCTGATCTGCGGCATCATCGGCATCCTGATCTTCCCGGTCGGCATCGTCGGCCTGGTCCTGGGCATCGTTGCGCTGACGCAGGGCCAGAACAAAGGCATGGCGGTCACCGGCATCGTGCTCGGCGGGTTGGCGCTGTTGGTCGTGCCGATCGCGATCATCGCCGCGATCGCCATCCCGAACCTGCTCGAGAGCCGGGTCACCGCGAACGAGGCGTCGGCGGCCGCGACGCTCAAAAGCGCAATCTTCCCCGCCGAGATCCAGTTCCAGAGCGGCGCGTATGCCGATGCCGACGGCGACGCCATCGGCGAGTATGGCAGTCTGCGCGCGCTCAATGGCGATGGCCGGACGCTGATCGCTGGCCCGCTGGCGCACGGCGACGTCGCCCATGGCTACCGCTTCGCGATCTTCGTGCCCGACGAGACCGACCTGGCGGAGCGGCACTTCGTCGCCTACGCCTGGCCGGTGAGCCCCGACATGGGGCGTCGCGTGTTCGCCCTGACCAGCGCCGGCAACGTGCACTCGGTCGCGGCAACGGACCTCAAGGGCCAGCCCCCGAGCTGGGACACCGCGCTCGGCGGCGGGACCTGGGGCGATCCGGTGACGTGGCCGGTCCACACCCGCTGAGCCACCGCGCGGGTGACGCGCGCCCGACGCGTGTTACGACAGGGCATGCCCGAGCCGCTGAGCGCGTGCCTGTCGCGTTGGCGATCGATCATCGTCTTCCCCGGACGCCTGCGCGTGGTCAGCGACCTCGCCGTGCCGGGCGTGGCCGATGGCGAACGCGCCGCCGACATGCCCGGCGATCTGCTGCTCGCGTCGGCCTGCGGCCTGGCGCTGGCCGAGACCCCGGTCGGCGGCCGCGTGCTGGCGGTGATCGCGCGCGAACGCCTGGCCGATGCCGCGACGCTCGCCGCCCTGACGACGGCGACACGGCTCGGCCTCGCGAATCTCGCGCTGGCCATCAGCGGCGGCGACGATGCCGACGAGCGCCTCCTCGACGTCTGCGGTTGGCGCATCGCCGCCGACCTGGGCGGCGATGGACCGGTCGCGACACGCGTCGGCGCGCTGCCGGCGGCGGCACCGGCGCCCGGGGCGCGCGCGCCGGCGCCGGTGCGGCTCGCCTCGCTGGGCGCCTGGCGCGACGCGCTGCGCGCGGAGGCGTCGCCGTACGCCGACGCCGGACAGTGGCTCGCCGACCTCGCCACGCGCGAGCCGCGCCTCGTCCTGCCGCACCGCGATTGGCCGTGCCGCGCCGACGCGGCCGGGTTGGCCATCGCCGCCGAGGTCGCCGCCACCGGGCGGCGCGTCGCCTGGCTGCTCCCGCCGCGCTGCGACCTGAGCGCCGCGTTGCCGGCGCTGCGCGCCGCCGCGCGACGGCGCATCGCGCTCAAGCTGCTGATGGCCGCCGAGGACCTGCCGCCGCTCGGCGCGTGGTCGGCTGCTCCCGGCTGGTGGCTCATCGGCCCCGCCGGCGACGCCCAGCTGCGCGCCTGCCTCGCGCACGCGCTGGCCACGGAGGACGCGACGCTGATCGCGCTGCCGAAGCGCGCGTTCGCCGGGGACTGGCAGGGGGACCACGAGGCCGGCTCGGGCCGTCGCCTGGCGGTCGAGGCCGCTCCAGCCGCGACGCTCGTCTGCGACAACCGCGGCATCGATCTCGCCGTCGCCGCCCGTCTGCTGCTCGGCACCGCGGGCATCGCCGCCGACGTGCTCCTGTGCACCAGCCTCGCGCCGTTGCCCGCGGCCGATCTCGTGGACGCGGCGGCGCGCGGACCGCTGATCGCGATCGACGCGCTGGCGGGGGCCGGCTTCACCGACGCGGTCGTCGCCATCGCGCCACGCGCGGCCCGCGTCGTCACAGTGCGCAGCGACGTCGCGCACGTGCTGACGCCGACGGACGTCGCGCAGGCGGCGTGCACGGCGGTGAGAGCGTCGGGTTGAGCTGAGCGGGGAGCTTCGCGCTTCGAGATGCTACGGCGCCGGACGCGCTGCCGCCGGATCGCCGGTGCCCCAACGGCGTCCAGCCGTCTCGAGCCAGCTGGTGAGCTGGATCGCGGCCTCGCGCGCGGCGTTGTCGATCGCCTCGGTCTCGTCCGCCAGCCCGCTGGCGTAGCCGGTGCCGACGAAATCGCCGAGCTCGGTGCCGTGGCGCGAGCGCAGCAGCGCGTGGCCGTGCAGGCTGATGCTCCAGCGCGCCGGGACGTCGCCGCGATCGGTGCCGGTGGCGTCGATGCGTTCCTCGGCCATCGCCAGCTCGAGCCGCGCCGTGCCCGTGGGGCTGACGCGCCAGCCGAGACGCTCCTCGAGCGCGCGCGCGACCGCGGCCTGCAGCGCCGCCTGGGCGCGCACCAGCCGCGCGTCGTTGGCGATCACCACCACGCGCACGTCCTCGCCCAGGCGCGGCGGCGCGGCGACGCCGTAGCGGCAGCCGGACGCGGCGACGGCGGCCAGCGCCACGAGCGCGGCGGCGAACGGCGCGAGGCGTCTCACGGACGCGCGGCCGCGGGGGTCAGGTCGCGTACGTATTCCGGCGTGGGCGGCGGGCCGAGCTTGTCGAGCGCGCGCTCGGCGCGGCGCGCGTCGTCGCTGTTGGGATCGCGGGCGACGACCTCGGCGTAGTAGATCCGCGCGGCGTCGTCCTGGCCGCGGCGATCGTACCAGGTGGCGACCTGGCCGTCGCGGTCCTGGTGCCACGCGCGGATGCGCCGGCGGTAGTCCTGCACGACCTTGGCGCGCGCGGCATCGCCGCCGGTCTCGATCTCGGCCTGGTCGATCACCGCCGCCGCGTTGACCAGGGCGCCGACGTCGTAGTGCTCGCCCCGGTAGGTGGAGAGGTAGGCGAGCGCGAGCTCGGTCAGCGCCGTGAACGTCAGCTCGTGGTCGGGATAGTCGTCGAGAAACGACTCGTAGGCGGCGCGCACGGTCGGGAAGCCCTTGCGGTCCTCGCTGATCAGCAGCGAGCGCGCCAGGCCGAGGCTGGCACGCGGCGCGATCGATTCGCGGTCGCCGTTGCGCGACAGGAAGCGGAACACGCGGTTGTACTCGTCGCGCCAGCTCTCGCCCTCGAGGTCGATCACGTCGGCGGGATCCTCGGCCTCGAGGTTGACCAGGGTCGAGAAGTTCTGGCGCTTCTCCGCCGCGTCCAAGGCGACGCGCATCGCCGCGTCCATCTCCGGATGATCGGGGAAGCACAGCCAGAGCGCGACGAGGCTCTCGAGCATGCCGCTGAGGTCGGCCTTCTTGGCGTAGCCGAGCACCGCGACGTGCTGGAGATCGTCGGCGTACTGGCTGTAGCGGTGGTTCTTGAAGCCCTTCAGCGCCTTCTTGCGCGCGCCGCGGCCGTGGCCGTCGGCGAGCAGCTGGCGGGCCTCGTCGAGGTATTCCCTGGCCGCCGCGTCGTCGAGATCCTCGGCGGTCGCCTGGGCGCGGCCGAGCCGGTACTTGGCGGCCTTCGCCTCCTGGCCGCGGAACCAGTCGGCCTCGACCTCGGAGTCGTCCGGATCCTCGGACACCTTGTCGTTGAAGTCGACCGCCGGCGCGCCGATGGCGAAGAGGACGAGGAGGCAGGCGAACAGGAACCGCATGGGCGGGCAGCATGGCCGGGTGGCAGGTCGATGCCAGGACGAGCGCCGTCGGCAATCCCGGAACGCCGATGCCCGCGGTGGACATCGCGCTTCGATTCCGGTGGCCCGAAGAGCGCCGGTCCCGCGCGGCCGCGGCGCCTACGGTCAGGTCGCGGCGACGGCGACGGGACGATCCCACGTCGGCTTCACGCCGCCGCGCGGATCGTAGCCGGCGAGCATCATGCCCTGGCCGTTGCTCTCGTGCGCCCGCACCGTCGGGAGATCCTCGGGGTCGCGGACCTGGACCAGCAGCGTGGTGCGCGGCTCGTCGGACAGGTTCACGCCCGAGCCGTGGATCGTCAGGTAGTTGAAGATCAGGACGTCGCCGGCGCGCGCTTCGCACGGCGTCGCCGAATCGATCGGGAACGCGTCCTGCGGCAGGCTGTGGTCGTGCGCGTCGTCGGCGGGCGGCAGGGCGCCGCGCTTGTAGGAGCCGGGCACCACGCGGACGCAGCCCTTCTGGATCGTCGAATCGTCGAAGTGGATGACCGCCGCGGTCATGGTGTTGCGCTCGTGCGGGAAGTACGGGTAGTCCTGGTGCAGGGGGAAGGGCGAGCCCTTCTCCGGCGGCTTGATGAACATCTTCGTGTGGTGGAGCTGGATGTTCGGGCCGATGATCTCGGTCAGGGGGCCGACAAAGCGCGGATCGGAGATCAGGCGCGTCATCGACGCGCACTGGAACTGCACGTCGTGGCAGTGCTGGATCCGGTGGCTGCGATCGCGGACGCTCGGCCAGGTCGCGTTGATGTCGCCGCGCTGCGCCTCGAGCCGCGCCGCGAGATCGTGCAGGTCCTTGCGGCAGGCGCGCATCTCATCGAGGGGGAACACCCCGCGCAGGACGATGTAGCCGTTGTCCTGGTAGAAACGCTTCTGCTCGGCGGTGAGGTACCCGGCCATGGCTGGATGCTCCTGCTCAGCTTTGTAGGCGATTGGCCGCCAATCACCATTGGCAGGAACCATCCGCTGTGGTAAAAATCGGCCATGATCGGCACCATACCGCTGCCGCTCGCGGCCCAGCCGCGGGTCTTCAACGCCGGGATCTTCCCGCATCGCGATCGCGACTTCGCCGTCCGGTACTGCGGCCTGACCAGCTGCCTGCACGTCTATCTCTACCCGTGCGCCATGCGCATCGGCGGCGAGGACGTGACGATCGTCGAGCACGACCTGACCTTCTCGCCGGCCGGCGTCGAGACGCGCTACCACCTGCCGGCGCCGGGTCGCCACTGGTGCATCCACTGGCATCCGGTGCCGGCGGTCGGCGAGGTCGTCGAGCTGCCGCTGCACCTGCGCCTCGGCGCGCGCGGCGCGTTCGTCGGCGAGCGCGTCGCGCACATCGCGCGCCTGCACGCGCGGGCGGGCGGCCAGGACGCCGGCGCCGCCGTCGCCGCGGCGGCGGCGTCATCGGCGCTGCAGGAGCTGCTGCTGCGCATCGCGCTCGAGGTGGCGATGCCGTCGGCGCCGCGCGAGCGCGCCGACGCCGCCGTCGAGCGCGTCGCGGCGCTGATGATCGAACGCCTGGGCGAGTCGATGTCGGTGCCGCGGCTGGCGCGCGAGGTCGGTGTGTCGCAGAACCATCTCGCGCGGCGCTTCCGCCAACGCTTCGGCATGACCATCCCGCGCTTCCTGCTGTCGCGGCGCATCGAGCGCGCGCGCCAGCTGCTGGTCGCCACCGATCAGCCGGTCGGCGCGATCGCCGCCGCCGTCGGCCTGGCGGACGCCCAGCACTTCAACAAGCAGTTCCGGCGCTTCGTCGGGCACAGCCCATCGGCGGAGCGGCGGCGCTAACGGGCGTCGGCGTCGGGATCGACGCCGACCACGCCATCGATCTCCGCCGCCGGCAGGATCGGCGCGCTGGCCTCGGGGCGATCGGCGCAGAACCAGCGGTTGCGCGCGAAGGAACGATTCCGGCGCGGTGCCGGCGCCGCTGTTGACCGTGCCCTCGAATCCGGCGGCGCTCCACACCACGGTGTTGTCCGAGAACTCGTTGTCGCGGCAGGGGACGAAGCCGTCGCCGGTCGTCTCCTGCAGGATCCTCATGACCCATCGGCCCGGGCGGCGGATGACGTTGCGGCGCACGAGGCAGCGCTCGGCGTTGACGAAGGCGATCGCCGCCTGCGAGCCCTCGATGACGCAGTCCTCGACCACCAGGTCGGCGCCCTCGGCCGGTCCCGGCGGCTGCGGCCGGAAGAATCCCATGCCGGTCGTGCCGCCGAGCTGGACGGCGCGCGACAGCGCGTCCTCGAACCGGCACGCGCGGACGACGATGCGCGCGCTGCCGCCCTTGGTCTGGACGCCATTGCCGTCGTCGTGCCCGGGGTCGTGGCGGAACAGCGTGCCGGCGATGACGCCATCGTGGCAGCCGACCATGTCGATGCCCGATCCGCGCGTGCCCCAGCGTTCGATGACGCAGTCCTCGACCAGGAAGCGGTCGACGCCCGACAGCTTCACGCCGTCGCGGTTGCCGTCGGGACCGACCTCGCGCACGGTGATGCGGCGGATGATGACGTCGTGCGCCCCGCTCTCGCCATCGTCGATGTTCAGGCCGTTGGTCGCGGCGCCGCGCAGCACGAGATCGCGCAGCTCGAGGTGCGCGCAGCCGGCGATGTGCAGGCCGTCCGCTCCCCCGACGAGCTCGGGCGGATGCGCCGGATCGGCGCCGCAGATCACCACCGGCGCGTCGGCGGTGCCGTGCAGTCCGGCGCGGTGGATGCCGCCGCGGTAGGACCCTGCGGCGATGCGGATGACCGAGCCGGCCTCGGCGGCCGCCATCGCCGCGGCCAGGCCGGCGACGTCGGCGACGTCGACGGCGTGGATGGACGCGATCGCGACGAGCGGCAGGAGCATGCGCATGCCGTCGAGCATGCGCGCCGGGTGGCGGCGCTCCATCGCCGGCCGCCAGCGTTCGCCGCGTCGCGCGCCCCGATGGGCGGACGCCGATACCGCTCGCGGCCAAGGCCGCGTAACCTCAGCGCGCGCGGGCGGAGACGCAGCGCAGGGCGATCGCCATCGCCGCGGCCACCGCGACCAGCGAGCCGCCGCCGCGACCGCATCCGGGCCCGTCGCCGGAGGATGCGCCTCCTCCGGCGGTGCCGCCGCCCGTCGTCGTGCCGCCGGTGGTCGCGCCGCCCGTCGTCGTGCCGCCGCCGGTGGTCGTGCCGCCCGTGCCGCCGTCGTGGCCGCTGGCGCGCTCGAAGGCGCCGTGGTCGAAGCCGGCGCCCTGCCGCCGCGCGGCGCCGTCGGCGTCGGTCGGCATGGTCGTCAGCACCGCCGGATCCAGCCCCGCCGCGTCGATGGCGGGCGATGACGCCATCAGGTGGAAGTCGCCGGCTCCGACGAACCCGGCGTCGGCCACCGCCAGCGACCAGGTGTCGAAGCCGAGCGCGCGCCACTCGCCGAGCGTCCGGTCCGCCAGGCGAACGCCGGTCCGGTACAGGTTGTGGTCGCACGCGGCGACGTGCTCCGGACCGCGGCCCCACAGGCGCAGCGCGGCGCCGTTCGACCACAGGATGCTGCCCTCGATGCGGGCCTGCGCCGCGCCGTCGGCCAGCGCGATGCACGAGTTCGAGTCCGGAGCGCCCGCGCCCATGACCACGGTCGATGAGCGCACCGTGATGCGCTGGCCGCGGACCAGGATCGCGGTCTGGTACCAGGCGCTGCCGAGGTCGGTGCCGGACATCACCAGGTTCTGCAGCAGGTGATCGCTGCCGTTGATGTCCATGGTGCCGTTGCGGCCGGTCACGCGCAGCCCGTCGACCACGATCCCGGCGCCCCAGAACTCGAGCCGGGCGTCGTCGAGCAGGCCGCCCTCGACCCGGATCGACGCCCCGGGCGCCTCGCCGTTGTTCAGCGTCCAGGGGCCGCCGCGCGAGATCATGCCGCGCAGCAGCACCGAACCGATGCCGGCGCCGTGGGTGGTGAAGACGTGGTAGCGCAGGCCGGCGTCGGCCGGCCAGGTGTCGGCGGCGTCCTCGAAGACGCAGTCGTGGTACTCGCTGGCCTGGGCGGGCATGCCCGATCCGTCGCCGTACGAGACGTACGCCGTCGCGCCGCCGTAGCCCTGGCGCGGCATGGTCGTCGCCGCGTGGCAGCGGCGGTGGACGACCCCGGTGGAATTGATGCAGCCGAAGTGGTGCTTCCCGGCGCGGCGGACCTCGACGTCCTCCACCAGCACGTCGCGCGAGCCCATGACGCGCACGCCGTAACCGCCGTCGAAACGCGCGCAGTCCTCCACCGCCAGATCGCGCAGCACGAGATGGTCCTCGCCGTTGGAATGGACGACGTCGTCGCGCACGCAGGCGACGTAGGCGCGACCGTCCGCGCGCGGATCGCCGGCGACGTTGATGCGCAGGACGCCACCGGCGAACGCGTAGCCGTTCGGCGTCGCCTCGACGGACTGGCCGCGCGGGTCGAAGAGGAACGCGCCATCGACCACCACGGCATGCACCGTCGCCGCGATGTCGTACGCCCAGATCGTGCCGCCGAGGTGGCGCCAGCCGGCGTTCGCCAGCGCCTCCCCGCCGCTGAGCCGCGGCTTGGCGCCGTCGCCATAGGCGGCGATGGTGATCGGCGATCCGGGCGCGCCGCTGGCGGGAACGCGCAGCGAGCCGCGCCACAGGCCTCCGCGCCGCAGCAGCACGCGGTCGCCGGGCGCGAGCGCGGCGGCGTTGACCCGGTCGACCGTCCGCCACGCCGTGGCCGGCGCGAGCCCGTCGCGGGCGTCGTCGCCGTCGGGCGCGACGTGGTAGTCGGCGGCGGCCGCCGCGGTCGTGGCGATCAGCGGGATGAGCAGGGAGAGGGCGTTCCTGGGCATGCGAAAGACATTAGATGACTTTATCTATTTGCCAGGCTCGTCCCTGACGGGAAGCCTGGCGCGGTTCATCCATCGTCCGCTGCGGCGGCGAGCCGGCGCTCGGCCGCCGGCGCGGCCCGGGATCCGGCGCATCCCAGCGGCCGCAGGGGGATGCCCGCCCGGATGCGTCCGCGTCGCAGCCGGTCGGCGCGATCCGCCTCTGCCCGCTGCGGTTGCGACCAGCCGACCGGCCAGCAGGATCCGGCATGCGACTGGTCAGCTTCGGCGCCGCGGGACAGGAACGAGCGGGCGTCATGCGCAGGGAACGCATCGTCCCGGTCAACGAGCTGCACCCGTCGCTGCCGACCTCGGTGCGCGCGCTGATCGCCGGCGGCCACCTCCCCGCGCTGGCCAAGCTGGTCGCCGCGTACGCCGGCGCCGGGGTCGATCCCGCGGCGGTGCGTCTCGGACCGCCGGTGGCCGACGCGGGAAAGATCGTCTGCATCGGCCTGAACTACAAGGATCATGCCACCGAGCAGGGCAAGCCGTGGCCGGAGCAGCCGCTGCTGTTCTGCAAGACCGGCAACACGCTCGCCGGACCCGCCGACGACGTGCGGCTGCCGCGCGTGCCGTGCGCTCCGGACTACGAGGTCGAGCTGGCGGTGGTCATCGGCGCGCGCGCCAAGGCCGTGACGCGCGAGCGCGCGCGCGACGTCATCCTCGGCTACATGGTCGGCAACGACCTCACGGCGCGGCTGTGGCAGGGCAACGACGGGCAGTGGTTCCGCGCCAAGAGCGTCGACGGCTTCTATCCGTGCGGTCCGGCGCTGGTCACCGCCGACGAGGTGGCCGACGTCGCCGCGCTGCGCCTGACCGCCACGGTCAACGGCGCCGCGCGCCAGGACGCGCGCGCGGACCAGCTGATCCACGACATCCCGTCGCTGATCGCCTACATCACCAAGGACATCACGCTCGAGCCCGGCGACATCGTCTCGACCGGCACCCCGGCGGGCGTCGGCTGCTACCGCAAGCCGCCGGCGTTCCTCGCCCCGGGCGACATCGTCGAGTGCGCGATCAGCGGGCTGGGCCGCCTGCGCAACCGCATCGTCGCGGCCGACGCGTGACCGGCTGGCGGCGCGCGGTCGCCTCCGCCCGACGCGCGATGATCGTCGGATGCACCAGCGCCGCGCTGCTCCTCGCCGCGCCCTTCATGTGGGCGTGGGCGACGCACCGCGCCGCGGCCGGCCAGGTGCTGGAGGTGTTCCTCACGCCGCTGGGCGAGGGCCGGGTCCAGGTCAGCGTGCTCTACGATTTCGAGGTCGACGTCGCGGACGGTCGCGAGCACGTCCTCGGCTGGCGCCTCGCCGACACCTGGTGCAGGCCGATCGACGATCCGGTGGTCGCGATCGATGCGGCGATCGCCTACGCCCGCCTGCGCCCGTCCGGCGAGCGCGGCACGCGCGGCCGCGTCCAGGCGATGGCGCCGTCCGGGATCGGCGAGGTTTGCC
>DASPLE010000185.1:0-8780 GCA_035627695.1 Planctomycetota bacterium
TCGGCGAAGCGTTGGCCGAGATGGCGCCGCCGACGATCGCGCTCCTGCCGCGCGCGTTGACCGACGCCGCGGCGGAATTCCACCGCCGGCGAGAGCCCGAGCTGGCCCGGCTGATGCTCGATCTCGCCCACGATTTCGGGCGCGCGATGGATCCGGCGGTGCTCGCTGATCCGCAGCGCGCGCGGCAGGCGATGACCGCGCGCCTCGCCACCATCCGGCTGTTCGGCATCACGCGCGTCGACGACCTGCGCCGGCTGGATTACGACGCGCTGCTCGACCGCCTCGCCGTGGTCTTCGCGTCGATGCGCGCGTGGGACGCGCCGTACGGGTTGGACTTCGATCGCCTGCTCGGCTCGGTCGAGGTGGCCGCGGTCGAGGGCGACGGCGCCGAGCGCGTGGCCGTGCTCGCGCTGGAGGCGTTCGGCCGTAGCCATCGCCTGCGCCTGCGCTGCGTGCGCGAGGACGACCGCTGGCGTTGCCCGGCGGTCGACGCCTTCGTCGGCGTGCTGGTCCAGTCGGTGATGCGCAACTTCTCGCCGTGAGGGCGCGCTCGACGCTCGACGCGCTACTTCGCCTTCACGATGAGCACGGTATCGACCGCGCCCGACGGCAGCGTCAGGCGCACCTTGCCGGTCGCATCGGTGCTCGCGTCGACCGTCGCCTGGAGCGCGCCGCTGACCAGGTCGCGGGTCTCGATGGTCACCGCCAGATCGGGGCGCATGCCGCTCAGGCCGAAGGACATCGCGCGATCGAACGCGACGCGCGGCCGCTTGCCCACCAGGTGCGCGTGCCAGGTGTCGGCGCGATGGTGCGGCCAGATCAGCGCCTGGGTCGGACCGAGCCAGCCGAGCACGCGCAGGTCGTGGCCCTGGTTGGGCGTCAGCGGCGCGAGGCCGGTTTCGCGCCAGTCGATCAGGCGGACGCACGCGCTCAGGCCGCGGTGCGCGTCCCACAGGCCCTGGTGGTCGATGTACACGTCCCACCACCAGTTCATGCCCGCGCCGTAGCCGCCGAGCAGGAAGCCCGACCACAGCTGCTGGCGCATGAGCAGGCCGTCGGGATCGCCGTCGTTGCCCGGATTGTCCGTCTCGGCTCCCTGGTAGCCGACCTCGGAGAAGCAGAACGGACGGCCGATGGCGTGCGCGGCCGCGGCGCCCGCCGCGAGCAGGCCGATGCCGTCGGTGGTATCGGCGCGGAACAGCGACGGCCCGCCGACGAACTCGAGCACGTAGCCGCGCAGCTGCACGAGATCGATGCCCGGCTGGCGCGCGACCACGCCGATGTCGCTGCCGGCCCAGCTGATGGTGCGCAGGCGGTGGTCCTGATCGAGCTGCGCGACCAGCGCCGCGGCGCCCTTCGCCCAGTCGCCGGCGATCTGGCGCACGGCGCAGGCCATGTCGAGCTCGTTGAACAGCTCCCACGCCATGACCTGGTCGTCGGCGCCGTAGCGCGCGAACAGGTACTTGAGCCGGCGCGCGTACTGCGGCCCCGGCGACCGGGCGAGGAAGGTCGTGACGCGCGCGGCGAAGTCGCCGCCGTACGGGCACGACTTGCCGTAGACGAAGTCGTGGTGGTTGTCGAGCACCAGGGTGACGCGGATGCCATGGCGCCGCGCCGACGCGAACATCTGGTCGAGGAGCCAGGCGTGGTCGAGGCGGTAGTCGTCGGGCCGATCGGACTCGATCTGGCCGCACCAGCTCGCGCACCACACGCGCGCGTGGTTGCCGCCGGCGGCGGCGAGCGCGGCGAAGTAGGTCTCGAAGCGGCCGGGGCGATCGGGCGGCAGCGTCCATGCGATGTTCGGGCCGATCGGGATGAACGGCGTGCCGTCGGCGAACGCGAGCAGGCGCGGGTTGTGCGGGCTGATGCGGATCGGACCGGGCGGGAGCGCGGAGGCCGCGACCTCGATCTCGCCGACCGCGAGCGTGGCGCTGCTGTCCGGCGACAGCAGCCGCCAGCGGTGGGTCCCGGCGACGCGCGCGACGTGACGCACCTGCAGGCCGCGCTCGCCGGTCGCGGTGAACTCGGGGCCGGCGGCGACCGCGGCGTCGACCTGGTGCGGCTGGGTGAGGAAGGCGCGACGGCGGACGATCGCGGTGTCCGGCGCGGTGAACTCGATCAGCGGGCAGCGCTCGACATCGCACGACAGCCAGCCGTCGGCGGGGCCGCGCACGTCCCAGGTCAGCAGGTCGCCGACGCTCGCGGACGCGAAGGTCGGCGCGAGGTCGACGGCGTTCGCGCAGGCGAGCGACGCGATCCATGCACAGACGGCGATCAGGACCCGCGGGCGCATCGGTCCGAGGCTACCTCGCGGTAGAGGGCGTCATAGCGCGCAGCCAGCGCCATCGGCGCCAGCGCCGCGGCGACGGCGCGCCCGGCGGCGACGCGGCGCGCGCGCAGCTCGGGCCCGTCGAGCAGGCGCTGGCAGGCGTCGGCCAGGGCGAACGCGTCGCGCGGCGCGCTCTCGATCGCCCCGGCGCGCCCGAGGTCGATCAGGCCGCCGACCGCGGGAGCGACCACGGCGACGCCCGCCGACATCGCCTCGACCGCCGCCAGCGGCAGGCCCTCGTTGCGGCTCGACATCAGCAGCAGGTCGAAGGCGCCCAGCGCCTCGGCCGCCGGCACCTGGCCGGTGACCACCACCGAGACGCCGAGGCTCGTCGCGCGGGCGATGATCGCGTCGCGCTCGCGGCCATCGCCGCAGATCACGCCCTGCACCGGCCGGCGCGCGGTCAGCCACGACAACGCCTCGAGCCACAGCGCGCCATCCTTCACCGGCGCCAGGCGCCCCAGGAAGCCGATGCGCGGCGCGCCGAGATCGAGCCGCGCGTGCCAGGGCGCCGCCCGCGGCACGACCGGGTCGACCGGCGGCGGCAGGACGTGCCAACGCGCGCGCGTGCCGATGCGGTAGCGCCCCGCCAGCTCGTGGTGCTGCGACGCGGTCAGGGCGTGGTGGTGCGCACCGTGCGCCAGCAGGCGTTCCGCGGCGCGCAGGCCGGCCGAGACGGTCGTGCCGAAATAGCCGCTCAGCACATGGCCGTGGTAGGTGTGCAGGCACGGGCGGCGGTCGATCCGGCAGGTGATGCGGCCGAGCGCGCCGGCCTTGGCGGTATGGGTGTGGACCACGTCCGGCGCCAGCGCGCGCAGCCGCGCGATCAGCGCCAGCCCCGCGCGCGCGTCGCCGATCGGCCGCGCGCTGCGGCCCAGCGCGGGGATCCGCTCCACGCGCAGGCCGTCGGCGGCGAGGGCGTCGGCCAGATCCGGCTCGTCATCGCTGGTCGTCCCGGTCAGGACGATGCTCTCGTGACCATGCGCGCGCATCATCCGCGCCAGGTTCGCGACGATGCGCGCCGGTCCGCCGTCGTTCAGCCGCGCGATGACGTGGACGATGCGCACGCCGCATCCTCGGCCCGGGCGGGCTGGCGCCAACCGCCGTGCGCCACCGCCCGGGCGGAGCTTGCCGGACGGACGCGGCGGGCGACGGTCGCGGCATGGATCTGGTCGAGGGGTTGAAGGCCGCGCTGATCGGCGTCATCGAGGGGCTGACCGAGTTCATCCCGGTGTCCTCGACCGGCCACATCGTCGTCGCCCAGCGCCTGCTCGGCTTCGACGACCCGGGCGAGGTGTTCGCCGTGGTCATCCAGCTCGGCGCGATCCTCGCGGTGTGCGCGTACTACAACGCGCGCATCTACCGCCTGCTCGCCGGCTTCTTCAGCGACGCCAAGGCGCGCCGCTTCGTCGCCAACGTGCTGATCGCCAGCGTGCCCGCGGCGATCGTCGGCCTGGCGCTGAACGACTGGCTGGAGAAGAACGTCTTCCCCCAGCCGCGCGCGTCGTGGGTCATCGCCAACACGCTGTGCCTCGGCGGCTTCGCGATCCTCGCCATCGAGCGCCGCCAGCGCGCGCCGACCTGCGGCGACGCGCTCGAGATGCCAGCGCGCACCGCGCTGGGCATCGGCCTGTTCCAGCTGCTGGCGCTCATCCCCGGGGTCTCGCGCAGCGGCGCGTCGATCCTCGGCGCGATGCTGATCGGCGTGGATCGCCGCGTCGCGACCGAGTTCTCCTTCTTCCTCGCCATCCCGGTCATGATCGGCGCCTCGGGGCTGAAGCTGGTCAAGCACCGCGACCACCTCGACGGCCGCTGGGGCGTGATCGCGATCGGCTTCGTGGTCTCGTTCGTGGTCGCGATCGCCGTCGTGCACTGGCTGATCAAGTACGTCTCGCAGCGCGATTTCCGCGCCTTCGGCTGGTACCGCATCGTCGCCGGGCTGCTGCTGGCGGGCTTGCTCGCCCTCGGGCTGGTGTGAGCGTGGCGCGATGCCGCTGATCGTCCTCGAAGGCATCGACGGTTCGGGCAAGAGCACGCAGGTGCGGCTGCTCGGCGAGCGGCTGCAGCGGATGGGCCGCCCCTACCGCGCGCTGCGCGAGCCCGGCGGCACTGCGCTGGGCGAGCAGCAGCGCGCGCTGCTGCTCGATCCCGCGACCCAGGCCTGCCCGACCGCCGAGCTCTTCGGCTATCTCCAGGCGCGCGCGCAGCTCTGCCACGAGGTCGTGGCCCCGGCGCTGGCGCGCGGCGAGCTGGTCGTGCTCGACCGCTTCTACCACTCGACCATCGCCTACCAGGCCTACGGCCTCGGGCTGCCGCACGACGCCGTGCGCGCCGCGATCCGGCTCGCGATCGGCGACATCGCGCCGGCGGTCGTGCTGTGGATCGAGCTCGACCCGGCGATCGCCGCCCGGCGCCGCGCCAGCGCGCGCGGCGAGGACCGCATCGAGGCGCGCGGCCTGGCGTACCTCAAACGCGTGCACGACGGCTTCGCCGCGCTCGCCGCGGCGGGCGAGATGATCGCGCTCTCCGGGCTGTCCGCTCCCGAGGACCTGGCGCGCGATATCTGGACGCGCGTCGCGCCGATCGTCGGCTGAACGACGCGAGGCGTCGCGAAACTCGTCGTGCCATGTTTGACGGTGACCAGACCGTCGCAGGATGCCGCGCTCCTTCCCAACCAGGAACGCGCACCATGCGGCATCATTCCCTCACATGCATCCTCGCGGCGTCCACCGCGATCATCGTGCTCGCCGGCTGCGGCGGCGGCGGTGGCGACGGCGGCGGCGGCAGCAGCAACGTCGCCCCGCCGGCCGGCGGCGTGACCGGCAACATCAACGGCGTCTGGACGGTCGCGGGCTCGGGCGGCGCGTCGCCCGAGGACATCCGGGTCTACGCGGTGAAGGACGACAGCCTCGGCGGCACCATCCTGATCGGCCGCCAGAACGAGGGCGCGTCGACCGCCGATCTCGCCAACGCCGAGGACTACTCGCGCGGCGTGACCGTCGGCGGCAGCGGCTTCACCTACACCTACCAGTTCTCCGGCCTGACGCGCGTCTACACCGTCACGTCGATGAACGCGTCGAGCGTGTCGGGGACGCGCAAGATCGGCGGCGACGCCGCGACCAGCCTCACCGGCGGCAAGACCTACGGCCCCTCGCCGCTGGCCGACGCCCTCGCCGGCTACTACGGCCTGAACGGTGGCGACTTCGAGGTCGGGCTGCGCAAGCAGGCCGGCGTCTGGCAGGTCGGTGAGCTGGACGACGAGGACGAGTGGGTCTGGCACGACGCGACCATCGATGGCGACAACCTCGTGAAGGTGACGCTGACCGACGGCGACCGGATCGTCTTCTTCATCAACGACGGCGCCGACGACCAGCTGCGCGGCTTCTACGTCAACGACGCCTCGGGGACCAAGGAAGCCTTCCCGGTCCGCGGCAAGCGCGTGGACATGCCCGTGCTCATCGCCAACGGCTGAGCCGACCGCGACGGCGCGGTGCGCGCCGCGACGCCGAACCACATGACCCGGCGGGCCGCCGGGTCATGTGGTTGTCAGAATGCTCCCGCGCGCGCGATCGCCTTCAGCGTCGCGGTCGCCTTGCGCAGCGTCTCCTCGTACTCGCTCGCCGGCACGCTGTCGGCGACCACGCCGGCGCCGGCCTGCACGTGCACCTGGCCCGGGGTGAGGATGGCGGTGCGCAGGGCGATGCAGGTGTCGAGGTTGCCGCGGAAGTCGAGGTAGCCGACCGCTCCGGCGTAGGCGCCGCGCTTCAGCGGCTCGAGCTCGTCGATGATCTGCATCGCGCGCACCTTGGGCGCGCCGCTGACCGTGCCGGCGGGGTGGCAGCAGCGCAGCGCGTCGAGCGCGTCGAGATCCGGGCGCAGGCGGCCCTCGACGTGGCTGACGATGTGCTGCACGTGGCTGTAGCGCTCGATGACCATGCGCTCGACCAGGCGCACGCTGCCGGGGACGCAGCAGCGGCCGACGTCGTTGCGGCCGAGGTCGATGAGCATGGTGTGCTCGGCCAGCTCCTTCGGATCGGCGAGCAGCGCGCGCGCCAGGGCCTCGTCCTCGTCGGGCGTCTTCCCGCGCGTCGTCGTGCCCGCGATCGGGCGCACCGCGACCGTGCCGTTGTCGACGCGGACCATGATCTCCGGGCTGGCGCCGACCAGGCTGGCGTCGCCGAAGCGCAGGTGGAACAGGTACGGGCTGGGGTTCAGGCTGCGCAGGCTGCGGTAGACCTGGAAGGGCGTCAGCGCGCACGGGGCGCTCAGGCGCTGCGACAGCACGACCTGGAACGCGTCGCCGGCCTTCACGTACTCCTGGATGCGGCGCACGCCGGCTTCGTACGTCGCGCGCGGCGTGTGCTGCGTGTAGGACGGCTCGACCGCCGGCGCGTCGCGCACCAGGCGCGGCGCCATCGGCACCGACAGCCGCGCGGTGAGCGCGTCGAGCTCGGCCTCGGCGGCGGTCCAGGCGGCGTCGAAGGACTGGCCCTCGCTCAGATCGAGATGCGTGATCAGCAGCAGATGGTTGTAGCTGTGGTCGAACACCAGGACGGTGTCGAAGCGCATCAGGTGCAGATCGGGCAGGCCGAGCGGATCCGGCGGGCAGCCGGGCAGGCGCTCGGAGAGGCGGATGGTGTCGTAGCTGAAGTAGCCGACCAGGCCGCCCGAGAAGCGCGGGAAGCCCTGCACGGGCGGGCTCTTCAGGCCGGCGACATAGCCGCGCACGGCCTGGTAGGGATCGCCCGGAAGGGCCTCGGGAGCGCGACCCTCGCGATGGAGGCGCACACCGGCGAGATCGCCGACGAGCCGGGCGCGCGGCCGCACGCCGAGCATGCTGTAGCGCGCGACGCGCTCGCCGCCGACCACGCTCTCGAACAGGAAGGCGTACGGCTCGTCCTGGATGCGCGCGAGCACCGAGACCGGCGTCAGGTCGTCGCAGACCAGGCGCCGCATCACCGGGATGAGGTTGAAACCCGCCGCGGCGGAAGCGGCGCAGGCCGCGCGATCAGGCGTCATCGCGGCGGTCATAGGCCGCACGAGGGACCTGCCAAGGCCGCCAGCGATCGCTGGCCGGGACCGAGCGCGGCTGTCAAGCTCGAGTGCCGCCCCTGCACCGTCTGGTGCGTTCGCTCCGTTATAAGATGCGCTTTGCTGCTTGAATGAGCAGTCAACGCAGCCTGCTGCGATTGACACCCTGCGACGCAGCGCATAGCTTCCGCCCTTCGACCGGCCGCCCCCGTCGTTCCGTGTGGGAATCGACGGACCCTGTTTTCCCCTCGAAAGGAAGCCCGCCTGTGAGCCTTCGTTACATCGTTCCCGCCCTCGGCCTCATCGCCTTCACCAATCCCGCGGCCCAGGCCGCTGACGGTGCGCTGAGCATCGGCGGGTTCGTCGACACCATCCTGTCGCTCGACGACGATCGCAGCGCGAACGTCGCGGCGACGGATCGCAACGAGGAGGACGCAAGCCTTCAGTTCATCGCCGATGTCGAACTCCGCCTCGGCTACAAGATCGGCGAGAAGGTCGGCGCGAAGGTCGACCTCGAATTCCATAATGAGAGCGACGACGCGGGCCCCGACGATTCGGAGATGGATCTCGAGCAGGCGTTCATCAACTACGCCTTCGCCGATTCGATGTCCTGGACCATCGGTAAGTTCACCACCCCGCTCGGCTGGGTGGCGGCTGACGCCGACGGTCTCTATCGCATCAATGCGGGCATCGTCCCTGGTGGCTTCGACGATGTCTCGGGTCTCTACGGCAGCGATGTCGTTGGTACGGCCTTGAACTTCACCGTCTCGGACGATCTCGGCATCAGCGTCTTCCTGGTCAATGGTTGGGGGCTCGAGACCGCCGACAACTACAACGACGACAAGTTCTCGGGAGATCGCAACAGCCTGCTGCTCGGCGTGGGCGTTGATGTCGTCTACCAGATCGCTGACGTCGGTTCGGTGAACTTCGAAGCGGTCTACGATCCGCAGAATGCCGCCAACGGCGCGGCCGGTGCGGCCAATGCTTCTGCCGGCGACGTATTCCAGCTCGGTCTGAACGGCACGTTCAAGCCGTATGAAGCCCTCACTCTCGGCGCGGAAGTGATCTACCGTGGCGTCGGCGAGGATGATGGCGCCGGCAACGACGACCGCACCGATTACGGCGTGGTTGCGATGGCCAACCACACCATCCCCGGCTTCCCCTGCCCGGCGTCGGCGACGGTGATGTACCAGCGCCACGACCGCGAAACCGATGACCTCCGCGATCAGGCCGCCAATGAGGTCGCCGTCGCGCTGCTGACCAACCCGACCGGCGACGCGAAGTTCGCGCTCAACGCCGAAGTCGGCTATGAGTTCTACGACGGCGATTCGGGCGCCGTCGCGACCGTCGGCAACACGAACGACGAGTCGTGGGTCGTCGCGCTCGAGGCGCTCGCGGTCATCCCCTGACCCGATCGTAG
>DASPLE010000186.1:0-11063 GCA_035627695.1 Planctomycetota bacterium
CACCGCGCGACGCGCGCCGACCGTCAGCTCGACCGCGCCGTCGACGACCAGCAGCAGTTCGACCAGCGGCGCGACCGGCGTGCGGATCGGATGGTCGACGTCCCATTCCGCGTACGCGATCGGCACCACATCGGCGGGCGACGGCGCCGCGACCACCGGGCTGCGGACGATGTCGCGGCTGGCCCCGACCCAGCCGGCGAGCCGGGCGATCACCGTGCGGAAACGATCCATGCGTGCGCGGATTGCATCCATCCCGCCGCGACTGCAATCGCCGGGATGCGGCGGCACGATCCCGGCATGAACGACCTGAGCGACGACGACCGCGCCGCCTACGAACGCGACGGCTTCCTCATCCGGCGTGGCGTCGTGACGCCCGGCGAGGCCGCCGCCCTGGCGGCGCACGCCGCGCGCTACGCCGCCGAGGCCCCCGACCGCGCGCGCCTGAACCGGCTGACGCTGCATCATGCCCATCCGACGCTCGACGCCGCGCCGCTGCTCGCCCCGTTGGCGCGTCCGGCGATCCTCGGCCTGAGCGAGGCCCTGCTCGGCGCGCCGGCCATGGCGCGCTATTACTGCCTGAACATCGAGATCCCCAGCGCGGACACGTCCATGCGCTGGCACCGCGACTCCGGCTTCTTCCATGCGCCCAGCGCGCGCGTCGACGCGGCGGCGTGGCGCGGCGAGCGGCCGTTCTCGCAGGTGCAGTGGAACCTGGCGCTCATCCCCGACGACTGCCTGCGCATCGTCCCCGGCAGCCATCGCCGCGAGCCGACGGCCGCGGAGGCGCCGTTCCTCGCCCTCGACGAACGCCGCGACGGCATGCCGGGCGAGCTGATCGTCGATCTCGCTCCCGGCGACGCCGTCGTCTACCATTGCGACCTCCTGCACGGCGTCTGCAATCCGCGGCCGCGGCCCCGCCTGACCGTGCACTGGTATTGGCTGCGCGCCGGCGCCCACGATCCGACCGGTCCCGGCGTGCTCGGTCAGCTCGCGCCGGCCGAGTTCACGCGCCGGCTCGCCGCGCCGCTCGCCGCGCTGGCGGTCGAGGCCAGCCCCGGCTGAATCGTCTCTGTCCCGGAAGTTGCCGCTCCCATCCGAGCGGCCACGCTCGTGGCCTATGCCGACCACGCCCACCACGCCCACGACGCCCACGACCATCGGCACCCCGCTCTCCCCATCGGCCACCCGCGTGCTGATGCTCGGCTCGGGCGAGCTCGGCAAGGAGGTGGTGATCGAACTGCAGCGCCTGGGCTGCGAGACCATCGCCTGCGACCGCTACGCCAACGCGCCGGCGATGCAGGTCGCGCACCGCAGCCACGTCTTCTCGATGCTCGACGGCGACGCGCTGCGCCGGGTCATCGCGCTGGAGAAGCCGCACATCGTCGTGCCCGAGATCGAGGCGATCGCCACCGACGTCCTGGTCGAGCTCGAGAAGGCCGGCCAGCGCGTCGCGCCCAGCGCGCGCGCCGCGAAGCTGACCATGAACCGCGAAGGCATCCGCCGCCTGGCCGCGGAGGAGCTCCGTCTGCCGACCTCGCCGTACCGCTTCGTCGCGACGCGCGACGAGTTCGCCGCCGCGGCGCAGGCGCTCGGCTGGCCGTGCGTGGTCAAGCCGCTGATGTCGTCGTCCGGCAAGGGCCAGAGCGTCGTGAAGTCGCCAGCCGATCTCGACCACGCCTGGGACTACGCGCAGCAGGGGGGGCGCGCCGGCGCCGGACGCTGCATCGTCGAGGGCTTCATCCGCTTCGACTACGAGATCACCGTGCTCACCGTCTCGGCGGCGAACGGCATGCAGTGCTGCCCGCCGATCGGCCACATCCAGATCGACGGCGACTACCGCGAGAGCTGGCAGCCGTGCCAGATGTCGTCGGCGGCGTGGGCGGAATCGCAGCGCATCGCCACGTCGGTGGTCGGCGCGCTCGGCGGCTTCGGGATCTTCGGCGTCGAGCTGTTCGTGCGCGGCGACGACGTGATCTTCAGCGAGGTCAGCCCCCGCCCGCACGACACCGGCCTGGTGACCCTCGGCAGCCAGCAGCTCTCCCAGTTCGCCCTGCACGCGCGCGCCATCCTCGGGCTGCCGGTGCCGGCCGTCCGCCTGCTGACCCCCGCCGCCAGCGTCGCGCTGCTCGGCGACGGGCACGGCGTGCCGCGCTTCGCGGGCCTGGACGAGGCCCTGGCGGTGCCCGAAAGCCAGGTCCGGCTCTTCGGCAAGCCCATCTGCGAGGGCCATCGCCGGTTGGCGGTCGCGGTCGCCGCGGCCGACACCCTCGACGAGGCCCGGCGGCGGGCCGCGGCGTGCGCCGGCGCGGTGCGCATCGGCTTCGACGCCACCTCGGCCGCGTCCAGCCGCTGACCCGGCGCGGCGCGAATTGCCCTGCCGCCCTTCGCGGCCCATACTCGATCGGCCATGCGTCGCGTCACCGTTCATCCGGGGAGCAGTCCCGACTGGTTGCGCCAGGCGTTGGACCTGCCGTCGGTCGAGCTGATCGGCGATCTGGCGCTGGCCGACATCGCCATCGTCTGGGACGACGACCTCGCCCCGGTGCGCGACCACCAGGTCGTCATCCGCTGCGGTCACGGCGACTGCCCCGACCGCCCGCGCTGGCTGCGCGGGCCGAGCGGTCCGGAGGAGCTCGCGCTGTTCGCCGGCCAGCTCCAGCTGGCGGGCGAGCTGGCCGTCTCCAGCCGCTCGCACCGGCGCGTGCTCGACAGCCTCGGCAACCGCCAGCGCGAGCTCGGCGTCCTGGCCTCGGTCGCGCGGCGTCTCGGCGATGGTTACAGTTCCGAAGAGCTGCCCGCGCACGTGCTGCAGGAGGCGCGGCGCATCACCGGCGCCGAGGGCGGCAGCCTCGCGCTGGTCACCAGTCGCCGCGAGGGCCGCGAGCTGACCTTCGCCTTCGCCGAGAACGAGGCCATCCCGGTCTCGTTCGTCACCTCGTCGATCGCCCTCGACAGCGCCAGCCTCGCCGGCTACGTCGCCACCACCGGCGAGACCCTGGCGATCGACGACGCCTACGCGATCCCCAGCGACGCGCCGTTCCGCTTCAATCCCGACTTCGACCGCAAGAACGGCTACCGCACCGTCAGCCTGCTGGTGGTGCCGCTGATCGACCGCGAACGGCGCGTGCTCGCCGTGCTGCAGCTGATCAACAAGGTGCGCGATGTCGCGAGCGGCGGGCGCAGCGACGCGCGGCCGTTCACGCCGCGCGACCGCGAGCTGGCCGAGTTCCTCGCCGCGCTGGCCGCGCCGGTGCTCGAATCGAACCGGCTCTACCAGCAGATCGAGGGCATCTTCGACGGCATGATCCACGCGGCGGTCGGCGCGATCGAATCGCGCGATCCGGCGACCAGCGGCCACAGCTCGCGCGTCGCCACGGGCGCCATGGCGCTGGCGCGGGCGATCAGCGACTGCCCGACCGGCCCGTACAGCGCCGTGCGCTTCACCGCCGCCGAGCTGCGCGAGCTGCGCGTCGCCGGCCTGCTGCACGACTTCGGCAAGATCGGCGTGCCCGAGCACATCCTGACCAAGGCCGAGAAGCTCTACCCGTGGAACTGGGATCGGCTGAAGAGCCGCTACGACGTCATCCGCCTCGCCTGGCTGCGCCAGGAGGCCGAGGCGAAGCTGGTCGGCGACCGCGGCCGCGCCGAACGCGCGCGGCTGCTCGCGGCCGAGGTCCCGTCGCTCGTCGCCCAGCTCGAGCAGGCCAAGCGCCCGAACCTGCTCGACCAGCGCCAGCACGGATTCCTCGACGCCCTGCTCAAGCGCAGCGTGGTCGACGCGGACATCGGCGAGGTCCCGTACCTGACGCTGCCGGAATACTCGTCGCTGGCGATACCGCGCGGCAGCCTGACCGAGCAGGAGCGCGGCATCATCGAGAGCCACGTCGGCCTGACCTACCGGTTCCTCAACCGCATCCCGTGGTCGGGCGCGCTGGCGCGCGTCGCGGAGTACGCGCACGGCCACCACGAGAAGCTCGACGGCAGCGGCTACCCGCTCGGCCTCAAGGCCGACCAGATCCCAGCCCAGGCGCGCGTGCTGGCGATCGTCGACGTCTTCGACGCGCTCGCCGCGTGGGATCGGCCGTACAAGCCGGCGGTGCCGGTGGACAAGACCCTCGACATCCTGCAGGTCGAGGCCGACGCCGGCCGCGTCGATGGCGAGATGGTGCGCATCTTCCGCGAGTCGCGCTGCTACGAGGCGATGGTCGCGATCATCCGCAAGGGCCAGGACAAGCGCGACATGGCGCGCCGCCCGTCATCGGAATTCATGGTCAAGCAGGTCGACGTCATCCGCTGAGGGCGGAGCGCGATGGCGGCGCGAGGCCGTCGCCTCAGCGCGACAGCGCGCGCACGCGGTACGCCGCCAGCGCATCCGTCGCGCCATCGACGCTCAGCCACCGCCGCCAGCGCGGCAGCTCGAGGTACGTGCGCCAGTGCGTCAGCGCCAGGGCGCCGTCGCCGGCGCGCTCGGCGCGCATCGCGCGACGCACCAGGAGCTTGGCGGCGGCATGCAGCCGGTGGGGCTGGGCGAGGTAGGCCTGGTCGTCGATGCGGCCGACGAGGTACGCGCCGTCGTGCCACGGACGCTGCTGCAGCCGCCAGCGCTCGCCATCGGCCAGGGCGGCGCACGCGGCGTCGTAGGCGCTCCAGTCGCCGTCGTCGGCGCCGGCGAGGAACGGCAGCGTCAGCCGCGCGGCGACGTGCACGCGGTCGTCCTGGTCCAGCGGTCGCGGATCGATCGTCGCCCAGCGCGCGGCCTCGTCGCGGCGCCCGTCCGCCCAGGCCTCGGTCGCCAGGGTCATGCCGGCCATCGCCTGGGCCGGATGGCGGTCGGGCGCGACGGCGTACGCGCCGCGCGCGTCGCCATGCGCCAGCAGCGCCAGCGCCGACAGCGCGCGATCCGGGGCGTCGAAGGCGATGGTCTCGTCGCCCTTGAGGATCTGCGCCAGCGCGCGCGCGTGCCACCAGCGACCGCTGCGGGCGATCGCCTCGTCGATGCGGCCCAGCGTGCACAGCGCGTAGAGGCGATCCTCGTCGCCCAGGCGCATGTTCAGGACCGCGATCGCCTCGCCGCGCTCGATCATGCCGCGTCCGTGCGGCTGCGACAGACCGTCCGACCCGATCTCGGCGGATCGTCCGGCGTGGAAGAGCGCCTGCGTGACGTGGTAGCGCTGCTCCGGGTAGTTGGTGAGGATCTCGGTCCAGCGGCCGGTCGCCGCCAGCGCCTCGGCGCAGACCGAGCGCTGCCGCGGATACCGCGTCAGCACCTGATCGTAGCGTCCGAGCACGCGCAGGGCGTGCGCCGCCGTGGTGGCGACCGCCGTATCGTCGGGGAACAGCCGGTCGTGCAGCGCGAGGTAGCGGTCGAGCGCCTGGCCGCCCTGGGTCGCCACCTCGGCCGTCAACGCCAGCACGCACTGGTTCCAACGCATCGCGATGCGCGCGCGCAGCCGCGCATCGGCCTCGTGCCAGAGCGCCTCCATCGCCGTGAGCGTCGCGTCGTGGTCGCGCGCGGTGAACCAGCGGTCGAGCCGGTGCAGGCGGACCAGCGGCTCGCGCGGGCCGCCGATCAGCGGTCGCCACGCGGTCTCGGCCTCGTCCCAGCGCTGCTGCAGCCAGCGGCACAGGCCGAGCTTGTAGACCGCCTCCTCCGATATGGCGCTGCCCGCGTGGCTCTGCGCGACGCGGGCGTACTGCTCGAACGCCTGGTCGAGCTCGCCGGTGCTGACGAAGGCGTCGCCGACCGCGGTCGCCGGGACCTGCTCGGCCTCGTCGCGCACCGTCATGCGCAGGTCGTCGTACGCCTTCCCGGGATAGTAGGCGTAGATCCCGACGTAGCCGCCGTCGAAGCGCACCGGATCGATCCACTCGCAGGCCGGCTCGCCGTCGATGATCAGCGACAGGCGATCATCGACGATCTCGACGCGCACGCGGTGGCGCCGACCGGGCTCGGGGCGGCGCTCGCTGCACGCCATGGTCTGGTGGTAGCCGCGGCCGATCGCGGTGAACGAACCGTCGAGCGCGCCGAACTGGAAGAAGATCGGATTGGCCATGCCGACGATCCGGCCCTGCTTGTCGCGCCGCAGCTCCCTGCTCCACATCAGCGACAGGTCGGATGGATGCGACCCGGGCTTGAGCTCGCAATCGTACTCCACGACCGTCGGGCCCCAGAGCTTGCGGGTCAGCACCGCCGAGTTGCCGTCGCTGCCGGTGCTCACCAGCTGCCCATCGATGGTCGCGAAGCTGCCTTCGAAGGTCTCCCAGCGCGAGCGCCAGGAGTCGTCGCTGAAGCGCTCGACCAGGACCGGTTCGCCCCAGCTCGCCACGCGCCGCTCGTGCTCGCGCCACAGCGCCGCGCCCATCGCCAGCACCACGACGGCCGCCGCGGCCGACGCCCACAGCGCGCGCGCGTGCAGCCGGTACCAGCGCGCCAGCCGTTCCGCCAGGCTGTCGCGATGGGCGCCGACGGCGAGGCCGGCCTGGTAGGCGTGCAGGTCGGCGAGCAGCGCCTCGGCGTCGCCGTAGCGGTCGGATCGGCGCGGAGCCATCGCCTTCAGCGCGATGTCCATCAGCGCCGCCGGCACCGCGGCGCGCTCGCGCTCGTCCGGCGGGGCGAAGGCGCCCTCGCGCTTGAGCGCGAAGAAGCGGGCCGCGTCGTCGTCCCAGGTCGGCACGCGCAGGGTCAGCGCGTGGAACAGCGTCGCGCCGACGCAGTACACGTCGCTGGCCTCGTCGACGGCCTCGTGGCGCGCCTGCTCGGGGCTCATGTACAGGGGCGTGCCGTAGATCCGCGTCGATTCGCCGGGCTTCATGCGTCGCGCCGACCCCCAGTCGACCAGCAGGACCTCGCCGAACGCGCCGAGCATGATGTTCGCGGGCTTGACGTCCTGGTGGACGACGCGCTGGTGGTGGGCGTACGCGAGCGCCTGGCAGATGCCGATGAAGACGTTGACGAGCGACGCCGGCTGATCGAGCGGCGCGACGCGCTTGTCGGCGGTCGACGCGTCGATCGCGTCCGCCAGCGAGCGGCCGTCGATCTTCTTCATGGTGAAGAAGACCTGGCCGGTGTCGTCGCGGTCGAGCTCGTACACCGGGAGCACGTTCGGATGCGACAACGACGCGGTGATCCGCGCCTCGTCGACGAACGCCGCCAGCTCGTCGTCGCCGGCGCGCTGCCGCACCAGCACCTTGACCGCGACGGCCCGTTCGAGGTTGCGATCGACCAGCGCGTAGACCCGCCCGGTCGCGCCGACGCCGAGCACGCCCCCGAGATCGTAGCGGCGGTCGTCCGGCGCGGCCTCGGCCCCGGCGAGCCGCGCGGCGAGGCTGGCCGCCGAGAAATGCGGTTCGGGCGCCGCCGCGAGGCCGACCCTGGGTTCCGGCCAGAAGGATGCGGCGGTGGTCGCGCCGGCGCGCCGCACCAGCGCGGTCGAGGCCGGGGCGATCGGCGCGCCATCGTCCGCGTAGCGGTCCAGCCCTTCCGCCGAGAAGTCCTCCGCCGGGATCGTGCGGGTCAACGCCGCGCGCAACTGCATGTCGGTGCGTGCGATGGGCATCCGGTCAAGGATACCCTCCGCCTGCGCGACGCGCTCAGGCGCCGTGGCTTCGCTCTCCACCGCGCCGACGACGCTGCCGCGCGCGTGAGGACGAAGGGTTCGAGCGCCGGCCGCGGCATCCAGCGGCGCCGCCAGCGCTGCAGGCCGAGCCGTGCCGTGTCACCGGCGAGGGCGTCCTCGCGCCGGACGTTGCGTTCGTGCCGCATGGCGCGGCATCGCCATCAGCCGCGCCGAGGTCACCTGGCGAGCGCGCCGATGCGCAGCGCGACGAAGCGCGTGAGGGCCGGGTCCGGGTCGTACGAACGCCGCCAGGCCGGCAGCTCCTGCCAGGCGCGGTAGTCGGCGATCGCCGCGGCCGGATCGCTGGCGCGTTCATGACGCATCGCCCGCCTCACCAGCAGCGTCGCCTCGGCGAAGGCGCGATGCGGCTGGGCGAGGAAGGCGGCCTCGTCGATCGCGCCGCGCAGGTAGCGGGCGTCGTGCCACGGACGCTGCTGCTGCGGCCACGGCGCGTCCTCGGCGATCGCCGCGCAGGCGGCGTCGAACGCGCTCCAGTCGCGAGCATCCGACCCGCGCAGGAATGGCACGGCGAAGCTCGCGATGAAGCGCGCGGCCGAGGTGGCGTAGCTGTGGGAGCTCAGCCGGCGCGCGAGCAGCGCCGCCTGCTCGTGATCGTCGCGCGCCGCAGCATCGATCGCCAGCGCGGCGTCGATGGCGGGCGAGAGCCAATGCTCGGTGCCGACCTTGCTGCGCGCTGCGGCGGCGTCGTCGCCGACCAGCAGTATCCACACCTGCGCTTCGCTGGCAGACTCCGGGAACGTCGGGATGATGCCGTCGCTCAGGGCGTGCACGCGGATCTGGTCGCTCGGCCCGAGACCGAAGCGATCGAGCGCGGCGACCGCCTCGTCCACACGGCCGAGCTGGCACAGCGCCCGCACGGCGACGTTGTGCTCTTCGCCGATGAACGCCAAGGCGTCCGCGGCCAAGCCGCGTTCGCACAGGCCCATGGCGTACGGGTCCCGGGCGAACGTCGGCTCGATCAGCTCCGCGAGGCCGCACTCGAGCAACGCCCATTCGTACGCGTCGTGCTGGTCGGGGTAGCGCTCGACGATCTCGCGCGGGCGACCCAGCGCGCGCAGGGCGTAGCAGCAGCGCAGCCGCTGCCGCGGGAACCGCGCGAGGACCTCCTGCGGGCGTCCCACGTGCAGCAGCGCGCTGCTCGCGGCCGCATCGAGCGTCGCCTGATCGGAGAGCCGACGCGCGTGCATATCGAGGTAGCGTGGGATCTCGGCGATCCCGTCATGCTTCATGAGGTGGTCGACCGCGGCCGCCCAGCGCATCCCGGCGCGCGCGCGCGTCGTCGGATCAGCGGCGCCCGCCAGATCCTCGAGCTCGGCGATGACGCCGTCGTGATCGCCGGCATCGAAGGTCCGATCGATGCGGTTCAGGCGCAGCTCGTCCGACCACGAGGAATCGGCGAGCGGCGCCCACGCGGCCTCGGCGTCGGCGTAGCGCCGTTGGCGCCAGCGGCACAGACCCAGCTTGTAGAGCGCCTCCTCGGCCAGCGCGCGGCCCTGGTGGCTCTGGGCGACGCGGGCGTACTGCTCGACCGCCAGGTCGAGCTGATCGGCGCGCACCATGGCGTCGCCGATCGCCGTCGCCGGCACGTCCTGGGCGATGCCGCGCACCGAGACCGTGACGTCGTCGAAAGCCTTGCCGGGGAAATGCCCGTAGAGGCCGATGTACCCGCCGTCGAAGCGGATCTGGTCGATCCATTCGCACACCTTCTCGCCGTCGATCATGAGGGTCAGGCGTTCGTCGGCGACCTCGCAGCGCACGCGATAGCGCCGCCCATGCTCAGGTCTCACGTAGCTGCACGCCAGCTGCCGCCCGCGGTTGATGATCGTCGAATAGGCGCCGTTGTTGGCCCCGAACTGCAGGTGGTATTCGTCCACCGGTTCGACGCTCGCGCCGTCGGGACGGCGCTTCAGGTCGCGGCACCACACCAGCGACAGGTCGCACGGCGCGCACCCCGGAAGCATTTCGGCGTCGTACTCGACCGCGATGGGACCCCAGAGCTTGCGATCGAGGAAGATCGTCGAGTCGCTGTGGCCGACGCTGACGATGCGCCCGTCCTGCCGCACGAACGCGCCGCCGCTGGGCCTCCACCGCGTCGTCCACGAATCGTCCTCGAAGCGCTCCTCGATCACCGGATCGCCCCAGCCGTCGAGGCGCCGGAGATGCTCGCGGTACAGCGCGCCGGCGAGCGCCAGCGCCATGGCCACCGCGGCGGCGCCGCACCACACGGCGGCGGTATGGCGGCGGTGCCAGCGCGCCAGCCGCTCGAAGGCGCCCTCGCGATGCGCGCGCACCGCCAGCCCGGACTGGTAGGCGCGCAGGTCGGCGAGGATCGCGTTGGCGTCGTCGTAGCGGTCGTCCGGCTTCGCGCTGAGCGCCTTGAGGGCGATGTCGATCAGCGCCGCCGGCACGCGCGCGCGTTCCTCGGCGGTCGGCGGCGCGAACGCGCCGATGCGCTTCATGGCGAAGAAGCGCTCGCCGTCGTCGTGCCAGGTCGGCAGCCGCAGGGTCAGCGCGTGGAACAGGGTGGCGCCGACGCCGTAGACATCGCTGCGCTCGTCGACGCGCTCGCGGCGCGCCTGCTCCGGGCTCATGTACAGCGGGGTGCCGTAGATCCTCGGCGCCGCGCCGCCGTCCAGCCGGCCCGCCGAGCCCCAGTCGACCAGCAGCACCTCGCCGAAGTCGCCGAGCATGATGTTCGCCGGCTTGACGTCCTGGTGGACGATGCGCCGGTGGTGCGCGTAGGCGAGCGCCTGGCAGACGTCGATGAAGACGCTGACGATGGCGTTGGCGTCGTGCAGCGGCGCCTCGGGCGCTTCGGGTGCCGACCGGTCGATGGCGTCCGCCAGCGAGCGCCCGGCGATCCGCTTCATGGTGAAGAACACCCGGCCGTGGTCGTCGCGGCCGAGATCGTGCACCGGCAGCACGTTGGGATGGGAGAGCGACGCGGTCAGGCGGGCCTCGTCGACGAACGAGCGGGCATCGTCGATGCCAGCGCGCTCCTCGCTGAGCACCTTGACCGCGACCTCGCGCTCCAGGTCGCGGTCGACCGCGGCGTAGACCCGG
Source organism: Planctomycetota bacterium (assembly GCA_035627695.1). Classification (GTDB taxonomy): domain Bacteria; phylum Planctomycetota; class UBA11346; order UBA11346; family UBA11346; genus DASPLE01. The sequence continues at coordinate 10,701 of DASPLE010000186.1, forward strand.
CCCGTGGCGCCGAGCCCGATCAGGTCGCCGGCCACGAACCGCCTGCCCGATCCCGCGGTCGAACCGCCCGGCAGGCTGGGTCTGGCGCCATCGCCGCCGCGCGCGTCGAGCGCGCGCACGTGCGCCGCGAGCTCGTCTGGCGCGAACGCCACGGCCGGCACCGTGCGCGTGAACGCGGCGCGCGAGATCCGGTCGCGGGGGTCGGGCGGCATGCGGAGGAGGATACCACCCGAAGGCTCCGTCCGCCTGCCCGGGCGCTCGGCGGGCGCGCGCGCTCGGCACGCCGACCGCCAGCCTGGCGTGCGGCGGCTCGTCGGCGACGTCGATCACGTATCCGCCGGGACCGGTGCGTCGTCCGAGCGG
>DASPLE010000187.1:0-51415 GCA_035627695.1 Planctomycetota bacterium
CGCGAAGGAGATCGAGTTCAAGGATCCCTTCGAGAACATGGGCGCGCAGATGGTGAAGGAGGTCGCCAACAAGGCGTCCACCGTCGCCGGCGACGGCACCACCACCGCGACCGTGCTCACCGAGGCGATCTTCCGCGAGGGCCTCAAGCTCATCACCTCGGGCGCCAACCCGACGGAAGTGAAGAAGGGCATCGACAAGGCCGTGCAGGCCGCGGTCGACGCGATCGCCAAGATGTCGACCAAGATCAAGAACTCGGCCGAGATCGCCCAGGTCGGCACGATCAGCGCGAACTCGGACGAGGCGATCGGCAAGCTCCTCGCCGAGGCGATGGACAAGGTCGGCAAGGACGGCGTCATCACCGTCGAAGAGGCCAAGAGCACCGAGACCAAGCTCGACCTCGTCGAGGGCATGCAGTTCGACAAGGGCTACATCAGCCCGTACTTCGCCGCCGGCACCGACAACCAGGAAGTCACGGTCGAGAAGCCGCTGATCCTGATCTACGAGAAGAAGATCTCGAACCTGCGCGAGTTCCTGCCGCTGCTCGAGAAGGTCGCCCAGGCCGGCAAGCCGCTGCTCGTGATCGCGGAAGAGGTCGAAGGCGAGGCGCTCGCGGCGCTCGTCGTCAACAAGCTGCGCGGCACCCTCAACGTCTGCGCCGTCAAGGCGCCGGGCTTCGGCGATCGCCGCAAGGCGATGCTCGAGGACATCGCGATCCTGACCGGCGCCAAGTTCATCGCCGAGGACCTCGGCGAGAAGCTGGAATCGGTCGAGCTCGCCGACCTCGGCACCGCCAAGACGGTGACGGTCGACAAGGAGAACACGACGATCATCGAGGGCGCCGGCAAGAAGGCCGACATCCAGGGCCGCATCAACCAGATCAAGCAGCAGATCGACGCGACCACCAGCGACTACGACAAGGAGAAGCTCCAGGAGCGCCTGGCCAAGCTCTCCGGCGGCGTCGCCGTGATCAACGTCGGCGCGGCGACCGAGCCCGAGATGAAGGAGCGCAAGGCGCGCATCGAGGACGCCCTGCACGCCACGCGCGCCGCGGTCGAGGAGGGCATCGTCGCCGGCGGCGGCGTCGCCCTGCTGCGCTCGAAGAAGGCGGTCAACGACGTGATGGAATCGCTCCAGGGCGACCAGCGCCTCGGCGCCGAGATCATCCTGCGCGCGATCGAAGCGCCGGCGAAGCAGATCGCCGAGAACGCCGGCCGTAACGGCGCGGTGATCGTCTCCGAGATCCTGGCGCAGAAGGGCCAGAATTTCGGCTACAACGCGCGCACCGGCGTGTTCGAGGACCTGGTCAAGGCCGGCGTCGTCGATCCGGCGAAGGTCACGCGCGTCGCGCTGCAGAACTCGGCGTCGATCGCCGGGCTGATGCTGACCGTCGAGACGATGATCACCGATCTCAAGGACGACGAGACGCCGATCCAGGGCGCCGTGGTCTAGCTGGTCTCGGGGGAGCTTCGCTCCCCCAAGGGAACGGCCCTTTGGGCCTGCCCCCGACGAAGCGATTCGGCCGGTGGGTTGGATGCGAGACGACACCCGGCCTTGCGGCCGGGTGTCGTCGTTTCCGGGCGATGCGGGTTGCCGTCGGCGCCCGCGGCGAGCAGCCGTCACCGCGCGTGGCGGTAGCGCGCGATCGCCTGGCGCGGCGTCAGGCCGGATTCCTTGCGGAAGAAGGTGCTGAAGTGCGAGACATGCGCGAAGCCGACGCGCTGGCCGATCTCGCCGACGCCGAGCGATGACGCGCCGATCAGCGCCATCGCCGTCGCCAGGCGGCAGCGGTTGCGGTAGGTCAGCGGGCTGAGCCCATACTGTTCGACGAACAGTTCGCGCAGGTAGTCCGCCTGGAATCCGCAGCGCCGGCTGAGCGTCGCGATCGTCTCGGCGCACTCGCGATCGTCCTCGATCAGGCGCTTGAGCCGCGATGCCGGCGATCCGACCGACGGCGAAGCGCGATCGATGAACGGACGCAGCAGCGCCGCGAGGCCGAGGCGGATGCGCAGGCGCTGCGCCGGCAGCGGATCGCGGAAGGCGTCGTGCAGGCGCAGGAACTCCTCCTGCCAGAGCGGCACCTGCGCGCGCTCGAGCGGCACGATGGCCGGCACGGCGATCCAATCGTCCCCATCGCGCAGCTCGACCGTGCCGGGTGCCGCGCCCTCGCGTGCCTGCGCGCTGTCGCCCATCAGCACCCAGTTCTCGCGGTCGGGCCCGTACAGGTACGTCGCGCTCTGCCCCGGCGGGAACAGGGCGAGGAAGGGGCCGGGTTCGGTCAGGTCGTAGCCGCGCACGCGGTAGCGACGCAGGCCGGAGATGTTCAGCGACACGATGAAGGCCGGGACGGTCCACGCCCGGACGTCCTGCGCGTACGCGAAGCGGCCGACGAGGCGCACGGCGAAGTCGATCACAGTTACCCCCGATCGACGTCGATAATCGCGAAGTACGTCACTTCTCCACCGATATCCGATCCGAATGGACCATGAAACACGTAAGTCGGCTGGCAAAGCCGTGCGCGGCCGCAGATCCCCGCCGGGTACGATGGGCGCCAAGGACGGGCACATGGGAATCCGCATCGGCATCCTCGGAACCGGCGCCATGGGCGACGGCTTCGTTCCGGCATTCGCCGCGCATCCGCTGGTCGATCAGGTCGTGCTGTGCGATCTGGACGAGCGACGGCTGGCGGCGAGCGCCGCACGGCACGGCATCGTCCGAACGACCACCAGCTACGACGCGCTGCTCGACTCGGATGTCGACGCGATCGCGATCTTCACCCAGCACTGGATGCACGCGCCGCAGGCGATCCGGGCGCTCGATGCCGGCAAGGACGTGTACTCGGCGGTTCCCGCCGCGGCCGATCTCGACGAGACCACGGCGTTGGTGCGAGCGGTCGAGCGCAGCGGTCGCATCTACATGATGGGCGAGACCAGCGCGTACTATCCGGAGGCCATCCTCTGCCGCGAACGCTTCGCGCGCGGCGAGTTCGGCCACCTGGTCTACGCGGAGGCGGAGTACCTCCACGATTGGGACCACGGCCTGTACCAGGTCTGGGAGCGGCGCTGCGGGGGCCCCGGATGGCGCGCGCAGGCGGGCGATCCGCCGATGCACTACCCGACGCACTCGATCGGCATGGTGGTGTCGGTGACGGGCGCGCATGCCGTCGCCGTGTCGTGCGTCGGCGTCGACGACACGCGGCGCGAGGACCGCGACATCTATCGCGACGACAACCACTGGGGCAACCGCTGCAGCAACCAGACCGCGCTGTTCCGCATGTCCGACGGCAGCGCGATGCGCATCAACGAGATGCGGCGCATCGGGCACCCGAGCACCGAACGCATGACGCTGTACGGGACCGAGGCCTGCTTCGAGCGGGTCAGCGACGGGTTCCTGTGGACGCGCAAGGACCGCGTCGAGCGGCTGGATGCGAGCTTCGCTCCCGGGCATCCCGACGTCGCGCGTCGTCAGGCGCGGCTGCCGGCGTCGCTGAGCCGCGGCGGCGAGCACAGCGGTTCCCACGCGTACCTGGTCGACGACTTCGCCAAGGCGTGCGCGTGGCGGTTGCAGCCGCCGGTCAACGTCTGGCAGGCGGCGCGCTATCTCGTGCCGGGACTGATCGCGCATCGCTCGTCGCAGCGCGCCGGGGCGATGCTCGAGATCCCCGACTTCGGCTCGGGTCCGCAGGTCGATCACGCGGCCTTCGAGACGCCGGCGTCCGGACCGGCGGCGGTGGGGCGATGAGCGCGCTGCCTGCGCACGTGCTGACGCCGGCGGAGATCGCGGCGTGGCATCGCGATGGCTTCGTGCTGCGTCGCGCGGTGTTCGCCATCGGCGAGACCGAACGACTGCTCGCCGATGCCGATCTCGCGATGGCCCGGTGCCGCGACGCGGCGCGGAGCGACGCCGCGCAGTATTTCACCTTCGCCAATGCCGACAGCGGGAGCGCGTCGATCGCAGCGGGATTGGATCACAGCGGCACCGCCTTCGAGGCGCTGTGCCGCGATCCGCGCGTCATCGACCCCGTGTTCCAGCTGTTCGGGGAACAGCAGTACATCCACCACGCCAAGTTGATGAACAAGACCGCGTTCACCGGCATCGCCTGGTTGTGGCACCAGGACTACGGCTACTGGCAGGACATCGGATCGGTCCGGCCGGACATGGTGTCGGCGATGGTCTTCCTCGACGCGGCGCGTCGCGACAACGGTTGCCTGCTGGTGATGCCGGGGTCGCATCGCCGTGGCCGCCACGAACACCGCTGCGGCGGCGATACCGGCGGGGGCCTCTCGCAGACGCATCTGCCGGCTCCGATCCTGCGCGAGCTGTGCGCTCGCCATCCGATCGTGGCCATCGAGGCGGAGCCGGGCGACCTGCTGCTGTTCGACTGCAATCTCGCCCACGCCTCCGGGCACAATCTGTCGGCCGATGACCGGCGCGCGGTGATCGTCGCCTACAACACCGATGCCAATCGTCCTGCGGCGCACCGCGACTGGCCGCTGGTCCGGCGCGGGGCGGAGGGGGCGATCAGCGGATTCAGGACGCGCGGCGAATGGGCTCCGCAACCGGTCGCTGCGCCATCGCGGTGACGACGCGAGCCGCTGGTGCCGGCATGACTGGTCTTGGGCCCCGGCCTCATACGCTCGCGGCGCATCCAGGAGCCTCCCATGTCGCAGCCCGGCAACGTCGTCATCGGCCAATCGGGCGGACCGACCGCCGTCATCAACCAGACGCTGGTCGGCGTGATCCAGGCGGTCATGGCCGATCGCACGCGCTTCGGCGGCGTCTACGGCGCGATCCACGGCATCCAGGGCATCCTCGACGGCAAGTTCTGCGACCTCGGCGCCGAGGACCCGGCGAACCTCGAGGTCGTCGCCGGCACGCCGTCGGCGGCGCTGAAGTCGGTCCGACTGAAGCCGACGCCAGAGATCTGCAAGCAGGTCCTGGCGCGCTTCCAGGAGCACAACGTCCGCTCCTTCTTCTACATCGGCGGCAACGACACCGCCGAGACCACCCACATCATCGACGGCATGGCGCAGGCGTCGGGCTACGACATGACCTGCTTCCATTGCCCCAAGACCATCGACAACGACCTGCGCGTCACCGACCACTGCCCCGGCTACGGCTCGGCGGCGAAGTTCGTCGCCCAGGCGTTCATGGGCGACAACCTCGACAACCGCTCGATGGGCGGGATCAAGATCAACGTCGTGATGGGCCGCGATGCCGGCTGGCTGACCGCGGCGAGCGCCCTGGCGCGGATCTTCCCGGACGATGGTCCGCACCTGATCTACTGCCCCGAGGCCGAGTTCTCGCTCGAGCGCTTCGCCGCCGACGTGCTCGCGGTCTACCGCCGGCTCGGCCGCTGCATCATCGCGGTCTCCGAGGGCATCCACGGCCCCAACAAGGCACCGATCATCGACCTGGGCGAGGTCGACAGCCACGGCAACAAGCAGCTCTCGGGTTCCGGGGCGCTCGGCGACTTCCTGGCCGACAAGCTCAAGGCGTTCCTGGCCAAGGCGGCGCCGGAGAAGAAGCACCGGGTGCGTGCCGACACCTTCGGCTACCTCCAGCGCTGCTTCCCCGGCGTGACCAGCGAGGTCGACGCCCGCGAGGCGCGGGAAGCCGGCAGGGCGGCGGTGGCCGCGGTCCAGGCGGGAACGCGCTCGGGCTCGATCGCTTTCCGCCGCCTGCCGGGCGACGCCTACCGCATCGAGACCTTCGTGACCTCGCTCGCCAGCGTGGCCAAGGAGACCAAGTGCCTGCCGCGCGACTGGCTGAACGTGGCGGGCAACGATGTCGTCGGCGACAAGCTGCTGCCGTACCTGCGGCCGTTGGCCGGAGTCCTGCCCGCGATCGCCCAGCTGAAGATGGTGCCGGTCCAGCGCGCGACCGCGCGTTGACGATCGGTCTCGTCGCTCCAAGCCTCGGTGTTTTCAGCCTCTGCGGCAGGGGCCAAGCCTTGACTGGCAGGGGGTCGACTCTATGACGTCCCTCCGCTTCCCGTACGGGCAGCGGGTAGCCGCCGCACCGCCACCTTAGCTCAGCTGGTAGAGCAACAGTTTTGTAAACTGTAGGTCGCCGGTTCGAGCCCGGCCGGTGGCTCCAGCGCTCTTTGATCTCATGCGTGATCACACAACGTGGGTAGATACCGAAGCGGCCAAACGGGGCAGACTGTAAATCTGCTGGCTCACGCCTTCGAAGGTTCGAATCCTTCTCTGCCCACCAGCCAGCGATGCTCCCTGCGGGCGTAGCTCAATGGTAGAGCGACAGCCTTCCAAGCTGACGACGGGGGTTCGATTCCCCTCGCCCGCTCCACCGTCGCTCTACCCCGAGGCCTCTCCGGCCGCACAGGCTGCCTTAGCTCAGTTGGTAGAGCACGTCCTTGGTAAGGACGAGGTCTTGGGTTCAAGTCCCAAAGGCAGCTCCACTTCGATCACGCGTGGGACGCTTCTCCCATCATCCATCGCCGCATACGCGGCCGTCGCCTCCAGGAGCCTTCCATGGCCAAGGAAAAGTTCGTTCGCAACAAGCCGCACGTGAACGTCGGCACCATCGGTCACATCGACCATGGCAAGAGCACGCTCACCGCGGCGCTCGTGCATGTCTGTTCACTGGTCGATCCGAAAGCGACTCCGCCCAAGAGCTACGCCGAGATCACCAAGGGCGGCACCGTCCGCGACGCGAACAAGACCGTGACCATCGCGGCCTCGCACGTCGAGTACTCCAGCGACAAGCGCCACTACGCGCATGTCGACTGCCCAGGCCACGCCGACTTCGTCAAGAACATGATCACCGGCGCCGCGCAGATGGATGGCGCGATCCTGGTCGTGTCGGCCGGCGACGGTCCGATGCCGCAGACCAAGGAGCACGTGCTGCTCGCGCGTCAGGTCGGCGTGAACCACATCGTCGTCTTCCTCAACAAGATCGACCTCGTCGATGACCCGGATCTGATCGAGTTGGTCGAGGAGGAGATCCGCGAGCTGCTCAAGAAGAACGGCTTCCCCGGCGACAAGACCCCGATCATCCGCGGCCGTTCGAACGCCGCCCTCGCCGCGACCGACGCCAAGAGCGCCGACGCCAAGCCGGTCCTCGACCTGCTCAAGGCGCTGGACGAGTTCGTTCCCGAGCCCAAGCGCGAGGCCGACAAGCCGTTCCTCATGCCGATCGAGGACATCTTCTCGATCGAAGGCCGTGGCACCGTCGCCACCGGTCGCGTCGAGCGCGGCCGCCTCAAGGTCGGCGACGCGGTCGAGATCATCGGCCTCAGGGAAGAGACGATCCAGTCGGTCGCGACCGGCATCGAGATGTTCCGCAAGGAGATGGAAGAGACCGTCGCCGGTGACAACAGCGGCATCCTGCTGCGCGGCGTGGCCAAGGAGGCCATCGAGCGCGGCATGGTGATCTGCAAGCCGAAGAGCGTCACGACCCACAAGAAGTTCGAAGCCGAGGTCTACATCCTCAAGGGCGACGAAGGCGGCCGTAAGACGCCCTTCACCAAGGGCTACCGTCCGCAGTTCTACTTCCGCACCACCGACGTCACCGGCACCGTCGAGTTGCCGGCCGACCGCGAGATCGTCATGCCGGGCGACAACGTCCGCCTGACGATCACCCTGATCTCGAAGATCGCCATGGAAGACGGTGTGCGCTTCGCCATCCGCGAAGGCGGCCACACGGTCGGCTCGGGCGTCGTCTCGAAGATCATCGAGTAGTCGATCTCAACCGCCGGCGCATGGCATGTGCCATGCGCCGGCCTTTTCGTCTCCGGGGGCCATCAGGCTCCGCATTGGGAATGAGCAGCAGTCATGGCCAAAGAAAAGCGCGAGTACGTCGTCCTCATCTGCAGCGAGTCGGGCGACGCCAACTACTACACCAGCCGGTCGAAGACCTCACCGAAGCTCGAGTTGAAGAAGTTCAACCCGGTCCTGCGCAAGCACACGCTGCACAAAGAGAAGAAGCGCAAGTAAGGCGGCGGCCACGCTCTTGTCGGGGTTCGCCCCGATGTCGTCGAGCGGCGACCGCAGGTCGTCGCACCCATACGGGGGTAGCTCAGCTGGTAGAGCAGTGGATTCCAAATCCACCGGTCGGGGGTTCAAATCCCTCCTCCCGTGCCATCTCTCATCGTGGCGCCAGCCGGCGGCGGAAGACGATCCATGTACAAATGGCCCCAGGGCAAAGTGATCCGGACGATCGGAGCGCTGTTGGCGCTGATCATCGCCGTCGACCTCGGTTGGGCGGCGCGCGGTCGTCTGGCCGATGTCTTCGCGGGCACGCCCGGTGATTGGCACACCACCGCGGTCGGCGCGATCTACGCGGTCTGCGCCCTCATCGCCCTGATCGGCGGCTTCATCGCCATCGGCTTCCATCATCGCTCCGTGGATTTCCTGATCGAGGTCGAGCAGGAGATGACCCGCGTCACCTGGCCTGCGGGCCGTGACCTCGTCCGTAGCACGATGTTCATCGCACTGATGATCGTCGTCCTGGCCGCCGGAATCCTGGCGGTCGATTACGTCAACAAGAGCATCCTGAATATCATCTTCGGAGTGGAGTCCTGATGCGCTGGTACGTGATCAAAGCCGTCTCGGGGCGCGAGAACAAGGTCCGCGACGCGATCCTGCAGGCCGTCAAGCAGAAGCAGTTCGAGGCCCAGGTCGGCGAGATGCTCGTGCCGGCCGAGCGCATCACCGAGGTCAAGCGCGGCAAGAAGGTCTCGTCCGAGCGGAAGCTGTACCCCGGCTACATCTACATCCAGATGGACCCCAAGGGCTCGCTTATCGAGACCATCAACGAGATCGATGGCGTGACGGGCTTCCTGGGCTCCGATCCGCGCGCGCCCGATCCGTTGTCGGCCTCCGAGGCCGAGCAGATCGTCAAGATCGCCACCGCGAAGACCTCGGACGAGCAGCGTGCGGCGATCGTGCAGGTGCCGTTCAACATCGATGACCGAGTCAAGGTCAAGGAAGGCACCTTCGCCGGCATGGAAGGCATCGTCGCCGAGATCAATGCGCAGAAGGGCGAGCTGCGCGTGCTGATCACGGTGTTCGGCCGGCAGACGCCGGTCACGCTCGAGGTCTGGCAGGTCGAAGCGGCGGTCTGACGACGCTCGGCTCGCGCCGCCCGGGCCGCCAAGCCGAATAGGCCTTGGCAAAACGTCGATTCCTCTACACTGCGCGACCTTCTTTTTCTGGCCGCCAGCAGCATCGCTGCCGTCGGCCGTCTAACCTTCGGCAGCGAGTAGGTTTGTAATGGCCAAGCAAAAGGAAATCGTCGGCGAGATCAAATTGCAGATCCCGGCTGGCGGCGCGACTCCGGCCCCGCCGGTCGGTCCGGCGTTGGGCGCCAAGGGCGTCAACATCGGTCAATTCGTGAAGCAGTTCAACGATGCGACGGCGAGCCAGAAGGGCGACATCATCCCCGTCGTCATCACGGTCTACAAAGACAAGACCTTCTCGCTCGTCTACAAGCAGCCGCCGGTCAGCGTCCTCGTGCGCAAGGCCGCCGGCATCGAGCAAGGATCTGGTACGCCAGGTCCGCTCACGAAGGCCGGGACCATCAACCGCAAGCAGCTCGAAGAGATCGCCAAGCGCAAGCAGCCCGAGCTGACCGCGCAGTCTCTCGAAGCCGCGATGAAGACCGTCGCCGGCACCGCCCGCTCCATGGGAGTCGTCGTCGCCGACTGACTCCAGCACCGATCCAACCGTGGGAGACGCAGTCAGCCGCCCGTCGGCCATGCTCGTCGCTCGCACCACCCGGGAACGACTCATGAAACAGCGCAGCAAGCGCTATGTGGCGGCGATCAAGGCCGCAGGCGTCGACCTCAAATCGCCGCAGCCGGTACCCGGCGCGGTCGGTCTGGTCAAGAAGATGGCCAAGACCAAGTTCAAGGAGAGCGTGGACCTCGCCGTCCACCTCAATCTCGACACCAAGAAGACCGATCAGCAGTTCCGCGGCTCGTTCAGCCTGCCGCACGGCACCGGCAAGACGGTCCGCGTCATCGTCTTCTGCGATGACGGCGACAAGGTGCAGGGCGCTCTCGCCGCGGGTGCGGTCAAGGCTGGCGGAGACGATCTCGTCAACGAGGTCAGCGCCGGCTTCATGGACTTCGACATCGCGATCTCGACTCCGAAGATGATGCGCAGCGTCGGCAAGCTCGGTAAGGTGCTCGGCCCGCGCGGCCTGATGCCCTCGCCCAAGTCCGGCAGCGTCACCGAGGATGTGGTCACGGCGGTCAACGAGTTCAAGGGCGGCAAGATCGAGTTCCGCGCCGACCCGGCCGGCAACGTCCATGTCCGCGTCGGCAACATCGAGTTCGACGACGCGAAGATCGCCGACAACGTCAACGCGTTCCTGCGCCACGTCGTCGAGCACCGTCCGTCGTCGGTGAAGGGCGAGTTCGTCAAGAACATCGCCATCTCGTCGACGATGGGTCCCAGCGTCGCGGTCGCGTTCGTGGTGAAGGAGTAACCCATGCCCAGCTTCATCAACGAACTCTCGCTGCGCGATCTCCAGGCGTTGGTCAAGACCAACCCGTCGCTGATCATCGTCGATCCGTCGAAGCTGAAGTCCGCCGACTCGCTCAAGCTGCGCAAGGGTCTGCACGACGCCGGCGCGAAGATGCGCGTCGCGAAGGTCAGCCTGATCCGTCGCGCCGTGCCCGAGGGCGCGGCGAAGCTGGTCGACGGCAAGACGCCGATCGGCCTGGTCTCGGCCAAGGACATGATGGCGGCCGCGAAGCTGCTCGCCGACCTCGAGAAGGAGGAGAAGCTCTCCGTCCGCGGCGGCATCATGGATGGCCAGGTCCTCGACGGCGCGCAGATCAAGAAGATCGCGAGCCTGCCGAGCAAGCAGCAGCTCCGTCAGATGCTCGTCTCGCTGCTCGCCTCGCCGATGTCGCGCCTGGCTCGCGTGCTCGCCCTCGTGGGCGAGAAGAAGAACGCCGGCGGTGCGGCCGCCTGAGCCGCGATATCCACCCAACACTCACACGACTAGCGCGGCTTCCGCCGCATCCCGGAGATTCCCATGAGCAAGTTCGATCAGTTCCTCGCTGACGTAGACGGCTGCACCGTGATGGAGCTCGCCGAGCTCGTCTCGGCCCTCGAGAAGAAGTGGGGCGTCAGCGCCGCCGCGGCCGCCGCGGCCCCGGCTGGCGGCGGCGGCGGAGCCGCCGCGGCGGCCGATGCCGAGCCGACCGCCTTCAAGGTCACGCTGCTCGACGGCGGCGCGAACAAGATCCAGGCGATCAAGGTGATCCGCGCCCTGACCGGCCTCGGCCTCGCGGACGCGAAGGCCTTCGTCGAAGGCGCTCCGAAGGTCGTCAAGGAGGGCCTCGAGAAGCCCGCCGCCGACGACATCAAGAAGCAGCTGGAAGACATCGGCGCCAAGGTCGAGGTGAAGGGCGTCTAACGCCCTTCCGGTGCGCGCTGCGCACCGCTTCCCGTGTCGGCGCCCCAGATCCATCGGGTCTGGGGCGCCCGCGTGCGCTCCGGTCTTCGACCGGCCGCCTTGCCTTCCCGTCCACCGCCGCTAGCTTTGTGTCCCATTTTGCGACACGGACGCGTAGCCGTCGCGCCTCGTCGGCGCTGCCGCACGCAACCCCGGAGGTTTCATGGAAATTCGTCACTTCGGCAAGACCAAGGAAGTCATTCCGGTCCCGAGCCTGGTGAACCTGCAAAGCCGCAGTTATGACGAATTCCTCGACTCCGAAGCAGCGCCCGACAAACGCACCGTGACGAAGGGCCTGGAAGCCATCTTCCAGGAGTTCTTCCCGATCACCGGCTACGACGACCAGATCAAGGTCTCCTACCACGGGTACCTGTTCTCGCCGCCGCAGCACACCATCGACGAGTGCCGTGACCTCGGCCTGACGTTCCAGCGCGGGCTCAAGCTCAAGATCCGCGTCGAAGGCGTCAACCACCCGACGATGAAGGAGGTCCTCGAGGAGGATGTCCACATCGGCTACTTCCCGATCCGCATCGGCGGCGGCGAGTTCGTCATCAACGGCGCCGAGCGCACGATCGTCACCCAGATCCAGCGCTCGCCCGGCGTCGACTTCTCCTCCGAGACCAGCCCGAACGGTCGTCGCGTGTTCTCGTGCCGCATCATCCCCGAACGCGGTTCGTGGATCCAGGTCGAGATGACGTCGAAGGACATCCTCCAGATCAAGATCGACAAGAGCGCCAAGGTCGTCGCGACCTGCTTCCTGCGCGCGATGTCGAAGGACTTCGGCACCACCGAAGCGATCCTGCGCCACTTCTTCAAGACCGAGGTCATCTCGCTCTCGTCGCGCAGCGCCAAGGACAAGGCGGTCGGCAAGATCATCGCCAAGGACATCCGCGTCAAAGACGCCGACGAGCCGCTGGCCAAGGCGTGCGAGACCCTGACCGAGAGCGCGTTCGAGAACCTGAAGAACCTCGCGGTCGGCGAGGTCGAGGTCATCACCGACACGGTCAAGCCCGACGACATCCTGCTCAACACGCTGCGTGAGGACGAGGCGACCACGCACGAAGAGGCGCTGCTGCGCATCTACCGTCGCCTGCGCCCGGGCAACCCCACCGACGCGCAGAAGGTGCTCGAGTTCTTCACCGACCGCTTCCTCAATGAGCAGCGCTACAACCTCGGCGCCGTCGGCCGCTTCCGCATCAACCGCAAGCTGAAGACCAAGGGCGAGGGCAAGGTCCTCACCATCGACGACTACCTGGCGACGTTGGGCTACCTGCTCAACCTCATCCGCTCGAACTCGATGCACGGCGAACTCGACGACATCGACCACCTCGGCAACCGCCGCGTGCGTCCGATCGCCGACCTGCTCTCCGACGAGCTGCGCGCCGCGATGCTCAAGCTGCGTCGCGCGGTGAAGGAGAAGCTCAGCCGCGATCTGCAGCAGGAGGACGTCGCCCAGGCGTTGGCGCCGCGCAACCTGTTCAACAACCAGGCCGTCGACAGCGCGATCCAGAACTTCTTCCAGCGAGGCGAGCTGTCGCAGGTCGTCGACCAGTCGAACCTGCTGTCGCAGCTCACGCACGAGCGCCGCCTGTCGGCCCTCGGCCCCGGCGGTCTCAACCGCAAGCGCGCCGGCTTCGAGGTGCGCGACGTCCATACGTCGCACTACGGCCGCATCTGCCCGATCGAGACGCCGGAAGGCGCCAACATCGGCCTGATCGTCTCGCTGGCGATCTACGCCGGCGTCAACGAGTACGGCTTCCTCATCACGCCCTACCGCAAGGTCAAGGACGGCAAGGTCGCCGGCGACATCGTCTACCTCATGGCCGACGAGGAGATGGATGCGAAGATCGGCCAGGCGACGATCGAGCTCGACGAGAAGGGCAAGATCACCCAGGACATCTGCCAGGTCCGCACCGCCGGCCAGTTCTCCGAAGTGCCGACCGCCGAGGTCGGGTTCCTCGACGTCTCGCCGAAGCAGATGATCGGCGTCTCCGCCGCGCTCATCCCGTTCCTCGAGCACGATGACGCCAACCGCGCGCTGATGGGCGCGAACATGATGCGCCAGGCGGTGCCGCTGCTGATCAGCGAGGCGCCGTGCGTCGGTACCGGCATGGAGCTCGAAGTCCCGAAGTCGAGCTCGATGGTAGTCATGGCCGATGAGGACGGCGTGGTCAACTCGGTCGACGCGCGCCAGATCACGATCGGCGCCAAGAAGTACGAGATGCGCAAGTTCCACGGCCTGAACGAGCGCACCTGCCTCAACCAGATCCCGATCGTCACGCTCGGCCAGACCGTCAAGCAGGGCGATATCATCGCCGATGGCGGCGGCACCGACCGCGGCCAGCTGGCGCTGGGCAAGAACATCCTCGTCGCCTTCATGCCGTACGACGGCTTCAACTTCGAGGACGCCATCGTCGTCAACGAGCGCCTGCTCGCGGAAGACCGCTTCACGTCGATCCACATCGAGGAGTTCAAGGTCGAGATCCGCGAGACCAAGCTGGGCAAGGAGGAGTTCACCCGCGAGATCCCCGGCCGCAGCGAGGAATCCCTGCGCAACCTGGACGAGCGCGGCTTCGTGCGCGTCGGCACCCTGGTCAAGCCCGGCGACGTGCTGGTCGGCAAGGTGACGCCGAAGAACAAGAGCGAGCTCAGCCCGGAAGAGAAGCTGCTGCACGCGATCTTCGGCCGCGCTGGCGAGGACGTGCGCGACGACTCGCTGGTCATGAAGCCCGGCATCCGCGGCGTGGTCGTGGCCTGCAAGCGCTTCCAGCGCCGCGCCGCCCTGACCGAGAAGGACCGCAAGGAAGAAGCGGGCCGCATCAAGATCATCGAGGACCGCTACAAGTCGCAGATGGCGGCGATCGGTCGCGAGAAGTTCAACCAGATCTGGGAGGTCGCCGGAGCGAACGTCGTCAACATCGAGACCGGTGAGGTCGTCGAGTACGGCCCGCAGATGGGCGACGACGAGGTCCTGAAGCTCCACAAGGAGCTGCCGGTGACGGCGCTGAACTTCGTCGGCTCGAAGCGCCGCAAGGCGCGTGCGGTCTACGACGAGTTCGACCCGCAGATCGAGGAGCTCAAGCGCGCGCTCGAGAAGGAGATCCTCAACGCCAAGCGCGGCGACGATCTGCCGACCGGCGTGCTCGAGATGGTCAAGGTCTTCGTCGCCCGCAAGTTGACCCTGAAGGTCGGCGACAAGATGGCCGGCCGTCACGGCAACAAGGGCGTGATCTCGACGATCGTGCCCGAAGAGGACATGCCGTTCCTCGAGAACGGCGGCACGGTCGACATCGTGCTCAATCCGCTGGGCGTGCCCTCGCGCATGAACGTCGGCCAGGTGCTCGAGACGCATCTCGGCTGGGCGGCGAAGGTGCTCGGCATCCAGTGCATCACGCCGGTGTTCGATGGCGCCTCCGAGAAGGAGATCCACGGCATGCTCAAGGAGGCGAACCTGCCGGATACCGGCAAGGTCCACCTCTTCGATGGCCGCTCCGGCGAGCGCCTGCACCAGAAGACGACCGTCGGCGTCATGTACATGCTCAAGCTCCACCACCTCGTGGAGGACAAGCTGCACGCGCGCGCCACCGGCTCCTACTCGCTGATCACGCAGCAGCCGCTCGGCGGCAAGGCCCGCTTCGGCGGCCAGCGCTTCGGTGAGATGGAGGTCTGGGCGCTCGAGGCCTACGGCGCGGCGAACGTGCTGCAGGAGATCCTGACGGTGAAGTCGGACGACGTGGATGGGCGCACGCGCATCTACGAGTCGATGGTCAAGGGCGATGGCTCGCTGACCTACGGCACGCCGATGGCCTTCGAAGTGCTGATGAACGAGATCCGTGGCCTCGGTCTCGACATCCGCCTGCACCGTCCGATGGACATGTCGTTCGACGGCGAGGCTCCGGCCACGCTCGACTTCGGCGCCGGCGTCGCCGGCCGTCCATCGCCGGCTCCGGCCGGGGTCGCCAATCCCGCCGAGCCCGACCTCGTCGCCGAACCCGCCCCGGAAGGGAAGGGCGAGTAGTCCTCGCCCTTCTCCCGCCTCGTCCCTTCTGATCGCCCAACGTCCGGAACGCGAAGGATCTCCATGATCGACGCCGTCGCTGATCCCGCAGCCGCCATCCAGAGCCCCGATTACAACGCGGTCTCGATCCGCCTGGCCTCGCCCGAGGTCATCAGGTCCTGGTCGCAGGGCGAGGTGAAGCGGCCCGAGACGATCAACTACCGCAACTACAAGGCGGAGCGCGACGGTCTGTTCTGCGAGAAGATCTTCGGTCCGACCAAGGACTGGGAGTGCTTCTGCGGCAAGTACTCCGGCGTGAAGTACAAGGGCATCGTCTGCGAGAAGTGCGGCGTGCTGGTGACGCATTCGCGCGTCCGCCGTGAACGCATGGGCCACATCAACCTGGTGTCGCCCGTCGCGCACATCTGGTTCTTCAAGACCATGCCGTCGCGCCTCGGCATCCTGCTCGGGATGAAGAGCTCGAACCTGCAGCAGGTCATCTACTTCCAGAAGTACATCGTCACCGATCCGGGCACGACCCCGCTCGAGTACATGGAAGTGCTCACGGAAGAGCAGTACCGCAAGGCGCAGGAGAAGTACGGCGACGACTTCAAGGCGATGATGGGCGCCGAGGCCGTGCAGGAGCTCATCCGCCACCTCGACCTCGACCGCCTGATCGGCGAACTGCGCGAGGAGCTCGCCAGCACCAAGGCCAAGCAGAAGATCGAGAAGATCATCAAGCGGCTGAAGCTGTCCGAGGAGATCAAGACCTCGGGCAACGATCCGCAGTGGATGGTCCTGACCACCGTGCCGGTCATCCCGCCCGATCTGCGCCCGTTGGTGCCGCTCGAGAACGGCAACTTCGCCACGTCCGATCTCAACGACCTCTACCGCCGCGTCATCTACCGCAACAACCGCCTCAAGAAGCTCGTCGAGCTCAACGCTCCCGGCATCATCATCCGCAACGAGAAGCGGATGCTCCAGCAGGCCGTGGACGCGTTGTTCGACAACGGCCGCTGCCAGCGCGCGGTGTTCGGCTCGGGCAACCGCCCGCTCAAGTCCCTGACCGACATGATCAAGGGCAAGCAGGGCCGGTTCCGCGAGAACCTGCTCGGCAAGCGCGTCGACTACTCGGCGCGTTCGGTCATCGTCGTCGGCCCGCGCCTCAAGTTGCACCAGTGCGGCCTGCCGAAGGCGATCATCCTCGAGCTCTTCCAGCCGTTCATCATCCGCGCCCTCAAGGAGCGCGGGTACGCCGAAACCGTCAAGGCGGCGAAGCGCAAGCTCGAGCGTCGCGACGAAGAAGTCTGGGAAGTCCTCGACGACGTCATCAAGGGCCGCGTGGTCCTGCTCAACCGCGCGCCGACGCTGCACCGCATGGGCATCCAGGCCTTTGAGCCGGTGATGATCGATGGTTCGGCGATCCAGCTGCATCCGCTCGTCTGCCAGGGCTTCAACGCCGACTTCGACGGCGACCAGATGGCCGTCCATCTGCCGCTGTCGATCGAGGCGCAGACCGAAGCGCGCGTGCTGATGCTGTCGACCAACAACATCTTCTCGCCGTCGAACGGCAATCCGATCATCTCCGCCGACCAGGACATCGTCCTCGGCTGCTACTTCCTGACCCTCGCGAAGGAGGAGCAGAAGGGCGAAGGCAAGGTCTTCAGCAGCAACAACGAGGTGCTGATGGCCCTCGACAGCGGGGTCGTGACCCTGCACTCGCTGATCAAGATCCAGATGGCCAAGGGCACGCTGATCGACGACGGCGGCCCGGTGAAGAAGTCGCTCGCCGACACCACCCTGGTCGAGACCACGCCCGGGCGCGTGATCTTCAACGAGGCGCTGCCGCGCGGCATGCCGTTCTACAACAAGATCCAGGACAAGTCGGGCCTGCGCCGCGTGATCGCGGACTGCTTCGAGTACCTCGATCGGCGTTCGACCATCGAAGTCCTCGACTCGATCAAGGACACCGGCTTCAAGTACTCGACGATCTCCGGGATGTCGTTCGGCGCGTCCGACCTCTACGTTCCCGAGAGCAAGGCGACGATCATCGCCGAGGCCGACAAGCGCGCGGCCAAGTACCACAAGGCCTACCAGCGCGGTCTCATCACCGCGTCGGAGAAGCACCGCAACGTCATCGAGGCCTGGACGCACGCGTCCGAGGAGCTGTCGAAGGCGCTGATGGAGGCGCTCAAGAACGACCACCGCTTCGGCCCGGATTACATCAATCCGGTGTACACGATGGCGACGTCGAAGGCGCGCGGTTCCGAGGCGCAGGTGCGCCAGCTCGCCGGCATGCGCGGCCTGATGGCCAAGCCCAACGGCGAGATCATCGAGACCCCGATCCGCGCGAACTTCCGCGAGGGCCTGAAGGTCCTCGAGTACTTCACCTCGACCCACGGCGCTCGTAAGGGCTTGGCCGACACCGCGCTCAAGACCGCGGACTCGGGCTACCTGACGCGCAAGCTGGTCGACGTCGGCCAGGACGTGATCATCGCCCAGAACGACTGCGGCACGGTCGGCGGCATCACCAAGTCGGTCGTCTACGAAGGCGACATCATCAAGGTGACGCTGACCGAGGGCATCACGGGCCGTACCGCCCGCGACACCATCGTCGACATCGTCACCGACGAGGTGATCGTCCAGGAGAACGAGATCATCTCGCGCGAGAAGGCCAAGGCCGTCGAGGCGATGGGCTTCGAGAAGATCCGCGTGCGCTCGCCGCTGACCTGCGAGTCGAAGTCCGGCATCTGCCAGAAGTGCTACGGCATGGATCTGAGCCGCGGCCTGATGGTCGAGCTCGGCGTCGCGGTCGGCATCATCGCCGCGCAGTCGATCGGCGAACCGGGCACGCAGCTGACCATGCGTACCTTCCACATCGGCGGCGTGGCCGGCGTGAAGACGGAAGAGACCAACTACAAGTCCCGCAAGGGCGGCGTGCTGGTGTACGAGAACCTGCGCACGGTCGAGAACTCGAGCGGCCAGATCGTCGTGCTGAACCGCAACGGCGAGATGGTCATCAACGACAAGAACGGCCGCGCGATCGACCGCTTCAAGGTCCCGGTCGGCTCGTTCCTGCAGGTCAAGAACGGCGCCACGATCGACAAGGGCCAGCTGCTGGCGGAGTGGGAAGCGTCGAGCATCCCGATCCTCTCCGAGCTCGGCGGCACGGTGCGCTTCGAGCACGTCATCCCCGAGGTGACGATGCGCGAGGAGCGCGATCCGGCGACCGGCATCGTCAATCGCGTGATCCTCGAAGGCAAAGGCGACCTGCACCCGCAGGTCGTGCTCGAGGGCAAGGACGGCAAGCCGATCGCGCACTACCCGATCCCGGAGAAGGCCACGCTGCGCGTGGTCGAAGGCCAGGAGATCACCGGTGGTACGCTGCTGGCGTCGACGCCGCGCGAGATCGCCGGAACGCACGACATCACCGGCGGTCTGCCGCGCGTCACCGAGCTGTTCGAGGCGCGTCCGCCGAAGGACCCGGCGGTGATGGCCGAGATCGACGGCATCACCGACTTCGGCGAGCGTAAGCGCGGCAAGCGCACGATCGTCATCAAGGGCGACTCGGGTACCGAGGTCGAGCATTCGATCCCGCAGGGCAAGCACTACCGCGTGCACAAGGGCGACCGCGTCAAGGCGGGCGATGCCCTGGTCGACGGCGTGCTCGTGCCCAAGGATCTGCTGCGCGTCTGCGGTGAAGAAGCCCTGCAGGACTACCTGCTGGCCGAGATCCAGGCCGTGTACCGCGCCCAGAACGTGCGCATCGATGACAAGCACATCGAGATCATCATCCGTCAGATGCTGCGGAAGATCGAGCTGGTCGATCCGGGCGATCTGCCGTACCTGCCGGGGCTGATCATCGACAAGATCCGCATCCGCGAGGAGAACCAGCGCTCGCTGGCCGACGGCAAGAAGCCGGCGACCTTCGAACCGCGCCTGATGGGCATCACCCGCGCCGCCCTGCAGTCCGAGTCGTTCATCTCGGCGGCCTCCTTCCAGGAGACCACCAAGGTGCTCGCCGAGGCCGCGCTGGCCGGACGCAAGGACACCCTCCAGGGCCTGAAGGAGAACGTCATCCTCGGGCACCTGATCCCCTGCGGGACGGGCTTCTCGATCTACAAGTCGATCCAGATGGAGAAGTTGGGCGCCCCGGTTGTCATCCCGGCCGAGCTTGCTACGGTCTCCGCCCCGATTCAGGAGTCAGTCAGTGCCAACGATTAATCAGCTGATCAAGAAGGGCCGCGAGGATAAGCGCGTCAAGTCGAAGAGCCCGCAGCTCGAGTCGAATCCCTTCAAGCGCGGCGTCTGTCTCCAGGTCAAGACGATGACTCCGAAGAAGCCGAATTCGGCGCTGCGCAAGATCGCGCGCGTCCGTCTCTCGAACGGCAAGGAGATCACCGCCTACATCGGTGGCGAGAAGCACAATCTGCAGGAGCATTCGCTGGTGCTCATCCGCGGCGGTCGCGTCAAGGATCTGCCCGGCGTCCGCTACCACGTGATCCGCGGCAAGCTCGACTGCCAGGCCGTCCAGGGCCGCATGCAGTCGCGTTCGCAGTACGGCGCCAAGCGCCCCAAGAAGAAGTAATCCACCGACGTACCCGACGGCGCCCCGGGCGCCGCAGTACCTCCGGCCGCATGGCCGGGCTCAGGGAAATGAGGAATCATGGCTCCTAACGACACTCCCAATCGCGGCGATGAACGCCGTGGCGGTCCGCGCGGCGAAGGCGGTCCCCGCGGTGAAGGCGGCCCGCGCGGCGACCGTCGCGACGGCCCCGGCAAGCCCGACGACGCGAATCCCGCGGACGTCGCCACCACGCCGATCCAGGTCAATGCCGACGGCTCGATCACCATCGCCGAGAGCGGCGAGGTCAAGGGTCCCGCGCCGACCAACTGGGTCGGTCTCGGCCTCAAGCCCGACGCGCGCTACGGCAACCTGCTCGTCGCCAAGTTCATCAACTGCCTGATGTACGACGGTGAGAAGGCGATCGCCGAGAACCTCTTCTACGGCGCGATGGAGCAGATCGCGAACAAGCTGAAGCAGGATCCGCTGCCGGTGTTCGAGCAGGCGCTGTCGAACGCCAAGCCGCTGGTCGAAGTGCGCTCGAAGCGCATCGGCGGCGCCAACTACCAGGTGCCGATCGAGGTGAACAAGAAGCGCCAGCAGACGCTCGCCATCCGCTGGATCCTCGAGGCGGTGCGCACGCGCAAGGGCCGTCCTTGCGCCGAGAAGCTCGCCCAGGAGCTGATGGACTGCTACAACAAGACCGGCTCGACGATCCAGAAGCGTGAGAACACGCACCGCATGGCCGAGGCCAACAAGGCGTTCAGCCACTTCGCCTGATCGTCGCGGACGACGCGGTCGTCAGCGTGCGATGCTTCTTCGTTTTCCGCCGATCGCCGCGAGTGCGCCGAACGTTCCGGTTCCGCGTCATCCGCGGTATGTAGGGCGTGATCAACCATCGCCCCCATCCCAAACGCGCATTCTCGCTGCTCGAGCTCCTGATCGTCATCGCCATCGTCGCGGTGCTGGTCGCCCTGCTGCTGCCTGCGGGCCTCGCCGTGCGTCGGCTCGCATTGCGCACCGCGTGCGGCAACAACCTGCGCCAGCTCGGGGCGGTGCTGATCCAGTACGGCAGCGATCACGACGATCTGCTGCCGGCGGACCGCAACTTCGGCGACGACAACCCGCAGACCAGCCCGGCGTGGTTCCATCGGTTGCCGCCCTACCTGGGCGCGCGCAACGTGCGCTCGCGCATGACGATCTTCCAGTGCGCCGGCTTCCGCTGGAAGGGGCCCAGGTACTTCACCAACGCGACGCCCAAGAGCTTCAAGATGAACAGCCAGTTGGATGACGGCGGCCGGCAGCGGCACTACCAATTCGGTTCAGCCTGGGATGAATCCTCGTTCGCGTTGTTCGCGGATGCGGAAGCGGGCGAGACCGGCATGGGCCAGTGGGGCGATCTGCTGCCGAGCGCCGTCGACGACTCGCGCCATCGCGGCGCGGTCAACGTCCTCTACGCCGACGGGCACAGCCGCAGCGTCGTGCGCACGCCTCCCGGCACGGATCGGCAGCGATGGCGCGACGCGATCACGTGGATCAGCGCGGGATGGTAGGTTCATCCACGGCCA
This sequence comes from Planctomycetota bacterium, assembly GCA_035627695.1. Lineage (GTDB taxonomy): Bacteria > Planctomycetota > UBA11346 > UBA11346 > UBA11346 > DASPLE01. The sequence goes on from DASPLE010000187.1 coordinate 21,561, forward strand.
CGACGTGCGCGCTCGACAGCGCGCACCGTCCGTCGGCTCCGTCGATCAGGAGGCGCCCGTCGGCGTCGATGCCGGCGGCGATGCCATGCACGCGCCGACCGCCGCTCTCGACGGCCAGCGTCCGGCCGCGCAGCCAATCGCGCGCCGCCAGCGCCGGCGTCAACGTCGCCCACGCGTCGGCGGCGAGCACGCCGCACGCTTCGACGAGGTAGCGCCTCAACGCGACGATCATCGCGAGCGCCTCGGGCGCGGGCCTCTGCGGCGCCGCTTCGGCGAGACCGATCGGCGGGCAGGCGCCCATCACCAGCGGCAGGCTGTCGCGATCCTGTTCCCAATGCGGATCCAGGTTGAGTCCGATGCCGACGACGACGCGGTTCCGCTGCGCCGGTCGTTCGCACAGCACGCCGGCGAATTTCCGACCAGCGATGACGCAGTCGTTCGGCCACTTCAGCCCGACGTCGAGCCCGGGGCTGAGATCATCGACCGCGTGACAGATCGCGAGCCCCACCGCCAGCGAGAGCCGCGTCGCGTCGAGCGCGTCGGCGAGGTCGAGCACGAAGCTCGCGGTAAGCACCCCGGGCGGCGCCTCCCAGCGGGCGCCGTTGCGCCCACGCCCGGCGGTCTGCCGTCGCGTCCAGACGCACGCCCCGTGGGCGAGCGCGCCGAGATGCGCGAGCGCCCAGTCGTTGGTCGACGGGCAGGTCGGTAGTTCGATCAGCCAGCTCGGTGGTGGCATGGGCTATCTGGAAAATGAACGAGGGCAGGGTCTGACCCTGCCCTCGACGATCGTCATGGAGCGCAGCCGGAGGCCGCGCCGTTCGGCCTCACGCGTTGGTGATGCCCGACTTGGCTTCCAGGCGCTCCTGGATGATGCGCTTCTCGAGCTTGCGCAGCTCGCGGCGGCGGCGCTCGCTGGGCTTGTCGTAGTAGAGGTTCTTCTTGATGTCCTTGGTCAGACCTTCCTTCTCACAGCGCTTCTTGAAGCGGCGGAGGGTCTTCTCGAGGGGCTCGCCATTACGGGCTTCGACGCGAATCATAGGGCTCCGTGCACAGACCGGTGGGGGCGGAGACTGTACAAGGGCGAGTTGGCTCGCAAGCCGGAACTGATCGCGACTGCCGACGCCCCCACCCACCCCGAGACCCGGCCTGGTGCCGTAAGTGCTGCTCGGTTCAGAACCCACGCCCGAGGAACGCCAGATCCAGGCTGAGCAGCCGGCAGAGGAACTTCAGCAGCCCGTCCTGGTCGAAGGCCGTCTTCACGAACAGCACCAGCACTGACCCGTCGAGCTGGATGTGGACCAGGTCGGGCAGGGCGACCTTCGCCAGCTGGCCGGGCAGCGCGCCGGAGAGGTGCAGCCGGATCTGCCGGTTCTGGGCATCGATGCGCACGATCCCGAGCTCGGTGGAGACCAGCTTGATCGCCTTGAGCTGGAAGAGCCGCACGACGGGGTCGACCAGCGCGCCGAAGCGGTCGCGCGCGCTGTGCGCCAGCGCGGCGACATCGGACAGCCGCCGGCAGGCGTCGAGGTTCTTGTGCAACTCGAACTTCAGCGCGGGGGTTTCGAGGTAGCTGTCCGGGATGTACGCGTCGACCGCCAGGCCGAGCGTGCTCGCGCGCGCCGTCTTCTCCTCGCTCTTCGCGCCCGGCTTGGTCAGCGTCGCCGTCGCCGCGTCCTGGGTCGCCGCCGCCGCGGCCGCGCCGGCCTGGATCCGACGCACGCTCTCGGAGAGCAGCTTGGTGTAGAGCTCGTATCCGATCGCGTCGATGTGGCCGCTCTGCTCGCCGCCGAGCAGGTTGCCGGCGCCGCGCAGCTCGAGATCGCGCATCGCCAGCTTGAAGCCCGCGCCCAGCTCGGCGTATTCCTGGATCGCGTCCAGGCGCTCGCGCGCCTCCTGGCCGATGTCGCGGTTCGCCGGCGTCAGGAAGTAGGCGTACGCCTGGCGCGAGAACCGGCCGATGCGGCTGCGGATCTGGTGCAGCTCGGCGAGGCCGAACGCGTGCGCGTTGTTGACGAACAGCGTGTTGGCGTTCGGGATGTCGATGCCCGATTCGATGATGCTGGTGGTCACCAGGCACTGCGTCTCGCCGCGCTTGTAGGCCTCCATCGCGCGGGCGATGTCGCCTTCATCCATCTGGCCGTGCACCACGTCGAGCTTCATGCGCGGCGCGAGGTGCGCGATCTTCGCGGCGATGGTGTCGATGTCCTGGACGCGGCTGTGCACGAAGAACACCTGGCCGCCGCGTTCGAGCTCGCGCTCGATCGCGCCCTGGATCGCCCGGTCGTCCCACGGGCTGACGCGGGTCTCGATCGCGAGGCGCGCGGCCGGCGCCTCGGCCAGCACGCTGATGTCGCGCAGCCCGAGCAGCGAGAAATGAAGCGTGCGCGGGATCGGCGTCGCCGAGAGCGACAGCACATCGACGCTGTGGCCATGGCCATCCGCGCCGCCCTGGCGCACCGCCTTCAGGCGCTCCTTCTGCTTCACGCCGAAGCGGTGCTCCTCGTCGACGATCAGCAGGCCGAGGTTCTTGAAGCGCAGCTTGTCGGTCAGCAGCGCGTGCGTGCCGATCAGCAGGTCGACGTCGCCGGAGGCGGCGCGTTCGAGCACCTTGGCCTTCTCGGCGGCGGTGCGGAAGCGGTTGAGCCCCGCCAGTTCCGTGCCCGTCCCGGCGAAGCGCTCGGTGAAGGATTCGAGATGCTGCTCGGCGAGCAGCGTGGTCGGCGCCAGCACCGCCACTTGGTAGCCGGCGGCGATCGCCTTGAACGCGGCGCGCATCGCGACCTCGGTCTTGCCGAAGCCGACGTCGCCGCAGAGCAGGCGGTCCATCGCCACCGGCCGTTCCATGTCGGCCTTGATCTCGCGCGCCGCGGCGAGCTGGTCCTCGGTCTCCTCGAACGGGAACGCGGTCTCGAACTTGCGCACGTCGGGGCCGTCGGCGGTGAAGACCAGGCCGCCGGCGGCGACGCGGCGCGCCTGCTGCAGCAGCAGCTCGCCGGCCATGTCCTGGACGGCCTTCTCGGCCTTGGCGCGCTTCTTCGCCCAGGCGGCGCCGCCGATCTTGGACAGCTCGGGCGTGCCGGCGCCGGCGCCGACGTACTTCTGCACCAGGTCGATGGTCTCGACCGGCACGTACAGCTTCGAGCCCTCGGCGAACTCGAGGACGAGGTGGTCCTCGAGGAAGCCGCCCTTCTCGAGCGTCTGCATGCCGCGGAAGATGCCGATGCCGTGGCGCAGGTGGACGACGTGGTCGTTTCGCCGCAGATCGGTCAGCGACGACAGCGGCGAGCCGCCGGCGATGCGCGCGCCGCGCCGCTTGACCGGCTGGCGCTCGGCGAGCTCGAAGTCGTGCGCGACCGCCAACCCGGTCTCGAGATCGCGAAAGCCGGCGCCGATGCGGCCGATGCGCACCTCGGCCTGCACGCCGTGGTCGCCGCAATGCGCCTCGAGCTCGCGCTTCGCCTCCTCGTTGCGCGCGTACAGCAGCGCGCGGCCTTCGGCGGTGATGAGTTTCAGTTCCGACAGTCCGCGCTTGAGGTCGCCGCGCAGACGCTCGACCGCCGACGACGCGCCGTCGACGCCTTCGCTCTGGCGCGCGATGCGCACCTCGCGCCGGCCGTGGTCCTTCTTCAGCCGGCCGCGCAGCGCCAGGTCGCCGACCACCAGCACCGCGCCCGGAGGCAGCTGCTGCCACAGCGATTTGGCGACCAGGCCGCTGCTGGCGCTGGCGAGCACCGCCTCGTCGGCTTTCGCGATCGATTCCTGCGTAAAGGAGTCGAACCGGCGGATCGACTCGATCTGGTCGCCGAAGAACTCGATGCGCAGGGGGTCCGAGCCGATCCACGGGTAGATGTCGAGGATGCCGCCGCGCACCGCCAGCTCGCCGCGGCCCTCGACCACCTGCGTGACCTTGTAGCCGGCGTCGACCAGCACATCGACCAACGCGTGCAGATCGTGCTCCTGGCCGGGCTTGACGATGACGCTGGCCTTGGCGACCTCGGCGAGGTCGGGCACCGGCTGCTCGGCCGAGCGCGGGCTGGCGACCAGCAGCGCGCCCTTGGCGTAGGCCTCGAGCGCGGCGACGCGGCGGTTGTGGCCGCTGCGGTCGGCGACCGCGATGCCGGTGACGCCCTCCTCGGCGCTCTCGGCGAACTGGTCGAGCTCCGGCAGCGCGGCGGCGATCACGCCGAGCTCCTCGAGATCGTCGACGAAGCCGTTGGGCTCGCTGTGCACGACCAGGCGCGGCCAGCGACCGGCGAGCACGGTCGCCGCGGCGGCGACCAGCACCGACGGCAGGCCTCCGAGGCACGTGCCGAGCACCAGTTCGCGGTCGTCGGCCAGCGCGCCGGCCAAGGCGCGCGTGCGCTCGTCCTCGACGTACAGATCGCGCAGCCGTCGCATCGGGCGGCCCACCGTAGAGCGCACCCGCCCCGAACAAGCCGAGCCAGGCTCAGGTTGTCGCGTCCAGGACCGCGGCGCGCATGCTGGCGATATGGCTCGCCAGCGCATGACCTGGAGCGACCGTCTCGGCCGCGTCATCGCCGCCATCGCCGCGGCGATCACCGCGACCGTGACGTGGTGCTGGCGCTTCCTGCGGACGACCTGGCGCCGGCGCGGCAGCGGCTGGGGAGGCGTACGCCTCGCCGCGCTCGCGGCGCTGGCGGGCGTCGGCATCGGCTACGTCCTCGGCGGCGACCGTTACCAGCTGCTCACCATCACCGTGCTCGAACTGCCGAAACCGGTCACGCCACCGCCGCCCGGGAAGCGCTGGGTCCAGGTGCTGACCACCGGCTACTGCCCGTGCGCGATCTGCTGCGAAGGGTCGGCCGACAACATCACCTCGACCGGGCGCGACGTGCGCACGCATCCGTTCGGCATCGCCAGCGATCCCAAGACCATCAAGCCCGGCCAGGTGCTCGACGTGCCCGGGTACGGCCACGCCGTCGTCGACGACACCGGCGGGGCGATGCGCCAGAGCGCCCGGGCGGGAGTCGTGCATCTCGACCTGCGTTTCGCCGACCACCGCACCGCGCGCCGCTGGGGCCGCCGCCAGATGTGGATCGCGGTGCCGAAGTAGGTCAGGAGCGCGCTTTCGCCGTCGGTAGCCCCCGGCATCGTCGCCCGCATGGCCAAGTTCGTCATCCTGCTGGTCGTGCTCGGCGTGATCGCAGCGCTGATCGCCATGGCAGCCCGCCAGCGCCGCGCGGACGTCGCCGTGAAGGGCCTGATGCGGCGCGCGCTCGAGGCCAACGGCGCCGCCCGCTGCATCGCCTCCCTGGCGGTCCTGCGCCAGTTGCGCGACCTGTCGGCTCCGGAGACCGTCGCCGGCGCCTGGGACGTCCTCGAGCTGCCGCTGCTGGATGCGCTGCCGGACTGCCCGCCGGACTACAAGACGCCGCTGCGCGAGGCGCTCGAGGACGTAGCGAAACGCTGCGCCAAGCGCGATGTCGCACGCCGGCTCATGGTGATGCGCGACGCACTGGTCGGCTGATCCGCACCGCCTGCAACGCATCCGGGGCAGCATCCGCCGCGGTCGCGCGCCGGCATCGCGGATGGGGTACCTTTCCTGCTCAGACGGCCTCGCCGTCGGGATTTGGGATGATCCAGCACCGCCTGCATCCGCAGTCGTCACGGCGATCGCGCGCCTTCGCGTCGATCATCGGGTGGTGCCTCGTCGCGTCGGCGTCGGCGGCGATCCCGTGTAGCCCGGTCGCCGAGTACCATTTCGACGCGACCAGCGGCACCACGGTCGTCGACGGCAGCGGCAACGGGCTGCACGGCAGCTTCACCAGCGGATTCACCTGGCTGCCCGGCGAGGGCTGGACCGGGGGCTGCGTGCGCGGCGACGGCGTGGGCGTCATCGCCTTGCCCGAGTCGGCGGCGCTGCAGCCAGCGCACATCGGCGTCTCGCTGTGGGTCAAGCGCACCGGGACCTGGCGCGGCCAGCATCAGATTTTCGCGTTCGCCAAGAACGTCTTCTCGGGGCCGGGATGGTACATCGAATGCTATGACGACAACGGCGCCAATGTGGCGGCGGCGATGCTGGTCGACGGCATCAACCGATTCGCCGTCCTGGGCGATCCGGATGCGTTCTACCCGTCGGGGCAGTGGGTCCACCTGTGGTTCGAGTTCGACTCGGCCACCAACGGCTACTCGATCTGGCGCAACGGCGAGCAGCAGAACGCCACGCAGCTCAATACCCCAGACGCGATAACCGGATCGTCGTCGGCGCAGAAGATCATCGGCCCGACCACCGCAACGCTCGATCTCATGCGCATCTACTCGGCGCCGCCCGCCGGCGCCGCGGCCGCGCTCGCCGCGGAAGGCGCGGCGGTGTGGGACGGCGGCGGCGGCGACGACAACTGGACGACGGCGCTCAACTGGGTCGGCGACGTCGTGCCGATCGCCGGCGATCGGCTGGTCTTCACCGGCACGACGCGCCTGACGCCGAACAACGACTTCGCCGGCGGCACCGCCTTCCGCGCGATCACCCTGCGCAGCAGCGGATTCGTCGTCGGCGGCAACGCCCTCACGCTCGCCGGCGGCATCAGCAACGACGCCGGCGCGAACAACGTCAACCTGCCGATCACCCTGACGCGCGCGCAGACGCTCTCCGCGGGCAGCCACAGCCGGTTGACGCTCGGCGGCGCCATCGCCAACGGTGGTCATCTGCTCGGCGCGAGCGCCGACGGCGTCCTGACCATCGACGGCGTGATCTCGGGCGGCGGCGGTCTGCACGCCGATGGCAGCGGCGCGGTGGTGCTCAACGCCGTCAACACCTACACCGGCGGCACGAGCGCCGAGGATTGCGAGCTTCGCGCCGGCGCGGCGGTGCAGGCGTCGACCGACGGAGCCTTCGGCAACAACGCCGGCGCGGTCAGCGTCAGCGACGCGACGCTCGCCGTCGGCGCCGCCACGTTCAGCCGAGCGGTCACCGCCGTCGATGCGACCATCCACGCCGTCGGCGCCGCGCGCACGGTCGCGGCGCCGGTCGCCGCGACCGGCACGCTGGCGCTCGGCGCGGGTTCGGGGCTGGTGCGCCGCTACACGGTGCGCGATCCCGGCAGGTGGAAGGGCATCTACGGCGCCGACGGGCACCACGTGATCGGGGAAGCGAGCAGCTATCCGGCGTACGTGACGGTCACGCCCATCGACCATTGGCTCTACGATTACGGCGCGGTCCCGGCCGGCGACGACCGCCCGCTGGAGAAGGTCGCCACCACCGATCGCGTCGCGCAGGTGTGGTACCGCGATGCGCCGACCTCGTTCACCGTCCGCATGGCCTTCACCGACGGGCTGCAGCACCAGGTGGCGCTCTACCTGCTCGACTACGACAGGATCGGCCGGGATCAGCAGGTGGTGGTGGTCGATGTGGCTACAGGGGTGCAGGTGTGCAACGAGCGCGTGACCGACATCGAGGATGGCGAGTGGATGGTGCTGCGCCTGCGCGGCACTGTCGACATCACCTTCTCGCCCAATGGCGCGGACAGCGCCATCCTCAACGGATTCTTCTTCGACACGCCCGGCAGCGGGCATGCGCTGACCGCGTCGGGGGTGATCTCCGGGGCCGGCTCCGTCACCGTCCGCGGCCCCGCCGTGACCACGCTCGGCGCCATCGACACGTATGAGGGCGGGACGAGCGTCGCCGCGTTGGGGACGTTGCACGCCGGCCTCGCCGGCTCGGTCCCGGCCCAGCCGCTGAGCGTCGCGGCGAGCGGCACGTTCTCGTGCAACGGCTTCGCCCAGACCGTCGGAGCGCTCTCCGGCGCGGGCTCGGTCGTGGTCGCGGGCACGACGTTGTCGGTCGGCGCCGACGGTGGCGACGCGACCTTCAGCGGCGTGATCTCCGGCGCCGGCGCGCTGACCAAGACGGGCGGCGGCATCCAGGCCTTCAGCGGGGCGAACACCTACACCGGCCTGACGTCGATCAGCGACGGGCGCCTCGTCGTCGGCCATTTCGACGCGCTGGGCAGCGATGCGCTGGGCACGGTCGTCGCCGATGGCGCGACGCTGCAGTTCGCCGGCGCGTTCAACCTCGGCGGCGAGGCGCTGACCCTGACCGGCGCGGGCGACGGCGGCGTCGGCGCGCTGTACTCGCCCAGCGGCAGCTACCCGACCACCGCCGGCAAGGTCACGCTCGTCGGCTCGGCGGAGGTGAACAACGAATCCACCAGCCCGGTGATCTTCGCGGCCAATTCGCCGGATGCGGTCACCGGCACCGGCGCGCTGGTGCTGCGCGGCACCGGCACGCTGCGCTTCACCGGTGGTACCGACTACAGCGGCACCACCACCATCGAGGGCGGCACGCTCGAGATCGATGGCGACTTCGCCGGCATCCAGGGCACCAGCGCGATCACCATCGACGAGGGCGGTGAACTGCTGATCAACGACCAGGGTACGTTGGACATCGACCGCATCGGCAATGCCGTGCCGATCACGCTCACGGGCGGCAGCATGCGCATCCTCGCGCCCGCCACGGCGTCGCGCAGCGAGAGCTTCGGCGTCCTGACCATCGGCGCGGGCGACAGCAGCATCACCACCACCTCCGCCGGGGTCGGGATCGCCAGCCTGACCGCCAGCGGCTGGAGCCGACCGGGGGGCGGCGTCCTCGAGCTCGTCCGCGGCGCCGCCGCGCCGTTCGGTCGCCTGTTCCTCACCGGCATCGCCAACGGCGCGGCGGTGCGCTGGTCGACGGTCACGGAGGCGACCTCGACGCCGGGCCGATACGACACCACCAATGGCCTGGTGCAGGAGAGCAGCGCGACGCTGTTCACCGCCGTCAGGTCCTGGGAGGCGTGGGCGGCGGCGACGACCTGGGATCGCGGCGTGCTCTGGCCCGGTGCCGCTGACGACGCCTACATCGCCAATGGGCACTTCGTCTCGATGGTCGGTCAGAACCACAGCGTCAGGAACCTGCGCGTCAGCCATCAGGGCGGCATCAACCAGGGCATGATCGTCACCGTCCTCGGCGAACTGCGATTCGACGGCAATTCCTTCCACTCGGCGGCGATGAATTTCGGCGCCATCGAAGGGATGATCAACCACACCGCGGATTGGGGCTTGGCCTACCTGTGGCCCGGCTCCGCTTTCTACGGCTCCGCCGGCTTCACCAAGACCGGCCCCGGCACCTACGATATACGCGGCAGCGGTCTCTACACCGGCGTCGTCACCGTCGCCGAGGGAGCCTTGCGCGCGAGCAACGCGACCGCGCTCGGCGACACCGCATCGGGCACGGTGGTCTGCGACGATGCGGTGCTCGAGGTCAGCGACGTGGTCGTCCCCGGTGAACCGCTGAGCATCGACGGCGATGGTCCGAGCGGCAAGGGTGCCCTGCGCATCCTGACCAGCGGCGGCTGGACGGGCGCGACGACGCTGACCGGCGACAGCACAGTCGGCGTCTCCAGCGGCGCGACCGCGACGCTGTCCGGGACGTTCGCCGGCGCCCACGACCTGACGATCGACAGCATGGGCACCGCGATCCTCTCCGGCGCGAGCGCGTTCAGCGGTGCCAGCATCGTCAGCGGCGCCGGCGTCGTGCGCACCGTCGGCGACGTCGTCGCCGACATCGCGGGCCCGCTGGGCGACGCGGTCGGCGCCGTGACCCTCGAGGGGCCGGCGCTGGAGATCGGCGGCGGCTTCGGACGCGACATCGCCTGCGGCACCCGCGGCGGACGCATCGACGCCCATGGCGCGGCGCGCGTCCTGACGGCGGACGTGGTCGGGGCCGCTGCACGAGGCCTGGTCGGCAGCTACTTCCCACAGCATCTGCGCCACGTCGTGGAGAATGACTGGCGCGACACCCGCAGCGTCGGCGGGACGCGCTTCGATCCGCTCCTGCATTTCCGGAGCGTCAGCTTCGGGACGGACGTCGAACGTCGGCGGTTCGGCATCACCGACGGCGGCGGCGGCAACGGCTGGGAGTATTTCTCGGTGCAATGGGACGGGTGGTTGACCGTACCGACCGCCGGCACCGATCTGATGACCAACTCGGACGACTACAGCCGGGTCTGGCTCGACATCGATTCCGACGGCGTGGTCGACGGCGGCGAATGGGGCAACAACGGTTGGGTTTCCGGCGGCGGCGGCCAGGGCGACACCACGCGGACCGTCCACGCCGACATCCCTTCGGGCACCTACCGCATGCGCGTGCAGTACGAGGAGGGCGTCTTCGGCAACGTCATGACCCTGCTGTGGGATGACGCCGCCAACTCGGCGGGAGCCTTGGACATCGGCTACGTCGTGCCGTCGAGCTGCCTGAGCAGCGCGATCGCATTCGGCGGCACGACCGCCAGCGGCGGCGCCGGCCAGGACCTGGTCGTGCTCGGCGCGGTCAGCGGCGACCGGGTGGTAGCCAAGACCGGGACCAGTCGCGTCACGCTGTCCGGCCCGGGCACCTGGAGCGGGCCGACCGTGATCGAGCGCGGCACGCTGGCGACCGGGGGCGCCGGCGCGTGGCCGGCGACCCGGCTGCAGATCGGTCCCGACGGAGCTGGCGACCTCGCCGGCAACGACCAGACCGTCGGCTCGCTCTCCGGCGCCGGCGCCGTGCTGCTCGGCGCGGCGCGCCTGACCTGCGGCGGCGACGGCACGTCGACCGCGTTCAGCGGCGTGATCAGCGGCACCGGCGGGTTGACCAAGGCCGGCGCCGGCACGCTGACGCTCAGCGGCGCGAGCACGCTCACCGGCACCAGCGAGGTCGCGGCGGGGACGCTGCAGGTCAGCGGGAGCGTCGCGGGCGCGATCGCGGTCAGCGGCGGCACGCTCGGCGGCACGGGCACGGTCGGCGCGATCAGCGCGAGCGGCGGCGCGATCCGTCCCGGCACGTCGGCGGCGCGCGGCATCCTCACCGGCGGCGCGACCTCGCTGGCGAGCGGCGCGACCGTGCGGTCGCGCGTCGCGGCCTACGCGACCCCCGGCACCAGCTACGACCGCCTCGCGCTGGGCGCGAACGCGTTGACCATCGCCGGCACGGCGACGCTGGAGATCGACCTGACCGGCGTCGCGGCGGCCGGCATCGCCAGCGGCGTCATCACCTTCGCCTCCTGCAGCGGGCGCTTCAGCACGGTCAGCGTGATCAATGCCGGCAGCTACACCGCGACGGTGGTCTACAACGCGACGTCGATCGACGTGGTGGTCGCTCCGGCCGCATCCGCCGCGGGGCTGATCGCCTGGTACAAGTCCGACGGCGACGCCGGCACCTTCGTCTCCGACAGCAGCGGCAACCACCACCACGCGACGCGCACCGGCGGCGCGTGGCAGCCCTACGGCGGCCGCATCGATGGCGCGCTGTCCGGCTCCAACGCCGTCACCATGGCCTCGATCAGCGCCAGCACCGCGCTCCAGCCGAGCGAGCTGACGGTGGCGTTCTGGATCCGCCGCGACGACGCGACGTGGGCGGGCGGCTCGCGGGTCGCGGTGTGGGCGAAGGGCACGCCGACCGGCGACGGCTGGTACGTCGAGGTGCCGGCGAACGCATCGTGGGCGCTGGCGCTGGTCGTCGATGACGACACCCGCATCCTGGTCAACGGGTCGGTCGACACCTTCTTCCCGCGCTACCAGTGGGTGCACGTCGCCTGCACCTTCGATCCGGCGACGCCGTCGTGGACGATGTATCGCGACGGCGTGGCGCAGGCGACGCACACCGACGGCACCTCGCCGAGCACGATCACCGGCACCGGCGACGTGAAGACCATCGGCGTGAACATCGGCGGCGCGCTCGACGACATCCGCATCTACGGCGATACCCTCGGCGCGGCCGCGATCGCGGCGCTGGCCACCGGGCGGTCGACGCGCACCTGGGACGGTGGCGGCGCCGACAACAACTGGACCACCGCCGCCAACTGGGTCGGCGACGTCGCGCCCAACGCGGGCGACGACCTGGTGTTCGCCGGCGCGACGCGGCTGGCGCCGAACAACGACTTCACCGCCGGCACGAACTTCCGCTCGATCACCTTCGCCGATCCCGGCTTCACGCTGGGCGGCAACGCGCTGACGGTGAGCGCCGGCGTCGCGGCGGAGGATGGCGCCGGCACCGTGTCGATCGCCGCCACGCTCGCCGAGCACCAGGCGTTCACCGCCGCGAGCGGTGCGACGCTGACGGTCGGCGCCGCGCTGGCCAACGGCGGCAAGCTGCTCGCGCTCGATGGCGCCGGTTCCGTCCAGCTCACCGCGGCGGTCGGCGGCGCGGGCGGCCTGGCCAAGAGCGGCGCCGGCACGGCGACCCTGACCGCCGTCAACGGCTACCTCGGCGCCACCACGCTCGGCGCCGGCACGCTGCAGGTCACCGGCAGCGGCACGATCGGCGATGTGACCGTCACCGGCGGCACGCTCGGTGGCACCGGCACCGTCGGCGACATCGTCGTGGCCGGCGGCGAGGTGCGGCCGGGCACGGCCGGCGCGAAGGGGACGTTGAATGCCGCCTCGACCACCGTGGCGGGCAGCGCGGACCCGACCATCCGCGTGCGCGTCGTCGACTTCACCTTGCCCGGGACCAACTACGACCGCCTGGCGCTCGGCGACGGGCTGGTCCTGTCCGGCGACGCGACGCTGGTCGTCGATCTCGCCGGCGTGGTCGGCTCGGGCACGGCGGTCGGCGCGATCAGCTACGCGCCGCCCGACGTGCGCAGCGGGCTGTTCCGGCACGTGCGCGTCGAGAACTCCGGCGGCCGCAGCGCGCGCGCCCAGTACACCAAGGACGGCATCGACATCGTCGTCGATGACCTGATCGCCCATTGGCGCCTGGACGAGACCGCCGGCGTCGTCGTCGCCGACGCGACCGGCAACGGCCACGACGGCACGATCGTCGCCGGATCGCCGACCTGGATGCCGACCTCCGGCCGCATCGATGGCGCGCTCGCCTTCGACGGCGTCGAAGCGCCGATCGACGTCGGCACGTCGATCGATCTGCAGCCGACCAACCTCAGCCTGGCGTTCTGGGTCAAGCGCACGAGCGACTGGTCGTCCGTCAACCACGAGGTGGTCTGGGCCAAGAGCACCGACCAGTGGGATTCCAACGGCTGGTACGCCCAGATCGTCGATGAAGCGGGGAACGCGGACCGGGTGGTGGCCTTCTCGGTCGATGGCGCGAGCGCCGCGTGGGTCGATGCCGATGCCAACACCTACTTCCCGCTCGGGCGCTGGGTGCACATCGCGATCACCTTTGATAGCGGCGCCAACGTCACGAGGTTCTACCGCGACGGCGTGGTCGAACCGCTGGCGGCGACCACGACCGTCGGGCCGAACTCGAGCATCACCTCGTCCCTGACGACCAAGACCATCGGCACCGGCGCCGACTGCCCCTACGACGACATCCGGCTCTACGGCCGCGTCCTCGCCGCCGGCGAAATCGCGGCGCTGGCCAAGGAGCGCCGTTCGACCTGGGACGGAGGGGGCGCGAACGGCGCGTGGACCACGGTCGCGAACTGGGTCGGCGACGTCGCGCCCGTGGCCGACGAGGAACTGGTGTTCGCCGGCACCCTGCGCACGACCAACACCAACGATTTCGCCGCCGGGACCTCGTTCCACAGCCTGGCGTTCAACGCCGACGCCGATGGCTTCGCGCTCGGCGGCAGCGCCATCGCGCTCGCCAACGGCGTCTCGGCGCTCGCCGGCAGCAATGACGTCGGCACCGCGCTGACGCTGAGCCAGGATCAGTCGTGGAGCGTCGCGTCCGCCGCGACGCTGACGGCGTCGGCGGTGATCGGCGGCGCCGCCGACCTGACCAAGTCCGGCGCCGGCTCGCTGCTGCTCAGCGGCGCCAATTCCTTCACCGGCGCGCTCGCCATCGAGCACGGTGTCGTCAGCGCGCGCCACGCGTCCGCGTGCGGCGCCGTCGGCACCGGCACCACCGTCAGCGACGGCGCCGCCTTGGCGGTCCATGGCGTCGCCGTCGTCGCCGAACCGCTGAGCCTCGATGGCGCCGGGCCGGGCTCGGCCGGAGCGTTGCGCTGCACGTCCGCCGGCAGCTGGGGCGGACCGATCACGCTCGCCGACGACAGCCGCATCGGCGGCGGTCCGGGCCTGACGGTCTCCGGGACGGTCGCGGGCTCGGGCGCGATGACGGTCGATGGCCTGCTCATCATGAGCGGCGTCGGCGCGTGGACGGGCGGGACCACGATCGCGACGGGAACGATGCGGCTGGCCGGTGGCTCGGCGCTGCCCGATGCCGGCACGGTGACCTTCGCCAACGTCGCCGGCACCACGCTCGATCTCGACGACGGCACCGAGACCATTGGCGGACTCGCCGGCGGCGGCGCCACCGGCGGACTCGTCGACCTCGGCTCGGGCACGCTGACCCTCGCCGGCAGCGGCACGACGTCGTACGCCGGCGCGACCACCGGCACCGGTGGATTGGTCAAGCTCGGCTCCGGCGTGCAGGTCCTCGCGGGCACGGGCGGCGCCACCGGAGGGACGCTGATCAACGGTGGAACGCTGCGCGTCGCCGGCGGCGATGCGCTGCCCGATGCCAGCGCCGTCACCATCACGCCCCTCGGCGTCGACACGGTCTATGTCGAGGATGCGCTGCCCGCGGGCGCCACGCCGGACGTCACCAGCGATTCCTGGACCTGGGTCGCGACCAATCCGACGCCGTTCTCGGGAGCCCTCGCGCACCAGTCGGACTCCGATCCGGGTACCCATCAGCACTACTTCTACGACGCCACGGCGACGATGACGGTTCCGGTCGGCGCGGCCCTGTTCCAATACGTGTACATCGATCCGCTCGATCCGCCGCGAGAGGTGCTGCTCCAATGGCATGCGACCGACGGGAGCACCTGGGAGCACCGCGCCTACTGGGGAGCGAACGAGCTCGGGTGGGGAACGGACGGCTCGGATTCGCGACGCTACCAGGGGCCGATGCCATCGCTCGGGCGGTGGCTGCGACTCGAGGTCCTGGCGAGCCAGGTCGGCCTCGAGGGCAAGACCGTGAACGGCTGCGCGTACAGCCTCGCCGGCGGCCGGGTCACGTGGGACCGCAGCGGGTTCTGCACCGTGCCGACGCCGGCGTTCGACCTCGCCGGCGCGAACGAGGCCATCGGCTCGCTCGCCGGCAGCGGCGTCGTCTCGCTCGGTGCCGGCACGTTGACCACCGGCGGCGCCGGCACCTCGACGACCTACGCGGGCTCGATCACCGGCACCGGCGGCCTGACCAAGGTGGGCGCCGGCGTCTTCACGCTCGGCGCCGTCAACACGTACTCGGGCACGACCACGGTCAGCGCCGGACAGCTCCTGGTCGACGGCTCGACCATCGACAGCGCCGTGTCGCTGGATGGCGGCACGCTCGGCGGCATCGGCACCACCGGCGGGATTGCGGCCGCGGCGGGCGGCGTCATCCGCCCGGCGACCTCGGGCGCGCGCGGCACGCTGCACGCGGGCACCACCGATCTCTCCGGCGGCTCCTCGCCGGCGCTGCGCCTGCGCATCGCCGCCTACGCAACCGCCGGCACCTCGTACGACCAGCTCGACCTCGCGACGGCGGGCGGCGCGCTGACGCTGGGCGGGACCTCGACCCTGATCCTGGACCTCGCCGGCCTCGCGACGACCGGCACGGCGGCCGGCGTGGTCACCTTCGGCGGCGCCTGCACGACCCGCTTCGACCAGGTCCAGGTGCTCAACAATCCGAACGGCTGGCAGGCGCTGGTCGATTACACCCCGAGCGGAGCGCTGAACGTGGTGATCCGCGAATCGCGCCGTACCGCCGGTGCGGGCGCCGGGTATCCGCCCCTGTATTGAGAGAGCCCGGCGGGCCGACGGTTGTTATAGCTGGGCGACAGCGAGGACCCTCGCTCGACGCCGATCGTGCAGACTCGCACCCGTCCCCGACCTGCCCGTGCGATGGGAGGGGAGCAGCCGAGTGCCCGGGAAAGCCTGGGAATCGCGGCTGCGCTGCTGGCTCGACGTGTCGACGATGCGGTTGCCGCGCTCCCGGCCACCGTTAACTTCTGCCCGCCGTCGCACGGAAAGGTGGCAGAGCGGCTGAACGCGTCGGTTTCGAAAACCGATATAGGTGCAAGCCTATCGGGGGTTCGAATCCCCCCCTTTCCGCCATATACGAGAGGTGATGAAGAGGAGCCGGCGGCGCCGCGAAGGCGCCGGCCGCGCGAGACGGGCGGCCTGGATGGTGGCGCACCGAAATAGATAGGGCTGTCGCCTGGCGCGCAGCCCCATCGCCTCGCAATCCGCGGGCGATGTGGAATGGAACGGGGTCGGCAATGGCGTTCTTCAGCAAACTGTTGAATCCGCTCACCCTGCTGCCGGCGGGGCGCCGCCGCTACCCATCGGCGAGCGCGCGCCTGATCAGCTACTACGACGGCAAGGGCCACAAGCGCACCGCCACCAGGGACGAGTGGCGCCGCGACATCCTGCCGCACGCGCTCGAACGCGCCGGCAGCGATCCGGCGAGGCTCGAGCGGGTCGTCGCCGGCGCGCTGGCGCACGGCTGCGCGAGCGAAGTCGTGGTCGCGGCCGAACGCCTCGCCGTGCTCGATCCGGAGCGCGGCCCGCGCGTCCATGCCCGCGCCCTGATCGCCATCGGCGAGCTCGACCGCGCGGAGAAGGTGCTGCTCGACCGCCTCGGCCGCTCCGGCGCCGACGCCGGCGCGCTGTCCGAGCTCGCCCGCATCTACGACGCGCGCGGCGACGCGACGCGCGCCGACGAGCTGCAGTGGCAGGCGCTGAAGCTCGCGCCCAACGACGCCGAGTCCCTGGCGTGGTGGGGCTCGCGCCACGAGGACGGCCTCGCCCGCGCCGCCACGCTGCCCGGGGCCTGGCGGCCGCAGGTCAGCCTGGCCGCGCGCGCCCTCGCCAACGGCGACACCGACGGCGCGATCGCGCAGTACCGCGCCGTCAGCGAGCGCCTGCTCGCCCATCCGGAAGGCCTGCGCCAGGTCGCCGAGGATCTCGTCCGCGCTGGCCAGCACCGCGCGGCGCTCGATCTCGTGCATCCGCTGTACGATCCGCAGTTCCATGGTCCGTGGACCGGCCTGGCGCTGCTGCAGGCGTGCACGGAGTGCCGCGAGCTGACGACGGGTCGCGCGCTGCTGCACACCCTGTTCGTCAACCATCGCCACGAGCTGCGCGATCACCTGCAGACCAGCGCCAACCGCTTCCTGGCCCTGACCGATGCTCCGCCGACCGCCGAGGCGGTCTCGGAAAGCACCCCGGTCGAGCTGAGCGTCGTGCCGGTCGAGTGCCCGGTGTGGTGGAGCTTCCTGCGCCAGCCCGGCTGGCTGCGGCCGGTGCGCCCGGCGGACGCGCCCCTGGTGGCGTTCGCGGCGCTGGCGCATCGCGGCGATGGCGCCGCGCGCGGCTGGGCGCGGTCGATCCCGCTGGCCCTCGCCGAGACCTTCGCGTTCCGCTGCTCCGCCGACGCGATCGCGCTCGTGGCCGTCGACATCGCCGGCGCCGCTCCGGCGCTGGCCGACCTCGCGCAGCCGTGGACCGCGGACGAGGCCTTCGCCTTCGCGCGTCAGGGCGAGCGCTTCGCCGACTTCGTCGTCACCGGCGAGGTCGTCGAGGGCGCGGGCCGCTGCGAGATCACCCTGACGGTCTACGACGCGGCGCGGCGCCTCACGCTGGGCGTGCTGACCCGCACCGGATCATCGACCGCGGTCGGCGCGATGCTGCGCACGCTCGAGGCCGAACTCGCGCAGACCCTGCATCTACCGATGGGCGACGATCAGCTCGGCGTCTACGCCAGCCCGCATCCGTCGGCGGCGGCCGATCGCCTGATCGCGCTCGAGCTGCTGATGCGCCTGCACCTGGCGGAGCACGGCGTGATCGCCGGGCCGCGCCTGCTGGAACGCTGCGCGCTGATCGATGCGTGCGCGCGCCTGGTCGAGCACGGCTCGGCGACGGCGCTCGATCGCCTGCTGCTGCTCGCGGCGATCGCCGCCGACGCCGCATCGGGGTCGCAGATGTACCGCGAGCACCACGACATGGCGCTGACCATGGTCGAGGAGGACGACGAGCCGCGCTCGCCGTTCCGCCGCGCCTCGCCGCTCATGCTGTGGCTGTTCGACCAGCAGCGCGACTTCCGCGTCCGCCGCGACGAGCTGCTGGCGGAGAGCGCCGACCCGGCGTACCGCGAATGGCTCGCGCGCCTGGGCGAGGAGGCGGCGCAGCTGATCGTCATCGGCGACGATCTGTAGCGGCCGCCGGCCTCAGCCGCCGACGCTCGAGCGGTACGTCGACACCTCGACCGCTGGTTGAATTCCCGCGCTTCGCGCTTCGCGCTTCGGAGGTCGAGCTTCGGCCTTCGCGCCTCGCCTCAGCGCGCGATGAGCACGCGCAGCAGCGTCCACGGCGCGCGTGCCTGCATCGCCTGCGTCAGCGCGGCTTTGCGCTCGCCCAGCGCCGCCAGCCACAGGGCGGCGTGACGGCGCAGGCGGCGCGCGGCGCGACGGTCGCGCTCCTCCAGCGCATCCGCGGCGCGCAGGGCGAGGGCGACGGCGAGATCGCGCCGATCGGCACGGGCCAGCGCCTGCGCCAGGCGCCGGCAGAGGTTGGCGAAGGGCGGAACGCTCAGCACATCGCGCGGCCGCGCCGCGGCGCCGACCTCGGCGTCGATCCAGGTTCCCGGCCAGGCGGCGGCGAACAGCCGCACCAGCGGCACCTGGCGATCGGCGCCGCCGAGGCGCCCGAGCGCCGCGAGCGCGTGCTCGGCGCCGTGCTCCTCGAGCTTGAGCGCGGCGAGCATCAGGCCGCGCTCCTGGTTTGGCCGGTCGGGCAGGCTGGGCCGCTGCAGGATGGCGATGGCCTCGGCGTATCCGCCACCCAGCGCCGCGACCTCGGCGGCGAGGGTCGCCGCCTCCTCGTGCGCCGGCGACGCGGCGACCAGCGCCTGCGCCAGGCGGGCGGCGACCGCGAGATCGCCCGCGGCGATCGCGCACCGGCAGGCGAGCAGCGCCGCCGCGCGGTCCGACGGGTCCTTCGCCTGCGCCGCGGCGACCTGCGCCGAGGCCAGCGCGACGTCGCCGTCGGCCA
Source organism: Planctomycetota bacterium (assembly GCA_035627695.1). Lineage (GTDB taxonomy): Bacteria > Planctomycetota > UBA11346 > UBA11346 > UBA11346 > DASPLE01. The sequence continues at coordinate 40,539 of DASPLE010000187.1, forward strand.
GCGCCAGCTGCGCGAGCAGCAGGCGGTTCGCCGGCGCCAGCAGCGCCAGGTGCGGCAGCAGGCGATCGATCGCCGCGCGCGAACCCGCGCGATCGGCCGCGCTCAGCGCGAGCTCGCGCAGCAGGCGCTGGACCTCGGGCACCAGCGGTTCCGGCGTCGCCGCCGCCAGCGCCTTGGCCATCAGCGGAGCCGCGTCGCCGTCGCGCCCGCGGCGCAGGAGGAACGACGCGTGGTCGGCGTTGGTGGCGATGTCGTCGGGCCGCAGCGCCTGGATGCGCGCCCAGCAGCGCTGCGCCGCGTCGTGGCGGTCGTGGCGTTCGTACAGCACCGCGAGCTGGCGCAGGAGCAGCGCGCTCTCGCCGTGCCGCGCGTCGCCCGGCGTCGGCTCGCCGGCGTGCAGCTGGCGATCGATGTGCTCGAGGTGCTGGATCGCCGAGGCGAGTTCGCCGCGCTGGTCGGCGAGCACCGCGGCGAGGATGCGCCCGGGCATGGCGTCGGGCTCGAGCGCCAGCGCGCGCGCCAGCGCCTGCTCGGATTCGTCCGGATTGCCCAGGGTCAGCTCGAGCTCGGCCAGCGCCAGCCAGGCGCGCGCGCGCTCGTGCGCCGGGCAGTGCGCGAGATGCAGGTAGGCGGCGCGGCGCGCGGGCACCGGCTGCTCGGCGGCGGCGAAGGTCTGCGCGATCTCGCGCCAGGGGGCGGGCGCGTCGAGCTCGAACAACGGCACCAGCCGCGCGGTGGCGTCGGCCTCGCGGCGGTGCAGGCCGAGGCGCGCGCGGCGCACGGTCAGGCGCGGCTCGTTGACGTGCTGGGCCAGGCCGCGATCGAGCAGGTCGCCGGCGGTGGCGAGATCGCCCGCGCGCTCGGCGAGCACCGCGCCGAGCTCGTAGGCGCTGGCGCTGGGCTGACGCGCGGCGAGCAGGCGATCGACGATCGGCCGCGCCTCGCCGGGCTGGCCGGTCGCGACCAGCACCTGGGCGTGCAGCGCCTGCCATTCCGGGTTGGCGTCGGCCTGGGCGGCGCGCGCCGCAGCCGCGCGCGCCTCGACCGGCTGGTCGGATTCGAGCGCGAGCTCGGCCATCAGCGCCCACAGCTGCGGCGCCTCGGGCAGGTGCTCGAGCGCCGCCTGCGCCTGCTGGCGCGCCTCGTCGCGACGGCCCTGGCGGCGCAGCGCCTCCGCCAGCAGGCCCATCACCGGCGCCGAGTCGGGCACGTGGGTCAGCGCCAGGCGCGCGCAGGTCTCGGCCTCGGCGGCGCGGCCGCGCGCGAGGTGCAGCTCGATCTGCTCGCGCCACGCCCACAGGTAGTCCGGCTGGCGCTCGACCGCGCGCTCGAGCCACGGCGTCGCCGCGTCGCGCCGGCCGGCGCAGCGCAGCAGGAACGCTTTCAGCCCGTCGTTGATCGCCTCGAGCGGCTCGAGGTCGACCGCCTTGCGGTAGGCCTGCTCGGCGTCGTCCTGCCTGCCGGCCAGCGCGCGCAGCTCGGCCAGCTCGCGCCACGCCCAGGCATAGGCGTCGTCGAGCTCGACCGCCTTCTCGAGGTGCTGCACCGCCTGCGCGTTCTTGCCCTCGTGGCGCAGCAGGTCGGCGAAGTAGCCGTAGGTCGTCGCGTCGTAGGGGTCGATGCCCCGCGCGTGCTCGAGGTGCGCGTAGCCCTCCTGCGAGCGGCCGAGGCTGCGGCAGATGTCGGCGAGCTCGTGCAGCACCCACGGCGAGTTGGGCGACGCCTGCAGCGCGCGCAGGTAGTGCGCGCGCGCCTGGTCGAGCTCGTTGTCGCGCCGCGCCAGGTTGCCGAGCTGGGCGTGCGCCCACGGGTACGCCGGATCGTCGTCGAGCGCCGCGCGGCACAGCTCGCCGCTGCGCGCCGGATCCCTGTCCGCCACGACCTGGGCGAGCTCGACCTTGGCCCACGCGGCCCTGGGATTCGCGGCGAGGATCTCCTCGTACAGCGCGATCGCGCGCTCGATCTCGCCCTGCTCCCACTCCATCTGCGCGAGATGGCCGCGGCACCAGTGGTCGTCGGGATTGGCGGCCAGCGCCTCGGCGTAGCGCCGGCGCGCGTTGGGGATGTTGCCCAGCGCGCGCTCGACCTCGGCCAGCTCAGACAGCGTCCAGTGGTGCTGCGGATCGATCGCCAGCGCCTCGAGCAGGCGTTCGCGCGCGCGCTCGTGCTCGCCGTGCTGGCGCAGGCAGGCGCCGGTGCGCGCCAGGACGCTGGCGCGCAGCTCGTCCTCCTCGATCACGTCGCTGCGGATCAGGCGCTCGAGCTCGGCGAGCGCCTCGTGGTAGCGGCCCTGGTTGAAGTAGAGGTCGGCGAGCTGGTCCTCGGGCCCTTCCTCGACGACCTCGGATTCGAGCGCCGCCTGGCTGAGCTGGGCGCTGCCGATGTCCTCGCGGCGGACGAAGAACAGATGGCGGAAGCGGTGCAGCGACGCCGAGCGGCGGTAGCGGTGGGCGGTCTCCTCGAGCACGCGCACGGCATCGTCCATCTGCCCGGCGCATTCGAGCGCACTGGCGTGGCCGAGGCTGGCCCAGAGATCGGTCGGCGAGAAGCGGCGCAGGTCGCCGTAGCGCGACGCCGCGTCGTTGAAGCGCTTCTGGCGCATCAGCTCCTCGGCCTCGCCGGCGAGCCGATCCTCCGGGCTGTCGTTGTCGCCGTTGTCGAACTGGGCCATCGCTGCCGTCGTGCCTCGGATTAAGTACGCGCGTCGTCGACGGCGCGCTGACGGCCGCCTGCGACCAGGCTAGCCCGCGAACCGCGGGTGGCGCAACGTCCATTGTTCGGGGTGCCGAGGCGTGTCCAGACGGGTAAGCCGCCAGCACGACCGCACGGATCGTCCAGAAGGCTGTCCGGATGCCCCGGCGGCCATTCCGGTCATCAGGCGCGCGGCGGCGGCGTCCGGCCGACGATCGCCAGCACGGCCTTCAGATCCTCCCAGCAGGGCTTCTTGGCCTCCGCGTTGCGCAGTAGGTAGCTGGGATGGAACGTCGGGATCAGTGGAATGCCCTGGTAGCTCAGGCGCTTGCCGCGCTGGCGGGTGATGCCCAGCGCGTCGTCGCCCATCAGCGCCCGCAGCGGCGTGTTGCCGAGCGCGCAGATGACCTTGGGCTTCAGCGTGGCGATCTGCGCGCGCAGGAACGGCATGCAGGCGCGCACCTCGTCCGGTTCGGGGGTGCGGTTGCCCGGCGGACGGCATTTCACGACGTTGGCGATGTGCACGTCCGCGCGCGCCAGGCCCATCGCTTCGATCATCTTCGTCAGCAGTTGTCCAGCCGGCCCGACGAACGGGCGGCCCTGGGCGTCCTCCTCGGCGCCGGGACCTTCGCCGACGAACAGGATCTCGGGCGACGCATGGCCCTCGCCCGGGACCGTGCGCTGGCAGCCGGCGCGCAGGGGGCAGCGCGTGCAGCCGGCGACCTCGCGCACGATGGTCGCGAGCGCCTCGGCGGCGGGCAGCGCGAACAGCGCGGGGTCCGGGACCCAGGCTTCGGCGGCCGGGGGCGCCGGCGCATCGGCCACGCGCACCGGTTCCGCGGGACGCGGGGCCGGCAGCGAAGGCGATTGGCGCGCCACCGGGGCGGAAGTCGGCGTCGCCCGCGCCGGCGCGGGCGCCTCGGGCGAGCGCAGCGCGAACTCGACGCCGAAGCCGCGGTCGAGCTCGATCAGCTGGCGCAGGTTGTGCGCGATCTCGGCCCGTTCTGCGGCGGTCATGGATGGATTCGACGGCGGGGCGGACGGGGGTCAACCGATGGAGCGGCTCGACACTGGACGCAGAGGCTCACCGATCGTCCCAGGGCGAGTCGAGGGCCTCGCCATGCGCGGCGACCAGGGCCTCGCGTCGCGCCTCGACCCGCGCTGCGTGCTCTGCCGCGCCGCAGCGGTCGATCGCGATCAGGACCGCGGCTGACACACGCGGGTCGGACTCGCGATCGAGGAGGTCGAGCAGCGGCCGCGTCGCGGTGTCGTCGCCGAATCGTCCGAGCGCCGACGCCGATGCCCCACGGATGTCCGCGAGCGCGTCCTCGAGGCCGATGAGCAGCGTGGGAACGTACGCCGCGCGCTCCTGCCGACCGATGGCGAGCAGCGTCTCGACCCGCACCGCGACGTCGGCATCGGCGAGTCCCGCGGAGACGACCGCGTCCTCCAGTGGGCCATCCCGCGACCCGAGCGCGCGCATGGCCGCGGCGCGGAGTCGGCCATCGCCCTGCGCGAGCGCATGGGCGAGCGGCTCGGCGACGACCGCCGTGGGCCACGCGGCGAGCACATTGACCGCTTCGCGAACGATCAGGGGGTCGGCGGCGTCGAGCGCCGCCATGACGACGTCGATGTCCTGATAGGCGGCGAGCAGGTCGAGCTGGATCAACGCGCCGCGGCGGACCGCGGATGCTGCGCACGTCTCCAGCAGCCGCGCGGTCTGCGCATCCAGTTGCTGCCGCCCGAGCAGGCAGGAGAAGGCGGTCTCGGCGCACGGATCGTCGGCGGAGCTCGCGATCCCGATCAACTCATCCGGTGGAATCTGCGCCGCGCTGGCTCCGGCGAGGATCTGTCGCCGCGTCTCGAGCATCGCGCAGGGGATCTCGCCTCGCGCGCGCTGGAGGATCGCCGTCATCGCCAGCCGATCCGACCGCGACAGGAGCATCTCGACCGCGAGAGCACCGACCACCTCATCGGCATCGTCAAGCAGCGCGATCACGTCCGGGGTCGCTTCGGGCTGGGTGAACGCAACGACCGCGTCGCGCATGGTCCAGCCCCGATCCGAGAAGATCGTGAAGTCCGTGCCGAGCACCGCCCATTCCTTGTCGTCTCTTCCGAGCCCATCCCGCCATGCCTGCAGGACCGACGGGAACGACTGCCAGTGCCCGCTGACGGCGAGCGCGAGGGCTGCGTGTACGTCGCCGCGGTCCGCGGCGAATGCGCCCGCCGCGATCTCCTGCGCTTTCGGGTGCATCTCGTGGGCCAGGTGCCACGCCGCGCGCCCGCGCTGGCCGAAACCGGCGTCTTGCGCGCAGGTCGCGAGCGCGTGCAAGGCGCGGCCCCGGCCTTCATCGGCGCGATCCTCCAGCTGATCGCAATGCATCAGGCATTCCGCGGCGAGGTGACGGACGACGATCTGGCGTGAGTCGCCGCAGGCCAACGCCGCCCGCCACAGCCGCGCATCGTCGTCGAACACCTGGCGATACCCCAATCGTTCCGCGGCGAGGCCTCCGAGCGAACCATCCCGGTGCAATGCGTAGGCCCGCAGCGCGTGCGCGTCCGATGGCGACCAATCGATCACGAGCAGGGGCAGGTAGCGCGGCCCGAGCTCCCATGCCAACGCGCATGCGATGCCGAGCGTGCCGAGGATCGCGCCGATCCACGCGATCAGCCGACCGCTGCGCGACCGCCGCTCCCCATCGGCCTCAGCCACCCTGCACCTCGAGCTTCCCGCGCGCCAGCCGCCACAGCCCGATGTTCGCCAGCCGCAGCAGCGCGCACCACGCCAGCGCGATGATCGCGACCTCGGCGAACGACGGCATGCCGTCGTGGCCGAGGCGGCCGATGTACGCCATCGTCGGGTAGTAGCTGATCAGCGCGAACGGCAGCAGCGCGAGCACGGATCCGGCGCCGGCGATCAGCCCGTCGAAGAAGTGCAGCGGCACCATCAGCCCCGACAGCAGCATCATCAGGTTGCGCTTCAGGCTCATGAGGCCGTAGATGTCCTCGAGCCAGAACGCGCAGGTCCCGGCCAGCAGGTTGAGCTCGGCGTTGACCAGGAACGCGGCGAGGAACAGCAGGGGGAACTGCCACCACGCGTCGCCCTGCGGCGGCATGACGCCGAACAGCGGCGCGAGCACGAGCGCCATGGGCGCGGCGAAGAACAGCACGCGGAAGCAGGTCTCGCCGAAGGCCTGCGCCAGCCACTGCGCGTGGAAGCGCACCGGCTTGAGCAGGTCGAGGGTGACGTCGCCGGACTGGAAGCGCGCGGCGATCTCGCTGTCGGTGTTGGTGAAGTACGCGGCGCGCGCGATGTAGCCGACGGCGAGGTAGGTGGTCAGCTCGGGCAGGGTGAGGCGGTCGAGCCGCGCCTCGGGCGGCATGTCCTTGGCCGCCCACACCGCCTTCCAGATGAAGTACTGGCCGCCGACGAAAATGCCGTAGGTGGCGATCCCCGTCAGGTAGCGCATGCGGTACGCCATGAGCTTCATGAACGTCAGCCGCATGATCCAGAAGTAGGGGGCCGCCGGCGCCAGCATGGCGGGACGCTATGAGGGCATCGCGGCCTCAGAAGGCCCGAGCGCGCGGCGGTTGTCGTCACCGGTGCGCGGCTACGGTTGAGGCATGCCCCGCGCGCTGATCGCCGTGCTGCTGGTCGCCCTCGCCGGATGCGGGACCTCCGGGACCCTCGATCCGGCGGTCGTCGCCAGCCTGCGCGTGTCGGTCGCCGCGACCCTCGACGGCATGGGCGTCGCCGTTTCGGCGCGGCCGAGCGAGCGCGCGCTGGCCGATCAGGTCAACCTGCTCGCCCTGCAGGTCGATCCGGCACGCGTCGCGGATCTGCGCAGCGGTGCCTATGGAGTGCAACGCCTGCGCGACGACGCCGCGGATCTCGACCTCTGGCTGGAGGAGCTGCGCCGCAAGCACGCGCTCGACCAGAAGCCGCCGGCGATGCTCGCCCACCTGCGCGCGCGCGATGATCTCGACGGCGATGCGCGGCTGCTGATGCACGCGCTGATCCGCCAGGCGCAGCGCGAGACCGGCTGGGCGCCGTCGGCGAAGCGCTGATCGCGAGCGCTCGGCGCGCTTGTGCGCTGCCGGGCCCTTTCCAGCATGCCGCGATGATCCTCGATCGGATCGTCGCCCACAAACGCCAGGTCGAGCTGCCGCGCCTTCCCGCGGTGGATCGCGTGGCGCTGCGCGACCTGCCGCCGTGCCGGGGCTTCCGCGCCGCGCTCAAGCGGCCGAAGGACCAGACCGCGCGCGTCATCGCCGAGTGCAAGAAGGGCTCGCCCTCGAAGGGCATCTTCGCCCCCGACTACGATCCGGTGCTGATCGCCTACCAGTACCTGCTCGGCGGCGCGAGCTGCCTGTCGGTGCTCACCGACGAGACGTTCTTCTTCGGCAGCCTCGCCGACCTCATCCGCGTGCGCGCGGCGGTCGCCCTGCCGATCATCCGCAAGGACTTCATCGTCGACGAACGCCAGATCGCCGAGGCCCGCCTCGCCGGCGCCGACGCGATCCTGCTGATCGTCGCCTGCCTCGAGGACGGGCGGCTGCGCGATCTGCAGGGCTTCGCGCGCGAGCTCGGCCTCGACGTGCTGGTCGAGGTCCACGACGCCGACGAGGCGGCGCGCGCGCTGAAGGCCGCCGCGGATCCGATCGGGGTCAACAACCGCGACCTGCGCGACTTCTCGATCACGCTCGACACCACGTTCGACCTCGTGCCGGCGCTGGTCGACGGCACGCGCGTCGTCGTCAGCGAGAGCGGCATCACGCAGCGCGCGCACTGCCTCGCGCTGGAGAGCGCGGGCATCGATGCGGTGCTGGTGGGCGAAGCGCTGATGACCGCCGGCGATCCGGAATCGACGCTGAAGCGCCTGCGCGGCGCGCTGAGCTGAGCCGCCGCGAAGCTCGAAGCTCGAAGCTCGAAGCTCGAAGCTCGAAGCTCGAAGCTCGAAGCTCGAAGCTCGAAGCTCGAAGCTCGAAGCTCGAAGCTCGAAGCTCGAAGCTCGAAGCTCGCAGCCGCGATCGCCCGCTCTAGAACGTCGGCGCCTCGTCGACGACCGGTTCACCCTCCGGCGCGGCGTGCTTCTGCGCCGCCTGGATCAGCTCGACGATCGGCGTGTACGGCACGCGCAGCTCGTAGGCGCCGACGCCGTCCGCCCAGCGCATCGCGGCGGTCACCGGATCGCCAGAGCCCGCGGCCGGTCCCGCTGGAGCGCCCGGCATGAAGCGCGCCATCATCGCGCCGAACAGCGCGGCCATGTCGTAGTCCATGTACATGCCCTGGCCGGCGCCGTGGCGGGCGACCGCCTTCAGGTTCGGGCCGCCGACCGGCGCGGCGCCGGGACGGGCGCGGTCGATCAGCGCGTCGAGCCCGGCGGGCTCGCTCGACGACAGGTACCAGCCGTCGGCGATCGCGAAGTCGGTGTCGCTCAGGAAGGACTGCATCAGCTGCGCCTGCTCGGCGTCGATCTTGGTCGCGTCGAGATCGGTGAAGAGACGGTGCACCGGCACGCCGGCGTGCTCGCGCGCGGCCGGCTGGATCTGGAAGGCGATGCCGGCTTCGCGGTACATCCGCCCGATCGCGCCGTCGGCGGCGAGCAGGGTGGTGCACGCGTCGATCAGGGCCTGACCGACCGCCGGGTCGCGCACCGACGCCACGACCTCGGTGGCGAGCGCGCCGTCGGCGGCGAAGTCCATGCGCATCGCCATCGCGCCGCCCCAGCCGACCATCGCCGGCTTGAGCGTCGCGACCGTCTCGGGCAGCATCAGCGCCTTGGTCGCGGGCTTGGCGGTGAGGTGGTCGAGCACGTCCTCGACCAGCCGTCCCAGCGCCAGCCCGTCGAAGCGGCCTTCCATGGCCATCATCGCCGGACCGGGCGACAGCAGGCGGCCGGCCTCGTTGACGCCGGCCGGCACGGTCGCGAGCACGCCGGCCAGCGGCGAACCGGTGGTCGCGCCGAGGTGGACGCGCACATCGCAGCGCTCGGCGCCGGTCGAGAGGTCGATCTGCACGTCCTCGATCTGCTTCATCACGTGCATCAGGCCGTGCATCTCGAGCGTCAGCAGGGACGAGATCTGCGCGCCCTGATCCGGGTTCTGCGCCGCGGCGGCGGCGGCGAGCACGCCGATGCCCATCTCGGCCATCGGCCCCCACTGCTGCATGGCGCGCGCCAGGGCGAGGTGGATGCGGATGTCGGCATCGGCCGGCGCCGCGGCGAGCGCCTGCCAGGTCGGCACGAAGGCCTTCGCGCGTTCGAGCCGCGCCGGCGTGTCGGCCACCAGCACCAGGTTGCCGACCGCCGCGGCGTGCTGGTTGAAGCGTCCCGCCAGGGCCAGCAGCGGCGTCGCGTCGCTGACCGGGAAGAACCACGCGCCATCGGGTTCGGTCGCGCCCTGCGCCGGCGCGAACACCAGCAGGGCGATCGGCGCGTCCGCCGCGAGCGCCTTCATCTCGGCTTCGCCGAAGACCTGGCCGAAGAGGTCGGCCAGCGGCGCCTCCTGCCCGACCGCGCCGGCGAAGCGGTCGGCGGTGGCCTCGACGTGCTCGACCAGGCGCTTGAGGTCGGGGATCTGGATCCACGCCAGGATGTCCTCCCCCGGCAGGCGCTGGATCGTCGGCGCGTCCGCGGCGGCGCAGGTCGCGGCGCCGCCGACGAGGCAGGAACAAGCGAGGGCGATGAGCGCGAGGCTGCGCATGGACGGCTCCAGGTGGGGCGATGATGCGTCGCCGGCGCTCGATGTCGAACGCGGATCGCCGCGGACGCGCGGCGACGCCTGCGTTTCTACCCGGATCCATCCGCGCGGTGACAGCGGACTTTGCACGGACAGCCCTTCCGCGGGTTGCCGACCGAATACAGTCGCCTCTCCACCAGCCAGCCCCTCTCCCAGCTCTTCCAACCGACACGTCGAGGACGCCGATGCCCCTGACCAGCGATCAATACCTGCGCTACGCCCGCCATCTCAGCCTGCCGGAATTCGGCGAGGCGGGGCAGGAGAAGCTGCTGGCCAGCTCGGTGCTGCTGATCGGCGCCGGCGGCCTGGGCTCGCCCCTGGCGCTGTACCTGGCCGCGGCCGGCGTCGGCCGCCTCGGCATCATGGACTTCGACGTGGTCGACGTCTCGAACCTGCAGCGCCAGGTCATCCACCGCACCCAGGATGTCGGCACCTCGAAGGCGCGATCGGCGCGGCGCGGCGTCAACGAGCTCAACCCGGCGACGGTCGTCGAGATCTACGAGGAGGGCATCACCTCGGCCAACGCGCTCGCGATCATCGCCAAGTACGACATCGTCATCGACGGCACCGACAACTTCCCGACGCGCTACCTGGTCAACGACGCCTCGGTGATGCTCGGCAAGGTCAACATCTACGGGTCGATCTACCGCTTCGAGGGCCAGGCGACGGTCTTCGACTCGCGCAAAGGCGCGGACGGCGAGCGCAAGGGGCCGTGCTACCGCTGCCTGGTGCCCGAGCCGCCGCCGCCCGGCGAGGTGCCGTCGTGCGCGGAAGGCGGCGTGCTCGGCGTGCTGCCCGGCATCATCGCCATGATCCAGGCGACCGAGGCGATCAAGGTGTTGACCGGCATCGGCGCGCCGCTGACCGGACGCCTGATGCTCTACGACGCGCTGAACATGGCGTTCCGCGAGCGCCGCCTGCGCAAGGATCCGCAGTGCCCGGTGTGCAGCCGCAACCCGACGGTGACGGCGCTGATCGACTACCAGCAGTTCTGCGGCATGGGCCGCGGCGAGGACACGGCCATGGATGCGCTCGAGATCGACGTCCACGCCTACCAGGCGATCCGCGACGCCAAGAAGGACCACCTGCTGCTCGACGTGCGCGAGCCGAACGAGCTGCGCATCTGCCAGATCGAGGGCAACCGCAACATCCCGCTCGGCGAGCTGCCGGCGCGCCTCGGCGAGCTCGGCGCGTGGAAGGACAAGCTGGTGGTCTGCCAGTGCAAGAGCGGCCGGCGCAGCATGAAGGCGTTGGAGACGTTGGCGAAGCACGGCTTCACCAACGTCGTCAACCTCAAGGGCGGCATCCTGGCGTGGGGCGAGGAGATCGATCCGGCGATCAGCGCGTACTGAGCAGCTCGATGCTCGAGTCTCAGAAGCTTCGAGCTTCGAGCTTCGAGCTTCGAGCTTCGAGCTTCGAGCTTCGAGCTTCGAGCTTCGAGCTTC
>DASPLE010000188.1:0-50120 GCA_035627695.1 Planctomycetota bacterium
CGCGCCGCCTTCGTTCCGTGCTTCGACCTGCGAGCCGCCGCTTCCCGGCCCTGGACGATCAGATCGTCCCGTACTGCCTGAGCTTCGCGTACAGCGTGGAGCGATCGATCTCGAGCAGCTCCGCCGCCGCCTTCTTGTTCCCGCCGCAGTGCTCGAGGACGCGCAGGATGTGCGCCTTCTCGACCAGCGCGAGGCTGACCAGCGGCGTGGTGAACGGCTGGGTCTCGCCGCCGCGCAGGCCGTCGGGCAGATCGACCGCGTGGATCAGCTTGTCGCCGGCCATGATGCAGGCGCGCTCGAGCGCGTTCTTCAGCTGCCGGACGTTGCCCGGCCACTGGTGGCGCAGGACCAGCGCGCGCGCCTCCGGCGCCAGGCGCTTCGCCGGCTGCACCGCGCGCCGCGCGTGCTCGTCGAGGAAGTGGTCGATCAGCAGGTCGATGTCCGTCGGCCGCGCGCGCAGCGGCGGCAGCGTGACCGCGAGGACCTCGAGGCGCAGATGCAGATCGTCGCGGAAGCGGCCCGCCGCCGCCTCCTCGCGCAGATCGCGGTTGGTCGCGGCGATCACCCGCACGTCGACCGCGCGCGCCGTCGAATCGCCGATGCGCTGGACCTCGCGGCTCTCGATCGCGCGCAGCAGGCGCGCCTGGGCCGGCACGGGCAGCTCGCCGACCTCGTCGAGGAAGATCGTCCCCTGGTCCGCCAGCTCGAACAGCCCCGGCCGCGGATCGCCGGCGCCGGCGGCGACGCCGAACAGCGCCGCCTCGATCGCGGCCTCGCCCAGCGCGGCGCAGTTGACGATCTGCAGGGGGCGGTCGGCGCGCTGCGAGCGCTGATGGATGGCGCGCGCGACCAGCTCCTTGCCGGTGCCGCTCTCGCCGAGGATCAGCACCGGCGCGTCGGCCGGCGCGGCCTTGGCGATGAACTGCTCGACGGCGAGCATCGCCGGATCCTTGCCGACGATCACCACCGGCGGCTGCTTGGCCGGCTCGGCGCGCAGGCGCACGACCTCGGCCTGGAGGTCGGCGACGTTGGCCATGTTGTGCAGCTGCACGGCGAGCTGGTTGGCGACCGCCGCCAGGAACTCGAGCTCGACGCGGGTGAAGGCCTCGTTGCCGCCGAGGCGGTCGACGTAGAGCAGGGCGTGGATGTCGTCGCCGATGCGCAGCGGCGCCGCCATCGCGCTGCGCACGCCGGCCTGGACCATGCTGGTGGTCAGGTCGATGTCGCCCTCGCTGGTGCACAGCAGCGGCTCGCGGCGCTGGCGCACCGTGGTCAGCAGCGAGCGGGCGAAGGGGGTCGCGCCGAAGCGCGCGCGCAGCCGCCGCTCGTGCGTCGGCCACAGCGTCCAGCCGTCCGGCGTCGGCAGGAACACCGCGCAGCGGTCGCCCTCGAGGGCGTCGGCGGCGGCGTCGTCGAGCAGCTCGAACAGCTCGTCGCGGGTCTTGGTCTTCGCGGCCTCGAGCACGATCTGGTGGAGCAGGACGAGGAAGGCGTTCGAGCGCTCGAGCTCGCGCGGGTCGACCATCGTGCGGTGGGAGAACAGCTCGGTCCCGTCGCGGTCGAGGCCGGTGATGTCCTGCGGGTCGGACCAGCCCTCCTCCTGCTCGCCGGTCTGGGTCGGTTCGGACTTGCCGCGCGTCGCCGCGTCCTCGAAGCGCAGGTACGTCTGGCCGATGCGGAACACCGATTGGTGGCTCATCGGTTCGGAGGTGATCCGCCCGCGGTCGTTCCAGGTGCCGTTCGACGAACCCTGGTCGTTCAGGACGTAGCGGCCGTCGACGCACACCAGCTCGGCGTGGTAGCGGCTGGCCTTGATGTCGCCGAGCTGGATCAGGTTGGTCGCGTCGCGCCCGATGGTCACGCGTTGCCCGGTGAGCTCGAAACCGAGTCCGGCGCCGTGTCCCTCGATGATGCGTAGGAAGGCCATGGCGCGACTCTCCGGAGAGGCGGTTGGACCTCAAGGAACGGGGGGTGCTCCCGGCGCGGCGTGGACGGCCGTCATACCCGGCCCGCGCCCTGTCCGGACTGCGCGGCCATGTGCCGGCTGGCGCGACGGTGGCGGCGGTGCGAGCGCCGTGGTCGATGTATTTCCCTGCAGCGAAGGCCGCTGGGTGGCGCATGGCCACGGCTGCGCCGAGCCCTCGCCGACGCTGAACCGCGTCCGCGCCGCTGCGTATCCACGTCCCATGCCGCTTCCGCCGCTCGCCCGCATCGTCCTCGCCGCCGCATCGCTCGCCGCCGCGCTCGCCGCCGGCGAGGAGCGCGGCGATCCCGGCGTCGCGACCCGGCGTCGCCTGCTCGAGGAGCGCGTCCTCCCGCATTTCGCCTTCGGCGTCGGCGGCCCCGCCGAATGGATCCGCGAGACCCGCGACCGCCACGGCTGCCAGTGGCGGTTCCTCGCCCAGTACCTGTCGGGTGGCGCCGGGTGGGACGGCGTCAAGCAGACCTGGGACACCGTCTTCCTGCACGACTGGGACCGCTGGACGAATCCCGAGCGGCGGCGCGGCGTCTTCGCCGAGCTCGCGATCCGCGGGGCGCTCGACGCCGGCTGCACGCCGTGGCTGACGTTCTACAACCTCGCGCAATCCCACCCCGCCGACTACCTGCCGGGGCCGAAGGACGCGACGCCGGTCAACGCCGCGAACGCGACGACCATGCGCGCCTACTGGGAGCAGGCCAAGGTGCTGATGCAGGCGTGCGACCGCTTCCGGCCGCACCCGATCGTCGTCCACGTCGAGCCCGACGAGTGGGGCCACCTGCTGCTCGCCGGCCGGCGCGGCGCGGGCGGACGCCTCGACCCGGCCGGCGTCGCGATCCAGGTCGGCGGCAGCGGCATGCCGGAGCTCGCCGGGCTGAGCGACGACCTGCGCGGCTTCAGCGAGGCGTTCGTCGCGCTGCGCGCGCGCTACGCGCCGCACAACGTGCTGCTGGCGGCGAACCCGTCCCTGTGGGACCGCGCCGGTACGATGCGCGCGAGCGAGTGGGTGCGGATCTTCCAGGAGTCGCGCACCACACGCGCCGCCGGCTGGGACCTCGCCGTCCTCGAGAGCGGCACGCAGATGGATCCGTCCAACCCCGCCGGATCGTTCTTCACGAGCTTCGCCGAGGGCCTCGAGTACATCGCCGCGTTCACGCATGGCACCGGGCTGCCGGTGGTGTTCTGGCAGGTCTCGCACGGCAACACCTGGTTCCGCACCAGCGACGGCAGCCCGGGCCATCCGCTCGGGGCGATCCCGCAGGGGCTGCTCGAACGCTATCCGGCGAACGACGCGATCGCGCGCCTCGTCGCCGCGGGCTGCGTCGGCTTCGTCTTCAGCGCCGGCGGCGAATCGCCGGGCGATGGGCGCCAGGACGGCATCACCAATCCCGAGCCGGTGCCGGGGAACCTCGGCCATGTCAGCGCCCATGCCGATGACGACGGGGGCTACCTGCGCCTGCGCGGCGAAGCCTACTACAAGCGCCCGTACCCGGTGTACGCGGCCAAGGCGACGCCGGCGCGGACCCGGGCCGCCAAGGCGGCGCGCGTTCCGGCGCCGGTCGCGCGCGCGCCGGCGGCCGACGTGCTCGCGGCGTGGCGCGGACGTCTCCAGCGCCTGGTCATCGGCCGCGCCGGCGGCGCGCGGCCGCCGCGCTTCCGCTTCGCCGGTCTCGGCTCGGAGGCCGAGATCCTCGCGGCGGACGACCAGGGCGCGCGCGTGCGCATCGCCAGCAGCGGCGGCGAGGCGTCCCTCGCGATCTGGACGCTGATGGATGACGGCGACCGTCGTCGTCTCGCCGAGGCGGTGACCCGCGCCGACGACGCCGAGGCCAGCGCCGTCGCCGCCTTCTTCTGCCTGCTGGCGGAAGACCGCGGCGCCGCGCGCGACCACCTGCTCGCCGCTGGCGCCGGGCGCGCGGACGTGGAGGCGGCTTTCGCGCCGCCCGCGCCCGCGCCGTGAGCGGCCTCAGCCAGCGGCGAGGTGGCGGGTCAGGAAATCGATCGACGCGCGCCGCATCTCCGGCGTCTCGACGTGCTCGACGTCGAAGCGCATCAGCCGCCAGGCGTCGGGCGCGCCGTGCGCGGCGTACACCGCGCGCAGCTCGGCATCGATGCGGTCGAGGCCGACGACCGGCGTCAGCGGATCGCGCGTCCCCGCCAGGGACAGGTGCGGGCGCGGCGCGATCAGCGCGTTGATGCGCGCGGTCGTCCAGTGCTTGAGCAGGCCGGGCACGTACCAGGTCGGCGCGTGCATGACCTCGCCCTCGTCGAAGGCGTGGAGGTCGGTCAGGCAGCAGAGGTCGACGCACGCGGCGAGGCGCGGATCGAGCGCCGCCGACCACCACGCCATCGTGCTGCCCATCGACAGGCCGAGCGTGCCGACGCGTCGCGCGTCGATCCCCGGCTGGGCGCACAGCCAGTCGAACGCGCGCAGGCTGTCGTGGACCATCATGCCCCAGGGCACCTGGCCGCGGTGCAGCATGCGCAGCATCAGCCGCATCTCGGTCGCCTCCGGCGGATCCGCCGGGTGGTAGCGTTCGCCGAAGCACCAGTGGTCGATGGCCAGCACGGCGAAGCCGGCGCGCGCCAGCGCCGCGGCATAGGGTTCCGGCTGCAGGTAGGGAGCGCCCTCGACCAGCTCGCGCTTGCCGACGGTGTAGCGCCCGCCGTGGCTGTGGTTGTAGAGCACCGCGGGCCACGGGCCGTCGCCGCGCGGCGGGCGGATGAGCAGCGCCGGCACCGGCTCGATGCCGTTGAGGTCGAGGACCAGCTCCTCGACGCGGTAATCCGGCTCGTCGCGGGTGGCCCGCGCGCGCGCCGACGGCGTGCCGACGCGCGCCGGGCGATCGCCGAGCAGCGACCACAGCCCGTCGCGGGCGCGGTCCACGGCGTCGTCGCTCATGACGCCACCGCCGCGCGGCGCGCCGCGGCGTCCCTATCGGCGCGCGCGATCAGCTCGTGCAGCCGCCGTTCGTAGTCGCCGGCGTCGATCGGCAGCCGGACCGTGCGGTCGGTCAGCGCGGAGAGGATCATCGCGTTGGCGAGCTCGACCGAGCGCACGCCCTCCTCCGCCGGCGCGATCAGCGCCGCGCCGTCGAGGATCGCGTCGACGAAGTTGGCGGTGATGCGCACGTGCTCGCCGCCGCCCGCGGGCACCTCCAGCGCGACGGCCTCGGTGGCCGGGCGCGCCCAGTAGTCGCGGCTGGTGCGGCGGAACTCGCCGCTCGGCACCGCGTTCCTCAGCCAGCCGACGCTCTCGCCGTCGACCACCAGCCGGCCGCGTTCGGCGGCGATCTCCAGCCGGTTCGAGCCCGGCGCCTCGCCGGTCGACGCCACGAACGCGCCGGTCGCGCCGCCGGGGAAGACCAGGTGGGCCGCGACCTCGTCCTCGACCTCGATCGGGTGCCAGCGGCCGAAGCCGCAGTCGGCGCGCACCGACACCGGCATGCCGAACAGCCACTGCAGCAGGTCGAGGTGGTGCGGCGCCTGGTTGACCAGCAGGCCGCCGCCCTCGCCGCGCCACGTGCCGCGCCAGCCGGCGCTGGCGTAGTAGGCGTCGCTGCGGAACCAGTCGGTCACCATCCACGCGATGCGCTGGATGGCGCCGAGCTCGCCGTCGTCGATCAGCCGCTTGACCAGCTGGTAGCGCCCGACCGTGCGGGTGTTGAACATCACGCCGAAGCGTTGGCGCTGATCCGGCCTGCGCGCGTACGCGTCCATCAGCCGCCGGCAGTCGGCGACGTGCGGCGCGATCGGCTTCTCGACCAGCACGTGCAGGCCGCGTTCGAGCGCGTCGATGCCGACCGCGACGTGGTCGAAGTGCGGCGTCGCGATGACGATCGCGTCGACCGCGCCCGAGCGGATCAGCGCGCCGGCGTCGGCGAAACGCGGCACCTCGGCGAACTCGGCGCAGCGCGCCGGATCGCGGTCGGCGACCGCCGCCAGGCGCGCGCGCGGCACCGCGCCGTCGCGCAGCCAGCGGGCATGGCTGGCGCCCATCGCGCCGATGCCGACGACGCCGAAGCGCACCGCGGTCGATGAGCCGTCCATCGCGTCCTCCTGCGCCGTCAGGCGCGATAGTCCGAAGCGGGCATGCTCGACCAGGACGGCTCGGCGGCCGAGCCGAAGCCCGGCGCCGCGAGATCGCCGAGATCGATCAGGCCATCGGCGATGCGCAGCCGCGCGCGCCCCGGCGCGATGCGCCGGTACAGCCGCGGGCAGGCGTCGGCGAAGGCCTCCTGCTCGTCCGCCGGCGCCGCGCCGAAGCCGTCGACGTAGTGGTGGCCGTTGCGTTCGAGGTGGGCGCAGCCGATCAGCGACGCCAGCATCAGGTCCTGCTGCAGGGCGACGCCGGGCTGCACCACCAGATCCTCGCCGGACATGAAGTACGGTCGCGCCGGATCGTCGCGGTTCCAGAGCTCGCAGCGCGCGCGGTTGAGCAGCGAGCGGTAGACGCCCTTGCAGCTCTTGCTCGACACGCCGCGGTAGCCGAGCCGGCGCGCCTGCGCGAACGACTCGACGGTCGCGTCGGATTCATCGATCTCGACCGGGCGCAGCGCCGCGAGACGCGTCACCGGTTCGCGGCTGGCGGCGGCTCGCGCGATCGGCTGCTCGATGAAGCGGATCGAATCGCGCAGCCGCGCCAGCGCCGGATCCTCGCCCAGCCGCCGCCACAGCTCGACGATGCCGGCCTCGTCGTGGTACTGCTCGTTGCCGTCGAGCGTCGCCAGGTAGGGCTGGTCGATGCGGTCGACGATGGCGGCGATGCGGCGCAGGCGCGCGGCGTCGGCCTCGGCGTCGCCGCGCACCTTGAGCTTGAAGTGGCGGCAGCCGTAGGCCGCGATCGCCGCCTCGAGGCTCTGCGGCAGGCCGTCGTCCAGGCGCTCGGCCGGCGGGATGTCGGTCTCGGCGAGGTGGTCGACCAGGCCGACGGTGTGGCGCGCGGCGATGGTCGGCGCGGGCCGCAGGGCGGCGAGGAACGCGTCGAGGTCGAACCCGGCGAGGTCGGGGGTGGTCGCCGCGTCGATGCCGGGCAGGTTGGCGCGGATGGCCTCCCAGAACGAGACGGCGTGGCGGCGGCACAGCGCGTCGAGGATCGCGCGATCGACGAGCGCCGTGCCGAAGCCCGCCACCAGCCCGCCCAGGCCCGCGGCGGCGCAGCGCGACAGGTGCGCGGCGGATGTACGAGCGTGCAGCGCGAACGCCGCGTGGTGCCCGTCGACCGCGAGGTAGCCGTCGCGCGCGATCGCCACCGCGCGGCGCAGCTGGGCGACGTTGTCGTCCTCGGACAGCGCCGGATCCTTGTCGAACCACTTGGGCAGCAGCATCTCGGCGGCGCAGCCGTCCACCGAGGCGCCGTCGCCGAACCCGACGCGCGCGCGCAGGAACAGCTGGCGGCAACGGCGCAGGGTGATGACGCCGAAGCGGAACGGCTGGCGCAGGACGACCTCGCGCTCGTGGCAGGCGATCCCGATGAGGCGGACGGCGGCGATGGCGGGCATCGCGGTGAGCGTACGCGTCGTCGGTTCGGACGCATCGTTCCAGCCGTCGAACGGGCTGCGGCGCGCGCCGCGGCCCGTGGCGGGCGCGGCGTGCGGCGCGCGCCGGCGCCGCGCGCGGGCGTGGCGCCGGCCGAACGGACCGGTCCAGCGGTGGGACGATGCATGCTCGCCGGCGCGATCGCGCGCGACCCGCGCCAGGTCGCGGGCGCGAGTCCCCTTGACGGCGACCCGCGACCGGTGCACAGCACACGCAGCGCCGATGGGTCGGGCGGCGCGGAGGTGGACGGATGCGCTACGAGGTCGGCGCGCTGCGCAAATCGGCGCTCATGCTGCGCGTGCTCGCCGACAGCGAGGACGCGCTGGGCGTCTCCGAGCTCGCCCGCCGCGCCGGCATCGCCAAGAACATGGCCTACCGCATCCTCATGACCCTCGCCGAGCTCGGCTGGGTGCAGCAGGAGGGGGAAGGCGGCGGCTTCCGCCTGACGCTCGTGCCGTTCCGCCTGTTCGCGCGGCCGCTCGAGCGCGCGACCCTGACCACCGCGTGCCACCAGCCGTTGCGCTGGCTGGGGCGCGAGACCGGCGAGACCGCCTACGTCAGCGTGCTCGACGGGCTGCGCGCGGTGAACGTCCAGGTCATCGAGGGCGGGCGCGACATCCGCGTCTCCGGACGCGTCGGCAGCGCGTTCGACCTGCACTGCACGGCGCAGGGCAAGGTGCTGCTCGCCGCTGGCGGCGACGATCTGCTGCGCCGGGTCGAGGCGGCCGGCCTGACGCGGCGCACGCGCGCGACCATCACCACCGGCAAGCGCCTCGCCCAGCACCTCGAGCGCGTCCGCCAGGACGGCTTCGCGATCAACGACGAGGAGTTCGCGCCCGGGCTGGTCGGCTGCGCCGCGCCGATCATCGACACGCGCCGCGCCGTGGTCGCCGCCATCGGCGTCTTCGCGACGACCATCGCGGTCGATGTCGAGCGCATGCGCCGGCAGCTGGCGCCGCTGGTGCGCAAGGCGGCGGAATGGACATCGCTCAACCTCGGCGCTCCGGGCTCCGACGCCGTACGGCCGTAGCTTTCAGGCGGGGTCGGTGCGCATCATCTGCTGGTAGCGCTTGGGCGGGGCGCCCATGTAGGCGCGGAACTGCTTCGAGAAGGCGAAGGCGTCGCAGTAGCCGAGCGCGTCGGCGACCTGCTCGACGCGGCGATCGCGCAGCAGCGCGCACGCCGCCTCGATGCGGCGGCGGATGCGGTACTCGCCGGGCGAGACGCCGAAGGCGCGGCGGAAGCGGCGCCGGAAGTCGTCGTAGCCGAGCCCGAGCTCGCGGGCGACGGCCGGCAGCGACAGCGGCTGATCGAGGCCGCTCTCGAGGCGGCGGCGCGCCGGCTCGAGGTCGGGTCCCGCGCTCGCGCGCGAACCGCGCCACTGCAGCTCGTCGATCAGCTCGAGCGCGCGCAGCAGCAGTCGGCGCGGCGATACCGCCGCCGGTCCGGCGAGATCGTTGCGCAGCTGGGCGAAGCGCTGGACGATGCGCGCGTCGGGACGCGTCTGCGCCACCTGCGGATCGGTCGCGATCGCGCCGGCGTCGCGCAGGCGCTGGTACGCGTCGGCGTTGAGGCAGAGGTAGCAGGTCGCGTAGTCGGGCACGTGGTGGTGGAGGGTCTGCTCGGCGTCCGGCAGCAGCAGGACCATCGATCCCGGACGCAGCACGTGGCGGACGCGATGGCGGTCGATGAACCAGCCGGCGCCGTGGAACAGGTAGGAGCAGCCGAACACCGGCGAACGGCCGGCGAAGCCGGGGGCGCGCCGCCGCGCGCGATCGCCATCGAGGCCGGCGGTCAACGCGGCGAGCCCGGCGCCGTCGCGGAGGAAGCGGGTGGCCGAGGCGGAGCGCATGAAACGATCGGGCATGGATGAATTGGCGTTCGCGGTTGGCATGGGTTATCCAATCACTCCATGAACCGCATCATCGGCGCAATGCGATGTTCCGGCACGCGTACCAGGGTCGGGCCTATCGCCGCGCCTGGCAAGACTGGGCATGCGTTGATCCCGCCAGGAGCCGCCATGATCCGTCGCCCCTTCCGCGCCTTGGTCCTCGCATGCGCGCTGACCGCGAGCCTGCCGTCAGCCGAGCTCGCGGTGCTCGAGCCGCCGACGTCCGCTCCGGCCGCCGCGCGCGCGCCGCAGCGCGACCGCTGGTCGTGGAACGCGCTGCACGCCGCGGCGACGCCGCACGGCGACCTCGCCTGGGCGCCACGACCGTTCGCCTTCACCCCGGGGACGTCGCGGCGCTACGTCGACTTCGCCGATGGCGACGACGCCCGCGACGGCGCCACCCCCGCGACCGCGTGGAAGCACCACCCGTGGGACGCCGCCGCCACGGGGGCGGCGCGCGAGTGCCGCGGCATCCACACCTACGTCTTCAAGCGCGGCGTCGCCTACCGCGGCACGCTGAACGCGGCGGAGTCCGGCGCGCCCGGCGATCCGATCCGGCTGACCAGCGATCCGGCGTGGGGCAGCGGCGAGGCGACGATCTGCGGTTCGCGCCACGTCACCGGCTGGACCCGCGGCGCGGCGCACGCCGACATCCCCGATCCGGCGCAGGTCTGGTGGGTCGATCTCGACTTCGCTCCGCGCTGCGCGTGGGAGGTCCGCGGCGAGACGGCCGCGCGCCTCGCCCTGGCGCGCGAGCCGAACTGGACGGTGACCGATCCCGAGGACGTGATGAGCGGCTGGTACCGGTGGGAGCAGCCGCAGTGGTGGGAAGGCCGCAACGTGACCAAGGTCGACGGCGAGGACCGGCACCTCGGCATCGACACGCAGCACCTCACGGGGCCGGCGGAGCGCTACGTCGGCGCGCACCTCTGGACCGAGTACGGCATCGTCATGGGGACGCCGTTCGCCACCGCGATCGAGGCCTACGACGCCGAGCGCAAGGCGGTCGCGTTCCAGGGCACCTGGTACGGCGCCAGCGGCGCGCTGCCGGCGGGGACGCGGTACTTCCTCGAGGACAAGCCGCACTACCTCGACGCCGACGGCGAGTTCTGGTTCGAGAAGCGCGGCGAGGGCGGCCGGCTGCACCTGCGCCTGCCCGGCGACCGCGACCCGAACACGGCGCGCATCGAGGTCGCCGAGCGCGTCAACCTCATCGACAGCCGCGGCATGAGCCACGTCGAGGTCAGCGGCCTGACCTTCGCCTTCACCAACGTGCTGTGGGACCTGACGCTGCGCTTCTTCCACCATCCCGATGTCGACGCCGCGGCGATCCGGCTGATCGGCAGCGGCCGCGACATCCGCATCGCCAACTGCCGGTTCACGGACGTGCACAAGGCCGTCCGCTTCAAGGCCGAAGGCGGCACCGACCTGATCGACGCGGTGGTGGTCTGCGACAACGACATCGAGCGCACCGACCACGGCGCGATCGACCTGATGAACGGCGACTCCTTCGGCAAGATCCACCCGCCGACCGGCGTGCTCAACCGGGTCTCGGTGCTGCGCAACCGCCTGCGCGAGATCGGCGGCCGCGCCATCCGCAGCGACCACAGCCACGCGATCTGGATCAACTTCGCGCGCGCGCCCGAGGTCGCCGGCAACATCCTCCACCGCTGCTACGGCTCGGGCATCTTCGTCTTCGGCGGCCGCTCGCAGTCGACCGCCGAGGAGGCGCCGCTGTCGCGCACGCTGATCCACCACAACCGCGTCGAGCAGGCGCTGCTCGCCGCCAACGACTGGGGCGCGATCGAGACCTGGATGTGCGGGCCGCACTACGTCTACGGCAACATCTCCGGCAATCCCAACGGCTACTGGAACTGGAGCGGCCAGCACCGGAAGCGCGGCGAGACCCGCCTCGGCTTCGCGTACTACTTCGACGGATCGCACAAGAACCACGTGTTCAACAACGTCGCCTGGGGGCTGACCAGCGACGGGACCAGCACGCACTGCGCGCAGACCGCGTTCTACCTCGCCGGCGGGACCGTCGAGAACCACTTCTTCAACAACACCGCCTACCGCTTCTTCACCGGTCACCAGTGGTCGCCGCGCAACGGCCGCTGCCTGTTCCTCGGCAACGTCTGGATCGACCTCGGCTCGCACGCGTTTCGCCACGGCCCCGTGAAGGAGGACGCCGGTCCGGTCGAGCACGAATACCCGCACCGCACCATGGCCTACGGTCGCAACGTCTTCCACGGCGTCGGCGAGGAGTTCGCGCTGATCGAGGAGCGCGGGCGGACGCATGCCGGCCCCGACTCCATGCGCGCGGCGCTCGAGCAGAACGGCGCGCTCGCCTCCGACGTCGGCGCGGTGGCCACGAGCTCGCCGGTCCGCGACGCGGAGAAGCACGACTTCCGACCCGCCAAGGGTTCGCCCGCGATCGATGGGGGGGCCAAGGTCTTCGTGCCGTGGAGCCTGGCGCGCCCGGTGGGCGAGTGGCACTTCCGCCGCGACAACTCCGACGCGACCATCATCCCCGACAGCCACCTGTTCCTCACCGCCTACGCCTTCGACATCGCCGGGCTGCCGCGTTACGACCTGACCGGCCACGGCGTGGCCGCGGCGTCGTTCGGCGACGGGCCGCTCGAGAACTGGACCGCGGGCGCGCTGTCCTTCGACGGCAAGACCACGTACGCGAGCTGCGCGCACGAGCTCATCGCCCGGCCGTTCGCGTACCAGTACCCGGTCGAATGGGAGAAGCGCGAGGAGCGCCACGTCACCGGCGAGGACAAGGCGTCGCCGGACATCCACCGCTCCAGCCTCCTCATCGAGGCCCACTTCCGCACCCAGCCGGGGCACGGACGCAGCGTGCTGGTCGCCAAGCTCGGCGCGACGGCTGGATACCGCCTGGCGATCAACCGCGCCGGCGGCGTGACCTTCGGCGTGCGCGCGACCGGCGGCGACCTCATCGAGCTGGCGTCCGGCGCGAAGGTCAACGACGGGAAGTGGCACCACGTCGTCGTCGAGCTCGACCGTGCCGCGGGCACCGGCGCGATCCACGTCGATGGCGTCCGCGTCGCCGAGCGCGCGATCGTCCTGCCCGCCGACGCGAGCCTCGCCAACGACGCCGACCTGCTGGTCGGCAAGGGTCCCGACGGGCACTTCTTCCACGGCGCGCTCGACTTCCTGCGCATCTGCCGTTCGACCCTGGCCGAGTCGCAGACCTCCATCGAAGAGCTCTACGACTGGCAGCTCGACGGGCCGTTCCTGCGCGACCTCGTCGGCCGGGACGCCACGGGGAAGGGCCGCGATGCCGGCGCGCTCGAGGCGGCCGACTGACGCGGGAACGCGGTCACTCGATGCCGAGGTACTTGTGCTGCTGCAGCGACAGCCGGCAGCCGCGCTCGTAGCAGAGGGCGATGCAGCGCTGGAGGTTCGCGGCGTAGAGCGGTCCGCTCGCGCCAGCGTCCGGCGCGACGGGCTGGACGAACACCGGCTTGCCCGAAGCCAGGGCGCGCTCGAGGAACGTCTCCTGCGCCGGGATCAGCACCTTCCACCAATCCGGGTCGACCACGACCGGCGCGTTGCGGATCGCCTTCGGGCTGCAGCTGACGAAGACGTTGGTCGGGCGCGGCGGGCACGCGCGGGTGCCGTTGGTCTCGATGTCGACCCAGGCGAAGTCCTGCGCGAGCGCCGCGATGAGCGCGGCATCGGCCTGGAGCAGCGGCTCGCCGCCCGTCAGCACGCAGCCGTAGGCGCGCGTCGTGTCGATGCCCGCAGGCACCAGCGAGCGCAGCCGCTCGCGGATCGCCGCGACGTCCATCGGCGCGCCGCCGAGGAAATCGGTGTCGCAGTACGGACACGCCGAGGCCGCGCGGGTCTCGGGCCGGCCATCCCACGCGTTGCAGCCCGCCAGGCGCACGAACAGGCATGGCATGCCGGCATGCAGGCCCTCGCCCTGGAGCGTGGGCCCGAAGATGTTCTTCACCCGGTACATGCGTCGACGAGGGTAGCGCCGCGCGCGCCGGGGCCACCTGCGGCCCGACGTCGGCTTCTGCCGCCACGCTTGACTGCGCCGGCGTCACGATATCGAAGTGATATCACAACGATATTGGAGCGCCCATGGCCGAACAGAACGAACGCCCGGCCCTGACCTGCAATGGATGGATCATGGTGATCGTCATCCCGCTGATGGTCGCGGCAGGGGTCACGGCCATCGGCCGCTCGGTCGCGTGGACCGATGGTGCCGTCGTCCACGCCGGCTACCTCGCCGCCGGCATCGTGGTCTTCGGCGCGGCCGCGGTCGCGCTGCGCGGTTTCTTCACCATCCAGCCCAACCCGTGCAGCAGGCCGAGGCGGTGATCATGGCGCGGACGAGGATCGTCGAGGGCGCGGTCGGCATGGTCGAACTCGCGTTGAAGCGCCTGGGCGATACCGGCATCGTCGCGCTCGACGACGAACGCAAGGCGGCGATGATCGACAACCTGCTCGTGGCGCTGGTCTCGGAATCCCAGGTGCAACCGATCCTGAACGCCGGCACCGTCTACCCATGAGCCGAGGGCGCCAGCCATGAGCGAGCGGAAGAACTTTCCGCTGCGCATCGATCCGGAGACCTACGCCGCGCTCGAACGCTGGGCGCAGGACGAGCTGCGCAGCGTCAACGCGCAGATCGAGTTCCTGCTCAAGGACGCGGTGCGCCGCGCCGGCCGCACGCGGCGCGGCGCGGGCGAACGCAAGGACGACGGCTGACGCCGGCGAGCCGGCGCAGGAGAGCAACCGGCAAATGCCTGCGACATCCGCGCAAAGACGCGGCCTCGGCCGCGATACGATTCGCGCATGCACGACGCTTCGCCGGTCGCCGATGCCGCGCCGATCCTCGCCGACTTCCACCGCGACGGCTTCGCGCTGGTGCGCGGCGCGATCGCGCCCGCGACCGTGGCGCGCCTGCGCCAGCTGGGCGAGGCGGTGTTCGCGGACCCGGCGGCGCTGGCGGCGGCGCGGCACGGCGTCCCCTTCGTCGCCGCGCGGCTGTACGAGGCGCACCCGGAATTCGCCGCGTTCAGCGCCAGCGAGCCGATCTACGGCCTCATGGATGCGCTGCTCGGCGCGGGATTCCAAGCCTGCGGCATGAACCTGATCCGCAACCCGCCGGGGATGGCGATCGACCGCTTCCACGTCGACGACACCGTCGAGGTGCCGCTGCCGCCCGAGATCGCGCAGCATGATCCGCGGGTGACGATGCCGGTGACGTGGCTGACCGTGCAGATCCCCCTGAGCGACATCGAGACCGTCGCGCACGGTCCGACCGAGTTCGTCCCTGGCAGCCACCGTTCCGGGCGCGCGCCCGACGACGCGCGCGAACCGCGCTTCGCCGGGCGCGGGCCGGTACCGGTGCTCTGCCGCGCGGGCGACCTCTACCTGCAGAACAACCAGTGCTGGCATCGCGGCGCGCCGAACACCTCGGACCGCACGCGCTGCCTGCTGCAGGTCCAGTACGCGCGGCGCTGGTGCGCGGCGCGCTTCCATCCGCCGCTGCGCGCCGCCGCGCGCGAGCGCGTGCTGGCGCGCGGCGACGACCGCCAGCGCCAGGTCCTGGGCGAGGTCGACGTCTACGACGTGCCGGTCCGCGGCTCGGCCTACGGCGCCTGAGCCGGCGATCCGTGATCGGCTTCCCGCGACGCGCCCGGGCGCGAGCATCGCACCATGCGCGCCCCTGACACCTGCATGCGCCTGCCGATCGATCGGCTCGCCCCGTACGTGCGCATCGCCGCGCGCGTCGCGGCGCTGACCCGCGGCCTCGGCGAGCGCATCCTCGCCGACCACGAGCTGCTCTTCTTCCAGAAGGGCCGCGGTCGTTTCACCATCGCCGGGCGCGAGCACGAGATCGTCCCGGGCGCGCTCTTCATCCTGCCGCCTGGCGTCGCGCACGCGTTCTCGGCGCCCGAGGCGGGCCGGCCCTACGCGTTCCTCAGCGTGCACTTCGATCCGTGGTTCATCCCCGGCCGCGAGCGCATCGGCCACCTCGGGTCGGCCGATCCGGAACTCGGCCTGCCCGCATGGCTGGCCGATGGCGGCGAGGTGGCGCGCCTGCCGCCACGCGTCGCCGTGCGCGATCCGCGTCTCTACGAGCGCCTGTTCGACGCCGTCCATCGCCGCTTCCCGATGCGCGACCTGGTGCTGACCGGCGCCGCCCTGCCGGACGCGCCGGACGAGCGCCTGCGCCTGGCCGGCGCGGTGATCGACCTCATCGCCTTCGTGCTCGCCGAGGCGGCGGCGCCGGCTGGGCGCCTGACGCCGCGCCAGCTGGAGGCCGTCGATCGCGCGGCGGCGATCCTGGCGGGGCACGCCGGGGCGATGCCGGTGGCGGCGCTGGCGCGGCGCGTCGGGCTGAGCCGGCCGCACCTGGCGCGCTGCTTCGTCCTGCGTCACGGCATCCCCCCGGTGCGCTTCCACCTGCGCCAGCGCATCGCCCGCGCCCAGGACGAGCTGATCCGCAACCGCCGCCCGATCAAAACCGTCGCCGATCTGCTCGGCTTCGCCTCGGTGCACCAGTTCACGCGCAGCTTCGCGCGCGTCGCCGGGCTGCCGCCGGCGGCGTGGCGGGCGCTGCGCGAGCGCGGCGCCGACGACCTGGTGCCGATCGGGCGCGCGCCGGTCTGATCTTTGCCGCGCGCGCCGCCGCGCATCCTCCGGGCGTGTCCGGCACGGAATACGCAGCCGTGGCAGCCTTCCCCCGCCGCGCGATCGCGGTGCGCATGCGGGTCCGCCAGCTCGCGATGCTGCTGTGGGTCGGGGTCCTGTCGCTCGGCATGACGGCTTTCGCCGCCTGGATGGCCGCGGAGAACCTGCCCGATCTGATCCGCGATCCCGGCCTGCGCCGTCGCGGCGTCGCCACCACCGGCGCGCTGACGGTGCGCACCACGGACCACAAGGTCCTCGTTTCCGGCAACGAGTCGCTCCTCGTCTTCGCCGACGCAACGGGAGCCGTCCGGCACGCACGGCGCGACATGCTGATGTTCGGACCGCTGGCCGGCGCCGCGGCCACGCCCGTATGGTTCGATCCCGATCAGCCCGAGCGCGCGGTCAGCCAGGGCATGCTCGATGAGCTGGTCAATCGCTGGCTGGCGTGCGCGATCGTCACCGTGGTCTCGGCCATCATCGCGGCGTTGGTCGCGGGCGACGCGTGGCGGCGACTGGCGGAGGTGCGCCGACGGCGTCGCCTCGCGCGCGATCCCCAGCCGATCGCCGTCACCATCACGGCGGTGCGCAGGGTGACCTCGCCCGAACACGGCGACGAGTACACGTTCTCGTTCCCCAGCGACCTGGCCGTGGCCGGACGCGATGGTCGTCAGTACTTCGCGGTCGTGCCGACCAGGCAGCGCGATCCCGCGCTCTGGCGGTTCCGTCGGCCGCTGCTGCTCGACGGAGCCCGCACCACGGCGCTCGCCCTGCGCTGCCGCGACGAGGCGGTGCTGCTCGACGAGGAGCTGCTCGGACTCGTGCTCAGCGACGAGGAGCGCGCGGCGGTGCTCGCCGCCGCGGCGCGCGACCGCGCCGCGCGGCCGGCGCCGGAAGCGCCGCGCTGACGGCGAGCGGCGCCGCTCACCGGCGCCGCCGTGTCGCTCAGCCGCCGGCGACGCCGGTCGCCGGCCGCGCGATGGCCGCGGTGCCCACCGGCGCCACCGGGACCAGCATCCAGCGCTGATGGTCGCCCCCCAGGTCCGTCCACTGGACGACGTCGGCGCCATCGACGGCGCTGCGTTCGCGCACGTGGAGCACCTTGCCGCTGTGGACGTTGGCGACGCGGTACCAGCCGCCGCCGGTGTCCTCGAGGCGCCAGCGCTGGTTCGCGCCGCCGTGCAGCGTCCACTGGATCGCATCGCCGCCGTCGCGCAGCGACCCGGCGCTGATGTCGAGCACCTGGCCGCTGCAGCGGGCGGTCAGGGTGTACGCGCCGTCGGCGACAGCGTCGATCCGCCACGCTTCGCCGGCGCTGCCGTCGTCGGTCCATTGCAGCACGTTGGCGCCCCTGACCGCGCTCGACGCGGTCACCGCCAGGCATTTGCCGCTGTGGCGCGCGACCAGCCGGTACCACTGGCCGGTGGCGATCGCGTCACGCGGCACGCTGACGGCGATCCAGTTGAGGTCGAGCCATCCGGCCTCGCAGGTCAGGCGCACGACGTGGCGGCCGGCGCCGACGGCGACGGCGGGCGCGGCGATCGTGCGCCAGGTGTCCGCGCCGCCGGTGCCCGCGAAGCGCAGCCCCTGGACCACGTCGATGCCATCGATCGCGATCCGGATGGTCGCTCCGCTGGAGCTGGCGACGCGCGCCTCGATGGCGAAGCTGCCGGCGGTCGCGGCTTCGATGGTGTACGACAGCCATTCGCCGGCGCCGAACCAGCCGACCTGCCAGCCGCCGCCGGCGTCGGTGCAGGCGCGGATGTCGACGCCGGTGGCGCGGTAGCCGCGCCCGGAATTGGTCGCGGTCGCGTCGTGGTACGCGATTCCCTCGCCGCCCTCGTCGAAGTCCTCGGCCTGGACGCGGCCGGGCACGGCGCGCGGCGTGCCGCCGAACGGCCGGCGCTCGGGCGGCCGGATGACCGTCAACCGGGCGTCGGCGCTGGTCGCCGCGCCGACCGCGTTGGCGACCACCACGCTGAAGAGCGCGCCGTCGTCGCCGCTCAGCGTCGCGGGCGTGGTGTAGGAGGCGGCGGTCGCTCCCGCGATCGGCGTCCCGTTCCTCCGCCATTGGTGGACCAGCGGAGCGGTGCCGGCGGCGACGACCGTGAACGTGGCGGTCTGGCCGACGGTCACCGACCGGCTGGTCGGCGGCGTGGTGATCGAGACCGGGATGGCCGCGACGCGTCGCTGGGCCGCGAACCAGGCCTCCATGGCCGGCCAGTTCGCCGCGCTCGCGACCGTCGCCTCGATCGTGCCGTGGTTGAGCGTCGTGTACTGGCGGAAGACGCGCGGCGCGGTGGTCGCGGTGACCGTGGTGAACGGTCCGCTCGAGCGCAGGAAGGGGACCGCGACCCGCGCGTCGATCGCGTCGAAGACCGGACCGAGGTCGCGGATGTCGCGGCCGGCGGCGTTGACGAACGCCGCGCTGGTGGCGCTCTGGTGGAAGGACAACGCGATGCCGCTCTCGGCGGCGATGCGCCCGATCTCGGTCATCGCCGCGGCGTCGGCGCCGGTCGCGTCGTAGAACGACCCCGGCAGGTGACCGGTCGGCGGGCCGAGCCCGCGGTCGGTGAGGTGCGCGCTGGTGACGGTCGCATCGACCGCGGCCATCGCCGCCCAGAAGTCCGGATGCCGCGCGACCAGGTCGAGCAGATGGATCGCACCGGTCGAGTAGCCGTAATAATAGATCCGGTCGAGGTCGACGTGGTACCCGTCGGCCTTCAGCCGCGCGACCAGCTCGGGCAGCGCGACCATCCACCCCGCCTTGTCGATCGTGGTCCTGGTGTCGGCGATCGCCGGGAAGACGGCGAAGAAGGGGTAGGTCGCCGCGTTGGCCCTCACCCGTTGGCCGAAGGCGCCGTTGATCATCGTCCATGGGTCGCCGTACTGGCCCGCGGGGTGCCCGTAGATGATGACCGGGACCGGGTTGGCGGCGCTGGGGGTGGCGCCGACCACGGCCGACGAGGGCACGAAGAGCCGGTAGCGGGACGTCGCCCCGTGCACCGAGTCGCTGATCTGGTGCTCGGCGAGGATCCCGCCGCGGGTGGTGTAGGGGATCTCGCGGATCGCGAAGGACGGAGAATCGACCGACTGGCCCGTCGCGACGGTGAAGCGCAGCGCATGCGTCCCCGCCACGGTCAGCCGCAGGTCCGGGAAGGTGGCGACGCCGCCGACCGCCGTGGCGGTGATCGTGCCGGAGAGGGCGCCCCCGCCGAGGGCCTTGCCCGCCGTGACGACGCCACCGTAGGTCGGGTCGAGCACGCCATCGGCGAGCACGTGCACCACGACGCCGGGCGCGATGGCCCGACCGCTCAGCGTGCAGCGTGGCTGGACCGCCACCGCGAGGGAGGTGACCGCGCCTTCGGCCAGGCCGCCCGCGAGCAGGAGCGTCAGGAATGCGATGGGTCGCGCGAGATCGCCGATGGAGGTCATGCCGAGGTTCCCGGATCGTTGGAGGTGTGGCGGGGCGTCCCCGCTGCCTCGCTCTGTCGGCGCCGATCCGGCCTGTACACGCGGGCTCGCCGCTCGACCGCGGCGGCCGGGGACGAGCGCTCGACGGGAGGAAGGCATGTACAGATCGCAGCCCGGGGCACAGGACGGTCCGGCCCGCGTGTCGGCGCGCCGCGGCTTCGCCGCTGCCGCGCCACGCGCCTCGATTTGCCCGTCAGCGCCCCATCAGGTACTGATCCTCTGAGCCCGCCCATGGACCTCGACCCGGCCATCCGCGACGACGATCACGACCCGGCCGCCGCCGCCGCGCCGGACGAGGCGGCGATGCAGGCCCTGCTCGCCGAGCGCGGCCTGCTGCTCGCCTACATCAACGTCATCGTCCGCGACCTGCACGCGTCGGAGGACCTGCTGCAGGAGGCGCTGGTGCTCGCCATGCGCCAGCGCTTCGCCGGCGTCGACCACGCGCGCGGCTGGATCCGGGTGACGGCGCGCAACCTGTCGCTCAACCACGTGCGGCGCGCCGACCGCCGCCGGCGGGTCTCGGACGAGACGCTGGCCCAGCTCGAGAGCGCGTGGAGCGAGGAGGCGGCCGGTCCGTCGCACGGCCAGCGCCTGGCGGCGCTGCGCGCGTGCAGCGAACGCCTGTCGCCGGCGGCGAAGCGGATGCTCGAGCTGCGCTTCGTCGATGGCCTGGCCTGCGACGCGGTCGCGACGGCCCTGCGCAAGCCGGTCAACACCGTCTACGTCGGCATGAGCCGGCTCTACGCGCGCCTGGCGAAGTGCATCGACCAGCGCCTGCGTGGCGCATGAGCGACGCCGACGACCTGCTGATGCTGCGCTACCTCGAAGGCGCCGCCGATGACGCGGAGGTAGCCCGGCTCGAGGCGGCGCTGAGCGCCGGGTCCGGCGCGCGATCGGCGCTCGTGCGCCTCGCGCACCTCCACGCGCTGCTCGCCGAGCTCGCCGCGGCGCCGGAGGCCGTCGTCGCCATCCGACGCCGTCCGCGCGGCTGGTGGATCGCGGCCGCGAGCGGACTCGCCGCCGCCGTCCTGGTCATCGCGGCCTGGCTCGTCCGCGCCGGCGAGGACGCGCCGCGGGTGCTGGCGCTGCGCGGCGCGGTCGTGCTCGAGCACGAGGGCCGGCGGATCGCCATGGCGCCGGGGCGGGCGCTGGCGGACGGCGATCGCGTGGTCGTCGCCGACGGCGCCGAGGTGGTGATGCGGTGGCCGATCGGCGCCACCGTCACCGCTGCTGGCGCCGCCGAGCTGATCATCGCCGACGGCCGCGCGGCGGCCCTGCGCGTCGCCTCGGGCTCGGTGCGCGCGGTCGTCACCGGCGCGCACGACGCCGAGCAGCCCTTCGCGATCGTCACCCGCGACGCGATCGCCACCGACATCGGCACCGATTTCAGCGTCGCCTGCGACGCGGTGCGGACCCTGGTCGCGGTGCATGACGGTCGGGTGCGGGTCGCGACCGGCGGCGCGTCGGTGGTGGCGGAAGCGGGCGAGTCGGCGATCGCCGTGCTGGGCGAGGCGCCGCGGCTGGTGACGCCGACCGTCTCCGCGCCCAGCGCCACGCCCGTCCCGGTGACCGATCCCACGACGGGACTCCCCCGCTCGACGGTTGTCGGCACGGTCGTGTCGATCGATCGCGGCGGCCGCAAGCTGAGTGTGCGCGCGGATGGCGCATCGGCGGACGAGGAGTACGTGCTGCTGCTCGCGGCGCCGGATGCCCACGACCTCCGCTCGCGGCTGGAGCTGCTGGCGCCGGGCGACCGGATCGAGCTCGACTACGTGGTGCGCGAAGGCCGCCGCTTCGTCGCCTTGCGGCCGGCGTCGCACCGGCCGCGTTGACGCGCGGCTACTCGAGACCCGGCGTGTCGCGCAGGATCAGGTAGTACATCCGCCCCTCGTAGAACTGCGACCCGGCGCGGCGCTCGGCCTCCTCGCCCTCGCCCATGTAGAGGTCGCAGCGGCCGGGCGCACGGATCGCGCCGCCGGTGTCCTGGTCGAGGCGCAGCGCGGCGTAGGCGCTCGCGGACTCGCCGGTGCGGGTCTTGACCAGCATCGGCGCGCCGGGCGGGAAGATGCTCTTGTCGGTGGCGACGGTGACGTTGGTCGTGACGCGCTGGCCGAGGCTGCCGAACGGGCCGCCCTTGGTGCGGGTGAAGAACACGTAGCGCGGGTTGCGGGTGGTGTAGGTCGCCAGCTCGTTCGGATGGGCCTTGAAGTAGGCGCGCAGCGTCGCCAGGGACAGCTCGTCCTTGGTGATCTTGCCCTCATTGACCAGGTCCATGCCGATGGCGTGGTACTGGTGGTTGTTGGTGCCGTCGTAGCCGACCTCGATCTGCGAGCCGTCCGGCAGGCGGATCTTGCCGGAGCCCTGCACGCCGACGATGTAGGCCTCGAACGGATCGCGGAGATAGACCAGCTCGGTGCCGTCGAGCGCGCCGGAGGACTCGAGCTGCTGGCGCGACGGGTACGGCGTGAGCGTGCCGTCGGCGCCGCGCCGCTGCGCCAGCGCGTCGCCCTTGCCCGGGACCAGGTCGAGCGGCTTGCGGTAGAGCGGGTAGCGGTAGGTGCCGTCCTCGGTCAGCGAGCCGTCGAAGATCGGCGTGTAGTAGCCGGTGAACAGCACCGTGCCCTGGTCGTCGCAGCCGACGCTCATCAGCACGCGGAAGCGCGTGCGGATCGCGCTGTTGAAGTCGTCGTCGCTGGTCGCGGTGTCGATCAGGCGCGAGAGCTCCTGCAGGCTCGCGACCACCTGGGCCTTGGTGATGTCGCCGACCGGGTACTTCTCGTCCGACGCGGGCTTGGCCAGCCACGCGAGGCTGTAGCGGATCGCCTCCTTCACCTGCTGGCGCGTCGCCGGCGTGGTGATCAGCGGCGGCAGCTCCGAACCGTCGACCTCGCGCAGCGCGTCGGCGCCCGGCTGCAGCGTCTTGTTGTAGTCCTTCTCCTCCTGCACCGGCGGCGGCGCCTTCTTGCCGCGGCGCCAGCGGCAGCCCTCGAGCGGAGCGAGCATGAGTGGCAGCAGCAGCAGGACGAAGAGCAGGCGCGCGTTCATGCGGCGCAGCTTGGAATCCCGCCTCGACGGTACAAGTCCAGCCGTGCGCTCAGGGCGTGGACGTGGCGAGCCAGTAGCGCCGCTTCGGCGTCGCATCGGGCAGCGCGACGATGTCCTCGAACGAACCGCCCGCGGCGACGATGACGGCGATCGAACCCGCATTGTCATCGTCGCAGGTCACCAGCATCCGCTCGATGCCGAGGCCGCGCCCGATGGTCAGCGCGTCGCGCAGCAGCGCCGAGGCGACGCCGCGGCGGCGGAAGCCCGGGACGGTCCCGTAGCCGACGTGCCCGCCGACGCGAGCCAGGTAGTCGTTCAGGCGGTGGCGGATCGAGACGCGGCCCGCAATCCGGCCGTCGATGAAGGCGAAGCGCATCGTCGACGGCACCCAGCCGTCGGGCAGGCCGACGCCGCGGCGATGGCCGTCGAGCGCGCGCAGGTACGCGGCGAATCCCGCATCGGGCGCGAAGCCGAGGGTGAAATCGAAGTCCGGATCGCTCGCGCGCATGGCGGCGATGGCGGCGAGCAGCTCGCGCTCATCGCCGGCGGCGAGATCGCGGATGACGATCGTCCCGTCGCCCACGCCTAGCGTCCGTATTTGCCCAGCGCCTCGAGCAGCGCCGCCTCGGCCGGCCACGGCTGGCGGCGCGGGTCGCTCAGCGCGACGATCGAGCGCGTGACCTTGAGGTCGGTCAGCGGCCAGGCGGCGAGCTCGCCGCGGCGGGTCTCCTTGCGCACCGTCGGCTCGGGCAGGATCGCCAGGCCGAGGCCGGCGAGGACCATGGCCTTGATGACCTCCGGGCTGTCGTGCTCGAGCACGACGCGCAGGTCGAAGTCGTGCTCGGCCAGGCCGCGGTCGAGCAGCCGGCGCGTGACGGTCGTCGACGGCAGGAGGATGAAGTCCTCGTGCAGGTAGCTGGCGATCGAGCGCGAGCGCGATGGGTGGTTGACCGGCAGGACCAGGACCAGCTCCTCGTCCCACAGCCGGCGCGTGCTCAATCCCGGCGGGTCGTATTCGACGGCGCACACCGCCATGTCGAGCTCGCCGGAGGCGACCATCTCGGGCAGGCGCTCGCTGGTGCGGCACACCAGGCGGAGGTTGACCCGGCGATTCGCCATCAGGTACGGCCGCAGGATCGCTGGCAGCGAGTTGACCGCGACGCTCTCCGACGCGCCGAGGCGCACGCGCCCGGCGTTGGCGCCGCTGGCGGCCGACAGGTTCGAGGTGACGCGGCCGAGCTCCTCGAGCAGCGGGCCCGCGCGCTGCACCAGCTCCTCGCCCATCGCGGTCAGGCGCACGGCGCGCCCGACGCGGTCGAAGAGCTTCACCCCGAGCGTGCGTTCGAGGCCCATGACCTGGCGCGACAGCGCGGGCTGGCTGAGCTCCAGCTCCTGCGCGGCGCGCGTGAAGCTGCCGAGACGCGCCACGGTCAGCGCCGAGAGCAACTGGTCCGTCGCGGGCAACGGCCCTTTCAGCATGGGCGGTTCAGCATGGCCGGGTCGGCATGGGCGCGAGCGTGCGGCCGCGTCCGGCGCGCGGAAGGCTCGACCGTTCGCGGTCACGGCGCGCGACACGACGGGTCTCCGACCCGTGCGCCGTCGGCCGCGCCTCATGGATGCTGACTTCCCACTTTCGGATCGGCGTCGCAGCCGGACAGTGCCGCGATGAGTAAAAGCCGACGCGCCGCCGGTCGCGGCGCGCAGCGCGGCGCCAAGCCGAGCCGGGGCCAGGCAAAGGTCGAGGCCCGCCGCCGCCGCGCTGAACGTCCGACGCTGAACCGATTCCGCAGCGATCTGGTCAAAGCCGACACCGACCGCCTCCTGACCGAGCTGGCCAAGATCCCCGGTGGCTCCACCGCCTACCAGCTGTCGACGCTGCTCGGTCTGACCCCCGAGGCGTCGCGCGAAACCGGTCAACTGTTGCGTCGCCTGGTCGAACAGGGCCTGGTGCTCGAGAGCCGTCCCGGCCGCTACCAGGTGTCCGGCGCCGGCGGCGAATTCTCGATCATGGTCGAGGAGGCCGAGGCGAACGGCGGGGTCGACGAGAAGGGTCGGATCCGCCTGCAGGCGCGCTTCAGCGACGAACGCGTCCTGCCGATCCATCCGCGCCACACCCTCGGCGCGCGCGGCGGCGACGTCTGCCAGGCGGCGATCGGCGAGGACCAGCTGGTCCTGGTCACGCGCATCCTGCGGCGCAGCGGGCGCGAGATCGTCGGCACCGTCAACTTCCGGCCGCAGGGCCTGGTGTTCATCGCCGACAACCGCCGCGAAGGCGACATGCCGGTGCTCTCGGCGTTCCGCGGCTTCGACCGCGAGTACCGCGCCGGCGACCGCGTGGTCGCCACGGTCGAGATCGACGGCGAGGGCCGCGCCGGCGTGCACGTCACCTCGGTGCTGGGCGACGAGTCGCCCGAGGTCGCCGACTTCCGCTACGCGCGCCTGACCCACGACCTCCCGGGCGAATTCCCCGAGGAGACCGAGGCCGAGGCGCGCTCGTTCGACAAGGTCCTGCCCCCCGGCCGGCGCGAGGACCTGCGCAAGGAGCTGGTCTTCACCATCGATCCGGTGACCGCCAAGGACTTCGACGACGCGATCAGCCTGCGGCCGCGGCCCCAGGGCGGCTGGCAGCTCGGCGTGCACATCGCCGACGTCTCGCACTACGTGCGCGAGGGCAACCCGCTCGACCAGGAGGCGGCCGCGCGCGGCACCTCGATCTACCTCATCAACCGCGTCATCCCGATGCTGCCCGAGGTGCTGTCGAACGGCCTGTGCAGCCTGGTCCCCGACGAGGACCGCTACTGCCTGTCCGCGTTCCTCGACCTCGACAAGGACGGCAAGCTGATCGGCTCGCGCTTCGCCGAGACCATCATCCGGTCGCGTCATCGCCTGTCGTACGAGCAGGCCCTGTCGGTGATCCAGGGCGAGGATCCGGGCATCGCGATCCCGGACGATCTCCAGCGCACGATCCTCACGGTCTCGGAGATCGCGCAGAAGCTGCGCCGCGGGCGCGAGGCCGCCGGCGCGATCAACCTCTATTCCGTCGAGCACCGCTTCAAGCTCGACGTCAACGGCCTGCCGGTCGAGGTGGTGCGCGAGTCGTCGGACATCGCCCACCAGCTGATCGAGGAGTGCATGCTCCTCGCCAACCGCGCGGTGGCGTCGTGGCTGGTGCAGAAGGGCTTCCCCTGCGTCTTCCGGCTGCACTCGCCGCCCGATGCCGAGAAGATGCAGCAGTTCGCCGGCGTGGTCGAGGCGTACGGCCTGGATCCGGGCGACGTCACCACCCGCGGCGGCCTGCAGACCCTGCTCAAGCGCCTGTCCGAGGAGCCGCCGGCGGCGCGCCTGGTGCTCAACTTCATGTGCCTGCGCTCGTTCAAGAAGGCCGTCTACGGCATCGAGAACACCGGCCACTTCGCCCTGGCGTTCGAGCACTACGCGCACTTCACCAGCCCGATCCGCCGCTATCCCGATCTGCTGGTCCACCGCCTGGTCAAGCGCGCGCTCAAGCTGAGCGACTACAAGGACGTCGAGATCCGGACGAGCTACCTCGATCCGATGGCGAAGCAGGCGAGCTACCTCGAGCAGCGCGCCGAGTCCGCCGAGCGCACGCTGCACGCGCGCAAGAGCGCGCGCTACCTGGCGACGCGCATCGGCGACACCTTCCCCGCGGTGGTCACCGGCGCGACCGGCGGCGCGCTGTTCGCGCAGCTGCTCGAGACCGGCATGGAAGGCCTGGTCCCGGTGCGCGCCCTGGGCGACGACTACTACGAGTTCGATCCGGAGCGCCTGGCGCTGGTCGGCCGGCGCAGCGGCCGGGTCTTCGGCCCGGGCACCGAGCTCGACATCCAGGTGGTCTCGGTCGACATCCAGCGCAGCGACATCGTCCTCGGCCTCGCCGACGGCACGCGCGCGGTCGGTCCCGGGCGCTCACGCGAGGAACGCGGCTCCCGGCGCGACGAGGGGCGTGGACAACGCCGCGACGACGACCGCCGGCGCGGTCGCGGCGACAGCCGCTTCGACGCGAACGTGCGCGACGAGGAGGAGCCCGACCGCAAGCGCGCCGCCGCCCAGCCCCAGGACGACCGCCGCTCGGCCCCCGCCGTCGGCGAGAGCCGGCGCATCGCGAAGCCGGACAAGTCGGAGAGCAGGCGCATCGAGCCGAGGCCGACGACCAGGTCCCACGAGAAGCGCGCCGAGCCGCGCCAGTCCGAGTCGCGTCCCGCCTCCGAGGGGCGGGCGCTCGATCCCAAGCGCGGCGGCGACGCCAAGCGCGCCGGGTCTGGCGACGCCGGCGCCGAGCCGACCCGCTACGACAAGCTGCCGGAGAAGTTCTGGGAGCGCGTCGATCGTCGGAAACGCGACGAGCGCGAGCAGCAGAAGGTGGCGAAGAAGCAGGGGAAGAAGAAGCGCTAGGTTCGAGCGCGGGGCTCGAGCATCGAGCTTCGAGCCTCGTGCCAGCTTCCGGCACCGCCCCCGGCCTTCGGCCAGGCTGCCTCTGGCCTGCGTCCGCTGGCCTCCGCCCGCCGGCCGTCCTACCATTCGCGCGTGCGTCTCCCTGCCGATCCGTGGTGGCGCTGGGCATTGCCGCTGACGCTCATCGCCGTGCTCGGCCTGGGGCTGATCGCGCGCGGCCGGCAACCGGTGTCGACGCTGGTCTCGGTGACGCGCGCGACGCCGACCTGCACGCTCGCCGCGCCGGTGCCGCGGCCGATGCCGGCGTGGCGCCTGAGGATCACCCTCGATCCCGAGCTGCGCACCTCCCTGCCCGAATGGGTGCTGTTCGAGGGCACGAGCGCGGGCGAGGGCTACGAGCTGCGCTGGCAGCCCGATCGCCTCGCCTTCCAGATCGCGCGCGGCATCGAGGCGCCGTTCGTGCTCGCGGCGACCACGCTCGACCACGCGCCGAGCGCGGTGACCTTCGCGCGCACCGGCCTGCGCCTGAGCGTCCACGCCGACGGCCGCGAGGTGCTGCGCGCGCTCGATCTGATGCCGCCGCCGGCGCCGAGCACCGTCGGCTTCCAATCGGCCGCGGCGATCGGCGACAGCATGATCGCGCTGTACGACGACAGCCGCCTGCTCGAGGCGCCGGCGCGCGCGCTCATCGACGACGGGCCCGATGCGCTGGCGGTCGCGGCGCAGGACCGGTCGCGGCCCGACCACGCGGTGGTGCAAGCGCGCCTCGCGCTGACGCTCGATGCCGACAAGGCCGGCGTGCTGGTCGATGCGGCGCTGGACGACGCCGCGCTGGCGACGCAGGCGCTCGGTCCCGGCCACGGCGACCACGCCGCGCTGGCCGCGTGGATCGCCTACGGCCGGCTGCGCCTGGCGCAGACGCGCGGTGACGTCGAGCGGGCGGGCGGGGCCCTCGCCGATCTGCGTCCGGGCGCGCGTCCGCCGTCGGACCTCCTGCCCGGGCTGATGATCCAGGCGCTGGCGGGATTGGCGCAGCGCGCGACCGCCCGGCCGCAGCAGCCGGCCCCGGTCGAGCTCATCGGTCGCGACCGCCTGGCCTGGATGGAGCTCACCGCCCAGGCCGCCCACGTGGCGATCGACGCCTCGGCGCGCGCCGAGGTGGCGCTGTCGCCGACCGTGCAGGCGCAGCTGCGCCTGATCGCCCACGCGTGCGAGTGCCTGGCCGGCGCGCTGCCGCAGCCGACCCCGGCCGAGGCGCCGCCGTGGCTGATGAGCCGGTGGCGCGCCTTCGCCGGCCGCAACCCGCAGGTCGCCGAGTTCCCGCCCGTGCCGCTGGGCTGGTCGGAGCGCGACAGCCTCGGCGCGGTCGTCGATCGCCTGGCCCAGGCCGCCCATTTCACGCCGATGGCCGCCGTGTCGGCGCGCGCGCGGGTGGTCGATGCGCTCGAGCGCGACATGCCCGACGAGGCCAGGACCGCCGCCGCGGACGCCCCGTCGCGCGAGGCGGCGCTGATGCACGCGCTGCTGGCGCTCGCGGGCCACGCCCCGCCGGGCGCGGCGCTGACCGCGCTCAACGCCCCGCTGGGCGATCAGCCGGCGCTGTCGGCGCGCGACCCGCTGGCGTACGCGCTGGCGCGGCTCCTGCGCCGGCGCGCGCCGCGGCTCAAGCCGGCGCCCGACGCTCCGGTCGAGCCGGCACCGGTGCACCTGGGCGAGGAGGTGCGCACCGCCAACGACCTGCCGCCGGGGCTGAAGGCGTACGAGCGCCTGCTCGGCGGCGCCGCCGAGGCGACCCACGACATCTGGATCCACGACGCCGCGATCCTGCCGCCGGCGCAGGCCCTCGCCGCGGCCCTGGCGATGCAGGAGACCCTGGGCACCGACGTCGACTGGACCCAGCTCGCCCACCTGCCCTGCTTCACCCTGCCCCTGGGCCTCCTGCCGCCGCCGCAGCTGCCGGCGCAGTTGCCGCCGCGCTAGCCCGCAGCGCTTCCGGCTTGAGCGACTCGTGCGTTGCGGCAGCGCGCGGCGTCCGAGACTGTGCGACCGGTCCGCGTCCGGACCCCCAGCCCGAGCCAGCCCGAATCAGCCCGAATCGACCCAGGTCATGCAGCTTCCCTCCATCGCCATCGTCGGGCGGCCGAACGTCGGCAAGTCGAGCCTCTTCAACCGCTTCGTCGGCAAGCCGATCGCGATCGTCGATCCGACGCCGGGCGTGACCCGCGACCGCCTCCTCCACGAGGTCGACTGGGACGACTACCGCTTCGAGGTCGTGGACACCGGCGGTATCGGCATCGTCGACGAGAAGAAGCTCGAGGAGGACGTCTACCAGCAGGTCGAGCGCGCGATCGCGCTGGCCGACCGCATCGTCTTCGTGGTCGATGGCCGCGACGGCGTGCACACCCTCGACAAGGACATCGCCAAGACCCTGCGGCCGCTCGGCAAGCGCGTCGTGCTGGCGGTCAACAAGCTCGACCACGACGGCATCGACAGCGAGGCGGCGCAGTTCCACCAGATGGGCCTCGGCGAGCCGATGATCATCAGCGCCTCGCAGGGCCGCGGCATCGACGACCTGGTCGAGCGGCTGTGCAAGGGCCTGCCCAACGCGCGCAAGGCCGAGCAGACCGACGACGAGCCGGACGACGGCCGCCTCAAGGTCTGCCTCGCTGGCCGGCGCAACGTCGGCAAGTCGTCGCTGACCAACGCGCTGTGCGGCGACAACCGCGTCATCGTCGCCGACCTGCCCGGCACCACGCGCGACGCGATCGACGTGCCGATCGACCGCGCCGGCCACCAGTTCACCCTGATCGACACCGCCGGCCTGCGCAAACGCCAGCAGATCAGCGAGGACCTCGAGTTCTACGCCGCCTGCCGCACCGAGCGCGCGGTCAAGCGCGCCGACGTCGTCCTGCTGGTGCTCGACGCCGCCGACGAGGTCGGGGCGGTCGACAAGAAGCTGGCGCACTTCTGCGAGGTCGAGGGCAAGCCGACGGTGATCGTGGTCAACAAGTGGGACCTCGCCGAGCA
Organism: Planctomycetota bacterium; assembly: GCA_035627695.1. Lineage (GTDB taxonomy): Bacteria > Planctomycetota > UBA11346 > UBA11346 > UBA11346 > DASPLE01. The sequence goes on from DASPLE010000188.1 coordinate 30,039, forward strand.
GGGCGGCGCCAAGCGCGAGGACTACGTCACCTGGCTGCGCGACCGCCTGCCGTGGCTGAAGTACGCGCCGGCGACGTTCACCTGCGCGCTGACCGGCTACAACATCGACGAGGCGCTGCGCCTGGCGGTCGAGCTGCACGCCGAGACCAAGTGCCGCGTGTCGACCAGCGAGCTCAACGACCTGCTGCAGGCCGCCGTCCAGCGCCGCCGCCCGCGCAAGATGGGCGCCAGCGGCACCAAGATCTATTACGGCACGCAGATCGAGTCGAAGCCGCCGACGTTCCTGTTCTTCGTCAACCGCACCGACTGGATCGAGCCCGGCTACGGCCGTTATCTCGAGAACTACCTGCGCGAGCGCCTGCCGTTCCAGCGCATCCCGCTGCGCATCCTCTTCAAGGCGCGCGAGAGCCAGTACCACGACGGCAAGGACAAGAAGCAGGTCATCATCGCCAAGACCAAGTCCGGGCGCACCGCGTCGCTGATCGTGCCGAAGGGCGCGCGCCGCGGGCACCAGATGTTCCGGCGCCGGCCGAAGGACGATGTCGCCGAGAGCGAAGGCGGATCGAGCGAGGACCAGGTGACCGAAGGCGGGCTCACCGACATCGGCGGTGACGACGAGTGAGCGTGCGAACGCTGGCTCGAAGCTCGAAGCTCGAAGCTCGAAGCTCGAAGCTCGAAGCTCGCCCCCACGGAGTCGCCAATGAGCGCCGTCCATGGCTGTGGACACTGATCCGATGACCTGGCTGCCCTGGCTGATCGTGCCGGCGACCTACGTCGTCGCCTCGTTCTCGCCGGCGTACTGGGCCGGGCGCATCAAGGGCATCGACCTGCGTCAGCACGGCTCGAAGAACCTCGGCGCGACCAACGCCGGGCGCGTGCTGGGCCGGCAGTGGTTCTTCGCGGTCTTCACGCTCGACGTGCTCAAGGGCCTGCTGCCGGTGCTGGCGGCGAAAGTCGCGGGCGAGCGCGCGGGCTTCAGCCCGGATATGCAGCAGGCGCTGGCCTTGGCGACGGCGGTGGCGGCGGTGCTCGGGCACAGCTTCACCTGCTTCCACGGCTTCAAGGGCGGCAAGGCGGTGGCGACCTCGCTCGGCGTGCTGATCGCCCTGGCGCCGGTGGCGGCGCTCGGCGGCTTCGTCGCGTGGATGGTGGTCTGGCTGATCGGCATCGGCGTCTTCCGCTCGGGCGCGGCCAACGCGGTCGGGCCGGCCTCGGTCGTCGCCGCGATCGCGGCGCCGGTCACGCACCTCGCGATCACCGACCAGCCGTGGCAGCGCCCGGCCCTGCCGCTGACGCTCTTCGTCTCCCTGCTCGGCCTGCTGGTGGTGGTGCGCCACCGCAAGAACATCGCCAGGCTGTTCGCAGGGCGTCCGGCGACGCCGCCGGCCTGAGCGTCAGGGCGCGAAGCGCAGCTCGCCGAAGCGGTCGGGCTGGTGGAAGTTCAGGGGTTCGCCGATCGGGGACCAGCTCGCCCAGTGCGGATGCGACGACTCGTCGGCGCACTTGAAGAGGTTCGCGCGCCACGTCCCGGTGGCCGCGACCGGCGCGCCGATCCGCGCCGCCATCAGGTCGAACGGGATGCTCGCGGACAGGCGCCACGAGACGGGATCGGCGATCTCCGGGTCGACCACGTGCGGCAGCGATGTGGCGATGGCGATCTGCCGCAGCTCGTCCTCGCTCAGCTTCGCGAACGCCGCGAAGCCGCCGGGCCGGCGTGCCGGGTCGGTGATGTGGTAGCACAGGATCGCGCCGCCGGCGTTCATCTCGACGTTGAGGTAGCCGCGGCCCGGCACCGGCTCGAGGAAGATCTCGACGCAGGCGTCGTTGCAGACCATGACCTGGTAGCCGGTCCGCCGCGCCAGCACCCAGCGATCGTCGACGTCGAAGCGCACGTGCAGTTGCGCGCCGTCATGGGCGAGGCGCGCGGTCACGGGCGGGCGGTGGGCGGAGCTGCGCGGATGGAAGCTGCCGACGGTCAGGGCCGGGATCGCGTCCCAGGCGGGGTCGTCGAGCCCCGCCGGAGCCGCGCGGGTGACGACATACGACGGTCGCGCGCTCGTTTCGCTGCTCATGGGCTGCTCCGTCGGCGACCATCGCCGCCCGGAGCGGTGGACCAGGCTCCGCGGTGGGGCGGATCGGACCGCCCGTCCGGATCGGGCGCGCCGGCGGCGTCCCGGGGATGGCTACAGCTTGCCCGCAATCTCGATCAGCTCGCGCAGATGAAGGATCTCGGCATCGGGAGCGCACGCGCGCAGCAGCTCCTCCGGGTAGATGTTCTCGGTGTGGCGCAGGCAGGTGCGGAAGCCCGCGGCGCGGGCGCCCTCGACATCGCGCAGGGGGTGGTCGCCGACGTGCAGGATCTCCTTGGCGGCGCATCCGGCGTGGTCCAGCGCATGCTGGAAGTGCTTGGGATGGGGCTTGATCCAGCCGATCTCGCAGCTGAGCGAATAGAAATCGAAGTAGCCGGCCATGCCGTGGCGCGCGAACCAGGCGCGGCAGCCGTCGCCGGGCCACGGCACGTGCGACAGCACGCCCAGCCGGTAGCCGCGGGCCTTGAGCAGCGCCAGCGCCGGCGCCGCCTCGGTGAAGGGGACGACGGTATCGGTGAGGGTGGCGTGGCAGCGGTCGAGCGCGCGTTTCAGGCGGTGGGCGTCGACGTCCATGGAGGCCACCGCGCCGATCCAGCGGTCGAACATCGCCACCATGTCCATCTCGCGGTTCTCGGGGTTCAGCTCGCGCGAGATGGTGCTGTGCCACTGCTGCTCGATGTCGCCGAGGACGGTCTTCACCCATCCGTCCGGCACCGCGCACCCCAGCTCGCGCAGGTCGGAAGCCAGGGTCGCGAACGCCCGGCGCTGCGTCGCCAGGTAGGGCATGCCGTAATTGGCTGCCAGCGTGTCGCCCCAGTCGAAGGTGATGCAACGGATGCTCATGGGCCGAGTCTTGGACGCCGTCCGGGCCGCCAACGGGAATTTGCCCGTGACGCTGCTCCGGCGCCGCGATAGGCCTGTCATCCCATGTCCGAAGAGGACGCGCATCTCGTCGCACGGACGTTGGCAGGCGATCGCACCGCGTTCGAGGCGCTGGTAGCCACGCACCTGACCCGGGCGCAGGCCGTCGCACGCGCGGTGCTCGGCAACCAGTCGGCGATCGACGACGTCGTCCAGGAGGCGTTCTACCGCGCCTTCAACCGGCTCGGCCAGCTGACCGAGCCGGCGACCTTCCCGTCATGGCTCGCGACCATCGTCCGCCACGAGGCGGTGAACTACCTGCGCCGCTCGGCCCGGGTGCGCAACGTCGAGCTGACCGAGGCCGACGCCAAGGTGCAGGCCGACGTCGACGAGCCCGCCGAGGATCCGCTGCTCGAGCCGCTGCGCCGCGCGCTGGGCCGGCTCTCGCCCGACTACCGCGAGATCCTCGCGCTGAAGTACGAGGCGAACTGCGACTACCAGAAGATCGCCGAGACCCTCGGCCTCAGCCTGGCCAACGTCGAGAAGAAGCTGTACCGGGCCCGGCAGGCGCTGCTCAAGCTGATGCCGGAGATCGGCAAGACCGAGTAGCTTCGGGCGCGGCCGACGAGCTGGTGGCTGCGAGGTTCTGGCTTCCCGCCCTCCCAGCCTACCGTGGCCGCATGCTGCGTATCACCGCGCTCGCGCTGCTCGTCTCCGTCGCATGCGCCGCCGAGGACCTGCCCGAGTGGAAGCGCGCGCTGCTGCCGCCCGAGGGCACGCCGCTGGCGGCGAGGCAGGAGTTCACCTTCTCGAACGAGAGCGAGCCCGAGACGCTCGATCCGGCGATCATGACCGGCGTGCTCGAATCGCGCCTGGCGAGCGGGCTGTTCGAGGGCCTGCTGACCATCGATCCGCGCACCCTCGAGCCGCGGCCGGGCGTCGCCGAGAGCTGGCAGTCGTCCGCTGACGGCCTGGACTGGACCTTCCGGCTGCGCCAGGCGACGTGGAGCGACGGCCAGCCGCTCACCGCCGCGGATTTCGTCGCCTCGTGGCGGCGCGTGCTGACCAAGGCGACGGCGTCGGATTACGCCTACCAGCTGTTCCCGATCGCCGGCGCCCAGGACTACTTCGACGGCAAGGTCACCGACTTCGCGCAGGTCGGCGTCAGCGCGCCCGATCCGCGGACCCTGGTCGTGCGCCTGCGCCAGCCGTGCCCGTGGTTCCTCGACATCTGCGCCTTCCACACGCTGATGCCGGTGCCGATGCGCCTGGTCGAGGAGCACGGCGACCGCTGGGAGCGCAGCGGCACGATGGTCTCGAACGGGCCGTTCCGCCTGGCCGAGTGGACGCCGCGCAGCCGCATCGTGCTCGAGCGCAATCCGCACTACTGGGACGCCGCTGTCGTGAAGCTCGAGCGCATCACCGCGCTGCCGATCCAGGACAACGAGACCGCGTACCGCCTCTACCTCGACGGCCAGCTCAACTGGATGCCGAAGATCCCGCAGCTGAAGCTGGAGGAGGTGCGCCGCCATCCCGACTACTACGTCGCGACGTATTTCGGCACCCACTTCTACCGCTTCAACTGCGCGTCGGGTCCGTTCGCCGGCGAGAAGGGCAAGCTGGTGCGCCAGGCCTTCTGGCTGGCGCTCGATCGCGCGCAGATCGCCAACGAGGTGCTGCGCTCCGGCGAGACCGCGACCACCGCGATCTGCCCGCCGATCGCCGGCTACGCGCCGCCGCAGGGACCGCTGACCAACCGCGAGCGCGCGCGCGAGCTGCTGGCCCGGGCCGGTCATCCCGACGCCAAGGGCCTGCCGACGATCGAGATCCTGTTCAACAGCGACGAGCGCCACAAGGCGGTGGCCGAGGCGATCGCCGAGCAGTGGCGCGCCGCGCTGAAGGTCACGGTGTCGCTGCGCAACAGCGAGTGGAAGAGCTACCTGGCGGACCAGGACGCGCTGAACTTCACCGTCTGCCGCTCGTCGTGGATCGGCGACTACGGCGACCCCAACACCTTCTACGACATGTTCGTCACCGGCGGCGGCAACAACCGCACGGGCTGGTCGAACGCGCGCTACGACGAGATCCTGCGCGCATCGCAGGCCGAGGTCGATCCGGCCAAGCGCCTGGCGCTGCTCGCGCAGATGGAGGAGATCCTCGCGGACGAATGCCCGATCATGCCGATCGCCTACTACGTGAATCAGGGCCTGGTCCGCGAGACCGTCGGCGGCTGGCACCAGAACATCCGCGACCACCACCTCTGGCAGTACGTGTGGATCGAGGAGTAGTGCGGCCGACGCGTCGCGCCTCGTTCCGCCGTGGACGGGCCCGGCACGCGCGGGCGCGGCGGGCGCCCGCGCCATGCTGAAATACGCCGCGCTGCGCCTCCTCCAGGCGCCCGCCGTCCTGCTCGTCCTCGCCGTGCTGTCGTTCGCGCTGATGCGCATGGCGCCGGGCGGGCCGTTCAGCAAGGAGAGCAAGGCCGGACCCGAGGTCGCCGCCGCGCTCGACGCGAAGTACGGCCGTGACGCGGCGCCGCCAGTTCAGTTCGCGCGCTGGCTGGGCCGCTCGCTGACCGGCGATTTCGGGCCGTCGATGAAGCAGCGCTCGCAGGACGTCGACGAGATCATCGGCCGGACGCTGCCGACCTCGCTGGTCCTCGGCGGCGTCGCGCTGCTGGTCGCTCTGGGCCTGGGCGTCGCGGCGGGCGTGATCGCCGCGGCGAAGCGCGCGACCCTGGTCGATCACGCCGCGATGACCATCGCGATGCTCGGGCTGAGCGTGCCGTCGTTCGTGGTCGGGCCGCTGCTCGCGCTGGTCTTCGCGCTGTGGCTCGGCTTGCTGCCGCCGGCCGGCTGGCATGGCCTGTCGCAGCCGGCGTACCTCGTGCTGCCGGCGATCACCCTCGGCCTGCCGTTCGCGGCGCGCATCGCGCGCCTGACACGCGCCGGCATGCTGGAGGTCCTGACCCAGGACTTCATCCGCACGGCGCGGGCGAAGGGCCTGTCCGACAGCGCGGTGCTGCTGCGCCACGGCCTGCGCGGCGGCATCACGCCGGTGATCAGCTATCTCGGCCCCGCGGTCGCGTACCTGCTCACCGGGTCGCTGGTCGTCGAGCAGGTCTTCCAGATCCCGGGGCTGGGCCGCGAGTTCGTCGAGGCGGCGCTCAACCGCGACGAGTTCCTGGTCATGGGCACGGTGCTGGTCTACGGCGCGATCCTGATCGTCGCCAACCTCGCCGCCGATCTCGTCCTCGCCGTCATCGATCCGCGGGTGCGGTATGCCTGAGGATGCCGGCGTCTCGCCCACGCGTCTCGCCTGGCGTCGGCTGCGCCGCTCGCGCGCGGCGATGGTGTCGCTCGCGGTGGTCGCGGCGGTGTCGCTGGCGTGCCTGGCGGCGCCGCTCGGGGGCGACCCGCAGCGCCAGCACGCGTGGCTCGGCGCGCGCGGACCCGGGTACGCGCATCCCGACTGCCTGAGCGACAACGTCTTCGCGGTCGGTGCGCCGGCCGAGACCGCCGCGCGCGCCCGCGCCGCGACCGACCTCGTCATCACCTCGGTCGCGGCGGGCAGCGGCGACGACTACCGCGTCGCGCTGCGCCGCGGCGTGATCCGCGCGATCACGCGCGTGCGCGGTGGCGTGGCGGTGCCGGAGCTCGACCTCGCCGCGACCCCGGGGCGCGAGCTGCTCGCCGGCGAGGCGCTCGGCGGCGAACGGGCGGGGGCGGTGCTGCGCGTCGGCGAGGCGCCGCCCGCGGGCTGGTTCGGCGACCAGCCGGTGCTGATGCTGCGCGTCAACGCGGTCGAGGTCCCGGTGACCCATGCCATGACGCTGGTCGATGGCGTGGTCAGCGCCCTGACGCGCGACGGCGTCGCGATCGCACGCGCGTCGATCGCCGGCGGCAGCGTCCGCCAGGTCGTCGCCGACGGAGCCGCGCTGACCCTGACCCATCCCCTGGGCACCGATCTCGCCGGCCGCGACGTGCTGGCGCGCGCGCTGTACGGCGGGCGCGTGTCGCTGGCGATCGGCCTGGTCGCGACGGCGATGTCGCTGCTGATCGGCGTGCTCTACGGGGCCATCGCCGGCTACTGCGGCAGCCTGTCGCCGCGCGGCGGCCGCGTCGATCGCGCGATGATGGGCGCGGTCGACATCCTCTACGCGGTGCCGTTCATGTTCCTGGTGATCGTCCTGCTGGTGAACTTCGGCCGGTCGATCGGCACGCTGTTCATCGCCCTGGCCGCCGTGCAGTGGCTGACCATGGCGCGCATCGTCCGCGGGCAGGTGCTGTCGCTGGCGACGCGCGAGTTCGTCGCCGCCGCCAAGCTCTGCGGCGCCGGCCACGCGTCGATCATCCTCGGCCACCTGATCCCGAACACCCTCGGCATCGTCGTGGTCTACGCGACGCTGACCGTGCCGGCGGTGATCCTCCAGGAGGGCTTCCTCGCCTTCATCGGCCTGAGCGTGCAGTGGAACGGCGAGGCGCTGGATTCGTGGGGCGCGCTGGTGAAGTACGGGGTCGAGGCGATCGGCACCGGCGGCGAGCGCGCGTGGCTGCTGCTCGTGCCGTCGATCCTCATGGCGACGTCGCTGATCGCGCTGAACGTCCTCGGCGACGGCGTGCGCGACGCGCTCGATCCGCACCTGAAGGGCCGGGAATGACCGCGCCGCTGCTGGCGGTGCGCGACTGGCGCGTCGGCTTCCGCGCCGAGCGCGGGGTGGTCGTCGCGGTCGACGGCGTCGGCTTCGACCTGCCCGCCGGCGGCGCGCTCGGCGTGGTCGGCGAGAGCGGCAGCGGCAAGAGCGCGCTGGCGATGAGCCTGCTGCGCCTGCTGCCCGCGGGCGGCGTCCTGCTCGGCGGCAGCGCGCGCTTCGCCGGCGCCGATCTCGCGGCCATGCCCGACCGCGACCTGCGCCGCATCCGCGGCCGGCGCATCGCCGTCGTGTTCCAGGATCCGATGACCAGCCTCAACCCGTACATGCGCGTCGGCGCGCAGGTCGCCGAGCCGCTGGTCGCGCATCTCGGCATGGGCCGTCGCGCGGCGCGGCTGCGCGCGGTCGCGCTGCTGGAATCGGTCGGCATCCCCGAGCCGGCGCGCTCGGCGGCCAAGTTCCCGCACGAGCTCTCCGGCGGCCAGCGCCAGCGCGCGATGATCGCCATGGCCCTCGGCTGCGATCCCGAGCTGCTCATCGCCGACGAGCCGACCACCGCGCTCGACGTCACCGTGCAGGCCCAGGTGCTGGCGCTGATCCGGCGCGAGCGCGAACGGCGCGGCATGGGCCTCATCCTGATCTCGCACAACCTCGCCGTGGTCGCCGGCATGTGCGAGCGGGTCGCCGTGATGTATGGCGGGCGGATGGTCGAGGTCGGCGCCGCGCAGACCATCTTCCGCGCCGCGCGCCACCCCTACACGCGCGGGCTGATCGGCGCGTTGCCGCGGCTCGACGATGAGCGCGGCCGGCCGCTGGCGTCGATCCCCGGCAATCCCCCGGCGGCCGGCGGCGACCGGGCCGGATGCGCGTTCGCGCCGCGCTGCCCGTCCGCGCAGGAGCGCTGCCGCGTGGTCGCGCCGGAGGAGCGGGCGGCGGAGGGGACGACGCTGCGCTGCCACGTCGATCTGCCGCCGATGGGGGAGGGGCCGTGAGCGACGTCCTCCAGATCCGCGACCTCGTCGTGTCCTACGCGCGGCGTGGCGGCTGGCGCGCGCAGCACGTGCGCGCGGTCGATGGCGTGTCGCTGGGCGTCGCCGCCGGCGAGTGCGTCGGCCTCGTCGGCGAGAGCGGCTGCGGCAAGTCGACCCTCGCCCGTGCCGTGGTGCGGCTGCTGCCGATCGATGCCGGGCAGGTGCTGCTCGACGGCGTCGACCTGGCGCCGCTGCAGGGGAGCCCGCTGCGCGATGCGCGGCGGCGGCTGCAGATGGTCTTCCAGGACCCGTACGCGTCGCTCGACCCGCGCTTCACCGCCGCGCGCATCGTCGCCGAGCCGCTGGCGCATTTCGGCATCGCCCGCGGCGCGGCCGCGCGCGCGCGGGCGCGGGAGCTGCTGGCGCTGGTCGGCCTGGATCCCGCGGCGCACCTCGACCGCTATCCGCACGAGTTCTCGGGCGGTCAGCGCCAGCGCCTGGGCCTGGCGCGCGCGCTGGCGTGCGAGCCGCGGGTGCTGGTCTGCGACGAACCCGTCAGCGCGCTCGACGTCTCGATCCAGGCGCAGATCGTCAACCTGCTCGTCGATCTGCGTCAGCGCCTCGGCCTGGCGCTGCTGTTCATCTCGCACGACCTCGCGGTCGTCCGCAAGCTCGCCGACCGCGTCGCGGTGATGCGCGCCGGGCAGATCGTCGAGCACGGCGCGGTCGACGGACTGTTCGCCGACCCGCGCCATCCCTATACCCGCGAGCTGCTCGCGGCGGTGCCGACCCTGCCGCGCTAGCGCCTGCGCGCGGGCTCAGCCCCAGGCGCGGTGCGCCGCTCCCGCGTCGTCCGCGGCGGCCAGCGGCACCAGGCGGTACGCGAGCCGGTAGGTGCGGCCCGGGTGGATCAGGTACTGCGCGAGGGCGTCCGGTCCGCAGCTGGCGCCGCCGACGCCGCGCTGCATCGCGTCGAGGTGCAGATGGATGCGTCCGCTCGGCTGCAGATCGGTGGTGTGGCGCGCGGCGGAGAGCGCGGCATCGCTGTAGATCGACGCCTTGCCCTCGATCACGCCATCGGCGCTGGCGAGCACGCCGGCGCCGTCCGCGCGCCGCAGCGCGAGCCAGCGCAGGTCGGCGATGCTGCCGTGCTCCTGCGGCATGATGTAGGGCACGTAGCGTTCGGCGACGCTCGACGCGTAGCGTCCGACCAGCGCGCCGGCCTTGCGGTCGTTGTAGCTCTCGTGCGGACCGCGGCCGAACCAGCTCATCGCCGAGAATCCGCCGTCGAGCTCGAGCTCGACGCCCAGGCGCGGCAGGTCGGGAAGGCCGGCGGCGACCGCGAACGCGTGCTCGGCGACGATCGCGCCGTCGGGCAGCACGACGAGATCCGCGTCCTCGACGATCGCCACGGCGCGGTCGGCGCCCCACAGGCGCGAACGCGCGCGGATGCGCGCGCCGTCGCCCTCGGCCGTCACCGCCAGCGACTCCAGGGCGCGCTCCGGCTTGTCCAGCCCGGCGGCGATCCAGCGGCTGAGCGGCTTCCAGGTGTTCTTCGGATTCCAGTCGAAGGCGCGGATGCCGTCGTTGTCGAGCGGAGCGCGCCACGCGGTGAGGCGCGGCCCGGCGACGACCAGATCGATGCCGCGCCAGCGCCAGGCCGCGATGCGGCCGGTCGCGCGATCGATGGAGACCTCGAGCGCATCGTTGCGGACGGTGGTCCGCGCGGCGTCCTGGGTGATCGCGAGGCGGGCGCCCGACGCGCGGCGCGCCGCCGGCGCGGACGCGGCGATGGCCGGCAGCGCCAGCTGCACCGCGGCGACCTCGTGGTCGCGGCCGATCAGCGGCAGGTCGCGCGTGTCGCGGAAGCGCAGCACCAGGTGGGCCTCCTGCCCCGCGGCGACGCGCGGCGGCGTGAACGGCACCGTGAGCCGCTCGCGTCCGGCCGGAGCCAGGTCGACGCTCGCAAGCTCGCCGCGCTCGACGACGACGCCGTCGATGAGGACCTCCCAGCGTCCGGCGAGATGCGAGGTGCGGATGAAGTGGTACTTGCTGATCACCGTCACGCCGCGCTGCGCGAGCGAATTGGCGACCACCGCGATCGGAGCGAACAGCGCCTTGCACTCCTCCATCGCCGGGTGCGGCGCGCGGTCGGGCCACACCAGGCCGTCGCAGCAGAAGTTGGTGTCGTTGGGCGTATCGCCGAAGTCGCCGCCGTAGGCCCAGAACTCGCGCCCGTCGTCGGTCGTCTTGACGATGCCGTGGTCGATCAGCTCCCAGATGAAGCCGCCCTGCAGCCCCGGCGTCGATTCGATCGCCTCCCAGTACTCCTTGAGGTTGCCGCAGCTGTTGCCCATCGCGTGCGCGTACTCGCACATGATGAGCGGACGCCGGTCCTTGCCGCTGAGCGCGTGCTCGACGATCGCCGCCACCGACGGGTACATCGGGCACATCAGGTCGGTCGCGGCGTGGCCGGCCAGCCAATGCTGGTCGGGCGAGCCGGAGATCGCGCCTTCGTAGTGGATGGGCCGCGTGCCGTCGGCGTGGCGCAGCCACGCCGCCATCGCGTCGTGGTGCGGGCCGTAGCCGGCTTCGTTGCCGAGCGACCAGGCGATCACGCACGGGTGGTTGCGGTCGCGCAGGCACATGCGCATGGCGCGGTCGAGATGGGCCAGGGCGAAGCGCGGATCGTGCGCGACGATGGCCTGGTGGTGGTGGCTCTCGAGGTTCGTCTCGTCGAACACGTAGATGCCGTGCTCGTCGCACAGGTCGAGGAAGCGCGACTGCGGCGGGTAGTGCGAGCAGCGCACGGCGTTGAAGTTGTGCGCCTTGAGCACGCGGATGTCGGCGAGCAGGGTCGCCTCGTCGACGGTCTTGCCGGTGCGGTCGTGGTGCTCGTGGCGGTTGGCGCCGCGGATGTACACCTTCACCCCGTTGACGCGCAGCTCGCGATCGCCGATCTCGATCGAGCGGAAGCCGACGCGCGCGCGCGTCGCTTCGACCTCCGCGCCCGAGGGATCGCGCAGCGACACCACCAGGGTGTACAGCGTCGGCGATTCGGCCGACCACGGCTCGACTTTCGCCAGCGTCGCGGCCATGGCCGCGATCGGTTCGCGCTGGTGGGTGAACGCGTAGAGGTCGTGCGGCAGGTCGGCGCTGATCGGCTCCGCCAGGACGGCGCGGCCCGCGGCGTCGTGGAGCTGCGCGACCGCCTTCCAGCCGCGCGCGGCGAGTCCGCCGCCGCGCACCTCGACGCTGAGCGTCCCGCTGCCCGTCGCGTGGTCGTAGCCGGCCTTGGCGAACACGTCCTCGATCCACGTCGGCGCGGTGGCGATGAGCTTCACGTCGCGGGCGATGCCGTGCTGGCGCCAGTGGTCCTGGTCCTCGAGGAAGCTGGCGTCCGACCACTGGACGACCTGGACCGCCAGGGTGTTGCGGCCGGGCCGGGCGATGTCGGTGAGGTCGAAGGCGCTCGGCACGCGCGAGTCCTTGCCGAGCCCGACGGCGACACCGTTGACCCAGACCGCGAAGCAGCCGGCTTCGACGCCGTCGAACTGGATGCGCACGCGTCGGCCCGCCCATGCCGCCGGGACCTCGAACTCGTGGCGATACAGGCCGGTCGGATTGAGCGCGGGCGGGTTCGGCGGGTACGACGGCACGAACGGCATGCGCACGTTGGTGTAGTGCGGCCGGCCGTAGCCCTGCATGGTCCAGCAGCCGGGCACGGCGACGCGCGCCCATGCCGAGGCATCGAACTCGGCGCGCGCGAAGTCGGCCGGCGTGGCCTCGGGCGCGTCGACCAGGGCGAAGCTCCAGTCGCCGCGCAGCGAGCGCACCTGGGCATCGCGTCCGGCGAGCGCGTCCGCGGCGTTGGCGTAGGGCGCCAGCGTCGCCCGGCCCGGCAGGCGCCGGATGCCGGTGCATTCGGGTTCGCGCCAGGGCACGAGCGCGTCGCGGGCGTGAGCGGCGTTCGTGACGGCGGCGGCGGGCCTGGCGCTCATACGGGACTCCGGAGATGTGCGGAGCGGGCAGGGTAGACGCGGCCTTTCACGGCTCCAATGGGCGCGTTGGCCATCCGGATACGTGAAATGGCCGGCTTCAGCGCGCTCCGGCCAGGGCCCTGAACGCCTCGGGATCGAGTCCCAGCAGGCGGTTGCCGATCCGGTCGCGCAGCTCGTGGTCGGCGCCCGCCAGGCGCCAGGCGGCGGCGAGCGCCGCGGCGTCATCCGCGCGCGCGCGCAGCGCCAGTCGCGCCAGGTCGTGATCCAGGACCTGCGCCCACGGCAGGTGCAGCTCGCCGTCGACGGTGCGCAGCGCGATGCCGGCATCGTCGGCCGCCGTGACCTCGGCCTCGGTCTGCGCGCCGAAGAGGGTCAGCGTCGACGTGGTCGGCAGGCCTCCGGCGCGCAGGGCCCCGACGACAGCGTCTCGGCTCGGCCGCGTATCGGCCGGCGTCGCCTTCGGCTTGGCCGCCTTCGCCGGCTCCGCCTTCTTCCTCTCCTTCGCGGTGGTGCGCGCGCGCGTCAGCGGCGGCTGCGAACGCCAGCGGACATAATCGAAGGACCAGCGGTAGTTCTGGTGGAACTGCTTGGCGGCGCCGATCCAGCCGTCCGCGACGCCGGAGGCGAAGAGCGCGTCGCCGCGTTCCAGCCACTTCGCATCGCCGGTCTGCCGCCACAGCCACGCGAACGCCGGCGCGATCATCTGGTTCAGCCCCGGCGATGCGTCCTCGGGCTCGCTCCCGCCGCTGCCGACCGTGTAGCGGAACGCCCTGCCCTCGGGCACGTACATGAGGTCCCACAGGCCGTCCATGCACCGCGCGAGCGCCGGCACGATCCGCGGATCCGCCGTCTCGGCGTGCCACTCGATCAGCGCCTCGGCCTCGAGTCCGACGAAGAACGGCTTGATGTACGCCTCGGTGCGCGCGACGAACCACTGGTCGATGTGCGAGATCGCCGCGTCGACGAGGTCCTCCAGGCGTTTGCGCTTCGGCCCGCCGAGCCGCTGGGCGTTGACCAGCGCCATGATCGCGAGCGCGTTCTCGCGCGCGCAGCCCGGGCTCGTGGTCGGGATCGGGTTCTCGTCGCGGCACCAGCGCTCCTTGACGGCGAGCTGCAGGACGGCCTCGAGCGACGCGCGGTCGCCCATGGCGCGTCCGTGCAGCAGCAGTCCGTGCGTGAACATCAGGTGGCCGTCGATGTCGTAGGCGGCGGGGACGACGAAGCGGTCGCGGTAGACGTGGATCGCGTGCAGCACCGCCTGCTTCCACGATGCGTCGCGGGTGTACTCGCCGATCTGGTGGTACACGCGCGCCGCGTCGTAGAACGCGACCGTCAGCAGCAGGTCGTCGACGTCGGCCTGGTCCTTGCGGGCGGCGAGCTCGGCCGCGTACGTCCGGCCGAAGGTCACCATGTCGCGTTCCCAGCGCTCGAGCTGCGGAATCGGGACGATCTCGGCGGCGCCGGCGGCGGCAGCGGATGCCAGGAGCGCGACGAGGCGGAGGCTGAGGCGGACCGGCATCGACGCGGTGCGCGCCCGGGCGGCGGTCGTGACGGCGGTGGCTGGCGCGGCGCGCATGTGGGAGGTTGCCGTGCGATGCGCGCGCCGGCCAGGCCAAAGACGGATATTCACGGTTCCAATGGGCTGGTCGCCTGTTTCGATATGGAAAGTGGACGACTCGCACCTGCCCGCGCCGGCGATGGTCTACCGCTCGATGGGATCCGGGCCGTCATGGCAGCGCATCGGCGCCGGCGTGATGGACAAATCCGGCATCGCCAACGATCAGCGGGATGTACGGCCGGCGACGTGGTCGCTGATCTACGTGCTGCGCGGTCGCGGCGTGTACCGCGATCAGGACGGGCGCGAATGGGCGCTCTCGCCCGGTTGGTGCTTCCAGCGCCTGCCCGATCGCCGGCACAGCACGGTCCTCGATCCGGCGAGCGGCTGGCGGGAATGTTTCATCGACCTGAATCCAGCGCTGCAGCGCGTGCTGACGTCGATGCAGGCGCTGCGCAGCGAGACGCCGGCCTGGCCGTGGGGTCTCGAGGCGGGACGCGTGCAGCGATTCGTCGAGCTGATCGCCGCGCTGCGCGAGGCGGGCGAACGAGCCCTGCCGGGCCTGTGCCTCGAGGTCATCCGGCTCGCGATCGACGCGCAGCCCGATCCGGGCGCGGTCGCCGCCGGCCAGGACGCGATCGATCGCGCCTGCCGCGCGCTGGCGGCGGATCCGGCAGGGCGTGTCGACCTGCGCAGCTGGTGCCGGGGCAAGGGCCTCGACTACGAACGCTTCCGCAAGGATTTCCAGCGCCGCCTCGGCATGCCGCCGGGGCAGTACCGGATCCGCCGGCGCATCGACCGCGCCTGCGAGCTGCTGGAGACGACCGATCTGTCGATCGCGCAGATCGCTGCCGATCTCGGCTATCCCTCGCCGTACGAGTTCTCGGCCCAGTTCCGGGCCCGCATGGGCGTGCCGCCGACCCGCTATCGCGCCCGGTGACGTCGAGCGGCGAACGGACGTTCGTTCTCGAAGCTCGAAGCTCGAAGCTCGAAGCTCGAAGCTCGAAGCTCGAAGCTCGAAGCTCGAAGCTCGAAGCTCGACGTGCGACGCCCTGACGGTTACTTCGCGGCCGCGGTGGCGCCGATGCGCGCGCGCAGCCAGTCGAGGCCCATCTTGATCCCGCTTTCGGGGTCCTCGATGCCTTCGAACTCCAGCGACAGGAAGCCGCGGTAGCCGGCCTTCTGCAGCGCCGCCAGCGAGCGCTTCA
This sequence comes from Planctomycetota bacterium, assembly GCA_035627695.1. Classification (GTDB taxonomy): domain Bacteria; phylum Planctomycetota; class UBA11346; order UBA11346; family UBA11346; genus DASPLE01. The sequence goes on from DASPLE010000188.1 coordinate 45,376, forward strand.
GGTCGATCGCGCCGTGGCCGACGATCGCGCCGCGCAGGGCGATCGCGGTCGGTGTGGCGAACCACCCCGGCAGGGGCATGTCGGCCTTCGGGCGGACATGGAAGTCCTTCGCGTGCACCATGATCGCCCGGGGCGCGAGGCGCTCGGCCGAGGCGACCGGATCCTGGTCGAGGCACATGAAGTTGCCGAGGTCGAGCGTCACGCCGAAGTTCGGGTGGCCGACGCCGGCGACGAGGCGCTCGACGCGCTCGGCGGTCTGCAGGTAGAAGCCGTGGTTCTCGACCGAGGTGCGCACGCCCAGCTTGGCGCCGTGCTCGGTGACCTCGCGCACCGCGGGGGCGACGCGGCGCACCACCTCGTCGATGGAGGTGGCCTGCGCGTCCTCCGGGCCGCGCGTGACGTCGTGGCGCATGTTGGTCGCGCCCAGTGCCGCGGCGATGTCGACCTCGCGCTTCACCGCCTCGACCGCCTTGCGCTGCTCCGCGTCGGCGACGAGGAATTCGGCTCCGGCGCAATAGCCCGCGACGACGAGGCCGAGGTCGGCGCAGCGCGCGCGCATGCGCTTCGCCACCGCGATCGCGTCCTCGCCCTGCTTCGCGCCCACGCCGACGAACTCGACGCCGTCGACGCCCGCCGCCTTGATCCATTCGAGCGCCTGCTCGAGCGTCCGGCCACGCTCCTCCATCCATCGCCACATGCTGTAGGTGCTCACTGCCAGGCGCATGCCACGTCCTCCGGGGACCGGCGATCTTCGGCTCGCCGACCGAGGCCGCCAGCGGCGCGCCCCGTGTCGAGGGTGCGTTCAATCCGGTCAGGCCGCTTCTCCCCTACCTGTGCCGCCCTGCGTGGGCTGTCGTGCCGGCATCGTAGGCGGTGGAAATGGCCCGCCGAAAGGACCTCAGACCTCGGCCGGTTCCGACACGCTTTCCAGCACCGAGCTCGTCGCGTGGTGGTCGCCCATGCGCAGCGCGATGTCGGCCAGCGCGATCATGCCGATCGGCCGGTTGTCGCGATCGACCACCGGGAGGCGCCGCACGCGCAGCTGCTCCATCAGCTCGACGGCCGCGTGCGCGTCGCTGTCGGCGAAGCAGCAGGTCACCTGCCGGGTCATGACGTCGCGGACGTGGATGAGATCCGGATCACGCCCCTTCGCCGTGGCGCGCAGCGCGATGTCGCGGTCGGTGACGATGCCGACCAGCCGGCCGTCGCGTTCCTGCACCGGCAGCGAACCGACATCGAACCGATCCATGATCAGCGCGGCATCGCGCACGGTGGCGTCCGGGGCGATCACCCGCAGCCCCGGCGTCATGACATCTATCACGAGCATGTGAAACCTCCGGTCGCCGCGCGGTGGCGGTCTATTCCGGCCACCATATCCGCGCGCCATCCGCGAAGGGGGGCGAAGCCGGGACTGTGCACGCTGCGTGGGTAATGGTTTCAGCCGCGCTGCGCGCGCGCCGCCACGGCCGGGTCGACACGGCGCCGGACGCCGGATACGGCGACGATGAACGCCTCGAGCATGCGCCAGAGACGGATGCGTTCGAGCAACGGATCGACCCATGCGGTGATCGCGCAGTAGTGGCTGTCGCGGCGCCCGCCGTGATGGCGGCCGTGGTGCGCGCGGCTCTGCAGCAGCTTCCAATCCTGGAGGAACGAGATCAGCCGGCCGTTCTCGGCGCGCGTCCGGTGCGCCCAGCGGTGGAACTCGTTGGCGTTCACCGCCAGGACGACGACCAGCAGCAGTTCGAGGCTGAACCAGCCGCATACCGCGGCGATGCCGAGGATCGCGCCGCCGACGATCGCCTGCACGTCGCTGCCCTGCCACCAGGTCTTGGTGAGGAAGGCGCGCGGCTGGGCGTGGTGCAGGAGGTTCGGCGCGATGATCGCCGCGCCGACGATCGGCCAGGTCGGCGATCCGTAGCTGTCCTCGAGCCAGTGCACGAGCCCGACGATCAGATCAGCGATGAGGAAGCAGAGCGCGACGCGCCAGGCGATGCGCAGGACGATCAGGAACACGGTCAGGGGCAAGGTCATGGCGGCCTCCTCTAATGATAACGTACGATAACATACGGCCGCCGTCCAGTCCGCGTTGACGCGTCGCAAGTCCCGTGAACGCGCAGAGGGAGACCGACCGGTCTCCCTCTGCGCGTCATCCTGCTGGTGCGGCGTGCGCCGGCGCGGGGCTTCAGCCGCGACCGCCGAGCCGCTGCTTCGCCGCCAGCTCGCCGCCGCTGATGCGGTAGAGCATCGGCTCCATGCGATCGACGCCCTCGGTGAACGGCGCGGTGCCTTCCCAGCGGAAGTTGAGGATGTTGGCGTAGTCGCTGAAATACTGCCAACGCCGGGTCGGCAGGTTGCGCACCATGTGCATGTGGTTGGCCGGGCAGCCGTACTTGGTGATCGACGCCGGCACGTGCTTGAAAGTGATCCAGGTGTGCGGCCACGAATACGACGAGGCGTGGGCGAAGGCCTCGGCGATCGGCTGCGGCAGGCTCACCGATTCGGCCTCGCCCTGGATCATGGTGAACATGCCGTTGAGGTCCGAGTACGCGAGCCGTCCCGCCTGGCAGTCGATCCCGCCCGGCGAGATGTAGCCGGTCGAGAAGCCGCCGCCCGGGAAGTAGTGCTTGTAGACCTCGAACAGGATCGAGTCGGTGCACCAGTCGAGCGAGCCCGATCCTGAGTTGTCCATGTCGATGGTGCCGCGCTGCATGAAGGCGCTCGCGGGATCGACGCGGACGCCGAGCTCATCGGCCTTCTTCTGGATCTCCCATGGCTCGTAGACCTTGCGGTAGTCGGCGAACAGCACCGGCTCGCCGCCGGTCAGCGCCGAGTAGCAGACCATGGTCAGCAGGCCCTGCGCGTCGTTCTCGGTCGCGAACGGGATCGCGCCCTTCTTCCCGCGGTGGTCGAAGGTCGAGTTGAACAGCGCCTCGGCGATGTCGGCGCAGGCCATCGGCGTGCCGTCGAGGTCCGAGCCCCACGCCAGCTGCGAGGTCCAGCCGCCGCCGATCGCGTTCATGCCCTTCATGTAGTCGCGCAGGATCAGGTACAGCTTCAGCTCCTCGTCGAGCTTGGCCTTCTGCGCGTCGCTGAGCGGCGCCGGCGGGTATTTCGCCGGATCGGTGTAGATCGGCAGCTTCTTGGCGCAGATCGCCTCGATGTCGGGATAGATCCGGTTCTTCCACTGCACCTCGGTGGTCCAGTGGCGCAGCTCCTTCAGCTCGGCGCGGTCGTAGCCGCCGTCCTTGTGGATCATGTCGGCGAAGAGCTTCATCGATTCGCGCACGCTCTCGATGCCGAGGAAGCGGCGCGAGGCGTGGACGTGGTTCAGCGCGGTCTCCATCTGCATCGAGTCGGTGTCGGCGCAGAGGATGCGTTTGCCCTTCAGCCATGCCGCGGCGGTCATCGCCCACACGAGATCGATGATCTCGGCGGTGCTCTTGGCGTCGAACGACGGATCCTGGCCGGTCTCGGGCATGTTGCCGATCACGGCGTGGCAGAGCTTGCCGGTCTGCGAATAGGCGCCGACCACGGCGTCGACGCCGACCACGCCCGGCTTGGGCGCGTTGTTGCCGGCGATGCAGCACATCGGCGCGTGCGGGAAGTGCGCGGTCAGCGCGATGGCGGTCTTGCCCGGGTAGAACCAGGTGTCCGGGACGATGCACAGCACGTCGACGCCGGCCTGCTTGAACTCGAGCGCGACCGCGTCGGCGTCGCTCTCGCGCTGCACCGGCTTGGAGGCGACGACGATGTTCGGCTTCTGCCCGAAGGGCAGCCTGATCGCGGTGAGGATGCGCGCCGTCATGCGCGCGATGTTCATCGCGCGTTCGCGCGCCGCGTCGTCGATGCGCGGATCGCACGGCGCGAAGACGCCGATCGTCGGACAGGAGGGGGAGGTCTGCTGGATGAACATGGCGGTCTCGGGCTCGGGATGGCGAGCGGGACCGATGACGGTAGGCGCGGGGCGGTTGCTGTCGACGCGGGGCGCGATGTATCCGCCCGCGCGGAGATGTGTCCTGGGAGCCTCCGGTTGGTCATCAACGCGGGCCGGCCATGGGTCTCGCAGCTCGCAGCTCGCAGCTCGCAGCTCGCAGCCCGCAGCCCGCAGCCCGCAGCTCGCAGCTCGCAGCTCGCAGCTCGCAGCTCGCAGCTCGCAGCTCGCAGCCCGCAGCCCGAAGCCCGAACGTCGAAGCCGGGGAGATGTCGTCTCAGTGCGGACGCGCGCTCCGCGCGACGCGCCAGACGACGCGGCTGACGCCGGTTCCCGCCGCGACCAGCGCCGCCTGCAGCTCGTGGTCGCGGTGCTGGCGCAGCTCGGACATCAGCGTCCCATCCGCGATCTCGAGCGTCAGCACGCCGCCGGCGAGGGCGACCGGGCGCAGGCGCGCGCGCACGCGCTCGTCGAAGAAGCGGTTGAGGACGCCGGCGACCTTGGTGAAGCGGCGCATGCGCGCCGCGGCTTCGCCGCCGACCAGCGCTTCGACGACATCGCCGACCGCGGCCGGGCGGCGCGCGCGGTTGCGTGGGCGGCGGGCGACGTCGCGATCGCGTTCTGGTCCAGGCGGCGGGAGGGCCATGAGCCGGACGGTACCGGCAAAGGCGCGGCTGGCGACGGCGCCGTCCCACGGCCGGCGCGCAGAAGGAACGCCGGTCCGCTCTCGACGACCGGCCGCCGGCGCGACGATGCGCCCATGCGTAGAATGGGTTGGCGGATCATCCCGGTGCTGATCGCGGCGCTGATC
>DASPLE010000189.1:0-17100 GCA_035627695.1 Planctomycetota bacterium
ACCAGGCGCGGCTGTGGATGCTCGCCGGGGTCGCCGCGTACTACCTGCTGCTGGCGGCGCGCCTCGACCTGCGCTGCGGGCACTGCTTCGCCGTGCACACCGCCCTGCTGGCCGCGGTGGCGGTGGCGATCCGCGGTCGCCTGGGCTGGCGCTGGCGCTTCGTCCTGGCGGCGCTCGGCGCGCTGGCGCTGCACGCCGGCTATCACCACGAGCTGCGCCGCGATGCGGCCGACGCGAGCGCCACTCCGCTGGCCGCCGCCGACCAGGCCGCCGTCGCGCGCATCGACCGCAACCGCCGGCGCGGCTCGGACCAGTCGCCGCGCATCCTCGAAGTCGGCATCGACCTCCAGTGCCCGGCCTGCGCCGAGCTGCACGACCGGCTGACCGCGGTCCTCGACGGCGAGATCGCCGCCGGACGCCTGCAGGTCGTGACGCGGCATCTCACGCGCCGCTCCGAGGCCGCCAGCGGCGACCTGGTGCGCTGGGCGCTCGCCGCGGCGGCGATCGACGCGACGCAGCACCGCCTGTTCCTCGCGGCCATGCTCGGCTCGCGCCGCGGCGCGGCAGCGGGGGAACTGAAGGCGCGCGCGCAGGAGCTGGTCGACATGGCCGCGATCGAGCGGGCGCTGGCCGAGCACGCCGCGGCGATCGATCACGTGCTCGCGCTCGATCAGCGCCGCATCCACGCCTTCTCGCCCACCGGACGCACGCCGATCGCGGCGCTGATCGACCGCGCCCAGGATCGCGTGATCACCGCGTGGGACGATCCGATCGTCGCGGAGGACATCGCCGCGAAGCTACGCGCGACGCTCTGACCGCCTTGGCGGCGAGCGCCCGCGCTCCACAGTGGGCGCATGGCGAAACGCGGACCGGCGTTCGGATGCAGCTCGTGCGGCGCGACCTTCCCGCGCTGGGCGGGCCGCTGCGCCGCCTGCGGGGCGATGAACACGGTGGTCGAGCTGACCGCGCACGAGACCGCCGCCGCGGCCCAGGATCGCACGCCGGCGCGGCCGGTGGCGCCGCATCTGCCGCTCGAGGATCTCGGCGACCCGGCGACGCCGGCGGTGGCGCGGCGCTCGACCGGCCTCAAGGAGCTCGACCGCGTGCTCGGCGGCGGCCTGCCGGCCGGCGCGGCGATCGTGCTCGGCGGCGAGCCCGGGATCGGCAAGAGCACGCTGCTCGCCCAGGCCGCCGGCAACGTCGCGCGCCACGCGCCGGCGCTCTACGCCACCGCCGAGGAGGCGCTCGATCAGGTGCGCGCCCGCCTGCGTCGGCTCGGGCTGGGCGACGTCGCGCTGAAGCTCGCCGCCTCGAACGACGCCGACGCGATCGCCGGCGCGATCGAGACCGGTTCCTACGCGCTGGTCGTGGTCGACTCGATCCAGCTGATGAGCCGCGCCGGCTGCGACGGCGAGCCCGGCTCGGTGTCGCAGGTCAAGGCGTGCGCCCAGGCGCTGGTCGAAGCGGTGAAACGCGCCGCCGGCTCCGGACGCGCGACGACGCTGGTGATCGTCGGCCACGTCACCAAGGAGGGCGGCCTCGCCGGTCCACGCCTGCTCGAGCACCTGGTCGATACCGTCCTCGCGTTCGAAGGCGATCGTTACCAGGACCTGCGCGTGCTGCGCGCGCTGAAGAACCGCTACGGCTCGACCAACGAGATCGGCCTGTTCCGCATGGGCGGCGACGGCCTGGCGGAGGTGCCGGACGCGTCGGGGCTGTTCCTCGCCGATCGCGACGCGTCGGTCAGCGGCAGCTGCGTCGCGCCGGCGCTCGAAGGCAACCGTTGCGTGCTGGTCGAGGTCCAGGCGCTGGTCAACGCGACCGAGTACCCGCAGCCGGTGCGCCGGGTCTCCGGGCTCGATCCGAACCGCGTGGCGATGGTGCTGGCGGTGCTGTCGCGGCGGTTGCGCTACCCGCTCGGCACCTGCGACGTGTTCGTCAACGTCACCGGCGGCGCGCGCATCCTCGAACCGGCCGCCGATCTGGCGATCGCGATGGCCGTCGCCAGCGCCTGGCGCGAGCAGCCGGTGCCGGCCGACCTGTGCGCGATCGGCGAGGTCGGGCTCGGCGGCGAGCTGCGGCCCGCCAGCCGCTACGACGCGCGCGCGGCCGAAGCGCGCCGGCTCGGATTCCAGCGCCTGATCGGCCCCGGCGCGGGCGGCGGACGCGGACGCGTCGTGGCGACCAAGCTCGACCAGGCGATCGCGGCGGCGCTCGGCGACGCGGCGGCGTCAGCGACGCGCTGAGCTCACGCCAGGGAGAGGTCCAGGCGGCGCAGGCCGGGGATCAGCGTCGCCAGGCGTTCGAGCGTCGACGGGCGGGGCAGGTACTTCGCGCCATGGCTGAGCTCGGCGACGGTCGCATAGCTGACGCCGGTGAGATCGGCGATCGCGCGCAGCGGATAGCCGCTGGCGCTGATCTGCTCGGCGATGGTCTGCATGATCGACGAGGATTGCAGCAGCTCGCGCCGGCGTTCGGCGCGCTCGCGACGGCCGTCGCCGATCGCGGCGACCAGCTCGCGCTCCCATGGCTCGCCGCGCCCTTCCTCGACCACCCGGCGGGCATGGACGATGCAGCCGTGCAGATCGTTCATCGACACCGCCAGCCGGGATGCGACCTGCGCACGGGTCATACGGGCGCGGAAGAGCGGCCCGGCGCCCTCGGCGAGACGCCGGCGCTCGGCTGACAGGGCCTGGTAATAGGCGGGCTCGCCGGCCTTCATCAGGATCTGGCGCACCCGCTCGCGCGTCAGGTCGAAGCGGCGCCCGATCTCGGCGTAGGAGAACCCCGCCTCGTAGAGCCGTGCGATCTCACGATCGCGGCTGGTGCTATCGGGACTCAGTGCTGCGAGCGTGCTCATGGGGATCGGCGGACGCTAGCGCCGGCGGGACGAGGTCAACCAATCCCCTCGGACATTTTGTCATAAATATCTAACGAAACAGTATTTGTATACGTTCAACGTCGGCTTCGCCGACGGCGGTGCCCGGCCACAGCGCCACGCGATTTCCGGTTCGCGCCAAGGCCGCGCATACGTGGTCTGGGTGGGTCAGAATCGACTCTCCTGTTGTCCGCGATCACCACCGCATCGCTGTCGATGCAAACGAGGGAGGAAAATGCCAGGAATTGATGCAACGGGGTCCAGTGCTGCAACCCGTGCCTTGACGCTGCGAGCAGGCCTCGTAATTAAGCCACCGCCAGCCCAAGTGAGAGCAAAGGAACCACACATGTCGACGAGTGCGACGCCCTGCGCCGGATGCAGCCTCAGCTTACGAAAGCTGCGGACGTCGTGCTTCTGGTGTGGCTCGGCGCTGAATGCGGGCCGTCAGCCCTCGGATCGTGAGCGCTACGAGACCTCGAGCGAAGCCCGCGACGCCCGCCTGATGGAGATCGAGTCCGCCCGGCGCGATCCGGCGTCGATCGACCAGGTCGTCGCCACGGCGATCGCCGCGAAGCTCAAGCCGTTCGAGGATTTCACCCACGAGCACCTGCTGGCGTGCACCGGGCTGAATCCCTGCGCGATCAAGCATGCCCTGATGCGCCTGGCGCGGGTCGGCCAGGTCCGCGCGAGCGGCCAGGCCCGGCTGCGCGCGAACCGCTTCCGGACTGTCTGGCAGGGCCTGCCGCCGCTCTTCGGAGCGGTGGAGGCACGGCCGACGGCTGACGCCGCCGGCTGAGCTCGCGCGCCGGGGCACCTGGCGGACTCAGCCATAGGCGCCGTTCGGCAGGAATCCGAGCAGCCGGCGCCGACGCGGGTCGGCGCCGGCGAGGACGTGCTCGGGCATCCGATAGTTCATGAACGGCTCGTAGAAGTGGCCGACCAGCTTGCGGCCGTAGCTGACCTGCGTGACGTAGCGCGTGCGCTCGCTGCGGTTGGGCGCGCCGCGGTGCCAGACCTGGTTGTTGAACACCATCACCGAACCGGCGCGACCGCCGCAGGTGACGATGCGCGACTCCCACGCCGTACCGGCGAGGTCGGCGGGCAGCGCGCGGCCGATGGTGTGCGAGCCGGGAACGACCTGCCCCGGTCCGTACCGCGCGTCCGGCTGATCGGTCAGGTAGTAGTTCGCGGTCAGCAGCAGGCACGGCAGGTGGATGTTGGTCGGCGCTTCGCCGTGGGTGACCTTGAAGTGCGGCGCGTCGTCCTGGTGCCAGTCGCTCCAACCGCCGCCGGCGCTGGTGCGGAACGAGTTGTTGTGCACGACGTGGCAGCCCTCGGCGCCGTAGCGGTCGTCCTCGCCGATGATCGCCTCCGCCAGCGTCACCACCGGATCGAGATCGAAGAGGTCGAGGTTGGCGCGGCTGCGCTCGAACATGCGCACCTGGCATTCGGTCGGGTTGGACGGCACGGGTCCCAGCGCCGCATCGATATCGGCGCGCAGCTCGGCGCAGCGCTCGGCCGGCAGGACGTCGTGGATGAAGACGTAGCCGTCGCGATGGAACGCGTCGACCCAGGCGGCGATCTGCGCCGGGCTCGGAACGCGGCCGGCGATCGCGGTGGCCTGGCCGATCGCGGTGGTTTGGCTGGCGGCGACGGTGCTCATGGCGTTCTCCCGGCCCCCTGTCCGAGGGCCTGCCGCGACGGTACGCTCGGCGCGCCGGACGACGGCCGGAAACCTCCTGCCCGGACCGGATCGCCCATGCCGGAATCGACCCCGCACCTCGACCCCGCCGATATCCAGCCGCGGATCGACTTCGTCTGCCGCTGGCGGCTCGAGGATCGCAGCGACTGGTTCTCGTACCGCGTGCCATCGCACCAGTTCCTGCTGGTCGAGGACGGCGAACTGCGCGCGCGCGTCGATGGCGACCTGATCGAGGCCGGCCCCGGCGACCTGCTCTGCCTGCGGCCGCAGCCGCGCAACGAGTACGGGCGGCGCGGGCGGGTCGCCTACTTCGAGATGCACCTCGCCTTCGCGCCGCCGCCGCGACGGGCGATCGCGCTCTGGCTGCACGGCCGGCCGATCCCGCCGCTCGTCCGTCTCGGCGAGCACCGCGGCGCGGCGACGGCGGCGTTCACCGCCCTGTGCCTCGACGTCGGCGCCGCCGGCGACGCGGCGGCGCTGCGCAGCCAGGCCAGCGTGCATGCGCTGCTCGCGGCGATCGCCGCCGCCCTCGCCGGCTCGGCGCCGGTGGTCCGCCACGAGGATCCGTGGCTGCGCGCCCGCGCCGTCCTCGAGAACGACCTGCACCGCCCGCTGCGCCTCGCCGAGGCCGCGGCCGAGGCGGGAGTCGGCGAGGATCATTTCATCCGCGGCTTCCGTCGCCGCTTCGGCGTCAGTCCGATGGCGCACCGCGGTCGCGCGCGCCTGCGCGCGGCCGCCGCCGCGCTCGCCGATGCCACGGTGGCGGTGAAGGAGGCCGCCGCGCGCTTCGGCTTCACCGACACCAGCGCGTTCGCCCGCGCCTTCCGCCGCGGTTTCGGCGTCCCGCCGAGCGCGTGGCGCGCGGCGGCGACGCAGCTGCCGCCACCGTCCGCGGAAGCCGCCGTGCCCTACCCGCTGAACCGCCACATCCGCCCGCCGGGTGGCGACGAGGGCTGGTTCACCTGGGGCTGAGCGGCGCTCAGACCGCGGCGAGCGCCGGTTCGTCGCTGCGGTGGACGCGCGCCAGCATGGTCCCGCCGTCGTGCGCGAGGATGATGCACGTCACGCGGGCGTCGGCGAGGCCGCGCGTGTCGCGGATCGGGCTGTCGTCGGCGATGCGCACGCAGAGGTTCGACGGGACCGCGGCGGACGAGATCAGGCGCCCGTTCGGATCGATCTCGAGCGAGAACGAATCCGTCGCGGTGATGTCGCGGACGTGGCCGGTGTAGCGGTAGCGCATGCTATGGGTCCAGGTCTCGCGGGGACTGCACGAGGGACCCGCGATCCTAGAGACGCCGCTCGAGGGCAATGGCGACATTCCGCCGCTCTCGACGCGTTTTCGACACGAGTTCTCCACAATGGCGCCGCCGCTCGGGCGAGTCCCGGTCGCAGCAGCTCAGGCGGGCGGGCGTGGCCCCTCGCCGACGGTGGCGCGCAGCGCCGGATCATGCGCCGACAGCGCCGCCGCGATCACCGAGCAGGCGGCGCGGTGGCGGCCATCGAGGCCATGCACCTCGCCGCCGCTGAAATAGTGCCCGGTGCCGATGAACGACCCGTTGCAGTCCAGGCTGAATCGGCCGCTGTCGGGGTACAGGAAGCCGGTGTAGAGGTCGTCGCCCGAGCGAGCCGAGAAGTGGATCGGCCGCGTCACGCGGTCGCCTCCGCGCTCAGGCGCCGCTCGGATGCAGGGCGGGGAAGGCGGGGCCGCGCACGAGGCCCGCCTCCATCACCACCCGCGCATCGCTGACGCGGTAGTAGCACACCGTCACCGGATCGATCACCCGCGACTCGAGCAGATCGCGCACCGCCTGTTTCGCCGCGTCCGGCGCGCATCCGCACGCGGCGGCGATGGAGTCGGTGACGTGGGCGCGCAGGTGCGGCGAGCCATCGGTCAGGACGTCGGCGACGACGCCGAGGGCGCGATCGTGCATGAGGGATTCCTTCACAGCGGGGAGCGTCGCTGGATGCCGGCGGTGGATGAGCGCAAGGTGGATGCGCGCGGCAGCCGGGCACGCGCGCTCGGCGAAACGTTGAACAGTCGCGCAGGGCGTTCGCTGCCGACAGGCGCGTGAGCGGAGCGAGCGTGCCGATCGCTGCACGCCTGCGGCGTCGTCACCTGGCGCGGCGCCCGCTCACCAGCCGCTGCGCGTCTCCGGCTTGGGGGCCAGATCCCAGATGCCGCGACCGGCAGCGTCCTCGATCGCGACCGCTTCGACCTCGGGCATGCGCCCGAGCCGCCGCGCGAGGTAGTCGCGCAGGCGCGGCGAGCTGGCGTAGGTCAGCACGATCGCCGGCCGGCCGAGCACCTCGGCCGCCAGCACCTGATCGAGCGAGATGCCGCGCTCGGAGAAGACCTGGGTGACGCGCGCCAGCGTGCCGGGCCGGGACGAGGTGCGCAGCGTCAGACGGCACAGCCAACGCGTCGCGTTCATGCGCCCAGCTCCTGCACGCTGCGGGCGCACGCGTCGGCGGCGGCGCGCACGCGCGTCGCCTCGTCGTCCCACAGCGCCAGCGGCTCAACGCGTTCGATGCCGCGATGCGACAGCACCACCGGCGCGCCGGTGATGCCGCGGATGCCGAGGAATTCGCCGGCGAGCACCACCTGCGCGGCCGCCAGCGCCTGATGCCCGTCGACGATGGTCTCGACCAGGCGCGCGATCATCTCCGCCGATCCGACCGGCGTCTTCGCGCCGGAGAGCTGCGTGACGTAGGGCTTGGCCATGGTGCGCACGTCGGCGCCGTAGCCGGCGACCAGGCGATAGGCGGCGGCCGGACCATCGCTGAGCACGGTGTCCACGACGGCGCGCGCCGACTGCTCGGGCGTCGGCCCGCCGCGTCGGCGCAGGCTCGCCAGCCGCGCGCGGCCTTCCTCGCTGTCGAAGCCGTACGCGCTCACCGTGCTCCAGCAGGGCACCATGCCCGGTCCGTGCTCGCCGAGCACCAGCCCCTGCACGCCCTGGCGGCGGACGCCCAGCTCGGCGGCGATCTCGCGGCGGAAGCGCAGGGTGTCGAGGTACGCGCCCATGCCGATGACGCGCGCGCGCGGGTGCGTGCGCGCGAAGACGTGCACGCCGAGCTCGACCGGATTGGTCACCACCAGCACCAGCTCCTCGCCGTGGCCGTGCCTGGCGAGCGCCGCGGCATACGAGCGCATCAGCGGCAGGTTGGTGCGCGCGAGCTCGGCGCGCGACTGCAGGCGGCGCGGATCGGTCCCGACCGTGGCCCCGGCGGCGACGATGACGATGTCGGCGAGCAGCTCGTCGGGCGAGAAGGCGACGTCGATCTCGGGCAGGACCTCGGCGTAGGCGTCGGCGAGGTCGGCGGCGAACCCGTGCAGGGTGCGCGCGCTGTCGCCGCCGGCGTGGCCGATCAGCTGCAGGCGCGAGGTCGGCGGCAGCACGCGCTCCTGGACCAGGGCGATGGCGATCTGCCGGCCGATGGTGCCGCCGGCGCCGATGATGGCGATGTCCACGCCGCTTTGTCGTCGCTGGCATCCGCGGACGCAAGCGCCGCGGCAGCGGGCACGGCGCCGCGGCGCATGCGGCGCGTTGCGTCCCCGGGAGGACCTCGAGCATCCCGGCCATGACCCCGATCGCCGCCGAACTGATCGTCGACTCGCGCTGCCGCCTCGGCGAGGGGCCGTTGTGGAGCGTGCGCGAACGCTGCCTGTATTGGATCGACATCGAATCGAACCGCGTGCACCGCTACGATCCGGCGACGCGGGCGACGGCGCACGTCACCCTCCCCAGCATGATCGGCGCGGTGGTCGAGCGCGCGTCGGGCGGCCTGGTCATCGCCGACCAGGCCGGCTTCGCCGCCCTCGATTTCGCCACTGGCGCGCTCGAACGCTGGACCCATCCCGAGGCGACCATCCCGACCAACCGCTTCAACGACGGCAAGGTCGATCCCCAGGGCCGCTTCTGGTGCGGGACGATGCAGATCCGCGAGGGCGATGCGGATGCGAAGGGCAAGGGCTCGCTGTGGTGCCTGCACGCCGACAAGCGCGTCACGCGCCTGGTCGACGGCCTGTCGATCGCCAACGGTCTGGCCTGGGATGGCGCCGGCACCTTCTACTACATCGACACGCCGACGCAGCGCATCGACGCGTTCAGCTACGATGCCGCCGCGCCGACCATCAGCCGCCGACGCGTCGCCGTCCCCATCGACGGATCGAAGGATGGCTGGCCCGACGGCATGTGCATCGACGCCGAGGGCATGCTGTGGTGCGGCCACTGGGGCGGCTGGGCCGTCCACCGCTGGGATCCGCGCACCGGCCGCAAGCTGGCGACGGTCGCCGTGCCGGCGACGGCGGTGACCTCGTGCTGCTTCGGCGGCGAGCGCCTGGACGAGCTGTGGATCACCACCGCGGCGCGCGGCGCCGGCGCCGACGCGACGAAGGAACCGCACGCCGGCGGCGTGTTCCGCGCGCGTCCCGGGGTCACCGGCCTCGCCGCGACCCCCTACGCGGGCTGAGTCGAAGGAACATATCGACCGCCATCGATATGGGCACGGCCTGTGCTCGTGATCGGGCGACCGCGTCGCGCCGACCCGGTCACGGAGGCGTCATGGACGAAGCCGATGAGATCCTAGACCCCTGGTCGACGACCGTGGTCACCGCGACCGAACGAGCCGCGCCGGCGGTGGTGCGCATCGATGCCAACGGCAGCGATCGCCATCGTGGCGGCGCCGGCTCGGGCTTCATCTTCAGCGGCGAGGGCCTGATCCTCACCAACCAGCACGTCATCGCGCCGGGCGGCGTGCTCCGCGCGACGTTGGCCGATGGCCGCCGCTGGAGCGCGCGCCTGATCGGCGCGGATCCCGACACCGACCTCGCGGTCATCAAGATCGACGGCGCGGACGCGCTGCCCGTGGTCGAGCTCGGCGATTCGTCGCGCCTCAAGCCCGGTCAGCTGGTCCTGGCCATCGGCAATCCGATCGGCTTCGACCACACCGTCACCCACGGCGTGGTCTCGGCGGTCGGGCGCAGCCTGCGCTCGGTCGGCGGGCGGCTGATCGACCAGGTCGTGCAGACCGACGCGCCGCTGAATCCCGGCAACTCGGGCGGGCCGCTGGTCGACGGCCGCGGCCGCGTGGTCGGCGTCAACACCGCCATGATCGCCGGCGCGCACGGGCTGTGCTTCGCGATCCCGATCAACCTGGCGACGACCCTGGTCGGGCATCTGCTCAGCCGCGGGCGCGTGCGCCGCGGGCGGCTCGGCATCGGCGTGCAGTCGGTGCCGCTCGATCGCCGGCGCGTGCGCCACTTCGCGCTCGCCAACCGCGGCGCGGTGCGCGTCACGATGGTCGAGGACGGCGGACCCGCGGGTACCGCGGGCATCGAGACCGGGGACCTGATCGTCACCGTGGCGGGAGCGGCGGTCGACGACGCCGACGACCTGTTCCGCGCGCTGGGCGAGGAGTCGATCGGCACCGAGGTCAACGTGCGGCTGCTGCGCGGGGTCGAGTCGCGCGAGGTCGCCGTGGTGCCGGTCGAGCGGAACTGACTCGTAGCTCGTAGCTCGTAGCTCGCAGCGCGAAGCTCGCAGCTCGCGGCTCCCAGGTCGAAGCGCGAAGCGCGAAGCTCATCGACGCGCCCTACGCCTTCAGGCCGTCCATGGTCTTCTTCGACGCCTCGTAGACCTGCTTGTGCAGCGAGTTGCCGTGGCTGTCGATGGTGACGATCACCGGGAACGCGTCGACCCACAGGTGCCAGATCGCTTCGGGGCTGCCGAGGTCCATCCAGTCGACGCCGTCCACGCGCGTGATGCGTTCGGCGCAGACCTGCGCCGCGCCGCCGATCGCGTGCAGGTACACGCAGCCGTACTGCCGGCAGGCGTCGAGCGTCTTCGCGCCCATGCCGCCCTTGCCGATGACGCCGCGGATGCCGTGGTCGCGGATGACCTCCCACTGGTACGGCTCCTCGCGGCTCGACGTCGTCGGGCCGGCGCCGCGGCACGACCAGCGCTCGCCTTCCTTCACCATCACCGGGCCGCAGTGGTAGATGACGTGGCCGCGCAGGTCGACCGGCGGCGTGACGCCTTCGTGCAGGCGATGGTGCACCGCATCGCGGCCGGTGTAGAGGCGGCCGCTGAGCTCGACGGTGTCGCCGACCTTCAGCGAGCGCGTCTGCTCCTCGGTGATGGGCGTGGTCAGGCGGACGACGGTCATCGGCGGGATCCTCCGTTCACCACGGCGCCACTCGCGCCGCGTGCCTCAATACAGCCATTCGCCGATCTCCCCACCCGTCGTCAGATTCACGCCCTGCCGGCGGAACGCCCAGCACATGTAGGAGATCGTCACGTAGAAGCTCGCCGGCACGCGGTTGCGCTTGCCGATCTTGCAACCCATCAGCGTGGTCTTCCCGCCGAAGCCCATCGGGCCGATGCCGGACTGGTTGGCCTTGGCGACGATGCGCTCCTCGAGCTCGCCGAGCACCGGGTCGGCGTTGCTGTCGTCCATCAGGCGCAGCAGCTCGAGCTTGCTCGCCGCGTAGCCGGACGAGCGGTCGCCGCCGATGCACACGCCGAGGATGCCCGGCCCGCAGCCCTGGCCCTGCGCCTGCAGCACGCAGTCGAGGATCGCGTTCTCGACGCCCTTCAGATCGCGGCCGCCGAAGCGCGCATCAGGCAGGCTGTACTGCGCGCCGACGTTCTCGCAGCCGCCGCCCTTGAGCATCAGCTTCACCTCCACGTGGTCGCGCCGCCACTGGTGGAAGTGGATGTCGGGCGTGCCGGGGCCGACGTTGTCGCCCGAGTTCTTCCCGGTGACGCTGTCGACGCTGTTCTGGCGCAGGTAGCCCTTGGCCGTCGCCTCCTTCACCGCGGCGATGAAGGCGTCCTCGAAGGCGAGCTGGTCGTATCCCACCGGCGCGTGCACGATGACGATGATCGAGCCGGTGTCCTGGCACAGCGGCTGGCTCTTCGATTTCGCCAGCCCGACGTTGCAGCCGATGATATCGAGCGCGTAGGCGGCGTTCGTGCCGGCCGCCTCCGCCCCCTTGGCCGTGGCGAGAGCGCGCACGACGTCGTCGGGCAGCACCGTCGAGGTGACGCGGATGAGCTCGACCAGCGAGGCCTGCAGGATGGGCGCGACGGTGATGGCCATAGGAGTGCGCCGCTGTGCGGCGGAACCGATGTTCGGGCGATGCGCCGGGGGCGCAACGCGCGGCGCCGCGGGAGGCTATTCCTGCGGGCGCAGGACCGCGACCCGCGCCAGCGCGTCGAGCGCGCGGCGCAGGCCGACGCCGTCGACGATGCCGGGCGGATCCAGCTCGAGACGCGCCCAGATCGCGAACGACTCGATCACCTGGCCGGCGAGGGCCGCGGCCGGCGCGATCGGGCCGCCGGCGAACGGGAGGCAGAGCAGGGCGATGCGGCACAGGCTCTCGACCGCGCGCTCGCTCGGCGCGGCGGGCTTGGCCGGGTCGGCCGATGGCCGTGGCGGCAGGAGGCCGCGCAGCGCGACGCGCAGGTCGAACAGCGCGGCGTCGAAGGCGAGCGCGCCGGCGGGATCCTCCGCGCGCAGGTCGGCGATCCAGGTGCGCAGCGGCAGCTTCTTGCGCATCGCCGTCGCCAGGCGCGTGCCGAGCCAGCCGACCAGGCGCGGACGCTCCTCGGCGGACAGCGGCACGTGGCGCAGGGTGTTGGCCAGGCGGTCGACCAGGACGGCATCCTCGCCGCCGGCCGCGCGGAAGCGCTTCAGAGCCTGGTCGGCCTCGCGCCACTGGCCGAGGCGCAGGCGGCAGAACAGCAGGCGGCGCCAGCCGTCGGGATCCTCGCCGTGATGGTTGGCGAAGCGCGCGAACGCGGCTTCGGCGCCGGCGAGGTCGTCGAGGGTCTCGCAGGCCTGGCCGAGGTCGAACCACGCCACCGCCGAGACGTCGCCGAAGCGCGCCTGGCCGAGCAGGTGGCGCGCCGCGCGCGGCAGCGCCAGGCGCAGGGCGAGGCGGCCGAGCTGCACGCAGACCCAGGCCTGCTCCTCCTCGGCGATCGGCTCCCAGGTCGATTCGTCGTCGTCGTCCAGGCGCGGCCAGCGCTGGCGGGCCAGCTCGAAGGCCTCGCGCACCTCGTCGCGCTCGAGCGCCTCGGCGACCTGGGCCGCGACCAGCAGCGGCTTACGGCCGAAGCGTTCGATCAGCCGCTCGAGCCCGTCCTGGCCGCCCCAGTGCTTGGTGGAGGTGATCACCAGCGCCGAGAGGAACGCCTCGTCGAGCGCGCGGTGGTCGTCGTCCGCGTCGATCTCGCGCTGGTCGTCCGGGCCCGGACCGATCAGCCAGATGTGCGGCGTGCCGGTGGCGTGGTCGAACTCGAGGTAGCAATCCTGCGACAGCGTCGGCATCCACGCCCACAGCGCCTGGATGCGTGTCGAGAGGATGCCGGTCAGCTCGGCGCGCTGCGAGTCGGAGCCCTGCCCGAGGCGCAGGCGGGTGCGCGCGAGCTCGATGAACTCGGCGAGATTGGACGGGAAGATGCCGAAGATCAGCGCCATGCCCGAGACCTGGACGCGCTTGCTGCGGCGCAGGTCGGGCTGATGCACCAGGTCGAGTCCGGCGGTGACCAGCGGCGGCGGACGGAGGTGGTTGGCGCGCAGCGTGGCGCGCTGGCGGTGCCATTCCTGGTCGAGATTGAGCAGCGGCTGACTCATCGCGCCTATCGGGAGCATACACCATCGGCATCTGCGCGTCCAGCCGGGTCGCGCAGCAGTCGGTAACCCGAGCGCCTCTGCGGTTTGCGCGCTGTCCGGCGCGCGCAGCATGCCCGCCATGACCGCGGACCCCGCCATCGTCGCCGAGCGCCTCGGCAAGACGTTCCGCACCTTCGACCGCCGACCCGGGGTCATGGGATCGCTGCGCGACGTCTTCCAGCGCCGTCACCGCGAGATGGTGGCGGTGAAGGAGATCTCGCTCTCGATCGCCCGCGGCGAGGTCATCGGCTACATCGGTCCGAACGGCGCGGGCAAGAGCACGACCATCAAGATGCTCACCGGCATCATGGTGCCGACCACCGGCACGGTGCGCGTCAACGGCTTCGATCCGCACCGCCAGCGCGAGAAGTACGTGCGCACCGTCGGCGCGGTGTTCGGCCAGCGCACGCAGCTGTGGTGGGACCTCGCGGTGCAGGAGAGCTTCGAGCTGCTGCGCCACCTCTACGACGTGCCCAAGGCCGACTTCGACGCGCGCCTCAAGCGCTTCGACGCGGTGCTCGGCCTGGCGGAGTTCATGGCCACGCCGGTGCGCAAGCTGTCGCTCGGCCAGCGCATGAAGGCGGACATCGCCGCCAGCCTGCTGCACCAGCCGAGCGTGCTGTTCCTCGACGAGCCGACGGTCGGCGTGGACGTCGTCACCAAGTCGCGCCTGCGCGAGTTCCTGCGCGAGTGGAACCGCGAGACCGGGACCACGGTGCTGCTGACCACCCACGACATGCAGGACATCGAGGCGCTGTGCCACCGCGTCGTGGTCATCGACCACGGCCGGGTCATGCACGACGGCGACGTCGAGTCGCTGAAGGCGCGCTACGGCGCGCGCAAGCGCCTGGTGCTGACCCTGCGCGCGCCGATGGCGGCCGATCTCGCCCTGCCGGGCGACGGCGTCACCTGGGTGCACGACAGCCCGCTGCAGCTGACCGCGACGCTCGACACCGAGGTCGACACCGCGGCGATGCTGCAGCGCCTGCTCGGCCTGCTGCCGGTGGCCGACGTGAAGATCGAGGAGCCGACCATCGAGCAGGTCGTGCAGCTGCTCTACGGCGAGATCGCGCGCGCCGATGCGGCCGCCGCGCCGGTCGCCGCCGCCGCCGGAGCCGGCGCATGAGCGACGTGTACGCCCATCCCGATGTCGCCGCGATCGTCGCCTTCGCCCTGCAGGAGGATCTGCGCGACGCCGGCGACATCACCTGCCGCGCGCTGGTGCCGCGCGGCTCGCGGCTGTCCGGCGTGGTCCGGGCCAAGCAGGCCGGCGTGGTCTGCGGCTTGCCGCTCTTCGCGCACGTCTTCCGCGTCCTCGGCGGCGGCGTCGCGGTCGAGCGCTGCGCCGCCGACGGCACGCGCGTCGTCCCCGGAGACGAGGTGCTGCGCTGCGCAGGCGACGCCGGCGTCATGCTGATGGGCGAGCGCACCGCGCTCAACCTCGTGCAGCGCCTGTCCGGCGTGGCCAGCGAGACGCGTCGTTACGCCGATGCGGTGGCCGGCACGAAGGCGGCGATCCTCGACACGCGCAAGACCACGCCCGGCCTGCGCATCCTGCAGAAGCACGCGGTGGCCTGCGCCGGCGGCGCCAACCACCGCATCGGCCTCTACGACCAGGCGCTGATCAAGGAGAACCACATCGCGCTGATGCCCGCGGACGGCGGCTCGCGCGGACCGGCGGAAGCGGTCCGCCGGGCGCGGGCGGCGCTGGGCTCGGCGCTGATCGAGGTGGAGATCGAGACGCTGGACGACCTCGAGGGCGTGATCGCCGCCGGCGCCGACATCGTCCTGCTCGACAACTGCGCGCCGGACGTGGTCCGCGCCGCGGTGCGCCAGCGCGGCGACCGGCGCGTGCTGCTCGAGGCGTCGGGCGGCATCACCCTGGCCAACGTCCGCGCCTTCGCCGAGACCGGCGTCGACCGCATCTCGATCGGAGCGCTCACGCATTCCTCGGGCGCGCTCGACCTCTCGCTGCGCTGCGCGCCGATCGCGTGACGGTCGAGCCCGCCCCGGAGCTGACGCCGGCCGCCGCGCTGGCGCGCATCGTCGACGCGCCAGCGATCGTGCTGCTCGCCGCGGGCACGGACGGCGCGACGGTGCTGGCCTGGGACGCGGCGCAGGCGCCGGTCGCCGACTGGTCCGCGCTGCGCGACCTCGAGCTGGCGTCGCCGGCACCGGACGGGAACGCGGTCGCCAGCGGCTGGTCGCGGCCGGTGCCGGGCGCGCACGCGGTCCAGCTCGACTACGAATTCCCCGCCGTCGCGGGCCGCGCCTGGCGGCTCGACCGCTTCGTCGCCTGGGACGCGGCCGGGCGGGCGACGCTGCACGCGCGCGACGCCGACGGCATCGCGCGCATGCGCCGCGATCTCGCGCGCGCGCCGCGCGACCTGCCGCCACCGCGCCTGGCAGCGCGGTTGACGCCGGCGTGGGACGGCGCCGGGCATCGCCGCCGCGTCGACCACCTGCGCGCGCTGATCGCCGCCGGCGACATCTACCAGGCGAACCTGACGCTGCCGTTCGGCGCGACGCTGCGGCCGCAGCCGCACGCCGACGCCGCGCTCGCCGTCCAGCTCATCGGCGGCAGCCCGGCGCCGTACGCCGCGTTCCTGCGCGGCGCGGGCGACGCGCTGATCAGCCACAGCCCCGAGCGTTTCCTGCGCCTCGATCGCGGCACCCTGACCTCGTCGCCGATCAAGGGCACGCGTCGGCGCGTGCCGGGGCGCGAGACGGAGGTCCGCGCCGAGCTCATGGCCTCGGCCAAGGAGCGCGCCGAGCTCGCGATGATCGTCGACCTGGTGCGCAACGACCTGGGCCGCGTCGCGACGATCGGCACCGTCAGCGTCGACGCCGCCGCCGAGATCCTCGACCTGCCCTACGTCCACCACCTGGTCGCCCGCGTGCGCTGCGCGACCGCCGCCGGCGCGACGGAGGCGATCCGCGCGGCCTTCCCGGCAGGATCGATCACGGGCTGTCCCAAGCTCCGCGCGATGCAGGTGATCGCGCAGAGCGAGGCGGGCGCGCGCGGCGCGTACTGCGGGACCTTCGGCTGGATCGCGCGCGGCGCCTGCGACCTGGCGGTGGCGATCCGCAGCGTCGTCGTCTCCGGCGAGCGCGTCCGCCTGCACGCCGGCGGCGGCATCACCGCCGACTCGGACGCCGACGCCGAATGGGACGAGGCGCGCGCCAAGGCGTCGGCGATGGCGGCCGCGCTCGGCGCGACGCTGTGACCGCGCGGCCGCGGCAGGCCGCTCAGCGCTGCTCGACGGCCGCCCGCACCGGGACCAGCGCCGCGGCGAGCGGCGATCCGGCGGCATCCCCGGCGCCCGCGCGGGTCCATTCATCCGGGTACAGCCGCTGGAGGAGCGGAGCCAGACGACGGGCGCGATCGGTGGTCGTCGCGTAGTGCGGGATCAGCACGGCGGCGACGGCGGTCGGCAGCGCCGCGAGCCGCCATCCATCCGACAGCGCGAGCAGGCGCTGCGCGCACGCGTCCGGCGACGTCGCCAGCGCCTCGAGGACGAGGTTGACGACGTTCGGGTCGTGGCCGTAGCGCCGCGCGACGCCGTCGATGAGGTCGGGCACCGCGGCGCAGTCGCCGCCGCGGCGGATCGCGGACAACGCCGTCAGCGCGTGTCGCGCCGCGGCCTCGACGGTTCGCGGCGGACCGTCGCCCGATGCCTCCGCCTGGCCGGCGCGGATGGCCAGGCGCGCGCGCACCTCGTCATGGACGGCGGTGGTCGCCGTGGCATCCGCCGACGCGATCTGCTCGAGACGCCGGTAGAACTGCTCTTCGTACGGGTACCAGCGCAGGCACTCGCCAACGGCCGCGAGGCGCTCG
>DASPLE010000190.1:0-56357 GCA_035627695.1 Planctomycetota bacterium
AGGGCGAGATCCTCGAGCTGAAGAACACCATCAACACCATGGTGGACCAGCTCAACTCGTTCGCCTCGGAAGTGACGCGCGTGGCGCGCGAGGTCGGCACGGAAGGCAAGCTCGGCGGCCAGGCGGACGTGCGCGGCCTCGCCGGCACGTGGAAGGACCTCACCGACAACGTGAACTTCATGGCCGGCAACCTGACCGGCCAGGTACGCAACATCGCCGACGTGACCAAGGCGGTCGCCGCGGGCGACCTGTCCAAGAAGATCACCGTCGACGTGAAGGGCGAGATCCTCGAGCTGAAGAACACCATCAACACCATGGTGGACCAGCTCAACTCGTTCGCCTCGGAAGTGACGCGCGTGGCGCGCGAGGTGGGCACGGAAGGCAAGCTCGGCGGCCAGGCGGTCGTGAAGGGCGCCTCCGGCACCTGGAAGGACCTGACCGACAACGTGAATTCGATGGCGTCGAACCTGACGTCGCAGGTGCGCAACATCGCCGAGGTCGCGACGGCCATCGCGCGCGGCGACCTGTCGAAGAAGATCCAGGTCGACGTGAAGGGCGAGATCCTCCAGCTGAAGGAGACCATCAACACGATGGTCGATCAGCTGCGTTCGTTCGCGTCCGAAGTGACGCGCGTGGCCCGCGAGGTCGGCACCGAAGGGCGCTTGGGCGGCCAGGCGGACGTGCCCGGCGTCGGCGGCACGTGGAAGGACCTGACCGACAACGTGAACTTCATGGCCGGCAACCTGACCAGCCAGGTGCGCAACATCGCCGAGGTGACCAAGGCGGTCGCCGCCGGCGACCTGACCAAGAAGATCACCGTCGACGTGAAGGGCGAGATCCTCGAGCTGAAGAACACCATTAACACGATGGTCGATCAGCTCAACGCGTTCGCGTCCGAAGTGACGCGCGTGGCGCGCGAGGTCGGCACCGAAGGCAAGCTCGGCGGCCAGGCCGACGTGAAGGGCGTGTCCGGCACCTGGAAGGACCTGACCGACAACGTGAACTCGATGGCGACGAACCTCACGTCGCAGGTGCGCGGCATCGCGCGCGTCGTGACCGCGGTCGCCAACGGCGACCTGAAGCGCAAGCTGACCGTCGAGGCCAAGGGCGAGATCGCCGAGCTGGCCGACACCATCAACAACATGACCGACACGTTGGCGACCTTCGCCGACCAGGTGACCGGCGTGGCGCGCGAGGTGGGCGTCGAGGGCAAGCTGGGCGGCCAGGCGTCGGTGCCCGGCGCGGCCGGCACGTGGAAGGACCTGACCGAGAACGTGAACCAGCTCGCCGCCAACCTGACGACCCAGGTGCGCGCGATCGCCGACGTCTCGACGGCGGTGACCAAGGGCGACCTCACGCGCTCGATCTCGGTCGCGGCGCAGGGCGAGGTGGCGTCGCTGAAGGACAACATCAATGAGATGATCCGCAACCTGCGCGAGACCACGATCAAGAACAACGAGCAGGACTGGCTGAAGACCAACCTGGCGAAGTTCTCGCGCATGCTGCAGGGCCAGAAGGACCTGCTGACGGTCGGCAAGCTGATCCTGTCCGAGCTCGCGCCGGTCGTCTCCGCGCAGCAGGCGGTGTTCTACACCCTCGATTCGCCGAAGGACGAGGCCGGCGCCGAGGGCGTGGTCACCGTCGCGCCGTTCGATCCGATGCTGCGCCTGCTCGCCAGCTACGCCGCGACCGGCGCGCCCGCGACGATCAGCCCGGGCCAGGGCATCATCGGCCAGTGCGCGATCGAGAAGGCGAAGATCCGCCTCGACCTCGTGCCGGACGACTACATCCGCATCGCCTCCGGCCTGGGCGAGGCGCGGCCGCACAACGTGCTCGTGCTGCCGGTGGTGTTCGAGAACCAGGTGAAGGCGGTGATGGAGCTGGCGTCGTTCGACCGCTTCAGCGCGACCCACGAGGTGTTCCTCGATCAGCTCTCCGAGTCGATCGGCATCGTGCTCAACACCATCGAAGCCAACATGCGCACCGAGGACCTGCTCAAGCAGTCCCAGTCGCTGGCCAAGGAGCTCGGCAGCCGCCAGGAGGAGCTGCAGAACACCAACCAGGAGCTCGAGGTGAAGGCCAAGCTCCTCGCCGAGCGCAACGTCGAGGTGGAACGCAAGAACCTGGAAGTGGAGCAGGCGCGCATGGCGCTCGAGGAGAAGGCCGAGCAGCTCGCCCTGACCTCGAAGTACAAGTCCGAGTTCCTCGCCAACATGTCGCACGAGCTGCGCACGCCGCTCAACTCGCTGCTCATCCTGTCCGACCAGCTGACCCGCAATCCCGAGGGCAACCTGTCGGGCAAGCAGGTCGAGTACGCCAAGACCATCCACTCGTCGGGCAACGACCTGCTCAGCCTGATCAACGACATCCTCGACCTGTCGAAGATCGAGTCGGGCACGGTGACGGTCGATGCGGGCGAGCTGGGCCTCACCGACCTGCGCGAGTTCTGCGAGCGCACCTTCCGCCACGTCGCCGAGGCGCGCGGGCTCGAGTTCTCGTTCCAGCTCGACTCGGGTCTGCCGAAGAGCGTGTACACCGACGCCAAGCGCCTGCAGCAGGTGCTGAAGAACCTGCTGTCGAACGCCTTCAAGTTCACCGAGGACGGCTCGGTCACGGTCGCCATCGCCCCGGCGACCGGCGGCTGGAGCCACGACAACGAGGCGCTGAACCGGGCCAAGGGCGGCGTCGTCGCCTTCTCGGTGCGCGATTCGGGCATCGGCATCCCGACCGACAAGCAGCAGATCATCTTCGAGGCCTTCCAGCAGGCCGACGGTTCGACCAGCCGCAAATACGGCGGCACCGGCCTGGGCCTGGCGATCAGCCGCGAGATCTCGCACCTGCTCGGCGGCGAGATCCGGCTCGAGTCGACCCCGGGCAAGGGCTCGACCTTCACCCTGTACCTGCCGCGGGTCTACGTGCTGCCGAAGGGCGCGCGCCGCCTGCAGAGCGAGCCGGCGATGCCCGGCTCGGCCCCGGCATCGGCCGGCGGGCCCGGCAGCAGCCACGAGATGACGGTCTCGCCGGCCGACGTCGGCGCGGCCGCCATCGAGATGCCCGAATACGCCGCGCTGCCCAACGAGATCAGCGACGACCGCAACAACCTGAGGACCGGCGACAAGGTCGTGCTGATCGTCGACAACGACGTCAGCTTCACCAAGTTCCTGCTCGATTTCGCGCATGACCGCGGCTTCAAGGCGCTGGTCACGTCCAAGGGCGGCGCCGCGCTGACCCTGGCCCAGGAGTTCAACCCGACCGCGGTGATCCTGGACATCCGCCTGCCGGACATCGACGGCTGGCGCGTGCTCGACCACCTCAAGAGCGACCTCGCGACCCGCCACATCCCGGTGCACATCGTCTCGAACGACGACAACACCGAGCGCGGGCCGCGCCAGGGCGCCCTGAGCTGCCTGCTCAAGCCGGTCAAGCAGGAGGACCTCGAGCAGGTCTTCGCCGGCATCCGCTCGTTCGCCGAGCGGAAGTCGCGCAAGCTGCTGGTGGTCGAGGACGACCAGGTGCAGCGCGAGAGCCTCGAGCGCCTGTTCGCCGGCGCCGACGTCGAGACCGTCGCGGTCTCGAGCGGCAAGGCGGCGCTCGACGCGCTGAAGACCGAGAGCTTCGACTGCATGGTCATGGACCTGGGCCTGCCCGACATGCAGGGCACGCAGCTGCTCGAGAAGGTCCGCAAGATGCCCGAGACCAAGTGGCTGCCGATCATCGTCCACACCTCGCGCGACCTGACGCGCAAGGAGGACGTCGCCATCCGCCGCATCGCGCGCTCGGTCGTGCCGAAGGACTACCGCGCTCCCGAACGCCTGCTCGACGAGACCAGCCTGTGGCTGCACCGCGTGCAGAGCAATCTGCCGAAGGACAAGCAGCTGTTGGTCCAGCGCCTGCACCAGCCCGAGGCGGTCCTGGCCGGGCGGAAGGTGCTCGTGGTCGACGACGACATCCGCAACATCTTCGCGATGACGTCTCTGCTCGAGCGCTTCAAGGTCGACGTGCTCTCGGCCGAGAACGGCAAGGCGGCGATCGAGATCATCGAGTCGACCAAGGACGTCGAGGCCGTGCTCATGGACATCATGATGCCGGGCATGGATGGTTACGAGACGATGCGCACCATCCGCAAGAACGCCCGCTTCAAGGACCTGCCGATCATCGCCCTGACCGCCAAGGCGATGAAGGGCGACCGCGAGAAGTGCATCGTCGCCGGCGCCAGCGACTACATCGCCAAGCCGGTCGACACCGAGCGCCTGCTGTCGCTGCTGTGCACCTGGCTCTACCGGGTCGCGGCGGGCGACGGCGCGCGCGAAGCGAAGGCATGATGGCCTCACCCCTGGCACAGACGCCGCGACCGGCCGGGGCGCGGATCCTGATGGTCGACGACCGCGCCGACAAGCTGCTGGCGCTCGAGTCGATCCTCACCGACCTCGGCCCGGAGCTGGTGCGCGCGACCTCCGGCAAGGAGGCGCTGCGCCTGCTCCTGGCCGAGGACTTCGCGGTCATCCTGCTCGACGTCAACATGCCGGTGATGGACGGCTTCGAGACCGCCAAGCTGATCCGCACGCGCGACCGTTCGCGGCACACGCCGATCATCTTCATCAGCGCGATCAACTCGTCCGAGACCCATGCGGCGCGCGGCTACGAGCTCGGGGCGGTCGACTACATCTTCGCCCCGGTGATGCCGGAGGTGCTGCGCGCCAAGGTCAGCGTCTTCATCGAGCTGCACCGTAAGACCGAGCAGCTGGCGCAGAGCGAAGCGCTGATGCGCAGCGTGTTCGACGAATCCGCGGTCGGCATGGCCCTGCTCGACGAGGACGGGCGCATCCAGCAGGTCAACCGCGCCTTCTGCCGGCTGGTCGCGCGCTCGCCGCTGGAATGCCTCGCCTGCGACGAGCCGTCGCTGACCCATGCCAACGACCGCGGCCGCGTCGAGCGCGCGCTGCGCGACGCCGAGCCCGACCAGCCGGTCGCCCAGGACAAGCGCTACCTGCGCCCCGACGGCAGCGAGGTGTGGGCCTCGGTCACGACCCTCAAGCTCAGCGGCGAAGGCGGCCGCGGCCATCGCCTGGTCATGGCCATGGACATCAGCGAGCGCCGCCACATCCGCGAGCTCGAGACCATGACCGACGAGCTGCAGCGCTCGAACGCCGACCTCGAGCAGTTCGCCTACATCGCGTCGCACGACCTGCAGGAGCCGCTGCGCATGGTGTCGAGCTACTGCTCGCTGCTCGCCGCGCGCTACCGCGACCGCTTCGACGAGCGCGGCCAGCAGTACCTCGACCACGCCGTGCAGGGCGCGCTGCGCATGCACGGGCTGATCCACGACCTGCTCGGCTTCTCGCGCGCCGGCAAGCGCGAGCCCGCGCGCATCACCTGCGACACCGGCGCGATCCTCAACCAGTCGCTCGAGGACCTGCGCGAGGCGATCCGCGAGGCCAATGCCGAGATCGTGCGCGGCGACTTGCCGACGATCGCCGCCGACCCGGTGCTGCTCGGCCAGCTCTTCCAGAACCTGATCGGCAACGCGCTGAAGTTCCGTCCGACCGATCGCGCGACGCGCGCCCAGGTGCGCATCGACGCGCGCCGCATCGCGAGCGGCGCCGGCGCCATGGCCGACGGCGACGAGGCGGGCTGGGAGTTCTCGATCGCCGACAACGGCATCGGCATCGACCCGGACCACCACCAGCGCATCTTCGGGGTGTTCCAGCGCCTGCACACGCGCGAGCAGTACCCGGGCACCGGCATCGGCCTGGCGCTCTGCCGCAAGGTCGCCGAGCGCCACGGCGGCCGCATCTGGGTCGACTCGCAGGTCGGCGCCGGCGCGACGTTCCGCTTCACGATCCCCGAGCGCCCGGTGGCGCAGGTCGTCGAGACCCGCGATGACGTCGACCCGGCCGCGTCGTCGGCCGCGGGCTGAGCGGCGCCGACAGGGGGGCGCCCGTCGTTCCGGACCTCGGGGCGGCAGCGTGTGCGCGCGGACGAACAGCCCGTTGCCGGATCACCCGGCGCGGTAGCCTGCGCGCCTGGAGTCCGTCATGCGCAACGCCCTCGCCACGTTCTGCTCGCTGTCGCTCGTCGCCGTCCTCGCCGCGCCGCTGTGCGCCGAAGCGACGCTCGCCGGCGTCAACCTCGGCACCCACGTCGATGGGCCGAAGGTCAGCGCCGCCGACCTCCAGGGTCGCGTCGTGCTGTTCGAGTACTGGGGCGTCAACTGCCCGCCGTGCGTCGGCAGCATCCACCACCTGACCGAGCTGCAGGCCAAGTACGGCCGCGACAACTTCGTGATCGTCGCCAACCACTGCCAGGGCGGCTCGGCCGACAACACCCGCTCGGTGTGGCGCGGCAAGGCCAGCAACGACCTGGTCACGGTGGTCGACAACGGCGCGCTGCCGGGCAGCGACGTCACCGGCATCCCGCGCTGCTTCCTGTTCGACCACGAGGGCAAGCTGGTGTTCGACGGCCGCCCGTCGCAGGTCGACAGCGCGCTGGAGCAGGCGATGCGCGACAACCCCGGCCAGCTCGTCGCCGGCCGCACCTACGCGAAGATGAAGAAGGAGGCGGCGACGCTCGGGGCGCAGAAGACGCCGCTCGCGGCGACGCTGAAGTCGTTGCGCAAGGCGGCCGAGGGCGACGACGCCGCCGCCAAGGACGAGGCCGACTTCCTGCTCGGCCGCGTCGGCGAGTGGCAGGCCGAGCAGCTCGAGAAGGCGGGCGCCGCGCGCGCCGAGGATCCCGAGCGCTGCCTGGCGCAGGTGACGAAGATGGCCGCGCTGCTCAAGGGCGACGAGCTCGGCGAGCCGTTCGCGACGCTGCAGGACGAGCTCAAGAAGGACAAGGCCTTCCAGACCGAGCTCAAGGCCGCCGCCGCGCTCGCGGCGATCCGCGCCGAGGCCGACAAGTGCAAGCTCAGCAAGGACCCCGCCGGCGCGAAGGCGCAGAAGAGCAACCAGGCCGCGATCGCGGGCATCGCCGCGAACCTCAAGGGCCTGCAGAAGAAGTTCGCCGATACCGCCGCCGCGCGACGCGCTTCGGAGCTGTCGCAGGAGTGGGGTCTGTAGAGGACTCGCAGTCGCCGTCGACCGACGAGCCCGGGGCGGATGCCTCGGGCTCGTTGCGTTCAGCGTCGAAGAAGAGGCTTCGAGCTTCGGGCTTCGGGCTTCGACTTCGGGCTTCGGGCTTCGAGCTTCGAGCTTCGACCTTTGACCTTTGAGGAGTCGCGGAGACGGCGAGCGACGGCCGGGTCGACCCGCCTACGCCTTCAGCCGCATCTCGGTGATGCGCCGGTAGATCGTCGTGCCCTCGGCGCGCGCGTTGGTCGAACCGCTGCCGGAGGCCGCGTTGCGATACAGCTCGACCGCCGCTTCGGTGATCAGGTCGAGATCGAAGCGCTCCGCGACCGTCTGCCGTCCGGCCCGGCCCAGGGTGCGCGCGCGCGCCGGATCGGCGAGCAGGCTGCGCAACGCCGCCGTGAGCGCCGCGACGTCGTCGGCGCCGACCAGCAGCCCGTTGGCGCCGTCGTGGACCAGGTCGGTGATGCCGCCGGCGGCGATGGCGACGATCGGGCGCGCCGCGGCCATGGCTTCGACCACCGCCTGCGCGACGTCGCCCTGGCGGTCGCCATGGACGAACAGGTCGATGCGGTGGACCAGGGTGCGCAGGGGCTGATCGATCAGGACCTCGACCACCCCGGTCAGGCCCGCGGCGACGAGCATCGCGCGCAGCGTGTCGCCGTCCGCCAGGGTCGCCGCGATGACGGCGCGCAGCGGCACCGCGTCGCGCTGGAGCTCCGCCAGCGCGGTGAACAGCGGCGCCAGCGCGTCGACATGGCCTTCCGGGGCGACCGCGCCGACCGTCAGGGGGCCGGGGCTGCGCGCGACGTTGGTGGTCACGGCCTCGAGATCGACGCCGTAGGGCAGGACGGTGACGCGGTCGCGCTCGAGCCCGATGCGGCTGATCGCGTGCGCGCGGTGGACCTCCGACGGCACGACCACCCAGGCGATGCGCGGATCGTGCAGCGGCCGGGTGGTGTCGTCGTCGCCGTGGACCAGTTCGTGGCAGGCGGCGATCACCGGCACGCCGAGCGGCCGCGCCATGGTCAGCGCCAGCGGCAGCATCTCGAGATCGTGGACGTGGAGCAGATCGGGGTTCCAGCGCGCCAGGCGTTCGAGCAGATCGCGGCGGCGGCTGAACCACCACGGGAAGCGGCCGCGTCGCGCATGGAAGACCGACATGCCTTCGCCCGCGAGTTCGCCGACGCGCGCGCCGCCGTGGCAGAGCACGCCGACCTCATGGCCGGAGCGGCGCAGCCGATGCAGCAAGGGTAAGGCGCCGGTCGCCGTCAGCGAATGATCGCAGCCGGCGAGGACGTGGAGCAGGCGCAGGCCGATCATCGGGTGGCGTCGTCCTCGGATGAGTCGTCGGCGAAGGCCGGTGCGCGTCCGGCGATGACATAACGGTCGGACGCCCAGGCGCCGAGATCGAGCACGCGGCAACGCGCGCAGCAGAACGGGAAGCTGTCCGGCCGCCAATCCGCCGGCGTCGGTACGTCGGTACCACAGGTCGGACAGGGGACGGCCTCGGGCATCCCCGCATTTTCCCGCCAATCCCGTCTTGGCAAGCCACGCGCTCGTCCAACAATCGCTTCCCGATGTTCCCGAGGCCTGGTACTGGAGTCGCCGTCGTTCGGCTGCTCGTCCTGGTCGTATTCGGCAATGTCCTGTGGTCACAGGACTTGTCGACCCGGCTCGAGGCCGCTCTGCGCCCGGTGCCCAACGGCGGGGTCGCCGGGGTGATGATCTACGATGTCACTCGTTCCGAGGTCGTGTACGAGCGCGACGCGCACCGGCTGATGAGCATCGCCTCGCTGACCAAGGCGTTGGTCGCCGCCGCCGCGCTGTGGGAGCTCGGCAGCGAGGTGGCCTTCCGGACCCGACTCGTCGCCCTGGGCCCGATCGTCGACGGGACGGTCGCCGGCCTGGGCGTCATCGGCGGTGGCAGCCCGTGCCTCGACGAGCACTTCAGCCAACGCGATCCAGACCGCTTCTTCACGGAGTGGGCGGCGGCGGCGCGCGCGCGCGGCGTTCAGCGCGTCGACGGCGACCTGGTGATCGACGCGCGGCTCTTCTCGGGACCGATCCGCCCAGCGACGTATCCGCAGGACGCCGACAACCTCAGCCGCTGGTACAGCGCGCCGGCCAGCGCCTTCGCCTGGAACGACAACTGCATCTCGGTCCGCGTCGTCCCGACCCGTCCGGGCGAGGCGTGCCGGATCGAGACCCGTCCGCGCTCGCCGCGCATCAGCGTGCGCAACCTGACCAAGACCGTCGGCAAGAAGGCCGACAACGGCATCCGCGTCACGCGCGCCGCGGACGACAACGCCCTGACCGTCAGCGGCACGTACAGCAAGACCACCGCCTGGTTCGACCTGGCGATCCACGCCGACCCCGACCTGCTCGCCGGCGATCACCTCAAAGCCGTGCTGGCCGATGCGGGTATCGCCGTCAGCGGAACGGTCCGCCTCGGCACCGTGACGCCGGTCGGCGAGGATCTGGTCGACCTGCGCCAGCCGCTGGTGCCGGCGCTCGCGATCCTGAACCAGCGCAGCCAGAACTTCTACGGCGAGCAGCTGCTGCGCCTGCTCGGCGCGCGGCGCGAGCACGAGGGCTCGATCGCCGCCGGCTCGCGCGCGCTGGCGACGATCCTGGCGGAGAACGTCCCCGGCGCCGTCGACGGCGCGGCGATCATCGATGGCTCGGGCCTGAGCTACGGCAATCGCGCCACGGCCGCGTTCGTCATCGCGACCCTGGCGGCGATGCACGGCTCGCCGCATCGCCGGGTGTTCTACGAGTCGCTCAAGCTCGAGGACGACGTGAAGCCGCCGGCGCGGGTGAAGACCGGCACGCTCGCGATCGCCAGCTGCCTGGCGGGATACATCGACCGCCCGGACGGCAATCGCTGGGCCTTCGCGATCCTGCTCAACAAGGGCGATGCCGGCGCGTTCGGGTGGGCGAGCGGCGTGCGCGTGGCGACGCTCAAGGCGATCGCCGCGCCGTAGCGACGCTTCGCGCTTCGCGGAGTCGCCCGCGCGTCAGCCGCCGCTGCGCTTGACCAGCACGAGCTGGTTCCGGCGCCCGTTCTCGAAGTTGTACTGGATCTCGTCCATGACGCGGCGGATCAGGAAGATGCCGAGCCCGCCGGTATGCCCGGCGGCGGCGTGCTTCTTGACGTCGACCTCGGGCAGGTTCTGCGGATCGAACGAGCGGCCATCGTCCTCGATGACGATGCGGAAGCACGCGCGGTCGGCGGACAGCGCGATGGTGATCGTGCCGCGCCCGGGCGCGACGCCCGCGTAGCCGTGCTCGATGATGTTGGTCACCGCCTCGTCGACCGCGATCTGCAGGCGGTTGAGGTAGTGCCCGGGGAAGCCGCCGCTCTCGATGCCGCGGCGCACGAGCTCGCGCACCTGCGGCAGGCACGTCAGGTCGTTGACGATCGTCAGGGTGGTGGTCGCGGCGCTCATTCGGACCTGCGCACGCTGATGATCGTGAGGTCGTCGGACTGCTCGGCGTTGCCGCGATGGCGCGAGATCTCGCCGACCAGCCCCTGGATCAGCTGCCGCGCGCCGAGCGAGCCGTTGGCGGCGACCGCCTTGTAGAAGCGCTCCTCGCCGAACTCGGCCGACTGCTCGCTCATCGCCTCGGGGAAGCCGTCGGTGTAGAGCACGAAGACGTCGCCGGGCTGGAGGCTGATGCGCGCCTCCTGCACGGTGCGGTCGAAGATCGGACCTTCGTTGAAGCCGATGGCGATGCCCTTGGTCGTCGCCAGCTCGTGGGTCCGGTCCGCGGCGCGGTAGACCACCATCGGGTTGTGGCCGGCCGATGCGTAGGTGACGACGTTCGCCTTCTGGTCGAGGATGGCGTAGAAGGCGGTGACGAACATGCCGCGCTTGATCTGCTTGGCGATCAGGCGGTTGGTCTCCTTGAGCGTCTCCGCCGCGTGCTGGCGGTGCTTGTTGGCGACCAGGCGCACGATCGTGCGGGTGATCGCCATGACCATCGAACCGGGGATGCCCTTGCCGGAGACGTCGGCGACGATGAAGCCCCACAGCCCGTCGCCGAGCGGGATGATGTCGAAGTAGTCGCCCGACACCGCCTTCGCGCCCTGGTAGAACGCGGCGCAATCGTAGCCGGCGATCTCGGGCGCTTCCGCCGGGAGCAGCTGGCGCTGCACCTCGCGCGCCAGGGACAGCTCGTACGCCGCCTTCTCCTGCTCGACGAGCGCCGACTGCGCGACCTGCAGGTTGCGCGTCATCTTGTTGAACTCGTGCGCCAGCACGCCGATCTCGTCGGTCGAGCGGGCCTTGGTCTGGTGCGCCAGGTCGCCGCGCGCCACCACGTGCATGTCGCGCAGCAGCAGGTCGAGCGGGCGGGTGATGTTCCCGGCCAGCCAGTTGGCGACCAGGATCACCACGCCGGTGCCGGCGACGACGGCGACCATGATGATGACGTAGAGGTTCGCGGTGACGTCGTTCACGCTCTTGCGGTCGATGTCGACGCGCACGCTGCTGCCCTTGCTCTTGGCGTTGCGCGTGTCGGGCAGCGCGATCTTGAAGCGGTACACCGGGCGCGGTCCGCCTTTGTACTGGATGGTCGATTCGTAGACCTCGATCCCCTCGGGCAGCTGGTAGCGGCCGATCTTCGGGATGTAGATCGAGGTGAAGGGATCCTCCTTCTGGGCGTTGCCGATCTCGCTCTCGCCGAAGTGCACGCCGCTGAGGTCGCCGGGGAAATCGAAGCTCACCGCGAGGACGTCGCTCGGCCTGGTGTCGTCGCCCCAGTCGCGCGCCTTCCTGAGATGGGCGGTGAGCAGCGTCTCGTACTTCGCCTTCAGCGCCGCGCGCTCGGTCGCATCCGCGCCGCCTTCCTGGATCTGCTCGTCGAGGCGCTTCATCTCCTCGCGCAGGTGATCCTGCACCGCGACGCCGAGCTGGCCGGCGAAGCGCGCGACCTCGACGCCGGCGTGCTGCTTCTCGCCGAACAGGAACTTCGCGGTGGTCTGCGCCATGACCACGCCGAGCAGGACCATCGCGCAGCCGGTGATGACCGACAGCACGAGCATGAACTTCGAGCGCAGGCCGAGGCCGCGCGGGCGCGCGAGTCCGGCCGGGCGCGCATGCCGTCCCGTCTGCCAGTCGCCGCTCGCGGTCGCGGCGGCGCGCTCGGGCTTGGCGCGCACGGTGCTGCTGCCCCGGCCGGCCGGAGCGGACTCGAGCCGTCGGCTCGGCTGGCGCGCGCGCATGCGACCGCTCGAAGGTTTCATCCGCTGCTCATGCAAGAGTCATGCAAGTGGTTCGAGCATAAGGATTAGCACATGATGGCCGTGGCGAGGCAGCCAGCAAGGACGCCCGCTGCCGCATCGTCAGCCATGACTCCGAACCCTCCGGGCAGCGCTTCCAGGGAACATACGGGCCAAGGCTTGGCGATGTCAAATAGACGGAAGGCGATGAAGGCCAGCAGGATGACGTGCAGCGGCTGGGCGATCAGGACGGCGGAAGGCACGACGGCCAGGGCCGCGAACTGCCCGCAGACCTCGTCGACCACCACCTGCGACGGGTCGGCGTTGCCGAGATGACGTCCGGCGCGCGTCGCCGCCGGCACGCCGACGGCGAACGCCAGGACGGCGCCGCACGCCAGCAGCGGCTGGACCACGTGCGCCGGCGCGAGGATCACGATGACGGCGGCGACCAGCGCGGTCGCCGCGCTCGCCCAGGTTCCCGGCGCCGGCCGCAGGTGGCCGATGCCGAGGACGGTCGCGATGGCCAGCGCCACGCGCGGCGCTGGCGTGGCGTCACCCATCGACGTCGAGTTCGCCGAAGCGGTCGAGGACCAGCTGCACCAGCGCCTTCACCGCGCCTTCCGCGTCGTCGCCATTGGCGCTGATCACCAGCTCCGACCCGGCCTCGGCCGCCAGCATCAGCAGTTCGAGCACGCTCTTCGCGTCGACCACCAGGCCATCCTTGGCGATCTGGATGTCCGACGCGAAGCGCCCGGCGGTGGTCGCGATCTGGGTCGAGGGCCGTGCGTGCAGCCCCATCTTGTTGACCAGCGTGACGCGCGCTTCGGCCTGTGGCATGAGTGCGTTCACGCTAACAGGCGCGCGACGGCCCCTCAAGACCTCACTCGCCGCGGAAGAGCCGTTCGGCAAAGCGCTTGTCGAGCATCTCGTGCTTCTGCACGCGGGCGGCGACGTCGGCGATGTCGTAATCGACGCGCCGGAAGTACACGGCGTCGCCTGAGAACAGCGTGTAGCAGGCGCGCGGGTCGCGGTCGCGCGGCTGGCCGACCGAGCCGACGTTGACCAGGTACTTGGCGCCGTCGGAGATGTCGTATCCGGCCGGCAGATCGGACGACGGGAGGAAGCAGTGGTCGGCGGTGAACACGCCCGGGCGATGGGTGTGGCCGACGAAGCACAGGCGCGGGAACGCCGCGAAGATCTCGTCGATCTTCGACGAGTCGGAGCCTTCCCACAGATCGCTCTCGAGGACGTACTCCATCACCGGATCGCGCGGGCTGCCGTGGACCAGGAGGGTGTCGCCGATCTCGTGGCGGATCGGCAGGTTCTGCATGAGGTCCCAGAGCGCGCGCTTGCTCGCCGTCGCGGCGGCCTTCTGCAGCACCTCGCGCGTCCAGTCGATCGCGCGCTTGGCGGCGGGATGGAAGCCGAAGGCGCCGTACAGCACCGCGTGCTCGTGGTTGCCCATCAGGATCAGCGAGCAGCGCGACGCCACGAGGTCGAAGCACTCGACGGGTTGCGGTCCATAGCCGACGACGTCGCCGAGGCAGTAGATGCGCTCGACTTCGCCGACCCGGTCGATGTCGGCAAGGACCGCCTTCAGCGCGGGCAGGTTGGCATGCAGGTCGGAGATCAGCGCGATCACGGGGGTCCTTGGGGCTGGCGAGTATACCGCCTTGCCGGGCGCTGCGCATGGCGCGGAAGCGGGGTTATGACGATACCCGATGCAACGTCTGCTGCGTTCCCGGCGTCACGCTGCCGGTACCGGTCGCGAGCATGTGACCGTGTCGAGTGCAGGCTATTGCGAATCATTCTCAACGGCAGTACGTTGGTCGCATGTCCACCAGCACCGTGATGCGTGACGCCGTGTTCGGCGATCACGGCACGCGTTCGGCCACCCTCGACCGCCTGCCCGACGGCGAGCGCGCGCGCGTCGTCGCGATCGGCGGCGAAGCGGCGGTACGCCGCCGCCTGCTCGAGATGGGGCTGTGCGCCGGCACGACGGTGACCGCGGTGCGCCGCGCGCCGCTGGCCGACCCGATCGAGTTCGAGGTGCGCGGCTACCACCTGTCCCTGCGCAGCGCGCAGGCCGCGCTGATCGTCGTCGCGCCCGAGTGACGCGATGAACGCCGTCGCCGCGCCCGCCGGGCGTCCGCTGGTCGTCGCGCTCGCCGGCAACCCGAACGCCGGCAAGACCACGCTCTTCAACGCCCTGACCGGGCTGCGCCAGAAGGTCGCGAACTACCCCGGCGTCACCGTCGAGAAGAAGTCCGGCCGCTGCCACGCGCCCGGCGGCGACGTCGACGTCATCGACCTGCCCGGCGCCTACAGCCTGGTCGCCAATTCGCCGGACGAGGCGGTCACCGCCGCGATCCTCACCGGCCAGCGCGCCGACACGCCCGCGCCGGACGCGATCGTCGCCGTGGTCGACGCGTCGAACCTCTCGCGCAACCTGTTCCTGGTCAGCCAGCTGATCGAGCTCGGCCGGCCGCTGGTCATCGCCCTGACCATGGTCGACGTCGCCGCGCGGCGCGGCCAGCCGATCGACGCGCCGGCGCTGGCGCGCGCGCTCGGCGTGCCGGTCGTGCCGGTGACCGGCCATCGCCGTCACGGCGTCGACCGGCTGCTCGTCGCCCTGCACCAGGCGGTGGTCGCGCCGACCCCGGTCTGGCCGCTGCCGGAAGCGCTGTGGGAGGAGGCGCACGAGCTGTCGCGCTCGATCGCCGACCTGCCCGAGCCGCTGCGCGTCGCGGCGGCGCGTCGCCTGCTGGCCGGCGAGAGCGGCGGCGATCTCGCCGCCGTCGAGCGCCAGCCGGCGGTGGTCGCCGCGCTGGCGCGCTCGCGCGCGCGACTGCACAACCTCGGCATCGACGCCATGCAGGCCGACATCGAGGCGCGCTACCGCTGGATCGACGGCGTCGTCGGCGGCGTGCGCGGCGAGCGGCCGGTCGGCCGCACGCTCAGCGAGCGCGTCGACGCGGTGCTGCTGCATCCGGTCGCCGGGCTGGGGGTCTTCGCGCTGATCATGTTCGCGCTGTTCATGACGCTGTTCGCCTACGTCGGCCCGCTGGTCGACGGCATCGACGCGATCGTCGGTTGGTTGCAGGCCGAGGTCGGCGACGCGATGTCCGCCGGACCGCTGCGCGACCTGGTGGTCGACGGCGTCATCGCCGGCGTCGGCTCGGTGATCGTCTTCGTGCCGCAGATCGCGCTGCTCTACCTGTTCCTCGCCGCGCTCGAGGATTCCGGCTACCTCGCCCGCGCCGCGTTCCTCATGGACCGCGTGCTGGCCGGCGTCGGCCTGCACGGCAAGAGCTTCATCCCATTGCTCAGTTCGTTCGCCTGCGCGATCCCCGGGATCATGGCGGCGCGCACGATCGAACGCGCGCGCGACCGGCTGGCGACGATCCTGGTCGCGCCGTTCATGAGCTGCAGCGCGCGCCTGCCGGTCTACCTGCTGGTGATCGGCGCGTTCCTCGCCGGCCAGAGCGCGTGGATCCAGGCGCTGGCGATGCTCGGCTGCTACGTCCTCGGCATCCTCGCCGCGGTCGGCACCGCGCTGGCGTTCAAGCTGATGGGCGCCAAGCGCGAGCGCGCCCAGGCGTTCGTGCTCGAGCTGCCGACCTACAAGGCGCCGCAGCCGTCGCTGGTCGCGCGCCAGATGTGGACCAACACCGCGCAGTTCCTGACCAAGGCGGGCACGACGATCTTCTGCCTGAGCGTGCTGCTCTGGGCGATGGCCTACTACCCGCGGGCGCCGCAGGAGCGCGTCGACGCGGCGATGGCGCGCGCCGAGGCCGAGGTGCGCGCGTCGCCGCCCGCTGATGTCGACGCCGCGGTGGAGCGCGCGCGCGAGCACGCCGCCGGCCACGCGCAGCTCGAGCACTCGGTCGCCGGGCGCATCGGCCACGCGATCGAGCCGGTGATCGCGCCGCTCGGCTTCGAGTGGAAGATCGGCGTCGGCCTGATCGGCGCGTTCGCCGCGCGCGAGGTCTTCAACGCCACGCTCGGCATCATCTACGCCGTCGGCGATCCGGGCGCGGGCGACGACGATGATGAGATCGCCGCCAACGAGGACCGCCTGGTCACCGCGCTGCGCGCCGACCGCCGCGACGACGGCTCGCCGGTGTGGACGCCGCTGGTCGCGGTCTCGCTGCTCGCGTGGTTCGTCCTGGCGATGCAGTGCATCAGCACGACCGCCGTGGTCCGCCGCGAGACCGGCGGCTGGACGGTGCCGCTGATCCAGCTCGCCTACATGAACGCGCTCGCCTGGGCGGTGTGCTTCGCGATCTACCAGGTCGGCTCGCGCATCTGGGGAGGCTGAGCATGTCGCATGCCGTCCAGACCGTGATCGTCGCGCTGATCGTCGCCGGCGCCGCCGCGCTGCTGTCGTGGCGCGTGTTCGGGCTGTTCGCGCCGCGGCGCGCGTCGGGATGCGGAAGCTGTCCGGCGAAGAAGGACTGATCGCGCAGCTCCCGCCCGACCGTCCGACCTAGTAGTCGGAACGGTTTGCGTGGCGTGTATGAGGAAGCCGGAACGGTGAGGGCTGGAGCCCGGGACGGTCCGGCTGCCCGCCGGCTAGCATCGCGCGGTGGACCTGAACCCGGCCTTCGATGTCGCTCCGGTGGTCGGCGACGACCGCACCGCGCGGTATGGGCTCCAGGACATCATCGCCAGCCGCACCGCGACCGTGCGCGCGGTTTGCGGCCGGATCCTGCGGCGGCCGAGCGACGTCGAGGACGCGGTCCAGGAGACGTTCATCAAGTTCGCGCGCAGCGCCGAACGCATCCATACCAACGTCGACGCCTGGCTGTGCGCCTGTGCCCGCACCACCGCGATGGACACCGCCAAGCGGCTGCGCGGCCGCTCGTACCGCTGCGCGGCGATGCCGGCGGCGGTCGCCGCCCCGGACGCCGACGCCCGCGTCGATGACGACAGCCTGCGCGCGCTCGACCAGTGCCTGGCCGAGCTCAGCCCGCTCGATCGACGCGTGGTCGTCGCGCACGTCGTCAACGGCCGCACCCAGGACGACATCGCCGACGAGCTGCGCGTCAGCAAGGCCGCCGTCAGCAAGCGCCTGATCAAGGCCATGGCGGCGCTGCGCGCGAAGCTCGCCCGGCGCGGCGTCGCGGCGAGCGTCGCCGCGCTGGTGGCGATGGCCTCGGCGCGCGCGCAGGCGTCGGAGGCGACGACGACGGCGGTCGCTGGCGCGCACGCGCACCGGACCGCCGCTGGCGCCGTGCGGCGTTTCATGACGACCTTCGCGATGGTTGCCGTCATCGTGGCGGCTGCGGTCGCCATGCACCGCGCGCCCCCGGCGCCCGAGCCCGCCGCTGCCGTCGCGCCGCCCGCGGCGCCGGCGCCCGAGTGGAAGCGCATCGGCGACTTCCCGGGCACGACCGGCCCGGACGGGCTGTCGCTGCGGGCCACGGCGGGGCAGCTCCCGCGCGACGATCGCGACCTGCGGCTGTCGGGCAGGTACCTCGCCGACCCGCGCGTCTGCGGACTGCGCGCCGCCGAACCGCACGTGCTCGACCGTCCGCTGCGCCTGACGTTCACGGTCAGCCTGCCCGAGGTGGCGGGCCCGCACGTCGCCGCGCTGCTCGAACTGTACCGCGCCGACGGCTCGGCGGCCGGCGCCTACATGCTCGGCATCGAAGGCGCCCAGCGCGTCCTCGGGCAGACGCTCTCCCTGGCCGAGCCCGACGAGGCGGTCGATGTCGTGGCCTCGATGCGCAGCGGCGAGGCGATCGCCGCCGGGACCCACCAGGTCGAGATCGTCGTCTCGGCGGACACGATCACCGCGACCGTCGACGGCCGCGCCCTGCCGGCGCAGCACCTGGCCGGAACCGCGGTCGCCGGGTGCTGGGCGCTCGTCTACGCCGCGTCGAATCCCGCCTGCGCCGACGGCGCCGAGGTCGCGCTCAGCGCCCTGCGCGTCGACCAGGCGCCGCCATCCCCCGCCCACTGAACTGAATGCGCGGTCGACCGCGAGCCGCCGCTCGCGACCGCTGGTTAACGTTGTTAACCATGAGCCAGATGGCCAAGCCGCGCACCCGCGACGACGACCGGCCGCTGCGCGAGCGCATCCTGGACGCCGGTCGGGCGCGCTTCGCCCGCGACGGCTTCGAGCGCCTGACCATGCGCGCGCTGGCCGGCGACCTCGGCTGCACCGCCACCGCGATCTACAAGCACTTCGCCGACAAGCTGGCGCTGATGCAGGAGATCTGCGACCACGACCTGGCCAGCCTGCAGGCCGCGTTCGCCGCCGCCGCGCGCGTCGTCGATCCGTTGGCGCGCCTCAAGGCGATCGGGCAGGGGTACGCGGCCTTCGCGCTCGCCAATCCGCACCACTACCGCCTGCTGTTCATGACGCCGCTGGCCGACGACGCCGCGCGCGCCGCGCTGGAGGTGTCGCGCACGCGGCGCGGCGATCCGGCGCAGGACGGCTACGCGGCGCTCGCCGCCACGGTCGCCGAGGCCATCGGCGCGGGCCTGTTCGCGGCGCGGTGGCGCGATCGCCATCTCGCCGCGCAGACGCTGTGGGCCGGCCTGCACGGCGCGGTCAGCCTCGAGCTCGACAAGGGCAACGATCCGTGGGTGCCGTGGCGGCCCGCGACGCGGCGCATGGCGGCGATGGTCGACCTGCTGGTCGACGGCATGCGGGGCTCGCCGTGATCCGCATCGCGCTGCGCATGCTGACCGCCGACCGCGGGCGGTTCATCGGCCTGGTGCTCGGCGTCGCCTTCGCGGCGCTGCTCATCACCCAGCAGATGGGCATCTTCCTCGGCCTGCTCGGCCGCGCCGGCGCGGCGATCCGCGACGTGCCGCAGGCGCAGCTGTGGATCATGGATCCGTCGATCGGCGCCATCGACCTCGACGACGTGCGGCCGATGCCGTCGACCGCGGCGCAGCGCGTCGCCGGCGTCGACGGCGTGGCCTGGTCGGTCGAGCACCTGCGCGTGCTCGCCGACGTCGCGCTCGGCGGCGGGGCGCGCAAGTCGGCGCTGATGGTCGGCATCGACCCCGACGGCTTCATCGGCGCCCCGCCGACCCTGGTCGCCGGCGCGTGGCGCGACCTGCGCCGGCCCGACGCGGTGATCCTCGACGCCGACGCGGTCGCGAAGCTCACCCGCCGCGCGCCGGACGGCGCGGCCATCGCGCTCGCGGTCGGCGACGAGATCGAGATCAACGACCACCGCGCGGTGGTGGTCGGGATCGCGCGCGCGACGCCGCCGATCTTCTTCACGCCGCCGATCTACACCACCGCGCCGCGCCTGCGCGCGTGGCTGCCGGCGCAGCGCCGCGACGTCACCTACGTCGCCGCGGGCGTCGTGCCCGGCGCCGATCCGCGCGCGGTGGCGGCGGCGGTGACCGCCGCGACCGGCTACAAGGCGCTGACCGCCGACGAGTTCGCCGCGGCCAGCTCGTGGTTCTTCGCCGAGAACACCGGCATCCCGATCAACTTCGGGATCGCCGTCGCGCTCGGATTCCTGGTCGGCGTCGCGGTGTGCGGACTGCTCTTCGCCCAGTTCGTGCGCGAGAACCTGCGCTACCTCGGCACGCTCAAGGCTATGGGCGCCGCCGACGGCACGCTGGTGGCGATGACCCTGGTCCAGGCGTTGACCGTCGGCGTGCTCGGCTACGGCATCGGCGTCGGAGCCGCGGCGCTGGCCGGCTGGGCGACCGGCGACGGGGCCGGCGCGCTGGCGTGGGAGCTGCCGCCGTGGCTGCTCGCCGCGGGCGCGGCCGCGGTGCTGGCGATCGTGCTGGCCGCGGGCCTGGCCGGCGTGCGCCGCGTGCTGAGCCTCGAACCCGCGACGGTGTTCCGGAGCTGACATGGGACTCGCCGCGCTCCACGCCGTGACCAAGTCGTTCCGCGCCGGCGGCGCCGAGACCGTCGCGCTGCGCGGCGTCGACCTCGCGATCGACGACGGCGAGCTGCTGATGCTGGTCGGGCCGTCCGGCTGCGGCAAGACCACGCTGCTCAGCGTGCTCGCCGGCATCCTGCGCGCCGACGGCGGCACGGTCGCGGTGCTCGGCCACGACCTGGCGACGCTGCCGTCGCGCGAGCTGCTCGCCTTCCGCCGCCGCCATCTCGGTTTCGTCTTCCAGGCCTACAACCTGATCCCGGCGCTCGACGTCGTCGAGAACGTCGCCGTGCCGCTGATCCTCGACGGCGTGCCGCGCGCCAAGGCGCTGTCGCGCGCCGCCGACCTGGTCGGC
Source organism: Planctomycetota bacterium (assembly GCA_035627695.1). Taxonomy (GTDB): domain Bacteria; phylum Planctomycetota; class UBA11346; order UBA11346; family UBA11346; genus DASPLE01. The sequence goes on from DASPLE010000190.1 coordinate 20,518, forward strand.
GCGCTCGGCCTCGGCGACCGCCGGCGCCATCTGCCCAACCAGCTCAGCGGGGGCCAGCAGCAGCGCGTCGCCATCGCCCGCGCGCTGGTGCACGGACCGATGCTGGTGGTGTGCGACGAGCCGACCAGCGCGCTCGACCACGCCACCGGCACGCTGGTCATGGACGTGCTGCGCGAGACCGCGGTCGGTCCCGGGCGGGGACTGGTCGTGGTCACGCACGACGCGCGCATCTTCCCGTACGCCGACCGCGTCGCGCGCATGGAGGACGGCCTGGTCACCGCCATCGAGACGCGTCACGCGTCGGAGACGTCGCCATGATGCGCTGGATCCTGCCTCCGCTGGCCCTCGCCGGCATGGTCTTCGCCGCCTGGTCGAGCGCCACGCGCGGCGGCGCCGCGCCGGTCGACGCGGCGATCGCGCCACCCGCGGCCCCGGCGTTCGCGCGGCGCATCGCCGCGATCGGCCTGGTCGAGCCGCAGGGCGAGGCGATCCACGTCTCGTCGCCGATCTCCGAACGCGTGGCGACGGTGTCGGCGCGCGTCGGCCAGCGCGTCGCCGCCGGCGACGAGCTGGCGCGGCTCGACGACCGCGAGGCCGCGGCGGCCGTCGCCGCCGCCGAGGCCCGCGTCGCGGTCGAATCGGCGCGCGTGGCCGAGCTGGCCGCGTCGCCACGCGCGGAAGACCTGCCGCCCGCCGAGGCGCGGATCGCGCGCGCGCGCGTCGCGCTCGCCGAGGCCGACGACCGCGCCGCGCGCGCCGAGGAGGCGCTCAAGCGCGCCGCGCTCTCCGCCGACGACGCCGCGGTGCGCCGCTTCGCCCGCGCCGGCGCGGCCGCCGACCTGGCCAGCGCCGAGGCCGACCTGGCCCGCCTGCGCGTCGGCGCCAGCGCCGAGCAGCTGGCCACCGCCGAGGCCGGCGTCGCCGCGGCGCGGGCCGAGGCGGCGGCGCTGCGCCAACGCCTCGATCGCCACGTCGTGCGCGCGCCGCTCGACGCCACCGTGCTCGCGGTCGAGGCCCATCCGGGCGAGCAGGCCGCCCCTGGTACGACGGTGGCGGTGATCGGCGACTGCACGCGCCTGCTGGTGCGCGCCGAGATCGACGAGCGCGACGCGCACCGCCTGCGCGACGGCGCCGCGGCGGTCGCCATCCCGCGCGGCCGGCGCGAGGCGCGCGTCGCCCTGGTCTTCGTGCGCAGCGAACCGCTGGTCAGGCCCAAGCGCGTGCTCGCCGGCGACGGCGACGAGCGCGTCGACACCCGCGTGCTCGAGGCGCTGTTCGCGCTGCCGGACGACGCCGGGCTGCGCGTCGGGCAGCAGGTGGACGTCGACATCGAGGCGGAGCAGCCGTGAGCCGCCTGGCCTGCGTCCTCGCCGTCATCGCGCTGGCCGGATGCGACGTGGGGCGCGAGCCCGTGGTCCTGGCGGCGCCGCTCGCCGACGCGTATCCGGTCGCCGTCGAGCCCGGCGACGCGGATCTTCCGCGCTGGTGGCTGGCGTTCGACGATCCCGCGGCCGGCGCCGCCGTCGACGCGGTGCTCGCCGGCAACCGCGAGCTGCGCGCCGCCGCGGCCACCCTCGATCGCCTGCTGGCGCGCCACGACGTGGTCGCCGCCGCGGCGCTGCCCACCGCCGGCGCCGGCGCGAACGTCACCTACCGCGACCCCAGCGACGAGACTCCGGAATTCGATCCGCGCGGCCGCACCTGGCACGCCGTCGGCGCGTACGCGGCGTGGGAGGTGGACCTGTGGGGCGCGGTCCGGCGCGGTCGGGAGGCCGCCGCGGCCGACGTCGCCGCCGCCGGCTGGACGCTCGCCGACCTGCGCCGCGCGCTGGCGGCCGAGGCGGTGCGCGCGGTGGTCGGCGAAGCGGTCGCGCGTCGCCGCCGCCACCTCGCCGAGCGCCGCGTCGCGACGCTCGAACGCCTCGCGGCGCTGCGCGCGGACGCGGTCGTCAGCGGCGTCGCGATCCCGGGGAACGACGCCGGGGCGCGCGCCGAGCTGTCCCGCGCGCGCGCCGATGCCGCCGCGCACGACGCCGACGCGCGCGCGCTGCGCCTGCGCCTGGCGGCGCTCGCCGGGTGGGCGCCGACCTTCGCCGTCCCGCACCTGCGCCGCCTGCCCGATCCGATGCTGCCGCCGGCGACGGTCCCGGCCGATCTCATGCGCCGGCGTCCCGACGTGCGCGCCGCCGAGCGCCGCGTCGTCGCCGCGGTGGCGCGCGTCGGCGTCGTCGCCGCCGAGGCCTATCCGCGGCTGACGCTGTCCGGCTCGATCGGGCTGGAGTCGGTCGATGCCGCGACCCTGTTCAGCGGCGACGCGTTGGCGATGGCGGCCGGGCCGGCGCTGCGCTGGACGCTGTTCGACGGTGGCCGGGTGCGCGCGCTGGTGCGCGAGGCCGACGCCGAGGTCGACGCCGCCGTGGCGCGCTACGAAGGCGTGGTCATCGAGGCCCAGCGCGCGGTCGCGGCGGCGCTGGTCGCGCATGGCGCGGCGGGCGACCGCCGTCGGCATGCGGCGGAGTCGCTGGCCGCGCTCGATGGCGCGGCGTCGCTGGCGCGTGCGCGCGCCGAATCCGGCCTGGCCCTGGCCGACGCCGCGCTCGCCGCCGAAGCCGACGCGCTCGCCGCCGGCGACGCCGAGGCCGTCGCGGTCGGCGCCGAGGCGCTGGGCTTCATCGCCGTGGCCCAGGAGCTCGGCGGCGGCTGGGATCCCGACCAGGATCCGGTGGCAGGGCGGCTCGGCGGCTGAACCGGTCGGCGGTGGACGCGGTCCGCGCCCGGCAGCTCAGCCGGATGGCAGGCGGTCCGACTGGGACGTGGGCGAAAGGCCGAGGCGTTGGCGCGCTTCCGCCACGGCCGCGAGCACGATCGTCGCGGCGGCGCGCGCCTCCTCCGGCGTGTGGTCGGCCTGCACCTGCATGCGGAAGCGCGCGGCGCGCAGTCCGACCGCCGGGTATTCGACCAGGTTGGCGAACACCCCGCCGCGCATGAACAGGCCGCTGGCGACGCGCGCCACCGGCGTGCGCCCGACCATCACCGGCACGATCGGCGACGGTTCGCCCAGGCAGGTGAGGCCGCCGGCGACGATCGCGTCGCGCAGCGCCTGGACGGCGCGCATCAGCGCCGCCCGGCGTCGATCGCCTTCGGCCGAGCGCGCGATAGCCAGGGTCTGGCGTACCACCGCGACCTGCATCGGCGACAGGCCGTTCGAGAACATGTGCGGGCCGCCGAAGGCGGCGACGAAGGTCGCGACGCCGGCGTGGCGCGTGGTGACGAACCCGCCGTTGGCGGCGAAGGTCTTGGAGAAGGCGCCCATGACGATGTCGATCTCGCCGAGCATGCCGCTGCGCCCGATGTGTCCGCTGCCGCCGGGGCCGAGCACGCCGAAGTCGTGGGCGACGTCGACCAGCAGCGTGGCCTCGAACTCGCGGCAGGTCGCCTGCATGGCGCGCAGGTCGGGCGAATCGGAGTCCATCGAGAACAGGCCCTCGGTCACGACCAGGATCCCGTGCTCGGCGTCGACGGCGCGGATCGCGGCCAGCGCCGCGCGCATGCTCGCCACGTCGAGGTGGTCGAAGGCGACGACGTTGCGCGTCGCGGCGTGCGCGCCGGCCTGGAGCGAGGCGTGCGCCAGGCGGTCGATGACCACGTGGTCATCCTCGCGCACCAGCGCCGTCACCGCGCCGTACGCCGCGCCCCAGCCGGTCGGGAACAGCACGGTGTGCTCGGTGCCGAGCGTGTCGGCGATCTCGCGTTCGAGCAGCACGGTCTGGTCGGTGCGGCCCTGCAGCGCCGCGGAGCTGGCGACGTGCACGCCGTAGTCGCGGATCGCGCGCACCGCGGCCTCGTGCACCGACGGGTGCGCCGCGAGGGACAGGTAGTCCTGGGCGCCGAAGTTCAGCCCGCGGCGGATCTCGCCGTTGGCGACCTCGCCGCGCACGCTCGTGACCGGAGCGCCGGCGATGACGCGCGAGTAGGGCCAGACGTCGGCGGCGACGCGCGCCGCGATGTAGGGCACGACCCCGGCGGTCCTGGCCATCAGGTCGCGCCCGACCGGCCGCGCGAAGTCGGCCATGCTGCCGCGCAGGGGGTCGATGCTGGAGGGGACGCCGGTCGGCAGGGTGATGTGCGCCATGCCCTCCTGACGACCGTCGATCGGTGTGGTCAACCGCGAGCTAGCCTGGCGTATTCAGTATCATAAATGATTTGTTATAACTGGTTTATAGCGAGTCTAGCCCGAAGCCCGAAGCCCGAAGCCCGAAGCCCGAAGCCCGAAGCCCGAAGCCCGACCTGCAGGGCGAGGCCCGGAGCCCGCAGCTGGCTGCCTCGTCGCGATCGCGTCGGCCGCGCGGTCGCGCCCGCGTGGAGCCGTCCGCTTCTGGCCCCCGGCATCGGGCCTAGCGTGCCGCCATGTCACGTCTCGCGCAGCGCGTCGGCCGCATCGATTCGAGCGGCATCCGCAAGATCTTCGATCTCGCCCGCAGCCTCAAGGACCCGATCAACCTGTCGATCGGTCAGCCCGACTTCGACGTCCCGCCCGAGCTCAAGCGCGCCGCGCACGCGGCGATCGACGCCGGGAAGAACACCTACACCGTCACGCAGGGCATCCCCGAGCTGCGCGAGCAGGTGCGCGCCGAGGAGAAGGCGTTCACCGGCCGCGCCTACGACCTGAACCAGGTGCTGATCACCTCGGGCGTCAGCGGCGGCCTGTTCCTGACGCTGCTCGCGCTGATCGACGACGGCGACGAGGTCATCGTCCCCGATCCGTACTTCGTCATGTACAAGCACCTGACGCGCCTGTTCGGCGGCGTGCCGGTGTACCTCGACACCTACGGCGACTCGTTCGGCATCGATCCGGCGAAGCTCGAGAAGCTGATCACGCCGAAGACCAAGCTGCTGCTGCTGAACTCGCCGGCGAACCCGACCGGGCGCATCCTGACGCGCAGCGAGCTCGAGGGCATCGCGAGCGTGTGCGCGAAGCACGGCGTGCTCGTGGTCAGCGACGAGATCTACCGCCACTTCGCCTACACCAAGATGACCTCGATGGCCGAGGTCTATCCCGACACGCTGGTGCTCGTCGGCCACTCCAAGTCGTTCGGCATGACCGGCTGGCGTCTCGGCTACGCCTGCGGTCCGGCCGAGGTCGTCGAGGCGATGACCAAGGTGCAGCAGTACAGCTTCGTCTGCGCGCCCTCGATCACGCAGTACGCGGCGCTCGCCTGCCCCTCGGTCGATCTGTCCAAGCACATCTCGGACTACCGCGCGAAGCGCGACCTGATGCACGGCCTGCTCAAGGGCACCTTCGAGATCGGCCCGCCCGACGGCGCGTTCTACCTGTGGGCGCGGGCGCCGGGCGGATTCACCGGCCAGTCGTTCGTCGAGAAGGCGATCCAGAACAACCTGCTGATCATCCCGGGCAACGTCTTCAGCGAGCGGAACACGCACTTCCGCATCTGCTACACGGTGCCGAACGAGAAGCTGAAGCAGGGGGCGGAGCTGCTGGTGAAGCTCGCGAAGGCCTGACGGGACCCGCGGCGCGCCACGCCGGCGCGGAAATGGATGCGGCGCGGCGACTTGTCGATGCGTCATCGACGTTTACGGTCGCCGCCCCATCCCAGGGAGGCGACCATGGCGACCAACACCGTCCGACTCCACCGCGTGCTGCGTTCGACCCCTGACCGCGTCTACCGCGCGTTCCTCGACGGCGACGCGATGGCGAAGTGGCTGCCGCCGCACGGCTTCACCGGCAAGGTGCACCAGATCGACGCCCGGGTCGGCGGCACCTACCGCATGTCGTTCACCAACTTCGCCAGCGGCACCAGCCACTCGTTCGGCGGCCGCTACCTCGAGCTGGTGCCGAACCAGCGCATCCGCCACACCGACGCGTTCGACGATCCGGCGCTGCCCGGCGAGATGCAGACCACGATCACCATCACGGCGATCTCGTGCGGCGTCGACCTGCACATCGTGCAGGAGGGCATCCCCGCCGCCATCCCGACCGAGATGTGCTACCTCGGTTGGCAGGAGTCGCTCGTCCTGCTGGCGCAGCTGGTCGAGCCCGAGATCCTCGGCTGAGGGACGCGCGCGTCCCGCGCCTGCGAACGACGAAGCCCTCGGCATCCGCCGAGGGCTTCGCGCCATCGGCGGTGCGCGCGGGACGAGTCGCGATCAGATGAAGTAGAACCCGCGCAGATCGTAGAAGTACGCCCACACCGTCGGGCTCGGCACGACGACGTCGCGATTCGTGTTCGAGGGGTCGTAGCTGCCTTCGAGGTAGCTGAACACGTAGGCGCTGCCGCCGATGCGGCAGTAGTTGTCGTTGCCCATCAGGTAGACGACGCCGAACACGCCGCCGGCGCGGATCACCGAGTTGTGGCCGCCGAGCATGGTCAGCGAGCCGTTGAGCTCGGTGTCGTCGGTGAAGGAATCCCAGCCGCCGGCGCCGCTCATGTACGAGAACGAGGAGACCTCGCTGATCGCGAAGGTCACCGAGCGGCCGTTGAGCGACACGCGCACGCGGTCGCCCTCGGGCGAGAGGTCGACGACGTTGTGGCCGTGCTCGGTCGCGGTGATGTTGATCTGGCCGTAATGCAGGACGACGCCGGGGATCGGATCATTGGTCTCGGGCTCGTCCGTCGCGACCGTCACGATGCCGCTGACGGCGAGCCGGCCGTAGCCATCATTGGCGAAGAGGCGCAGGTCATAGCTGCCCGGCGTGGTCGGCGCGAGGAAGGTGGTCGTGCCGCTGGCCGCGGCCCAGGTGTAGATCCACGACTGGAACTGCTGGTCGTCGGCACCCGCGGCGTAGAGACCGATCCAGTCGGTGTTCGCGGCGTCCTCGATGCCGCTCCACGACACGCTGATCGCCGCGCCGGGCGCGACGGTCGCCGGCGTCGCCGTGAGCTCCGCCGCGTGCGCGGCGACGGTCGACGAGAGCAAGATTGCGACGCCTACGAGCAATGACTTCATGTGGTCGGCTCCGGTGGAGGGGAAATACGCACCGTACGCGCGATCGTGCTCGCCGCTCGATCTGCCCATGCCGACTGCCACCGCCAACCATCCGCCGGCGGACGCAGGGAACGGCCATGCGGTGCGACGGGAGCGGCCATCCGTAGCAATCGCATTGGCGCCAGGCAGCGCCGCCGGAGCCTCGGGCGATGAGCCGCTCGACGACGATCCCGCTGCTGATCGCGTCCTTCGCCGCCGATGGCGAGGCGACGCAACGCGCAGCGATCGAGCGCCTGCGCGCCCTGGGACCGGCGGCGGTCACCGCATTGCGGTCGGCGCTGGAGTCTCCGCAGGTGCGCGTGCGGGCCTGGGCCGCGGAGGCGCTCGGCGCCCTGGGCGCGCACTCGGCCGTGCGCGACCTGGCGGCCGCGACCCGCGATCCGGCGATGAGCGTGCGCCTGCACGCGTTGCGCGGGCTGGTCGCCCTGCGGGCCCGCACGACCGCGCGCGCGATCCGGGCGCTGCTCGACGACCCGAGCGGCGGCGTCCGGGTCAACGCGATCGATGCCTGCGCCGATCTCGCCCTGCGGGCCGCCGGTCCCCGCCTGATCGCCGCCCTCGCCGACGAGAAGTGGTACGTCCGCCAGCGCGCGGCCGTCGCCCTCGGCGTGCTGCGCATCGGCGCCGCGGCGCCGGCCTTGCGGCGATCGTCCGACGACCAGCGCTTGGCGGTCCGCATCGCGGCGGCCGACGCCTGCGCGGCGCTGGAAGCGCGCCCGCGCCGGCCGCGGCCGTAGCGTCGGGCGCGGACGCATCGCCGGCGCGGAGGCCGCCCGGGGCTGGCACCCGAGCGGTGATCGCACACGCTTGCGGACCATGCGCGCTCCGATCACCATCCGCGACATCGCGTCGCATCTCGGCATCTCCCACGCGACGGTGTCGCGCGTGCTCAACGGCAAGGGCGCCGACTTCATCTCCGAGGCGACCCGCAAGCGCGTGCTCGCGGCGTCCGAGGAGATGGGCTACCGCCGCAACTACCACGCGCGCGCGCTGCACCTCGGCCGCGCCGACGCGGTCGGCGTGGCGATGCTGCTGATCCCCGGGTCGAACGGCTGGCGCGATTTCTGGGGCCGGATCGTCGACGGCGTCGCCCAGGCGGCGAGCGTCCACGGCAAGGAGCTGGTGGCGATCGGCTCGGAGCGGCCGCACGAGGACGTCATCGAACGCTGCCTGCTGCGCCTGCAGGAACGCCGGATCGATTGCCTGGTGCTGCCGGGCGCGCTCGACCTCAGGCCGCACATCCAGGCGTTCCGCGACGCCGGTGCGCCGGTGGTGGTCGCGCAGCACTACGACGAGAAGCTCAGCGGGCTGTCGTCTGTGCGCCTCGACAGCGAGCCCGGCGTGCGCGCCGCCATGGAGCATCTGCTCGGCCTGGGCCACCGCCGCATCGCCTGGCTCGGTCCGGCGACCGCGACGTCCGAGTCGAAGCGTCGCCGCGCCGTCTACCGCTCGGCGATGGAGAAGGCTGGCTACGCGCCGCAGGAATGGGCCGCGCCGGAAGCCGAAGTGCTCGGCAAGGAATGGCCGATGGCCCGCGCCATCGCGCTGGCGCGCGAGACCGCAGCGCTGCATCTGGCCGCCGCGACGAGGCCGACCGCGGTGATGTGCTTCAACGAATCGATGGCCCAGGGGGTCATGGCCGCCGCGGTCGACGCGGGACTGCGCGTGCCGCGCGACCTGTCGGTGATCGGCTTCGACGACGTCCACGGCGAGTTTGCGACCCCGGCGATGACCGTGGTCAGCCACATGCTGCCCGAGATCGGCCGGCGCGCGGCCGAGCTCGCGATGGAGCTGTCGGCGGCTCCGGGCGGCGATCCGCGCGAGGAGCGCATCGACGCCGCGCTGGTCGTCCGCGACAGCACGGGACCAGCGGCGAAGGGCTGAGCGGCTATTCGCCTTCGGCGGCGGGCGCGGGCGCCGCGGCGGCCGCCGGGTCCTCGACGTCGAGCTGGGTGATCAGCACGCTGTCGTGCGGGAACTCGGGCACGCGCGCGCTGATCGCGGCGGCGAGGCCGAGCTTCAGCTCCTCGTGGTTGGGCTGGGCGAACTCGCCCGGCGGCAGCTGGTTGAGGTGGCCGAGCACCGCGTCCTGGATGAGCGGCGCCTTGGCCTCGAGCTTCTGCGCCAGCGACGGATCGGGGAAGTAGAGCGCGAGCCCGACCGTCAGCTGGCGGCGGCCGATCTGGTCGAGCGCGCGGGTCATCGACAGCGGCGGCAGGCGCACCATCACCTCGCCGCCCGCGGTCGTCGTCGCCGGACCGGCGGACGCGGCGCCGCCATCGGGCTGCGCCGCCGGCGCGTTCGCCGCCGGTTCGCCGGCGGCGGCGGGCGGACCCGCCGGTTCCGCCTGGTAGTCGATGAGATCGAGCAGCAGCTGGTCGCGTGCCGGACCCGGCAGCGCCGGCAGATAGGCCAGCGCCTGCATGAGCGGCTCGCGTGCGACCACCAGCTGGCCCAGCGCCTGGCGCAGCTGCTCCTCCTCGGCGCGGGTGAGCTTGCGCTTGGCGTGGCGCGCCGCGATCAGCGCGAGTGCGTCGATGTCGCGGGTGCGGTAGACGAATCGGCCCTGGGCGACGAGCGCCGCGGTGGGATCGGGTTCGGGCGCCGCCGCCGGCGCCGGGGCCGGGGCCGGCGCGGCGTTCTCGGCGACCGGCTGCTCCGCGGGCTGCTCGGCGGCGGCCGGCTCGGCGGCGTCCTCGGCCGCGGCGAGACCGACGAGTGACAGCGCGATCAGCAGCATCGATCGGACGACCATGGCGGACTCCCGCGCCGAGCCTGCCGCGGCAGGACGCGCGCTCCACGGATTTCAGCGTCGGATCCGGCGATCGCGAAGGACGCCGCCGAGTCGAGGACGATAACCGTCGGCTTCGCTCCAGCCGGCGAGCGCAGCGATTCGCCCGCTCCTCAGCTTCGAGCTTCGCGCTTCACGCGTCGAGCCCCCTCAGGTCGAGTACGGCCCCGCGCCGCGGACGATCTCCGCGGGCTCGGCGCCCTCGGCGACGTCCTCGAAGCGCACGCTCACCTTGGTCGACACGCCCGGCTCGTTCTGGGTGATGCCGTAGATCGCGTCCGCGTGCTTCATCGTGCTCTTGTTGTGCGTGATGACGATGAACTGCGAATCGCGCACGAACTCCTTGAGCATCGAGCAGTAGACGTCGGTGTTCGAATCGTCGAGCGGCGCGTCGACCTCGTCGAGGATGCAGAACGGGCTGGGCTTGGTCTGGTAGACCGCGAACAGCAGCGCGATCGCGGTCAGCGCCTTCTCGCCGCCCGAGAGCTGGGTGATGATCTTGGGGTGCTTGCCCGGCGGCTGCGCCATGATCTCGATGCCGAGCTCGAGCACGTCGTCGCTCTCGCCCTCGACCGGCTTCTCGAGGATGAGATCGGCCTTGCCGCCGTTGAACAGCTTGCGGAACAGCGTCTGGAAGTTCGCGCGCACCTCGCGGTAGGTCTTCTGGAAGAGCTTGCGGCTGACCTCGTTGATGTGCTCGATGATCTCCTTGAGCTTGACCGCGGCGTGGTCGAGGTCGGCGTGCTGCTTGGCGAGGAACTCCTCGCGCCCCTGCACCTCGGCGAGCTCGTCGATCGCGGCGAGGTTCACCGCGCCGAGCGAGCCCAGCTCCTTCTCGGTGTCGTTGAGCTGCTTGCGCAGCGCCGGCCAGTCGAGGTTCGCGGGACGCTCGTAGTTGGCGAACGCCTCGCCGAGGTCGAGCTGGTACTCCTCGAGGATGCGCTGGGTCAGCGCCTCGACGCGCACGCGCGCCTCGGACGACTTCACCTCGACGGCCTGGCGCTCCTGCTCGACGCCGCGCGCGCGGCTCGACAGGGCGCGCGCCTCCTGGCGCCGGCCCTCCGAGCCGTCGCGCAGGCGGTCGCGTTCGCCGATGACCTGGGTCAGCTGCGCGGCGATGCGCTCGAACTCGGCGCCGGCCTCGGCGTGGATCGCGGTGTTCTCGCCCTGGATGGCGCGCAGCTCGTCGCGCTTGGCGCCGTGGCCGGCGATGCGGCGGGTGCGCTCGTCGCGCTGGTCCTCGAGCTCCTGCAGCGTGCGCGTGAGGTGGCCGAGGTGGTTGCGCAGCGCCTCCTGGCGCTCCTGGGTGGTCGCCAGGTCGACGCGCAGGTTGTTGACCTGCTCCTGCAGCCGGTCGCGCTCGGCTGCCTTGGCCTGCATGCGCGCGGTGGCGACCTCGATCTCCTGGGCCAGCTTCGCGTTGAGCGCGCCGAACCACTCGTCCTGGCCGTGGAGCTCCTTGGCGTCGGAGTCCAGCTTGAGCATCTCGCTGTCGATCTCGGCGAGCTCGCTGGTGAACGACGAGGTGGTCTCCTCGATGTGCGCGCGGTCGCGCTCAGCCTTCATCACCTGGGCCTTGGCCTCGCCGGCGGCGCGGTCGATCTGCTGGATCGAGCGGCGCTTCTCCTCGACGGACAGGGACAGGTCGAAGGCCTGCTTCTTGGCGACGTCGCGCTTCTGGCCCGCCTCGAGCTTCTTGGCCTGGATCTCCTTCATCTGCTCGTCGAGCGAGCGGATCTCGTTCTTGCGGCTGACGATGCCGCCCGCGTCGCCGCCCTGCTGGCGGCCGCCGGTCATCGCGCCGCCGGCGTTGACCACGTCGCCCTCGAGCGTCACCAGCCGGCACGAGGTGCGGCGGCCGCGGCGCAGGTTGATGGCGTGGTCGAGGGTCTCGACGATCAGCACGTTGCCGAGCAGGTGCTCGAACGCCGGCTTGTGCTTCTTGTCGTACTCGAGCAGGCGCGACGCCAGGCCGATGACGCCGGGCTCGCGCAGCACCGCGTTGTCGACGCGTTCGCCGCCCTGGATGTCGTCCAGCGGCAGGAAGGTCGCGCGGCCGCGGCGCTCGCGCTTGAGGAACTCGATCGCCGCCTTGGCGGCCTCCTGGGTCTCGGTGACGATGTTCTGCGCCTGGCCGCCGAGCGCGGTCTCGATGGCGACGACGTACGCGTCCGGCACGCGGCAGAGGTCGGCGACCATGCCGACGACGCCGGGGAAGCGGTCCATCTGCTGGATCACGTCCTTCACGCCGCGGAACACGCCCTCGGCGCGGCGCTCCTGCTCCTGCAGCAGGCGCAGGCTGGTCTCGGCGCGCGCCTCCTGGTGGCGCACGTCGTTGAGCTCGGCGTCGAGGCGGTTGCCCTCCGCCAGCGCGGTCTCGCGCGCGCGGATCAGCTCGTCGAGCGCGATGTGCGCGTCCGCGGCGCCCTTGACCAGCGCCTCGAGCGACGCGCGCGCGGTGGTCTCGGACTCGCGCGCCGTGACCAGCGCCGTCGCCTGGCCGCCCGAGCGGTCCTCGAGCCGACGCCGGCGCTCGCCGATGGCGTGACGGCCGGCCTCGAGCGCGTTGCGCTCGGCGGTGACGCGCGCCAGGTCGCGCAGGCATTCGACCTGCTTGGCCTTCCGCTCCTCCACGTCGGTGATGATCGCGTCGACCTCGGCCAGCGTCGCGTCGAGGTCGGTGCGCTTCTGGCGGTAGGTCTGGGTCAGCGCGCTATCGCTCTCGCCGCCGGTGGCGCTGTCGTCGACCGCGCGCTCGGCGGTGGCGTGCTCGGCGGCGATCGCCTCGATCTTGGCGGCGAGCGCGTCGAGCGCGGTCTTGTCCTGCTGCTCGTGCTGGTCGATCTCGATCAGGCGGTACTTGGCGTCGCGCGCGCGCGACTCGGCGACGTCGCGCCGGCTCTGCGCGTCGGCGCGCTGGGCCTCGAAGCCGCGGATGGTCTCCTCGAGCGCGATCAGGCGCGCGTCGGCCTCGGCCAGGGACGCCTCGAGCTCGCCGAGCTTGGCGGCGAGCTCGGCGCCGGATGCGTTGAGCTCGTCGGCGCGTCCAGCGAGCTCCTTCATCTCGTTGCTCAGGCGGCCGAACTCCTCGAGCGCGAAGGCCATGCGCAGGTCGCGCAGGGTGGCGGTCAGCTCGCGGTGGCGCAGGGCGGTCGCGGCCTGGCGCGCGACGGTCTTCACCCGGCGGCTGACCTCGGCCAGGACCTCGCCGATGCGCTGCAGGTCGAGCTCGACGCGCTCGAGCTTGCGCAGGGCGACCTTGCGCCGCGCCTTGTAGCGCGAGATGTCGGCGGCCTCCTCGAGGATGGCGCGGCGGTCCTTGGTGTTGGCGTCGACGATGAAGCCGACGCGGCCCTGCTCGATCACCGCATAGGCGCTGGTGCCGATGCCGGTGTCCATGAACAGCTCTTTGACGTCCTTCAGCCGGCAGACCTGGCCATTCAGGTAGTAGTTGCTGGTGCCGTCGCGCGTCAGCCGGCGGGTGATGGCGATCTCGTCGCCCTCGAGCCCGAGCCGGCCGCCGTCGACCTGGTCCATCACCAGCGTCACCTCGCAGATCGCCATCCCGCGGCGCGTGGCGCAGCCGTTGAAGATGACGTCGGTCATGTCCTCGCCGCGCAGCGCCTTGGCCGACTGCTCGCCGATGACCCACTTGATCGAGTCGACGATGTTCGATTTGCCGCAGCCGTTGGGGCCGATCACGGCGGTGATGCCGTTCTCGAAATCGAAGCTCATGCGGTCGGCGAACGACTTGAAGCCGAAGGTCTCGAGCCGCTTGAGCCGCATGCGTCGCTCCTGCGCCCCGGGGGCGCCGATGAAGAGGGCCACCGTAGGTCGGAGGGGCGTTCGGCAAGCCCAGCGGAAGCGCCTGCGAGACGTCCGCGGCCCGCGTCACGTCTGCACCGTTCGGCGGTGCGCCGCCGAGCCCCGGGGGCGCCGCTCGGCGCTGCGCCTGGGGCCCGACCCAGCGTTCGGCGCCGTGGCAGGACCAATGGCCGAGCGGACTTGCTCCAGCGAGGGTGCCGCCGCGCCCGCATATAGGCCTCTTGACGATAGTCGTTTCAACGACTATATTCGGGCCATGCCCCGCTTGCACGACGACATCAAGCAGTCCAAGCCGTTCCCGACGCCGGAGGACGAGCTGTTCGTGCAGTTGCTGCGCACCACCGACCAGCTGATGCACGGCCTGGTCGCCGCGCTCAAGCCGTCCGATCTCTCGCCCGAGCAGTACAACGTGCTGCGCATCCTGCGCGGCGCCGGCAAGGACGGGCATCCGTGCGGCGAGATCGCCGGGCGCATGATCACGCGCGATCCGGACGTCACCCGGCTGATCGACCGGCTCGAGAAGCGCGGCCTGGTCGAACGCCGACGCGACGATGTCGATCGTCGCGTGGTGCGGGTGACGATCACCAACGCCGGCGCGAAGCTCATCGCGCCCCTGGATCAGCAGCTCATCGAGCTGCACCGCGCCCAGCTCGGACATCTCGGTCGCAGGCGCATCGACGATCTCATCGCGCTGCTCGAAGCCGCGCGCCATCACGACTGAACCATCGACGAGGCCACCATGACCACCGCCACCGTCTTCCCGGCCGCCGAACGCTTCCATACCGCCATCGGCTGGCTCGATTCCTGGCACAGCTTCTCGTTCGGCGAGCACTACGACCCGGAACGCAGCGAGTTCCGCAGCCTGCGCGTGATCAACGACGATCGCATCGCCCCGGGCGGCACGTTCGGCATGCACGGCCATCGCGACATGGAGATCATCACCTGGGTGCTCTCCGGCGCGGTCGAGCACCGCGACAGCCTGGGCTCCGGCGGCGTCATCCGCCGCGGCGACGCGCAGCGCATGAGCGCCGGCACCGGCATCCGCCATAGCGAGGCCAACCCCGGAGCGCGCGAGCTGCACCTCCTGCAGATCTGGATCGAACCCGATCGCGCCGGACACCAGCCCAGCTACGAGCAGAAGCGCATCGACGTCGACGCCGCCCCGGACCGCTGGCACGTGATCGCCTCGCCCGACGGCCGCGACGGCTCGCTGACCATCCACCAGGACGCCGTGCTGCGCGTCGCCGTGCTGCGGCCGGGCGCGCGCCTGGCCCACGATCTGGCGCCCGGACGGCATGCCTGGATCCACGTCGCGCGCGGCGCCGTCGAGGTCGACGGCCAGGCGCTGCGCGGCGGCGACGCGGTCGCGTCCAGCGACGCGCATGCGATCGCGATCACCGCGACCGCCGACGCCGAAGTGCTGCTCTTCGATCTCGCCTGAGCCATCGGCCAGGCCTCCACCCGCACCACCGGAGCGAACCATGACCACCCACGCCCAGACCCATCCCCACGCGCCGACCAGCGCCGACCACGGCTCGTCCGGCCTCGGCCGCGCGTTCAACCGCATCCTCGCGACACCGCACGATCCGGCGGCGACGATCCTGCGCATCACGCTCGCGGTCGTCATGTTCCCGCACGGGGCGCAGAAGGCGCTCGGCTGGTTCGGCGGCTACGGCTGGTCGGGGACGATGGGCTACTTCACCGGCCAGGCGGGCCTGCCGGCCCCGGTCGCCGCGCTGGTGATCCTCGTCGAATTCCTCGGACCGCTGCTGCTGCTCGCGGGCCTGCTGACCCGACCCGTCGCGCTCGCCTTCGTCGGTCTGATGATCGGCGCGGTGACGGTCGGCGGCCACCTGCAGCACGGCTTCTTCATGAACTGGCTCGGCAACCAGGGCGGCGAGGGCGTCGAGTACCACCTGCTGGTGGTCGGCATCGCCGTGGCGCTGGTCCTGCGCGGCGCGGGCGCCTGGTCGCTGGATCGACGCCTGACGCGCTGATCCGACCGGCGGGAGGGGGCCGCAGCACGCATGCGAAGGTCCCCACCCGAGACCGGTAAGCCTCGCGACCGTCGACGGACGAAAAGCACGCAGTAACCGTGTGCAGTCGGTTTTCCGGTCGCTGGATGCCGCCAGGGTCCAGGGGCGACGCTGCTTGGTCGCCCCGAGGTCACGATGGACGACGGCATCCAGCTCATCCCCCGCCCGCGTTCGGTCGAGCCCGGCTCCGGGCGCTGCGCGGCGCGCGAGCCGTGGCGCATGCATCCGACGACGGCGGCGGACGCGGCGGTCGCCCACCTCATCGCGCGGCTGGGCGTCGCCGTCGAAGGCGATGCTTCGCTACCGCCGCGCACGCTGCGCATCGGCGCTGCCCGGGCGACGGCGCCGCTCGTGGCCAAGCGCCAGGGCTACGGACTGGTCATCGATGGCGACGGCGTGGCCATGGTCGGCCACGACGACCACGGCTTCCACTACGGTCTGATCACGCTCGAGCAGCTGCGTGCCGACGACGGCTCCCTGCCGGCCGTCGTCATCGCCGACTGGCCGGCGGTGGCCATCCGCTACCACCACGACGACGTGTCGCGGCGGCAGGTGTCGACGCTCGACGACTTCCGGCGCATCGTCCGCCACCTCGCGCGCTTCAAGATATCGCACTACACGCTCTACCTCGAGGACATGGTGCGCCTCGACGCGCATCCGGAGATCGGCGCGACGCGCGGCGCGCTGAGCGCCGAGGAGATCGCGGCGATCGTCGCCGAGGGCGCGTTGCACCGCGTCGAGGTCTTCCCGACGTTCCAGCTGATCGGCCACCAGGAGCACCTGCTGGCGATGCCGCGCTACGCGCATCTCGGCCAGCGCGTGTTCCAGCCGATGAGCAGCCTCGATCCGACCAAGCCCGAGGTGCGCGCGTTCCTCGCGCCGATCATCGCCGAGGTGGCGTCGCGCTTCCCGTCGCCGCTGTTCCACATGGGCTTCGACGAGACCCAGGGTGTCGATCGCGAGGCGTTCATCGCCCACGCCAACTGGTGCGCGGAGCGGCTGGTCGCGCTCGGCAAGACGCCGCTGATGTGGGTCGACATGCTCTGCCATGGCTTCGGGCACGAGCAGATGGTCCGGCTGCATCCGGCGATCGTGCCGGTGAACTGGCAGTACGAGCCGGGCGCGGGGCCGGTCGCGCACCAGCGCGAGCTCGAGGCGCAGGGCCGTCCGGTGTGGGGCCTCGCCGGCTACAACACCTGGAGCCGCTTCCTGCCCGATCAGCCGGCGGTCGAGGGCCATCTCGCGACCTGGGTGCGGCAGCTGACCGCGGACGGGCGCGAGGACGGCGCGCTCGGCGGCTCGCAGTGGGGCGATGGCGGCTGCGAGAGCGGGCGCGAGCCGTGGGGGATCATCGCCGCCTTCGCCGAGGCGGCGTGGTCGGGACCCGCCGCGCGGCCGGCCGATCGCGACGAGCGGTTCCAGCGCGCGTTCTACGGCGCGGCGCTGCCCGGCGTGACCCGCGTGCCGGGCGAGTGGTCGCGCGAACTCCGCCACGGCAGCGACGCGCTGTTCACCCAGCACCATCGCGGCCCGCACGCCATGGTGCGCGCCGCCGCCTGGTCGACCGCGCCCGGCGACGAGGATCTGGCGCACGACGAGCGGCTGATCGACCGGTGCCTGGCGACGATCGCCGCCGAGCGGCCGCTCGCGCGGCGCGAGGCCGACCACCTCGACCACCTCGCCGTCGCCTGCGAGCGCATGCGTTCGGTGGTCCGCCGGCAACGCGCGGCGCGACGCTGGCTGCAGGCGCCGGATCCGGCCGCGGCTGACGCGGTCGCCGACGAGATGCTCGCGGTGCGCGCGCGCTGGCGCGCGCTGTGGCTGCGCCAGTGCAAGCCCGAGGGCCTGGAGATGTCGAGCGCGGTCTTCACCGATCTCGCCGCACGCTGGCGCGATCTCGGCCGGCCGTCGCCGGTGGTGGATGCCGCCCGCTGGCTGCCGCTCGATCTCGACCACGCCTACGACCAGGCCGCACCCGAAGTGGCCGACGTGCCGATCGGCGCGCACGCGCTGGGCCACGTGCCGCTGCGCTTCGCCCCGGTGGCGCGCACGCACGCGCGGCTGACCGCGGCGCGCGGGACGCTGACGCTGCCGTTCGCGCCGGGCGCGGTGCGCGACCTGCACCTGCTCGCCTCCGCCGCGCGTCCCGCGGACGCCAAGCCCGTGCCCGGGCTGCGCGTCGCGCTGCTGCGCGACGGCCGCGTCGTGCACCGCGAGGACCTGCTGCTGATCCGCCATCTCTGCGACTGGTTCGCGCCCCGCGGCGAGCACATGTGGGCCGGCGGCGGCCTGGCCCACGTCGACCACGCGCGCGTCGATTGGGCCGTGCCCGCCGGCGACCCGTTCGGCATCTGCCGGGTGCGCGGCTTCGCCGCGGGAGGCGTCGCCGCCGACGCGGTGGAGCTGACCGCGCTCGGTCCGGCGACGGTCGAGCTGTTCGCGCTGACGGTCGAACGCGGTTGAACGGACCTCGGGCTTCGCGCCTCGGGCTTCCGGCCCGCGTCCCTGTGCCGACGTGCCGCCCCCGCTACCGTCGTCGGCGATGACCTTCGCCCCCATCCCCGACATCCTCGCCGCCCTCGCCCGCGGCGAGATGATCATCCTGGTCGACGACGAGGATCGCGAGAACGAGGGCGACCTGGTGATGGCGGCCGAGTTCGCCGACGCCAAGTCGATCGCGTTCATGGCGACCAGGGGCTGCGGCCTGATCTGCCTGGCGATGGACGGCGCGATGCTCGACCGCCTCGGCCTGCCGCTGATGGCCAGCGTCAACGCCTCGCGCTTCGGCACCGCCTTCACCCTGTCGATCGAGGCGCGCGAGGGCGTGACCACCGGCATCAGCGCCGCCGACCGCGCCCGCACCATCCAGGTCGCGATCGGCGCCGAGTCGCGGCCGCAGGACATCGTCTCGCCCGGGCACGTCTTCCCGCTGCGCGCGCGCGACGGCGGCGTCCTGGTGCGCGCCGGCCAGACCGAGGGATCGGTCGATCTCGCGCGCATGGCGGGACTCAAGCCGGCCGGCGTGATCTGCGAGATCATGAAGCCCGACGGCACCATGGCGCGCCTCGCCGACCTCGAGGCGTTCGCGCGCGAGCACAAGCTGCTGCTGGCGTCGATCGCCGACGTGATCGCCTGGCGCGAGGCGCGCGAGAGCCTGGTCGCGCTGGTCGCCGAGGCGACGCTCGCGACCGCGCACGGCGATTTCCGCGCCTACGCCTACCGCAACGTCATGAACGGCGAGCACCACCTCGCGCTGGTGCGCGGCGAACGCCTCGGTCCCGGCCGCGACCTGGCGGATCCGGTGCTGGTGCGCGTGCAGCGCGACTCGGCGCTGACCGGCCGCCTCGCCCCGGTCCCCGGGGCGGTCGACCCCGACGCCTGCCTGCGCCAGATCGCCGATGCAGGCGAAGGCGTCTTCCTCGCCGTCCACGATCCCGAGGGCCGCGGCCTGGCCGACGCCCTGGTCGCGCTCGGCGGCCGCGACCACCGCGAGCTGACCGCGCGCGCGTTGTCCACGGCGATGGACCCGCGCGACTACGGCATCGGCGCGCAGATCCTGCACCACCTCGGCGTGCGCCGCATGCGCCTGATCACGGGCAGCGACCGGCACATCAGCGCGCTCTCGGGGCACGACCTCGAGGTCGTCGAGCGGGTGCGTCCGGAGGGGTGACGCCCCGGGCGACCATCGCAGTCGCGCTTTCCGCGGCCGCCAACCCGGGCCATGCTGAGGACGTGCCGGCAGCCAACCGCTTCTTCACCGCCGCCGAGATCGACCTGATGCATTCGCCCGGCCGCTGGCGGCTGGTCGCGCCCGGCATCGTCAGCGACCTCGCGCCGATCGCCGACGCCCGCCACCGCCGCTGGGGCGCCGCGCACGCCCATGAGCACGCGCACCAGGAGGTGATGCTCGCGCTCGACGGCAGCGCGCCGTACGGCATCGGCGACGAGGTCTATCCGTGCGAGCCGGGGACGCTGCTCGCCTTCGCCTCGAACCGCGCCCACGACGAGGGCTATCCGCCGGGCGCGCCGCGCCTGCGCCACCTGTGGATCAGCGTCATCGGCGCCCAGGTCGTGCCGCGCCTGCTCGACGCGGAGCGCGGCCGCATCACCTCGATGGGCGCGTGCTGCGTGCTGACCGCGGACCAGCTGGGCATCGCGACCGGCCGCGCGCTGGACGACGCCGCCCAGCTGGCCGAGCGCGCGCCCGGCGCGGCGCGCCTGCGCCTGCTCGACCTGGTCGCCAGCGTCTGCGCGCACACCGTCGCGGCGGGTTGGGCCGCGGCCGATGACGAGGCTCCCGGCGCGCGCGCCGTCGAGGCGATCCGCCAGCACCTGCTGATGACCTGCGGCAAGGGCGTCGGCGTCGACGAGCTGGCGCGCATCGCCGGCTACAGCACCTTCCACTTCCTGCGCCTTTTCAAGCGCCACGCCGGCCAGACCGTGCACGAGTTCATCGACTGGTGCCGCGTGCGGCGCGTCGAGCAGCTGCGCCGCTCCGGCGCGTTGGACAAGGACATCGCGCACGAGCTCGGATTCTCCTGCGCCTCCGCGTTCTCGCGCTGGCAGCGCGCGCGGCGCACGCGCGACGAGCGCGGCGCCCGCTGACCCGCGCGGCGCTTCGCGGCGGCGCAGGAAATGTCATCCCCCGCACGCCCCGTCTATTGAGGGCGGGCACGGCGCGTCGCTACGCTGCGCGCATGAACGTCGCCGCACCCGCACCCGCATCCGCCACCGCGCTCGCCATCGACGGCGGGACCAAGGCCGTCACCGCGGCCATGCCGGCATGGCCGGTCAGCGGCGAGATCGAGCTGCAATGGATGGCCGAGGTCGTGAGGAGCGGGCAGTGGAGCTGGCTCGGCCCGCACGAGCGCGCCTTCTGCGACGAGTTCGCCGGCTTCATCGGCGCCAAGCACGCGCTGCTGCTGGCCAACGGCACGGTGACGCTGCAGTGCGCGCTGCAGGCGGTCGGCGTCGAACCCGGCCACGAGGTCATCGTCCCGGGGCTGACCTGGGTCGCGACCGCGCAGGCCGCGTTCGACATCGGCGCCGACGTGGTCTTCGCCGACATCGATCCGGAATCGCTGTGCCTGTCGCCGGAGGCGTTCGAGCGCGCGATCACGCCGCGCACGCGCGCGGTCATCCCGGTGCACCTCTACGGCTGCATGGCCGACATGGACGCGATCATGGCGATCGCCCGCGCGCGCGGGATCAAGGTGGTCGAGGACGTCGCGCACCAGCACGGCAGCCGCTGGCGCGACCGGTGCGCCGGCGCGATCGGCGACGTCGGCAGCTTCTCGATGCAGCAGAGCAAGGTGCTGACCTGCGGCGAGGGCGGCGCGGTGACCACGGACTCGGACGAGGTGCGCGAGATCGTGCACTGCCTCAAGCAGGTCGGCTGGAATCCGGACGGCACGCCAGGCAACCGCTACGCGCACAACTACCGCGCCACCGAGATGCAGGCGGTGCTGCTGCGCGGCGGTCTGACGCGCATCGCCGCGCAGACCCGCCGGCGCGAGGAATCGGCCGCACGCCTGGGCGCGGGCCTGGCGCGGCTCGCCGGTCCGCTGCGCGTCGCGCGTCGCGATCCGCGCATCACCCGGCAGGCCTACTACGCGCTGACCATGCACTACGACGCTGCGGCAGCCGGCGTGCCGCGCGCGGCTTATATCGAGGCCTTGCGCGCCGAGGGGTTCCCGACGCACACTCCGTACTGGCCGGTCTACCGCGCACCGCTCATGAACCTCTACCATCCCACCAGCCCGGTCCCCTTCCGCGAGCGCGCGCGCATGCAGGACTACGCGAACCTGCGCCTGCCGGCGACCGAGCGCGCCGTCGAGGAGACGGCGATGCTCGTCGCGCACCAGGCGCTGATGGGCGATGACGACTACATCGACCAGCTGCTGGCGGCGGTGCGCAAGGTCGACGACGCGCTGCCGCGCCTGCGCCAGCGCGCGGCCGGAGCGGTGGCATGAGCGCCGACCTGCGCTGCGGCTTCGCCAAGATCGACATCACGCCGCCGGTCGGCGTCGAGCTCTGCGGCTTCGGGCCGTACCTGCGGCGGCGCTCGAACCGCGTGCGCGACCCGCTGTGGGCGCGCGGCTTCGCCGTGTCGGGCGGCGGCGGCAGCGCGGTCGTCGTCTCGTGCGACCTCGGCGGGACCGCGCGGCGCATCGTGCTGCGCGCGCGCGAGCTCTTCGCCGCCGCGACCGGCCTGCCCGGCGAGACCCTGATGGTGCTCTCGACGCATACCCACAGCGGTCCGACGTCCATCGACCTGTTCGGCTGGGGCGAGCCGGATGCGCCGTGGTTGGAGCTGCTGCCCGGGCGCATCGCTCGCGCCGCGACGCAGGCCTGGGCGGCGCGCGAGCCGGCGTCGCTGGCGCACGGCGAGGCGCCGTGCGAGGGCATCGGCCAGAACCGCGAGTACGATCGCGACGCCCTGCCCATCGCCGAGGTCCTCGCGCCGGGCTGGCGGCCGCTCAAGCCCGAGCTGACCGACACCGTCGTCCGCGCGCTGGTCGCCACCGCGACCGACGGCCGGCTGCTCGGCGTCGTCAGCCACTTCGGCTGCCATCCGGTGGTCTGCTGCCAGGAGACCTTCGCCATCCACGGCGACTACTGCGGCGTCGCCGACAGCCTGCTCGAGGCCGAGCATCCGGGCGCGGTGGCGATGTTCGTCCAGGGCGCCCAGGGGGACGTCAACTCCTCGGTCGTGCACAAGCCGGAAGCGGAATCGCTGGCGGCGCTGGACGTCCTCGCGCGCCGCTACGCCGACTGCGTCGGCGACGCGATGCGCCGCGCGCGGCCGATCGCGGTGGACGCGGTGGTCGGCGCGTCGCGCGGCGAACGCTTCGCGCGCAAGCCGTGGACGCTGGCGCGCATCGAGCGCGACATCGCGGCGAAGCAGGCGCTGATCGACGCGGCCGCCGACACCTCCGACTGGCGCGTGCGCCTCGAGGTGGTGTACCTGCGCGCGCTGACGCGCATCGCCGAGAACCTGCGCCGCGGCGACGAGCCGTCGCCGCCGATCGAGCTGCACGGCGTGCGCCTCGGGCCGGTCGCGATCCTGGCTTCGCCGTTCGAGACCTTCCAGGCCATCAAGAACGACGTGGTCGCCGGCGCCGCGGCGCCGCACACCTGGGTCGCCAGCTTCGCGAACGACAGCGTCGGCTACGCCACCGACCGCGTCGCCGCCGCGCGCGGCGGCTACGCCGAGGACCAGGTGCCGCTGATGTACGGGTTCATGCCGTACGCCAGCGCCCACGACGATCTGGTCGCCGGGCTGCTGCGCCTCGACGCCGATCTCGCCGCGCGCAGCGCGCCGGCCTCGCAGGCAGCGCGCTGAAACGCGGTGATCACCGTCGGACGGGCGCGGGCGCTTCCGGCTCGACCGCGACCTCGGCCGCGAGCGGCGGGAAGCCGAGGGCGATGGTGTCGTAGCCGAAGTTCGCCCAGCGCTCGTCGAGCGCGCGGGCGGACATCAGCGTCATCTCGTCGTCGGCGCCCTCGTTGACCACGTACGCCTTCTTGTCGCTGTCGTAGCCCCAGACCGTGATGAGGTGGCTCATGCCGGTCGCGTACAGGTCGATCACCGCCGGGTGGCCGGTCGCGAGCAGCAGCTTGAGCATCGCGTGCGCCGACCAGTTCATGCGCTGGCGCTTGCGCATGGTCTCGTCCTCGCTGTGGCCGCGCGGGATGCGCACCAGGCGATCGGCGAGCGCCGCGCCGCTGCGTGACGGCGCCGAGTTCCACGCGTCGATCCGCTCGTTGTCCGGCGCCACGTCGGCGCGCAGCAGCAGGTGGTCGGTGATGCCGAGGCCGGTGTAGAGCTTGCCGTCCGGACGATGGAAGTGCTCCCACGGCAGCCCGTGGCGTTTGAAGTCCTCCAGCCGGTAGCCGATCCGGGTGGCGATCTCGTCGAGCGTCAGGCCGCGGCCGGCGTGCGTCAGCAGGCACTTGAAGGCGTTGAGTCCGCAGGCGTAGGCGACGTCCTGCGCCAGGCCGGGGAACGGGATGGTGACGACCTTGGCCAGGCCCTTCGCCGGCGGCGGGCCGAGCCGGGCGACGGCCGCGGCGAGGCCGCCGTCGCCGCTCCACGCCCAGCAGGCGTCGCGCTCGATGCGCACCTCGCGGATCGCCGATCGCTCGACCAGCTCGGGCATCAGCTCGATCTCGCTGATGCTCTTCGCGCCGGCGCGGACGATCAGCCACCGGTCGCCCCATGGCACCACCGCCCGCGCCGGCATCTCGGCACGTCCATCGGCGAAGAGCACGAGCAGGGACACGTCGTCGAGGCTGGCGACGGTCGCGCAGCGGCCGAGCTTGGCCGGGAGCTGCGCCGCGGCGGCCGGCACCAGCCATTCGACTTCGCGCGGCGCGTCGTCGCGGCCCTTCGCGCGGGTCCGGCACATGGTCAGTTCGAGGCTGCGCTTGCCGGTCCGGTACGACGGGAGCACCGCCTCGTCCGCGGCGAGGTCGACCCGCACCCGGATCGGCACCAGGCCATCGTCGCGCTGGGCGCCGATGGTGATGATGGGATCGGCGCCGGCGAGCCGCGAGGCGCAGGCGATGGCGAGCAGGATCGCCCAGTGCGCGACCAGCTTCGCCCGTGGCATGGGACCCACGATCGGCCCGGGGCGGGCGACGCAATCCTGCCAGGCCCCGTCGTCGGGCCCGCCGGTCGATCACGGCCAGACGGGCAGGAACCCACGCCAGCCGACCGCGCGGACCGAGCCTGGGCAGACCCGCGCCGCCGGCCATACTGTCGCGACCGCGAAAGGTGAGGCCGGCCATGATGCGCGAGATGCTCCAGGGCAAACTGCACCGCGGCGCGGTCACCGACACGCGCCTCGACTACCCCGGCAGCCTGACCGTCGATCCGGTGCTGTACGAGCGCGCCGGGATGCGCGAGTTCCAGAAGATCCAGCTGCTCAACCTGACCAACGGCAACCGCCTGGAGACCTACGTCATCCGCGGCGAGCCGGGCAAGGGCGAGATCATCGTCAACGGCGCGGCGGCGCGCCTCGCCTACAAGGGCGATCGGGTCATCGTCGCCGCGTTCGCCTTCTATGACGAGAAGGAGCTGGCCGGGCACAAGCCGCTCGTGCTGGTGCTGAACGAGCGCAACCAGGTCGTCGAGACGCATTAGGCGGCGCAGCCCAGGCGCCGAGCCCCGCGTTGCGAGCCGCGCACCGTCCGGATCGCGGTGGCGGTCGGATCCCCGGCGTGGATGAACGTCGGCAACCGTCCGCTCCCGGAGATCCCATGCGTACCGTCGCCAGCATCCTGTTCTGCCTCGCGGCCGTCGCCGCGGCGGGCGCGGCCGATGCCGCCGCCGCCCATCCGTTCCTCGCCGAGAACGCCAAGGCGGTGGTCACCGCCGACGGCAAGCGCGCCGAGGCGGCGCGGATCACCGACAAGCCGCTCGTCCTGATCTACTTCTCGGCGCACTGGTGCCCGCCGTGCCGCACGTTCACCCCCGAGCTGGTCGACTTCTACGCCAAGAAGGGCGGCGGGACGGCATTCGAGGTCCTGTTCGTATCCAGCGACAAGGCCCAGGACGCGATGATGGGCTACATGACCGAGGCCAAGATGCCGTGGGTCGCGATGCAGTGGGGGGCGAGCAAGATCCCGGCGGTGAAGAAGAAGTACGGTGGCCCGGGCGGCATCCCGTGCCTGGTGCTGCTGGACGCCCAGGACGAGGTCCTGGCGCACAGCTACGACGGCGAGGAATACCTCGGCCCGCGCCACGTCCTCAAGGAGCTCGACAAGCGCCTGGCGGCCAGCAAGTAGCGCACGAACGGGTACGTTCCGCCGCCCCGTCGAGCCGGACGGCGATCTGCCTGCCACAGTCGGCACGTCCTGGCTGCGCCTGGCGTTGTACCCGGCGAGGGTACCGCCAGCATGCCCCGGCTCAGGAGCCGCCACATGCCGCCACGCAGCCGTCGTTCTCCCGCCGCAGGCCGCGCCCCGGCGCGCCCCCAGGCCGAGGAACCGGCGCCCGACCTGATCGAGGTCGAGGAGCCGGCCGTCGACGACGCCGAAGCGGCGCCCACGGACGCGATCCCGGCCGATGCCGCCGACAGCTCGCGCAGCAGCCGCCGTGGCGCCGCCGACATGTCCGGCAGGCGCTCGTCGCGCCGTGCCGCCACCAGCGCCGGTTCGGGCCGGGTGTCGTCGCGCCGCGAGCTGACGCCCGAGCAGCTCGCCGCCAAGCGCAAGAGCCTGATGACCGTGCTGACGATCTTCGCCGTGCTGATCCTCGGCGGCGGCGCGATCTTCGCGGCGGTGTGGTTCACGCGTCCGGACGAGCGTCAGCTCAGGGCCGATGCGACGCTGGTCGAGGTGCGCGGCATCATCACCAGCATCGAGACCGCGCTCATGACCCGTCAGGGCGATGCCGCCGGGATCGCCTACAAGAACGCGATCGAGCGCCTCGAGACGCCCGAGCTGGGCTACGCCAAGGACTCGCCGAACGAGACCGATCCGGAATTCGCCGGCGTGGCGCCGTGGAAGACGGCGATGGGCCTGCGCGAGAAGCTCGAGGAGGAGCTCAAGCCGCGCATCGAGCGCGCCAAGCGCGACGCGGTCGTGGCCCAGAACGTCGCCGGGCTCGACGCGCGCTTCGCCGATCTCGCCGAGCTCGACGACGCCCAGCTCGTCCTGCTCGAGAAGGACGTCGCCAAGTTCCTCGACAACCCGGTCGAGCCGGAGGCCAGCCGCGACGAGGAGCGGGTGCGCGACTACCCGGTGCAGGTCAACGACTTCAGCCAGCGCATGACCGCGATCCGCGACGAGACCAAGCGCCGGCGCGCGAAGGTCACGAGCCTGCCCGAGCAGGAGGCGTACGGCGTCGCCACCACGCTGATCCGCAAGGAGCAGTTCCAGGACGCGCTGGCCAAGGTCGACGAGCTGCAGCGCAAGTTCCCCGATGCGAACCTGGCGAAGATCCGCGCGATGGTCGAGGAGGCCGCCAAGGGCACCTGGGAGACGGCGCTGAAGTTCGCGACGACCAACTGGGACACCGCGACCAGCCCGGGCTCGGACACCGCGCAGCGCGCGACCGCCCTGGCGGCGGCGCGCCGGCGCATGACCGAGGTGGTCGAGCGCTTCGGGATCGCCGAGTACGTGGACCTGGCGAAGGCCGAGCTGGCGAAGTTCGACCGCAACTAGCGGCGCGGCGCGACGGCGGAGAGAAGCGAAGCTCGAAGCTCGAAGCTCGAAGCTCGAAGCTCGAAGCTCGAAGCGCGAAGCTCGTCAGCCGCCGACCAGCTCGCGCTTCTTCAGCTGGCCGCAGGCCGCGTCGATGTCGGCGCCGCGCTGGCCGCGGACCGTCGCGTTGACGCCGTGGGTCGTCAGCCGCGCCACGAACGCCTCGACCTGCTCCTCGGTCGGGCGGGTGTGCGGGGTCTCGGTCACCGGGTTGAACGGGATGAGGTTGACGTGCGCGCCGTAGCGCCGGGCGACGGCAGCCAGGCTGTCGGCGTGCTCCGGCGTCATGTTGGCCTCGGCCAGCAGCACGTATTCGAGCGTCATCCGCCGGTTGACCTTGGTGCTGTAGTCGTCCATCGCCGCGAGCAGGTCGGCCAGCGGCCAGCGCCGGTTGATCGGCACGATGCGGCTGCGGGTCTCGTCGTCGGCGGCGTGCAGCGAGAGCGCGAGCGTGACCTGGGGCTCGTCCTCGGCGAGCTGGCGGATGCGCTTGGGGACGCCCGAGGTGCTCACGGTGAAGCGCCGCCGTCCGAGCCCGAGCCCGCGCGGCTCCGCCAGGATGCGGATCGCCTTCACCACGTTGTCGTAGTTGAACAGCGGCTCGCCCGAACCCATGAACACCAGGTTCGTGACCGGACGCAGGCGCGCGTGGTGCACGACCTGGTAGACGATCTCGCCGGCGGTGAGGTCGCGTTCGACGCCGCGCTGGCCCGACGCGCAGAACGTGCAGCCGACGGCGCAGCCGACCTGCGACGAGATGCAGATGGTGTGGCGGTCGACGGTCGGGATCGACACGCACTCCACCAGTTTCCCGTCCGCCATCGCGATCAGCGATTTCACCGTCCCGTCGCGGCTCTCCTGGCGGCGAGACTCCTGCCCCGGAGCCAGCGGATGCTGCGCGTCGAGCCGCCCGGCGAGATCGGCCGGCAGGCCCGGGATGTCCGCGAAACGTGTCGTCGTCGGGCGGTAGAGCCCCTCGAAGAGCTGCTGCCCGCGGAATGCCGGCAGCCCGATCGACGCCGCCCAGGCGCGCGCCTCGTCCTGGGTCATGCCGTAGAAGTCGGGGCCGGGCATGCCGGAAGGGTAGGCGCCCGCAGGGGGAAGCACGCTCGCGCGCCGACCGGGCTGGACGCATCGCCGCCGCGCGACGGTGCCTGCGCCTCGAGGCTAGGAGGTTTGAGCCTCGAGCCTCGAGCTTCGCGCCTCGAGCGTCGCGCCTCGAGCTGCAGAGGTCGCGCTTCGGTTCGGTGAACTCTCCGGCAGGCAGACAGCCGCCAGCCGGATCCGGGAGGCCGATCCCGCGCAAAACGGCCACCGGCATGCGCGGGTGCGCCGATCAGCGGACAGTCTGCGGCTTGCCGGGACCGATGAGAACGAACGTCGCTCGCCCGCTCACGTTCATACCGGCATGCCATCGATGGCACATATGGTCGTCCTGGTCCTGGCCGCAGCCCTGCTCGCGCCACGTGCCAGCGCCGTCGAGCCGCCGATCCCGGAGTTCGCGCGCTGGGAGGCCAACATGCTCTCCTTCGGCCGCAAGCACGCCGACGAACTCGCGACGCACCGGGACGACACCGACGTCACGCCGCTGATCGAGACCGTGGTCTACTACGACGCGGCGCGGACCTACCACCAGATCGGCACCTACACCGGCGACCCGCAGTGGCGTCAGCCGATGCTCGACGCGATCCGCATCTACCGCGACGGCTTCGTCATCCCGAGCGGCTACGACATCGCCGGCCACGTCATGTTCACCGACGGCCTGCTGCTGCATGCCCGCGCGACCGACGACCCGATCTCGCGCGAGACCGTCCTGCAGGTCGCGGCGAAGGACCGTTGGACCCGGGCCGACAGCCCGATCCCGCTCGATGGCGCGGGCGGAGCGCGCGAGACCGCGTACGCGCTCAAGGCCCTGATCAACGCGCGCGCGATCGACGGCATCCAGCGCCCGCGCATCGCCGTCGCGATCGACGGCATCATCCAGCACGTCGACCAGTGGTTCGTGTCGAAGACCGCCGAACTGCGTCCTTTCTTCATCGGCCTGGCGATGGAGGCGCTGATCGCCGCCGACGCCGCCGAGCCGGATCCGCGCATCCTGCCCGCGGTGCGCTTCGCCTGCGACGGCCTGTGGGACCGCATGTGGGTGCCCGAGGCGGGCGCGTTCCGCTACACCGACGGCGAGAAGGACGGCACCCATCCCGCGCCCGACCTCAACCTGCTGATCGCCCCGGCGTTCGCGTGGGTCTACCACCGCACCGGCGACGTGCGTTATCTCGAACGCGGCGACCTGGCGTTCGCCGGCGGCGTGCGCGGCGCGTACCTCGACGGCGTGAAGCACTTCCACCAGAACTACCGCTGGAGCTTCGCCTATGTGGCGTGGCGCTCGCAGCCGCCGCTGACCACGCGTGCCGCGCGTCGTCCCGCCGAGAAGAAGGCGCCGGCGGTCGTCGCCGCCAAGCCCGCCGCGCCGGCGGTGGACACCGCGCCGTGGCGCGACGGCATCGCCGCCGCGTTGCGCGAGCAGGGCCGCTGGCCGGTGCTCATCGAGCTGCCGCTGCTCGGCGAGCTCGCCGAGGTCTCGGTCATCGCCGCGACGTCGTCGGGAGTCGATGCCGAGCATCGCGGCAACGTCCTGCCCGTGCGCTGGGCCGAGATCGCCGACGCCGAGCTCGCCCGCCTCGCGCAGCTCGCCCTGCCGGACGACGCGACCGCGCTCGACCTCGCCTGGCGCCTCGCCGGCGTCGCCAAGGACAAGCGCACCCGGGATGCGATCGGCTACCGCTTGTTGAAGGCCGACGAGCAGCGCTTCCGGGCGCTGTCGACGGCGGGTTCGGCTCCGTAACCGAGCGCTGCGGCCGCGGGGCTTTGGCGCTACGGCCATGCGACCAGTGCTGACGTTGCATTCGGCGATGCGCTCGCGACCATCCGCCGCAATGCCCTCCACCTGCGTCGTCCTGGTCGTCGACGACAACCCGGCAGATTCCAAGCTGATGCGCGAGGCCTTCGACGTCGTCGGCTTCGACGGTGTGGTGGTCGCGGTCGAGAACGCGCCGCAGGCCTTCGCCTACCTGTCGCGCCGCCCGCCGTACGCCACCGTCCCCATGCCGCATCTCGTCATGCTCGACCTGAGCATGCCGGTGATGAGCGGGTTCGACGTGCTGCGCGAGATGAAGGCCAACCCGGCGTGGGCGTCGATCCCGGTGATGATCTTCTCGTCGTCGCGGCAGGGTTCCGACCTGGCGAAGGCCGAACGCATGGGCGCGCGGCGCTTCATCACCAAGCCGCTCGACTGGAACGGCTTCCTCCAGGTGGCCCGCGACGTGCAGGGCGTCTGCTGCGAAGCGGCCTGAGGCGCTCGTTCCGCCTGCGCTCGGCGCGCCGGACCTCCCAGCCGTCTCCGCTCACATCTTCGGCACGAACGCCGCCGACCCCGGTCCCTCGCCGAGCGGCAGCGCCGTCGGCCGCGGGTTGTAGCCGTTGATCTTCGCGCTCGCGAGCCGCTCGATCACCGTCGCGGTCTTGTGGTCCTGCAGGCCGACGAGCGTGTGCGTGTTCTGGATGATGATCTTGCCCAGCGGCGCCGCGTCGGCGTTCTGCATCAGGCGGCGGAGCTGACCCATGGTCAGGCCGTGGTTGCGGCCGATGGCGATGCGCAGCCACTGCCAGTGGCGCTCGGCGAGGCGCGTCGGACCCCAGCGCGACAGGGCATCGCGCGCCGCCTTGCCGACATCGCTCTTCACGTCGACGAACGCCTCGTCGCCGATGATCGCGATCGGTCCCAGATCGTCCGCGCCGACGCCGGCCGCGGTGGCGATCGCGCCCGGCGTGCTCAGCGACGAGTTGCGCAGCAGGAGCGCGATGCGGATGTAGCCGCTCGCCAACGGGGGCAGCTCGTTCATGGGCCGCACACGCTCGACCGCTCCGCCAGCGACGCAAGCGGCGTCGCGCGTCAGCGCAGCCCGGCCCGGCGCATGCGGCTCGGCAGATCCAATCCGCCGTCGCGCGCGACGCCGAGCGGCGCGCCGGCGATGGTCGCGATGAACGCGCCGTCGCGCACGTCGACCAGGCCGGCGGCGCCGCCCCACAGCGCGCAGGCGACGTCGTGGGCGACGGCGTGCGCCGCGGCGCCGCGTTCGATCAGCGCCTGCGCGCCCCACGGATCGAGGCGCTCGGCGCGCGCCAGGATCAGGCCGCGCGCCTCGCTCGGCAGCGCGCAGGCGGCGACCTGCCGCGTGCCGGCGAAGGTCAGGTCGCCGCGCCGCCACGACGCCAGCGCCGAACCCGGCAGGCGGCGATCGAGCAGCGGATCGCGCGACGGCAGGCGTCCCTCGAGGCTGGCGGCGAAGCCGTCGCCGGGCGCGCGCAGCAGGCAGGCGAAGAACGGCTCGGTGCCCTGGCGGTGCGGCCACAGGCGCAGCGCGCCGAGGTCGTCGAGGTCGGCGTCGCAGCCGGTCGCGCCGACCGCTTCGCTGCGCCAGCCCGGTGCCGCGGCGAGGAACGCGCGCACCACCTGCTCGTCCTCGTTCGGGTACGGCGTGCAGGTCGAATACACGAGCCGTCCGCCCGGGCGCACCAGGCGCGCGGCGAGCCGCACGATCGCGACCTGGACCTGCGCCATGCGCGCGACCTGCCGCGCCGAACGGGCCTCGTGCCCGCTGCACGGCGCGTCGACCAGCACGCCGTCGGCGCAGCCGGGATGCGCCTCGGCCAGGCGCTCCAGCGGCATCGGCGTCACGAGTCCGCTGGTCACGCCCTGGCGACCGAGATTCTCCGCCAGCACGCGCCGGCGCGCCGGCGCCGCGTCGCAGCACACCACCAGGCCGTCGTCGCCCAGCGCGAGCCCGATCTGCGTGCTCTTCGACCCCGGTGCGGCGCAGGCGTCGACGATGGTCTCGCCGGGCTTGGGATCGAGCAGCGCCACCGGGAGCTGGCTGGCGGCGTCCTGCGGGTAGGCGCTGCCGGTGTGGTAGTCGAGGCGCGTCCCGGGATCGATGTCGTCGGCGTGGAAGAAACCGCGCGCGGACCAGGCGACCGGCGCCAGCGCGCCCCAGCCCTGCGGCGCGCCGCGGCGCGGGTGGACGCGGATCGCGCGCCGGAACGGCCCGGCCATCGCCGCCTTCAGCCGCGCTCCGTCCGGAGCGCGGTCGATGACGTCGGCGAGCGGATCGAGGGGGAGCATGCGCTTCAGGCGTTCACAGGATGCCGGCGACCGCGCGCGCCAGCGCCGCGAGGCGCGGATCGCGCGCGCCCATCAGCAGCACGGTGTCGCCGGGTCGCGCCTCGTCGGCGACCCACGACAGGACGGCGGCGTGGTCCTTGGCGTAGCCGCAGCGCAGCGCCGGCGGCAGATCGTCGGCGAGCATGCGGCTCGAGATGTCCATCTGCACGGTGCCGCCGGCGTAGAAGATCTCGGCGTAGCAGAAGCGGTCCTGCGCGCGCAGCATGCCCGGCAGCTCGAGCTTCAGCTCCGGCCGCAGGAACCGCGCCGGGCCGAAGCCGTGCGGCTGGAAGACCGCGACCAGGCGCTCGCATCCCGCCTGGGCCGCCGCGATGGTCGCGCGGATCTTCTCGACGTTGTGCGCGTAGTCGTCGACCACGCGGATGCCGCCGTCGCTGACGCCGACGACCTCGAAGCGGCGCGCGACGCCGGGGAACGTCGCGAGCGCGTCGGCGATCGCCGCCAGCGGCACGCCGAGCTCGCGCGCGGCCGCGGCCGCGGCCGCGGCGTTCTCGAGATTGTGCATGCCGGGTTGACGCAGGCGCAGCGCGCACGCGTCGCCACCGTCGCGCAGCACGCCTTCCGCGTGGTGCGGTCCGGCGGCGAGCGGCT
Organism: Planctomycetota bacterium; assembly: GCA_035627695.1. Classification (GTDB taxonomy): domain Bacteria; phylum Planctomycetota; class UBA11346; order UBA11346; family UBA11346; genus DASPLE01. The sequence continues at coordinate 53,216 of DASPLE010000190.1, forward strand.
CGACGCGCAGCTGCGCGGCGTCGCCCAGCCCGTAGGTCCGCACGCGCCGCGCGCGCGCGCCCAGCGCCATCGCCGCCGGGCTGCCGGCGTTGACCAGCAGCGTCGCGCAGTTGCCGGCGAACGCGGCGAACTGCTTCTCCAGCGCGTCCATCTCGGCGTGGTCGCGGCTGATGTTGTGCAGCACGCCGATGCCGGGGTGGTAGCCGATCAGCGTGCCGTCGGACTCGCACGCCTCGGCGACCACCGCGGCGCCGCGCGCGCCGGCGCGGAAGCAGCCGCCGCCGTCCTCGCCGGCGAGCGCCGCGCCGCCGAGCACCGTCGCGTCGATGCCCGCAGCGCGGACGATCCACGCCAGCATGCCGGTGACGGTGCTCTTGCCGCTGGTGCCCGAGATCGCCACGCCCGGACCGCCCTGGTCGACGACCTCGGCGAGCAGCGCCGGTCGCGGCACGCGGGCGATGCCGAGCTCGCGCGCGCGGATCACCTCCGGCGTCGCGGACTCGACCGCGGTCGAGTAGACGAAGCGGTCGATGCCGGCGACCACCGCCGCGCCGTCCTGCGGCACGACGCGGATGCCGAGCGCGCGCAGCTGCTCGGCGACGGCGGCCTGCTGGCCCTGGTCGAGGCTGCGGTCGGAGCCCTGGACGTCGTGGCCCCAGGCCTTCATCAGGCGCGCCAGGGGGTTCATGCCCGCGCCGGCGATGCCGGAGAAGTGGTAGCGCTGCGCGTCGCGTACGGCCATCGCGCGGGTGTAGCGCTTGGCCGGCGGCTGCGCCAGGCGTCGACGGCAGGTGGCCCCGGATCGCGCCGTCCGTCCACCGTCCATGGCGGCGTGGTCGGGGGCCTGGCCAACCCATCGGTTGCCTCTCCAGCGGGCGGTCGCGACGATGGGCGCATGACCTCGGCAACCCTGTCGCCGGCGCTGTCCGCGATCGCCATCCCCGCCTCATGGACGAGCTGGTCGCACCGCCCGGCGACCGCGCCGGCATTCGCCGTCGACGGCGCGGCGCTGCGCATCACCGCCGGCGATGCCGGCCACTACGGCGCCTGGCGGCGGGAGATCAGCGGCCTGGTCTCGGGCCGTACCTACCGCCTGAGCGTGCGCCGCCGCACCCAGGGCCTCGACCGCCCGGGCGAGCAGGCGGTCGCGCGCCTGCGCTGGATCGCCGAGGACGACGGCTGGCTGCCCGACTACCTGCTGCCGACCGGCGAGGCGGATGCCGCGACCACCTTGGCGCTGACCATCGAGGCGCCTCCCGGCACGCGCGGCGTGATCATCGATCTGTCGCTGCGCCTGACCGGTGGCGGCACGGTGTGGTGGGACGCGATCGCGTTCGGCGAGGTGCCGCCGCCCGCGCCGCGCCTCGCCCGCATCGCCACCGTCCGCCACCGGCCGCGCGACACCGCCGGGCCGGCGGCGAGCGTCGCGTCGTTCGTCCGCCTGTTCGATGCCCTCCAGCCGGGAGCGATCGATCTCGTCTGCCTGCCAGAGGGCATCAGCGTCGTCGGCACCGGCAAGACCTACGCCGACGTCGCCGAGGCGATCCCGGGACCGAGCACGGCCGCGCTCGGCTCGCTGGCCAAGCGCCTGCGCGCGCACGTCTGCGCCGGCATCTACGAGCGCGTCGGCGAGCGCATGTACAACACCGCGGTGCTGATCGGCCGCGACGGCGACCTCATCGGCACCTACCGCAAGACCCACCTGCCGCAGAACGAGGCCGATGGCGGCATGACCCCGGGCGATTCGTTCCCGGTCTACGCGACCGACATCGGCCGCATCGGCATGATGGTCTGCTGGGACAACCAGTTCCCCGAACCGGCTCGCCGGCTGGCGGCGAACGGCGCCGAGATCATCTGCATGCCCATCTGGGGCGGCTTCGACCTGCTGACGCGCGCGCGCGCCCAGGAGAACCACGTCCACCTGATCTCGTCGAGCTACGACATGCGCTGCATGGTCGTCGACCCGCTCGGCGAGGTCGTCGGCGAAGCGGATGCGCAGCACCCGATCGCCATCGCCGAGGTCGATCTCGGCAAGCGCCGCCGCCAATACTGGGTCGGGGATTTCGGCGGCACGGTGTGGGCGGAGCGCCGCGGGGATCTCTGACGCGTCGGTGCGACGCGTCGAGCTCGCGCGTCGAGCTTCGCGCTTCGCGCTTCGAGCTTCGCGCTTCGCGCTTCGCGCTGCGCGCTGCGCGCTCAGCGCCGTACCGACCTTCAGCCGATCGCGATCATCCGTTCGATCGGCAGGCGCGCGCGCTCCAGCAGCTCCGGCGGCAGTTCGAGCCGCGGCGCCTTGTTGCGCATGCACCAGTACAGCTTGCGCAGCGTGTTGCGGCGCATGTGCGGGCAGGTGTTGCAGTGCGTGCACGAACCGAGCTGCGAGCCGCCGACCTCGGCCGGCGCCATCAGGAACGTCGCCCGCGGCGCGGCCTGGCGCATCTTGTAGATGATGCCCGGCTCGGTGACGACCAGGTACGTGCCGTCGGGATTCCCCTTCTTCACCGCGTCGAGCAGCTGCGACGTCGAGCCGACGACGTCGGCCAGCGCGCGGATCGGCAGCGGGCACTCGGGATGCACCAGCGTCACGCAGCCCGGGTGCTCGCGCTGCAGGCGCAGGATCTCGTTCTGGCTGAAGTTCTCGTGCACCTCGCACGCGCCCTGCCACAGCACCAGCGGACGGCCGGACTCGCGCTGCACCCAGTCGCCGAGGAACTGGTCCGGCGCGAAGATGATCGGCGTCTCGCGCGGGATCGACTTGACCACCGCGATCGCGTTCGAGCTGGTGACGCAGTAGTCCGACAGCGCCTTCACCGCGGCCGACGAGTTCACGTAGGTGACGACGACATGGCCGGGATGCGCGTCGATGAAGGCCTTGAACGGACCCGCCGGACAGTTGTCCGACAGGCTGCAGCCGGCCTCGAGATCGGGCAGCAGCACCAGCTTGCCGGGATTGAGGATCTTCGCGGTCTCGGCCATGAAGTGCACGCCGCAGAACACGATGACGTCGGCATCGGTGTCGCGTGCCGCCTGCGCGAGCTGCAGCGAGTCGCCCAGGAAATCCGCGAGATCCTGGATCTCGGATTCCTGATAGTAGTGCGCGAGGATCACCATGTTCTTCTCGCGCTTGAGCCTGAGGATCTCG
>DASPLE010000191.1:0-7861 GCA_035627695.1 Planctomycetota bacterium
GCGAGGCGGACCGACCGATCGCATATCCGAGCGACACGCCAGACCACGCCGAGGACGAGGAGCGAGAGGACGGCGAACCCGATGATGCCGCCGTCGATCGCAGCATCGAGAAACTCGTTATGCGCGTGCATGCAATGCTCGCCGAAAGCCGTGAAGTGACGCGCGTTCTCGCCATCGATCGCGCTCATCGCCACGGCGCCATAGGGACCATGGCCGAACAGCGGACGGTTCGCGGCCAACTCGAGCGCGCCGCGATAGAGCGAGATGCGTTGGTCACGAGCAGGCGACACATCGGACAGGAACAGCCAAGCGAGGCCGCCCACGACCAGAAGCGCTGATGCCGCGATCGCGCCGCGAAGCAGCCGCGGGCGCGTCCGCAGACACAGGTTCAGGCCAACCCATGAGGCGGCGGCGAGCGCGGCGACGGCGACGCCGCGGCAATGGGCGCCGTACACCAACACCGCAAGAGCGATCCAACCGAAAAGCATGACGGCGAACTCCTCCCGACCGAGGCGCTTCCGACCGCGTTCGGCGCAGGCGAGGGCTGTCCACGCGATAAGCGCCGGCCCAGCCGTATTCGCCAGATAATTCGCATGCCCGAATCCAAATCCGTACGTGTGGCCGCGATTGGGCTCGACGAGCGCCGTCATCACCAAGGATGCGATGAGCGCGATACCGGACGCCGCCCCGAAAGCGCGGACGAGATTCGCCGCGCTGACGCCAGACGACATCACGCTCAAGCAGATGGCGAGTTCGCCGGCGCGCTGAAGCACCTTCCAGACGCCGCTCGAATCGTAGCCGCCCTGCACCATGAGGTGAACGGACATGAACACGAGACCGGCGGCGGCGACGAGCACCCAGCGTTGGGCATAGCCATCGGCGAGACACGAGCGCGGCGCGGCAATAGCTGCCATGACGGCCAGCATCAGGATCCAGAAGTCCTGCGCGCTGACGGGAAGAAAGCGCTCGAGCGCGAATGATAGCGCAAATGCCGCGAAGGCCGTGACCGGCATGGCGACCAAGAGCAGAGCGCGACACGGCGTTTCGCGCACGGAAGCTGCACCAAAAAAAACACGCCTCCCCGCAGAGCGGAGAGGCGTGTTCATGTTAACCTGGACTTACTTCGAGTAGAACGGGTAGGCAGTGACGAAGCCGCCCTCGAGATCGCCATTGGTCGTCATGGCATCGTCCATGCCAGCGACGAGGGTGGTGGCGCTCGACACTTCAGCGGTGAACCACGTATTGGTGTTGACGATCGCAGACGGGCTGCGGACCTGACCTTCATGCGTGATGAAGAACACGCGGCGGCCAGTGTCGTTCTGCTTCTGCGGAGCCGCAGCGCACGCCCAGGCGCGCTCAGGACGCTGATCGGCGAAGACGCCGCCCGCAGCTGGCGTGGCCAAGGCGACGCCTTCCTGGATCATTCCCGCCGCGGCCGTTTCCACCGAAGTGAATGCCGAGAACGTATAGCCATTGCCGTCACGCGTATTGGCAGTTGTGGTTCCGGCTTCAGTGGCCAGCGGGCCCTGCAGGAGAGTGAGATTGTTGATGGCGACTCCGGTAACGGCCTCCTTACCCGACAGATGCTCGAGCTGTCCGTACTCACCGACGTTGTCGGCATCGGCGTCCTGATATCCGCCGCCCTGGAACTGGACCTGGGCCGGGAAGACGCCCGACTTCAGGCTGGCGCTGGCGGCCGACTCATTGGCGGTCACGCGGCTTTCCAGCAGGTTGGGAATCGCGATGGCCGCGATGATGGCGATGATCGCGATGACGATCATCAGCTCGATGAGGGTGAAGCCCTTGCGCATACAGTGTTCTCCTTGAAGGCGGTTGATGCGTGAGTCGATGATACCCCTGTTGCGCCGGACATGCCAAGCGCCGGGGACCTCGCCAATCGCCGCTTCGACCGAGTTATGCGCTGGAGCGGCGTACTTCCTGACGCGCTCGCATCGACTGCACCATTCCCCAAGTCGCTCGTCTGACAGATCTTGTCAGCACTGACTGCGGGTTGGTGACAGCGCCGGTCATTTCCAGCGACGGGGATTCACGGTGCTGATCAAACGATCACGCCGCGACGATCGACAGGGGTCGCTGGCGAATGGATACAAATTGAAGCGCTCGCCGAGCGAGTACTCGCGTCACGGAGTCCACACATGGCGCGGAGCGCGCCAGCCGCGATTGGCGGTGCTGCTGGTCGGACGAGCGACCAGCAGCACCGGCGCTTACGCGCCGACCCTCGCCGCGACCTCGAACAGCTTCTCGACGTCGCCGGCCTCGAGCGCGCGCGCCAGGCCTTCCAGCGCGAGGTCGCCGACCAGGCGGCGCTTCTCGTCCTGCAGACGCAGCACGCGCTCCTCGATCGAGTCGACGGTGACGATGCGGTAGACCATCACCGGCTTGTCCTGACCGATGCGGTAGGCGCGGTCGGCGGCCTGGTCCTCCGCGGCCGGGTTCCACCACGGGTCGAGGATGATCACGTAGTCTGCCGCGGTCAGGTTGAGGCCGACGCCGCCCGCCTTCAGCGAGATCAGGAACAGCGGGTCGTTGCCGTTCTGGAACGCCTTGACCTTCGCGCCGCGATCGCGCGTGCGGCCGTCGAGGTACTGGAAGGTGTACTTCCGCTCCTCGAGCTTCTGCTGGATGACGGCGAGGAACTTGGTGAACGAGCTGAACACCAGCGCGCGGTGGCCCTCGCTGATGAGCTCGTCGACCAGGTCCATGAACAGCTCGACCTTGGCCGCGTCGACGTGCGGCGCGCCGACCAGCGCCGGCGCGCAGGCCGCCTGACGCAGGCGGGTGATCGCGGCGAGGATCGAGACGCGCGAACGCTCGAGGCCCTTCGACCCGAGCAGGTCCATGACGCCGACGCGCTCCTTCTCGAGGAGCTCGCGGTAGAACGCCTCCTGCTCGTCCGACATCTTGGCGTGCAGCAGCACCTCGGTCTTCGGCGGCAGCTCGGTGGCGACCTCGCTCTTGATGCGGCGCAGCACGAACGGCGCGACGCGGTCGCGCAGGCGGTGGATCGCTTCCGGATCGTCCTGCAGGGTCTCCTTCAGCGTCTTGCGACGACCGAGGAAGCCCGGCATCAGGAAGTGGAAGATCGGCCAGAGGTCCTCGGCGCAGTTCTGGACGGGCGTGCCCGAGAGGCACATGCGGCGGCGCGCCTGCAGCTTCAGCGCGGCGCGCGTGGTCTTCGCCTCCGGATTGCGGATGACGTGCGCCTCGTCGAGGATGACGGTCGAGTACTCGATCGCGCCCAGCAGCTTGATGTCGCGCTGCAGGATGTTGTAGCTGGTCAGCAGCAGGCCGCCCTTGGGCAGCTTCTCCGAGGTCTTGACGCGATCCAAGCCGAGGTGCGCGTGCACCGGCAGGTCGGGGACGAATTTCTTGCACTCGTCGACCCAGTTGTCGACCACCGAGCGCGGCGCGACCACGAGGTGGACGCCCGGGTCCTCCTTGTGGCGGTGCAGGATGAAGGCGAGCGACTGCAGCGTCTTGCCCAGGCCCATGTCGTCGGCGAGCACGCCGCCGAGGCCGCGGTCGGAGAGGAACACCATCCACTCGAAGCCGGCGTGCTGGTACTCGCGCAGCGTGGCGTTGAGGCCGCCCGGCAGCTCGACGTGCGGGATCGACGCGCCGCCCTTGGCGAGCGAGGCGAGGTCGAGCGTCTGCTCGTCCAGCTCCATCTCGCCGCCGGATTCGGCGAGACCGACGGCCATCGCCGCGGCGTGGCGCGGCACGCGCACCTTGCCGTTCACTTCCTTCAGGCCGCCGAACTCGATCAGCGTGCGGTAGCGCGTCAGCCATTCGTCGTTGATGCGCGCGCGCAGGCCGTCCTTGAAGACCATCACGTTCTGGCCGCGCGCGGCGTTCTTGAGCAGCTCCTTGATCGGCACGGCGCGGCCGTCGACCAGCGCCTCGATCTCGAGCTCGAGGTAGTCCTTGTGCGCGACGACCTTGGCCGAGGTGACGATATCGGCGGGCGGACGGCCGCGATGCAGGCGGTCCTGGCCGCGGATCTCCCAGCCCTGGAGGTTGGGGATGACCTGGGCGAGGAAGCGGTCGGCGGCGTCGCCGTCCGCGACGAAGCCGAACGCGCCGCGGCGCTGCACCAGCGCGCCGCGCTTGATGAACTCGTTGCAGCGCTGGAACTCGAGGTCGCGATCGCGCTCGCACTTCATGATCGAGCCGTCCTTGGCCTCGGCCACGATCAGTCCGATGCGCTCGAGCGGATCGATCTCCGGGAGATCGTCGTGGTAGCGGAACTTGACGTTGCCGCAGAGGCGCGAGTCGACCTCCCACATCTCGAGGATCGGCTGCGGCCGGCCGCGCACCTGCTTGGCGCGGTCGGACTGCGGCGGCACCTGGCCCGCGTGGGCGAGGACGCTGCGCCACGGATCGCGCACCAGCACCGACTTGTCGAGCGTGATCGGGCCGTTCATCAGCGGATCGAGGTGCTCGGCGGGGCCGGTCCACTCGAGCGGGATGACGCGGCCGCGGAACACCAGGTTCGGCCCCGGCAGGCACCAGACGTTGGCGACGGCGGCGCCGCCGACCTCGAGGTAGAGGCGGACGCTCTCGCCCTTGTCCTCGATCATCAGGCGCGGGCTGCGCGGCATGCCTTCGATGACGCAGGGATAGCTCTGGCCGTCGATGATCATCACCGGCGGCGGGTGGATGCCGCGCACCTGCTGCAGCGCGCGCTGGATCGAGTCGACCTCGTGCAGCGGCTCGTGCTTGATGCCGACGGCGCCCTCGACCTGGAGCATGCGCGTGCGCCGGCACCCCGGCAGCGGCCGGCCGAGCGTCAGGACGATGCGCCCCGTACCGCGCGCCTGCGCCGGCTTGATGGCGACCGTATCGGCGGCGAGCGTGGCTTCGGTGGCGGCGGCGGCGGGCGACATGGGGGGCGTTCCTGGCGGACTCTTGTTCGGCGGCGACTGGCGCGGGTGGGTCACGGGTGATGCAGACGTTGCTTATCGTCTTCCGGTCGGTCCGGCGCCGCACCACTTGGCACGAACGCTCGAATCGGACAGTGAAGAACGTGGGACCGGCATCCTAACAGTGACTTGACCCCCGCAATAAGGAAAAAATAGCCGTTGGGGCGGGGAATCAGTGGAAACCGCCGATGGGATCGGCTCGTCGACCATGTCGCGCATCAACCGCGACCGGTCATCAGGATCGGCCCCCGCTAGCGCGCACTGGCGTCGTGACGTCGTCAGGTGCCGCCCGCGGCACGCCAGGCGGCGACGGCCGCATCGTCCAAGTACCAGACGGTGTTGGGCTTGGGCAGGAGACTGACCGGCACCGCCGGATCGGGTCCGCGCATCGCGCGCACGGCGACCTCCCCCTTCGCGGCGCCCAGCGCCAGCACGGCACGCAGGGTGGCGCGATGCAGGACCGGCAGCGACATCGTCAGGCGCACCGGCGGGGGCTTGGGGCTGTCGCGGACGACGAAGACCGGTGCGAGCTCGCCGAGCCCCGGGTGGCGCGGGAACAGGCTGGCGAGGTGGCCGTCCTCGCCGATGCCGATCAGGCAGGCGTCCAGGCCGCGACCGGCGGTGGCCTCGGCCAGCGTCGCGGTGTAGGCCTCCGCGGCGGCATCCGGATCATCGCGCTCGGCGGGCATCGCGTGGACGTGCGCCGGCAGCGGCCCGCCCGCCCGCCATGCCGCCAGCGTCGCCACGTCGTTGCGCTCGGCGTGACCGACCGGAACCGCGCGCTCGTCGAGCCAGAGCAGATGCAGCCGCTGACGCAGGAACGGCTCGACCATCCCGGCCAGCGCCGTCAGCACCGGCCCGGGAGAACGGCCGCCGGGGATCGCCAGCGTCGCGCGTCCATGCCGCGCCGCGGCCTGGTCGAGCACGGCATGCAGGGCTTCGGCGACCGTGCTCGGGCTGTAGGGCAGCATGGCGCGCGACGGTCCCGGCCGCGCCGGCGCCGCAAGGGCGACGATGCGGCCGGATGCAGGGCGTGCGCGCAGCGGTGTTTGCAACAGACGGCGACGGACCGGGCAGGTCGCCTTGTTTCGGCGCTGGCAGGGCATCCGATGCCAGTCCGTCCTGTCCCCCCGTCGTCGCTGAAGGAGCCTGCATGTCCCTGCGCCGTACCCTCGGTCGTCCGATCCCGCTCTTGGCCATCGTGCTCGCCGCGAGCGGCGTCGAGACCATGCAGCCGACGCCAGCGCGGGCACCGACCGCGGACACGCCCGGGTCGCATCTCATCGACCGCGTCATCCCCGCCTACGGCATGACGAGCGTCCACGACGCGCGCAGCCGCGCCGGCGACCTCTTCGCGCGCGTCCACGCGTTCCTCGGCGAGATCGACGCGAAGGTCATGTCGGGCGAGCTGCACCGCACGCCCGCGCCGGCGCCGCAGGACGGCAAGAAGCGCAAGAAGGGCGAGCCCGCCGCGGTCGCCGGTCAGCGCGCCGCGCTGCCCGAGGAGCAGCAGCTCCAGGCGCTGTACGAGGAGCTGCTCGTCGCCGACCAGCACCTGCGTCCCGCGGACGTCGAGGGCCAGATCCCGGTGATCGAGCAGTGGCAGATCGACGGCTGCTACTCCGACCTCGCCCGCGCCGCCGAACTGCTGCGCCTCGGCCTGGGCGACGACACCTGGAACAACCTCGACGCCATGCATCGCGCGTGGAGCCAGAGCTACGCCAGCAGCGCCGGTCCGGCGCGCGAGGCCAAGCTGCAGGAGCTGATGAAGGAGAAGAAGCTCTCGAAGCGCGAGGCCGAGGAGGAGCTCGCGCGCACGCGTTGGGAAGCGCCGTATCCCGATGCCCGCACGATCGAGGTGCCCGCCGCTCCTGCGGCACCGGCGGTCGCGCCCGAGGCGCCGGCTGTCGCCGCGCCGAAGGCGGCTGCGGATGCGACCAGGGCTTCGCTCGATGCCGCGAAGGCCGCAGCGTCGGACGCGACGCCCGCCGCCGCTCCGGAATCGGACAGCGAAGCGGTGACCGAGGAGCCGAGCGAGGAACCGGCGATGGCCGAGGAGCCGAGCGAGGAGCCGGCGAGCGAGGAACCGGCCGAGGAGCCCGCGGTCGAAGCCGAACCGGAACCGGCCGCGCAGCCTGAACCCGAGGTCGAGAAGCCGGCACCGGCGAAGCCGAAGCCGGCGGCCGAGCCGGCCAGCGATCTGCCCGACCTGTAAGCGTCGGCAGAGCCGATCGACGACGACAAGGGCAGCCGCGTGGCTGCCCTTGTCCATGTCCAGACGACATCCATTCCCGCCGCGATGTGCCGATGCATCAACGACTCGAAACGCGCCGCGGAGCGTCGCGACGCGATCGGCTCAGTAGCGCTGCAGGACCACCGGCTGCGGCTGGGCGGGACGATCAGCATCCTCGCCGGCATCCGAGGTCACCAGCGTGCGTCGATCACCTTCGAGCACGAGGTACGCGGGGATCCCGCTCGGCTGCTCGATGCGGATGACCTCGCGCTCGATGACCGGTTCGTCGATCCCGGCGACGACCTCGGCGGCGGCGACGTCGTCGCGCAGCGACCACCACCCGCCGAACGCGATCAGCAGCGCGGCGGCCGCGGCGAGCGGCGCCCATGCCGCGCGCGGCACCAGGCGCAGGCGGGATCGCGACGGAGCGACGAACGACGGTTGCGCCAGCGCGAGCGAGATCAGGTCGTGACGCGCGAGCGATTCCTGGCAGCGCGCGCAGCCGGCGAGGTGCGCGAACAGCGGCGCATCGGCCTCGGCGTCGAGCGTGCCGTCGGCCACCAGCGGCAGCAGCGCCTCGGCGTCGGCGCAGGCGAGATGGTCGTCGTGGTCCACGGTGCTCACAGTTCCCCCGCCAGGATCTCGTCGAGACGTTGCTTGAGCGCCGAACGGCCGCGGCACAGCC
>DASPLE010000192.1:0-22545 GCA_035627695.1 Planctomycetota bacterium
CGTGCTACGACGTCACGACGCGGACCCGCCCGTGGGAGATATCCGTGTTCGGCGACATCGGATCGTTCGCGCTGGCCGACGTCGCCGGCGATGCGCGTCCCGAAGTGCTGTGGGGCGACGGCCAGGGATGGGAGGTGCACGGCGTCGACGTGCGCACGCGCCTCGAGGTGTGGGCGATCCAGCCCGGCTCGGGCGGCATCGCCGGGATCGCCGTCGGCGACCTCGATGGCGACGGCCACCCGGAGGTCGCCACCGCGAGCCGCGGGAATTCCGCCGGCCCCGGTTCGGTCGTGGTCAGCGACGCCGTCACGCAGCAGAGCGAATGGACGAACCCGATGATCTACGGTGCGACCGTGGCGGTCGCGGTCGGGGACGTGGACGACGACGGGGTCGACGAGCTCGTCGTCCTCGCGCTCGGCGGCACCGTTCCCTGGTACTACGGCGGATCGCTGAGCGTCTTCGACCACGCGACCGGAGCGCTGCGCTGGCGCGCCCCCGCGGCCGGCATCGGGAACGTGTCGCCGAACGGCCTCGCGATCGGCGATGCCGACGGGGACGGCGATAGCGACATCGTCGTCGGCGGCGGGTCGAGCCCGGCGTGCCTGCTGGTGTTCTCCGGGGCGACCGGCGCGCTGCTGCACGACTGGTGGCCGGCTCTGCATCCGATCCAGCGGGTGGTGATCCTGCCTGGCACCGGATCGCAGCGCGTGCTGGTGCGGACCTCGACGGGACTCGCGCGGATGGATGGAGCGACCGGCGCGGTGCTCTGGCAATCGCCGCTCATCATCGCCGCAGGCGTACCGAACCTGGTCGCCGGCGATGTGACCGGTGACGGCATCTGCGACGCGGTCACCACCGGCGACGGCGTGTACCTCTTCGATGGCGCGACGGGACTCATGCACGACCCGGAGCGGGTCGAGCCCTCGGAGACGCTGACGCTGGCCGATCTCAGCGGCGATGGTCGCCTGGACATCGTGCTCGGATCGGCGATCGGCATCACCGTGCTGGACGGCCCCGACCGCGCGGTCCTGCGCCGACTGGACCGCCTCGCCGCCTACCCGCGCGCGCTGTCCGTGCGCGATGTCAGCGGCGACGGCGTCGCCGAGATCGTCTACGCCGGGTCGGACGATGCCGTGCATGTCATCCGGTCCTCGACTGGGAGCGAGCTGTGGCGCTCCGGATTCGTCGGCGCGGCGCTGGGCGGCAACAACGCGCTGCATGTCGATGACCGCGACGGCGATGGCGACGTCGAGATCCACGTCGGCTACGACAACGGCGTGGTCCGGATCGTCGGCGCGCTCGTCTTCACGAACGGCTAGACGGTCGCCGGCGATCGACGCGTCCGGTCGTGCCGTCGGCAGCCGCCGTTGCGGGAGCGGTCGGCTTCGCCGCTGGCGCCGCGATCGCCGTGCGCTGGCGTCGATTCAGCGGCGGACGCCGATGCGCCGCGCCGCGAGCGCGCGCGCGCCCGCATCCGCCAGCATCGCCACGACCTCGTCGACGAACCCGCGCACCAGAGCCTCCTGCGCCACCGCCGCCGGGATGCCGCGAGCGCGCAGGTAGAACAGCTCGTCCGGGCTGATCTGCCCGATGGTCGCGCCGTGGCTGGCCTTCACGTCGTCGTCGAGGATGTCGAGCTGCGGCCGGGTATCGACGCGCGCCTCGCGCGAGAGCAGCAGGTTGCGGTTGATCTGCTCGGCGTTGGCGCGGTCGGCGCCGTGCGCGATCAGCACGCGGCCGTCGAAGCTCGCGCGCGAGCGGCCGCCGGCGACGGTCTTGAACACCTGGCGGCTGTTGGTGTCGCCGACGCGGTGGGCGAGGCGCAGCCAGGTGTGCGCCTGGCGGCGCTCGTCGAGCACGTGCACGCCGGCGAGCGTCGCCTCGGCGCCGCGCTCGACGAGGTCGACCTGGCTGCGCAGGCGGACGACGCCGCCGCCGAGCGCGACGCTGGTCCAGGTCAGGCGCGCGTCGCGGCCGACGCTCGCGTGCATCGACGGGAAGCACTGCGCGGCGTCGCCGGTGACGGCGTACTGCAGCTCGTCGACCACCAGCGTGGCGTTGGCGCCGAGGACGACGTCGATCGCGATCGACGAGCGCGACGGCTGCAGCTCGACGTGCGACAGCACCACGCGCAGCTCGGCGTTGGCGGCGACCTCGATGACGATCCGCGCGCCGGAGCGGGCGCCGGTCGCGAGGCTCAGGATCTGCAGGGCGGCGCCCGGGCCGCGCGCGCGGATGCGCGGCGCGCCGGCGAGATCGGCCAGCGACCAGCACAGCGTCGCGTCGTCGGCGGCATCGACCTCGGCCGACCAGCGCGCGCGCCAGGCGACGGCGTCGGACTGTTCCCACAGGTCGTCGACCAGGACGCCGCCGATGCCGCCGCGGTCGGACAGCGACGGCACGGGCGCGCCGTCGACCAGCGTCACGCAGGGCAGGCCGGGGACGCGGTGCGCGGCGACCGCGGCGGCGTCGGCGCCGCGCGGCGCGTGCTCCGGCGGCTTCGCCAGCGGGGCGACGTCGACGTAGCGCCAGTCCTCGTGCGCCTGGGTCGGCAGGCCGATGGTCGCGACGCGCGCGGCGGCGCGGGCGCGCAGCCCGGCCCAGTCGGTTGCGGCGGCCGCCTCAGGCATCGCCGCCGACCAGCCCGTCGTAGCCCTGGGTCTCGATGCGGCGCGCCAGCTCCTTGCCGCCCGAGGCGACGATGCGCCCGGCGGAGAGCACGTGGACGACGTCGGGCTCGACCAGTTCGAGCAGGCGCTCGTAGTGCGTGATCAGCACGATCGCGCGGGTCGGCGAGCGGAAGGCGTTGATGCCGCGCGCGACGGCGCGCAGCGCATCGACGTCGAGGCCGGAATCGGTCTCGTCGAGGATCGCGAGCTTCGGCTCGAGCACGACCATCTGCAGGATCTCGTTGCGCTTCTTCTGACCGCCCGAGAAGCCGGCGTTGAGCTGGCGGTCCTTGAACGCGACATCGACCTCGACCGCGGCCATCCGCTCGTCGAGCAGGCGGTCGAAGTCCTTCGCGCTGAGCTCGGGCTGCGCCGTCGCCTTGCGCTTGGCGTTGTAGGCCAGGCGCAGGAACTCGGCGTTGTTCACGCCGGGCACCTCGATCGGGTACTGCCAGCCGATGAACACGCCCTGGTGCGCTCGCTCCTCCGGCTCGAGCGCGAGCAGGTCGACGCCGTCGACGGCGACCGAGCCGCCGGTGACGGCGAACGCCGGATGGCCGGCGACGACCTTGGCGAGGGTGCTCTTGCCCGAGCCGTTGGGTCCCATGATCGCGTGGACCTCGCCCGCCTTCACGTGCAGCGTGAGGCCGTCGAGGATCTTGTGGTCGTTGACCGAGGCGGAGAGGTTGTCGATTGCGAGCATCGTGCGCACCGATCGGGGCGAGCGCGCTCAGCCGACCGAGTTCTCCAATTTGAGGGTCAGCAGCTTGTGCGCCTCGGCGGCGAACTCCAGGGGCAGGACCGCCAGCACCTCCTTGCAGAAGCCGCTGACGATGGCGCTGATCGCGTCCTCCTCCGACACCCCGCGGCTGGTGAAGTAGAAGAGCTGGTCCTCGCTGATCTTCGAGGTCGACGCCTCGTGCTCGACCTGCGCGGTCGGGTTGTTGACGTCGATGTAGGGATAGGTGTGCGCGGTCGAGTTCTTGCCGACCAGCATCGAATCGCACTGCGTGTAGTTGCGCGCGTTCTCGGCCTTGGGATGGACGCGCACCAGGCCGCGGTAGACGTTGCTCGAGGAGTCGGCGGCGATGCCCTTGGAGATGATCGTCGAGCGCGTGTCGCGGCCGAGGTGGACCATCTTGGTGCCGGTGTCGGCCTGCATCTTCCCGTTGGTCAGCGCCACCGAGTAGAACTCGCCGACCGAGCCGTCGCCCTGCAGGATGCACGACGGGTACTTCCAGGTGATCGCGCTACCGGTCTCGACCTGGGTCCACGAGATCTTGGAGTTGCGCCCGCGGCAGGCGCCGCGCTTGGTGACGAAGTTGTAGACGCCGCCCTCGCCGGTCGCGCGGTCGCCGGCGTACCAGTTCTGCACCGTCGAGTACTTGATCTCCGCCTCGTCGAGCGTGACCAGCTCGACGACCGCGGCGTGCAGCTGGTGCTTCGACGACTTGGGCGCGGTGCAGCCCTCGAGGTAGCTGACGTAGGCGCCGACGTCGGCGATGATCAGCGTGCGCTCGAACTGGCCGGCCTCGGTGTTGTTGATGCGGAAGTACGTCGACAGCTCGAGCGGGCAGCGCACGTACGGCGGGATGTACACGAACGAGCCGTCCGAGAACACGGCGCTGTTCAGCGCCGCGTAGTAGTTGTCCGCGACCGGCACGACGCTGCCGAGCCAGCGTTCGATCAGCGCCGGGAACTGGTGCACCGCCTCGTTGAACGAGCAGAAGATCACGCCCGCGTCGAATAGGCGCTTCTGGTGCGTGGTCGCGACCGAGACCGAGTCGAACACCGCGTCGACCGCGACGCCGGCCAGCGCCTTCTGCTCGCCGAGCGGGATGCCGAGCTTCTCGAAGGTGGCGATGACGTCGGGATCGACGTCGGCCAGCGAGTCGTACTTGGCCTTGTCCTTCTCGCCCGCCTTGCGCGGCGCGGAGTAGTACTGGAGCTGCTGGAAGTCGATCTTCGGGTAGTCGACCGCCGCCCAGGTCGGCTCCTCCATCGCCAGGAAGGTCTTCAGCGCCTTGAGCCGGAACTCGAGCAGGAACGCCGGCTCGTCGCGGGCGTTCGAGATCGCGCGGATGACGTCCTCGTTCAGGCCGCGGCCGAAGGTGACGGCCTCGACCGCGGTCGAGAAGCCGTACTTGTACGCTTGGTCGTCGTCGGGCGTCGTCATGGCTTCTTTCCTTCGTGCAGCGCGGGGTCGTACGGCTCGACCACGATCTGCGCGTGCACGCGCGCGCGCAGCGCATCCTCGAGGAACTTGGCCAGCGTCGGCACCTGCTCCTCGGGGAGGTTCCTGAACTCGACGACGACGCGGAAGTCGTCGTTGATGTAGCGCAGCGTCCACGCCAGGTCCTGGCGCTCGGCGCGGTCGCGCAGGACGCGCCGCATCTCGTCCTCGATGAGGCCGGACTTCTTGATCAGCGACAGCGGCAGCCAGCGAGCGTCCTCGTCGCTCCAGTCGGCCTTGCGCTTGCGCTCGTAGCGCGGCGCGTCGGTCGGCCTGGGCGGGACGACCAGGCGCGTCGACTCGGCGAGGGCGCGCTCCTGCAGGTCGCGGAGGAAGGCCAGGGGGGCGGCGCCGTCACCGCCGAAGGCGGGGGTCATCGGATCGTCGCGCAGCAGCGACTCGACCTGCTCCTCGCTCAGCCGGCAGGCGTCGGCGACGGTGCGGCCGCGCGCCAGCTCGGTGAAGGCGTCGGCGACCGGGTGGCTGGCGAGGCTGCCGAACGCGAGGAAGCGCGCGTCCTCGATCACCTGGGTCGCCGGGTCGACCAGCCAGGCGATGCGTGCCTGCCCGACGCCGTCGGCGACCGCGAGCAGGGCGAGCTGGCGGCGCGCGGCGTCGACGAGGGCGAACGTACCGCGCATGCGCGGCGCCTTGAGGCGACGGGTGGCGGCGGCGGACAGGGACATCGGAGCGGTCGCGGCCATGGCCCTCCAGTGTCCACCGAAGGCGATGCGATCCAGGGCCACCTCCGGCGACCTCATTCGCGCAGGGGCCGAAGCTCCAGGCAATTGCAATCGGTCGGGCCGGTCCGGAGGCTGGGCGCCATGACGGTGAAGCCCCTGCGCTGCGTGGTCTCGGTCTCGGGCGTGCGGGGGGTCGTCGGCGAGAGCCTGGACGTCGACCAGATCATGGCGCTGGCGTCGGCCTACGGCGTGGCGATAGCCGATCGCGGCCCGGTCGTGGTCGGCCGCGACAGCCGCCCGACCGGCGAGCTGTTCACGCAGGCGGTGGCGACCGGGCTGCGCGGCGTCGGCTGCGAGGTGATCGACATCGGGCTCGTGCCCACGCCGACCGTGCCGATCACCATCGGCGAGCTCGGCGCCGCCGGCGGCATCCAGGTCTCCGCCAGCCACAACCCGGTGCAGTGGAACGCGCTCAAGTTCTTCGCCGGCACCGGGCGCAACATCGACCAGGTCCAGCTCGATGGCCTGCTGGCCGAGTACGAGCGCGCGCCGCGCTGGGTGGGCTGGCAGAAGGTCGGCCGCGCGCGCAGCCACGGCGACGCGCTGCGCGTGCATATCGCGCGCGTGCTCGCCGCCGTCGACGCCGAGCGCATCCGGCGGCGCGCCTTCCACGTCGTCATCGACAGCGTCAACGGCGCGGGCTCGGTGATCGCGCCGGACCTGCTCGCGCAGCTCGGCTGCCGCGTGACCACGCTGTACACGCGTCCCGACCTGCCCTTCCCGCGCGATCCGGAGCCCAACGCCGCCAACGTCACCGAGACCGGCGCGGTGGTGCGCGCGGTCGGCGCCGACCTCGGCTTCGTCCAGGATCCCGATGCCGACCGTCTCGCGATCATCGCGCCCGACGGCACGTTCATCGGCGAGGAGTACACGCTGGTGCTCGCCGCCGCGGCGAAGTTCGCGGCCGGCAGCGCCGGCGGACAGGGGCCGGTGGCGTGCACCAACCTCTCGACCAGCCGCATGCTCGAGGACGTGGCGAAGCGCTCGGGCGGGCGCGTGGTGCGCGCGAAGGTCGGCGAGGCGCACGTCGTCGACGCGATGCAGGCGAACAACGCCGCGATCGGCGGCGAGGGCAACGGCGGCGTCATCGATCCGCGCGTGGTGATGGGCCGCGACAGCCAGATCGGCATGGCGCTGGTGCTCGACTTCCTGTCGCGCCGCGGCTTCGGCCTGGGCGATGCCCTGGCCGAGATCCCGCGCTACGCGATGCACAAGGAGAAGATCGCGCTCGATCGCGCCCAGGTCGCGGCGGCCATCGAGCCGGTGCGCGCCCATGCGCTCGCGCGCGGCGCCGAGATCGACGTGCGCGACGGCATCAAGCTGATGTGGCCCGACCGCTGGGTCCACCTGCGCGCCTCCGGCACCGAGCCGGTCAGCCGTATCATCGCCGAGGCGCCCGACGCCGACGCCGCGCGTGACCTGGCGGTCTCGGTCCGCCAGGCTGTCGGCGCGCGCGTCGCGGGCGCTCACTGAGGACACCATGGCCAACGACGACCTGCCCGGATTCATCGAGGACGAGCCGAAGCCGGCGAAGAAGGCGGGGCCGCCGCCGCCCGCCGCCGCCGCCGGGCCCGCCTTCGATCCGTTCGCCGGGACCAAGGTCACGCTCGATCCGACCGCGGCGCCGGTCGCTCCGGCGGCGGCGCCTGCCGCGCGTCAGCCGGGCACGGGACGCGCCACGAAGGCCGCGCCCGCCGCGCCGGCCGCCGATCCCGGCGACGCCGACATCGCGCCGGGCCAGGGCAAGGACCTGTGGACCTGCCCGCACTGCGACGCGCGCAACAAGCCGGGCCGCGAGACCTGCCGCTCGTGCGGCAAGTCGCCGCAGGACGAGGTCGTCGCGCCGTGGCACGCCAAGCCCGCGGCGCGCATCGGCATGGGCATCGCCGCCCTGGTCGTCGTCGTCCTGATCGTCGCCAGCCTGTTCGGCGGCGGCGACGTCGAGCTGGTGCCCGCCGATGCGGCGCACGTCGACAGCGCGCCGCGCTTCGGCGGCCGCTCCGAGGCGGTGCTCGCGCTCGGCGAGGGCCGGCGCTTCGTCGGCGAGAAGCGCTTCGCCCTGTGCGGACGCGTGCTCGGCGCGCTGCCCGCCGCGGACGGCAGCCAGCGCGTCGCCGTCGCCGTCGGCCGCGACGCGGCGGACGAGACGTTCTCCGCCCTCGCCGTCGACACCGCCAACGGCGAGATCACCACCATCCCCGAGTCGGACATGGTGGTCGTCGATCTCCTGACCGCGAATTCGGGCCCGGCCGATACCGCGAAGGGGGCCTGGCTGAGCCTGATCGGCGACGCCGGCTACATCGAGTCGGACGGGATGCGCGTGAAGGACGGCGACGACGTCCCGCTGGTGCTGGTCGAGGCCTTCCAGCGCTGAGCGTCAGGGCCGCGCGTAGGCGTCGACCGCGCGCGAGACGCTGGTCTCGACCGGGACCGTGGTCGCGGTGATGGTGTCGCCGTCCGGCCGCGGCATCGGCTGCCAGTAGCCCTCCGGATCGACGCCGCGGCAGATCACCGCGGAACGCCCGCCGCCCCCGGCGATGCGCACGTCGGTCGTGCAGTAGCGGATGGCCAGGCCGCAGCGCCGGCGCGTCGAGGTGTTGGGCAGCGAATCGTGCAGCAGCAGGTCGGTGTGCAGCGAGATCTCGCCGGCGCGCAGGCACATCGACTCCGCCGCGCCGTGGCCCTCGGCGCCGTCGGTGGTCAGCCACAGCGCGTTGTTCTCGTCGTCGCGGCTCTGCCGCATGGGCAGCGGCCCGAGCAGGTGCGAGCCGGGGATGACGCGCACCGCCGAGTTGCCGACGTCGGCGTCGTCGATCGCCAGCCACGCGGTGACGGTCTTCGACGGCGAGAGGTTCCAGTAGGTCGCGTCCTGGTGCCAGGTGACCGCCTTGGGGTCGCCGGGCATCTTGCAGAAGCAGTGCGTGCCCCAGCAGACGAACGCGTCGCCGAGGATGTCGGCGACGTGGTCGAGCAGCGCCGGCGCCGTCACCAGGTCGTGGATGCAGGCGCACATCCGCTCGTAGTTGGTGAGCTGGTAGTTGTGCATGCCCAGGCGCGCGGCCTGGGCGAGGAGGTCGTCGAACGCGGCGCGGTTGCGCACGACCTCGTCCGGTGCGAAGACCGGCAGCCCGGCGAGGTAGCCGCGGGCGTTGAAGTCGCGCACCTGCTGCGCGCTCAGGCGGCGGCGCGCGCGGTCCTCCGGCACGGGGAAGAAGCGCAGGTCGCGGTGCGGCTGGGTCTGCATCGTCGTCTCCGGCGCGCGCTCGGATCAGGGCGCGGGCGACGACGATGCGGGTCGGGCGGTCGCCGGTCGACCGTGTTTACTCGTCCGGCGGCGAAGGATCCTGGCCGCGAGGCGCTCAGCCGCGCAGCGCCTGCGCCAGCGGATCGCCCATGCGCAGCGCGATGAGGTTGCAGGCCTCGACGACGCGCAGCCCGCGTGCGCGCGCCGCCGACGCGATCGGTTCGCCGTCGGCGCCGGGGTTCAGCCACAGCGCCTGCGGAGCGCTCGCGACGATCTGGTCGAGCATCGTCACGCCGGTCTGCGGATTGACGTACATGGTGACGATGTCCGGCTTCCCGGGCAGCTCGGCGAGGGTCTTCACCGCGGCCAGGCCGGCGACCGCCTGACCCGCCGGATTGACCGGCCAGACGACCCACCCGCGGGCCTGGTAGCCGACCACGGCCTGGTGACTGGGACGATCGGGTTTCGGGGAGGCGCCGACGACTGCGACGGAGGGCATGCCGGACGGTGGCGGAGGGCTGGGAGTGGTCCAGCAGGGGCTTCGCAGGTATCCTCAGGGGAGCGATTTAGGCCGAGGCGCGCGTCGACGTCGACGTCTGCACCGGTTGAACGCAGGGGGTGAGTGACCAGCACGTTCCAAACGCTTCGCGAGCCGCTTGTCGAAGCCCCCCCGGGAAATAATTTGCCCTCAGTCGGGGACGGGGGCTCGACCACGGCTCCGGACACGTCAATCAGCCGACGTCGCGCCCCCGTCGCAGCACCTTCGCCACACCTTCGCGAGCACCGCCTCCAGCACCTTCACCCGACGACCTCCCCGCGCCTTCTCCACCGCTCGGAAACGCCCATGCCCCTCTCTCGCAGCGCGACCTCGACCGCCCAGGTGATGATCGTGGTCGCGATCGCGGCGACGCTGTCGTCGTTCACGCTGGGAGCGGCCCGATCGCTCGAGATCGGCTCGAAGCGCGCCAAGACCCAGACCGTCCTGGCGACGCTGGCGAAGGGCATGTCGCTGACGGTCGCCAGCCGCGGCGCGCTGCTCAGCCCGTCCGAGCATCCGCTCGCCGGCTCGCGTCCGGGCCGCGCCGACTTCCTCGGCATCCGCGGCCGCACGCTCGACGTGAACGGCAACCTCATCGGCGGCGAGCTGCGCCTGCTCGACCGCGATCGCGAAGGCATCACCGGCGTCGAGGAGTGGTACCTGACCAGCGACCAGGACCGCGTGCTGATGGCCGAGGACCGCTACGCCGACCGCACCACGCCGCACATCTACGGCATGACCCGCGGCGAGCTCGGCGTGATCGGCGATCCGCAGCAGTCCGTGACGCGCTACCGCCGCCTGATGCGTCCGCCGTCGGCGACGCGCCACCTGCGCGGTCCGTACGACGCGGCGACCTACGCCGACCGCGACCACCTGGTCCAGCCGGACAGCACCTCGGGCGACGGCCACAAGACCTTCGACTACCTGTTCGGCAGCAGCAACGTGCAGAGCGAGCTGCTGTCGATGGGCGCCATCAGCGCGCCGATCGATGACCGCTCGGATCACCGTCTGCGCGCGCCCAGCGCCCGCGGCGGGCTCGACAACGAGGGCCGCGTCTGGTCGGCGACCGGCCCCGATCCGCGCGACGGCGACGTCCACTACCGCGCAGGCCTGATCCAGGACGGCGTGATCAACCTCGGGCCGTACGAGGGCGAGCCGGACTGGAAGGCGTACCGCCTGCGCGGCCTGGCGGTCTACGACGCCTGGCACCGCGAGATCCTCTACAGCATCAACGCCTCGGGCGCGGTCGTCCTGCAGTCGGCGGGCTACGACGGCGTCTTCCGCTTCACCCCGGGACCCGATGGCAACTTCCAGACCGACGCCAGCGATCGCGCCCCCGAAGGCGACGACGAGAGCGCCGAAGAGGACAATCTGCGCGTCGAGATGGTGCAGTAAGCCTGGGGAGGCCCTGCCGGTTTGACGCTCGGCGGCCCGCGGCTCCAACCGCGGGCCGTTTCGTTTGGTGGACGCATCCGGGGTCCCGACGAGGCCCGGGGGACCCGCGCAGCGGGCCGCGTGTGTCATACGAGCCGAGTGCCACCGGGCTTGGACGTCAACCGGCTCGTCACTTCGGGTCGCCGCCCCGCCAATCTCCGGTGAGCGGCCGATGGAAGACCCCAGGCGACGTGCGACCTTCGAGATCCTGGTGCGCGAGCACCATGCCCGGTTGATCGTCTACGCCCACGCCCTGGTACGCCATCGCGCCGCCGCCGAGGATCTGGTGCAGGACGCCTTCGTGATCGCCTACCGCCGCCTGCCCGACTACGACCCGGCGCGCGACTTCGCCGCGTGGATGCGCGGCATCATCCGCTTCAAGTACCTCGAGTGGAAACGGGCGCGCCACGAGCAGCCGGTCGACGCCGAGGTGCTCGAAGGGCTCGAGACCCTGCACTGCGTCTGGGACGACGCCGACCGCGACGCCGGCGGGGATGTGCTGACCGCGCTGCGCCAGTGCATGCCGCGCCTGGCCGACCTCATGCGCCGGCCGCTCGAGCTGTTCTATTTCGACTCCAAGAGCTGCGCCGAGATCGCCAGCGAGCTCGGCGCCAGCGAGGAGGTCGTGCGCAAGCGCCTGCAGCGCGGACGCGAGATGCTGCTGGCGTGCATCACCGGCCGCGGCGCGCGCGAGATCCAGCCGGGAGCCGCGTCGTGACCGCCGCCCAGCCGATCCGGGTCGCGCTGAGCGATGACGATCGCGCCCTGCTGGCCGAGGCGGCGCGCGTCGCCGCCGAGCCGGCCGACGGCGAGTCCGCCGAGGCCGCGCGCCTGAACCGCTACCTCGCCCTCGAGCGCGCGCTCAGCCGCCGCGGCGAGGCCCTGGCGACGCGCGCCGACGAGGCGTTCGTCAGCCGCGTCATGGGCGCGCTGCCGCCCGAGGCCGAGCCGGCGCCGGCCACCGATTCGCCGCTGAGCGCCGCGCTGATGCGCCTCACCGGGCTGCCGGCGGCGCTGGTCATCGTCGCCTCGTTCCACCAGAGCTTCGAGTGGCACCACTGGCTGGCCGCGGCGGCGCTGGCGGTCGCGCCGCTGTCGCTGGTGCTGCACGGCCTGGCGCGCCAGGCCGTGCGCACGCGCGACCTGGTCTACGGCGGCGCGGTGATCGCGTCGCTGGCGCTGACCATCCTCGCCTTGGCGCAGGCGGTCGATTCCGACCTCGCCCAGATCGCCGGCTGGACCTGCCTGGTCCTCGGCACCGTCGTCCTCGGCGCGACCTGGGCAACGCGCCTGGTCGCGCCGACGCTCCTGCGCCGGCTGTCGCCGGTCGAGCTCTTCGTCGCGCACCAGGTGGGCGTCATCGCCTTCATCGGAGGGTCCTGCCTTGTCCTGCACTCGTAGATCGACGCGACGGTCGGCGCGGCCGCGCCGCGGCTTCACGCTGATCGAGCTGATGGTGGTGATCTCGGTCATCGCCGTGCTCGCGGCGATCGGCATCCCGACGATGCTGGCGATGAAGAAGCGCTCGATGGTCAACGCCACGCGCACGCTGGTCAACGCGGTGGCGACGGCGATCGCCTCGTACCCGACGCGGACGTGGCAGGTCAATGTCCGGCAGGGGGCCACGCCTCCGTACACCTACGTGCCGCGCATCGGCCGGCTGTTCGACCTCAACGGCGGCGGACTCGGCACCAGCATGACCATGGCCGGCGACGGCAAGCTCGACGGCGATCCGGTCAAGGAGCTGGCCGCCGGCGGCAACTTCTCGCAGACCCTCATCGACTCGGGCTATTCCGGCTTCATCGCCATGACCCAGCCGCCGATCGCCAAGCGCAACGTCAACGACGTGCGGCAGGTGATCGACGAGTGGAAGGAGCCGCTGCGCATCGCCTTCGGCGCGGACGTCTACGGCCCGTCGGGCTTCGGCATCTGGTCGATCGGCCCGGACAAGACGCACGGCACCAAGGACGACATCACCAGCTGGGAGAGCGCCGAACATGCCGACTGACACGGCCGAAAAGAGCAGCCGCGCCGCGCGCGCGCGCGCCGGCTTCACCGCCATCGAGCTGATGGTCGTGCTGATCGTCATCCTCGTGCTGATCGGCCTGGCCGTGCCGGGGCTGGTCGGCGCGATGCGCAAGGGCAGCGTCAACGACGCCGCCAACGCGATCATGCGCGTCTCGTCGCAGGCGCGGCAGTTCGCGCGCACGCGGCCGGCGCCGACGTCGCTGACGCCGCCGGCGGACCGGGCGTACTTCGGCCTGGTCATCGTCGGCGACGAGCAGCCGAACTACGTCGCCCTGACCTGGGGCACGACGTGCACCAAGGCGGACATCTACGTCCAGAAGCAGTGGAACGCCAACGACGACCGCACGCTGTTCGCCACCTACCGGTCGCGCCCGGACGAGCTCAAGAACGGCAAGCCGATCCCGGTCAGCAAGCTGCTCTTCAACCGCAACGTGATCGTCTTCACCGGCACCGTGCAGGATCCGGCGAGCCCGAACGTCAAGCCGCTCGAGAGCCAGAGCCCGCCTGAGCTCGGCTGGTTCTACCAGTTCCGCACCGGGTATCCGATCCGGCCGAACTCGGGCCCGCCGCAGCCGGATTCGCCCAACGTGAACGTCGGCGTCGATCCGGCGGGCCCGGGCGTCGATCCGGCGGCGATCACCGGCATCAACCTGCCGACCGTCTTCCCATCGGACCTGCGCCACCTCACCCTGCGCACCACCGACGGCCGCTACACCTCGGCCATCGCCATCTACCAGATCGGGCTCGCCAATGTGCAGGACCTCTGACGCGGACGCCGCGCGCCGCGGCTTCACCCTGATCGAGATGCTGATCGTCCTCGCGATCATCGTCACGCTCGCCTCGATGCTGCTGTTCGGCGCCAACGCGCTGGGCATCGGCTCGAAGAAGGCGAAGACCGCGACGATCCTCGCGGCGGTGCGCAAGGGCATCGAGCTGACCGTGGCCAGCAAGGGCGGCTCGATCAGCGCGGCCGAGCACCCGTTCGCGGGCTCGCACCGGCCGACCGGGTTCGGCGGCTTCGAGTTCCGCGGCTGGCGCGGCCGCAACCAGCCGCCGTCGCCTCCGGGCACGCCGGACTACTCGACGGTGATCACGCCCGGAACGGTCGGCGCGCCGACCTACAAGGGCGCCGAGGAGTGGTACCTCAATGGCGGCGACAAGAACCGCGCGTTCATGGACGACGACGTCTTCTGCGACGCCAAAGCGCCGGGACTGATCGGCATGCCGCGCGGCATGATGGGCGTGATCGGTTCGCAGCAGAGCTACGTGTCGCGCTACTTCAATGTCGCCCGGCCGAAGCCGCGCGCGGATGTCGGCGATCCGCTGGTCTACGCCGCGACGCCGACCCCGGCGCCGACGTCGTACTCGCCGTACGCCGGTCACATGGTCTCGCTGATCCCGCCCGAGGTGACGACCGCGATCGGCCTGCCCGAGGACAACAAGAAGGCGATCGACTACCTGTTCGGCTCGAGCGGCATCCAGGGCGAGCTGTCGTCGCTCAAGGCGATGTTCGCGTCGCCGAGCGATCCGACCTACGCGCCCGATCCGACCGATCCCAAGCGCCAGGACGACAACCTGATCATGGGCGACCTGGTGTGGTCGCAGGACCACACCGATTGGGACGGTCGCAAGGGCCTGAAGAAGGACCCGCGTCCCGACTTCTGGGAGCCGGGCCGCGTGCAGGAGGACAACGGCGATCCGTGGCTCCGCTACCGCCTGCGCGGCCTGGCGATCTACGATGCCTGGGAGCGCGAGATCTTCTACAGCTACACGCCGGCCGGCGGCGTGCGCCTGCTCTCGCTCGGCGCCGACGGCGCGTACCTGGTCTCGCCGCACGACGACCACGTCCATCACGGCAACGGCACCACCGACCTGTTCGATCCCGAGGACCCGTCCAAGCCGATCCTCGCCGAGGACGACCGCGACGGCACCAAGGACAACGTCAAGCAGGACGTCGCCGAATGACCCGCTCCCGCCCGGCGTTCACGCTCATCGAGCTGCTGATCGTGATCACGATCATCGGCGTCCTCATGGGTCTGCTCATCGCGACCATCCCCGGCGTGATCTACAACGCCAAGGCGCTGAAGACCGCGTCGCGCATGGACGCGATCCTGCACGGCCTGAGCAAGGTCGGCCAGCAGGAGGGCAGCGCGGCGATGATCCTGCAGCGCGACGCCCACCTCGGCGGCGTCTTCCAGTTCGACGTCAAGAGCGGCTCGCTCGTGCCGCAGGCGGCGGCCGCGGCGGACTCGCGCCCCGACAACGTGTTCTTCGACGACAGCGCGACCGGCTCGGGCGCGCCGCACATCTTCTGCACGCCGTGGGGCAAGAACGACCTGCTCAAGCCGACGGCGGCCTCGCCGCCGCTCGATCCGAACCTCGCGGTCAGCATGGAGCTGATGGACGTGAAGCGGTCGTTCACGCTGCCCGCGCCCGCCGGCAAGCAACTCAGCTCGATCACGCTGATGAAGATGTCGGGCATCCTGCCGCCCGACGATCCGCTCTCGCCCGAGGACGAGGCGGTCGAGGCCTACAAGACCGATCGCAGCCCCGAGCGCGGCTGGAACGACGCCTGGGGCAACCCGCTGGTGATCGGCTGGGCGATCTACCAGCCGAGCGGCACGACCGCGTCGGCGACCGACGCCACCGCCGGCAAGCGCTGCCGCGACGCCCTCAGCCAGTACCAGTACAACCGCAGCGTCTACATCGCCATCGCATCCGTCGGCCCGATCCCCTACGACATCACGGCGAACGCGCCGGTGGCGCCGGGCACCTACAAGAACGCCGACATCGACGAGTGGGAGTCGACGATCCTGCCGCAGATCTGGGCGCAGGCGTGCGACGTGTGCCAGGCCGACCGCAAGTGGGACGACAAGGGCTTCGACAACCCGCCGTGGCAGGGGGTCAAGAAGGGCAAGAAGGAGGTCGGCGGTCGCGACCTGAAGTGCCAGCTGACCACCCCGCACGAGCTCAAGTGAGGCCGCCCATGTCCCAGCGCCGCGGCTTCACGCTCATCGAGCTGCTCGTCGTGATCCTGATCATCGTCATCCTGATCGCGCTGCTGGTGCCGACGCTGTCGCACCTGCGCCGTAAGGGGCGGATCACGAACACCATGGCGCGCATGCAGCAGGTGTGCGACGCGATCTCGAACTACATCCAGCGCTACGACACGCTCGGCGATCCATCGGCGCAGCCGTTCATGGAGACGCCGTACCAGTTCCTGCACGCGCGCTACGTGCGCAACGACGAGGAGCCGCTGATCAACATCCCGCTGAACCGCCTCGCCAAGGGCAGCGGTCCCTACCTGCGGGCCGAGAGCTCGATGGAGGCCGAGCAGATCCTCGACGAGTTCCCCAACGGCTACCAGAACGTCCTGCGTTTCGAGGTCGACACCAAGCCGGTGCATCCGTCGACCCCGAACCGCACCTACATCGCGGCCATCCGCGTCTACAGCTCGCTCGGCGTCTCCAACGACGACGTCACGGACGACATGCTGTGGATGTACACCAAGGAGAAGGGCGAGTTCTGGTGCGAGCAGAAGGGCAAGTGACGGCGTCCGTCGCCGACGCGACGTGAACGACGGGACGGACGCCGCCAGCGCGCTGCGCCTGGCGCGCGCGGTCGAGGCGGTCGGCGCGACCCTGGCGGTGACGCTCGCGCTGCTGCGGCCGCTGCTGTGGAGCGGCGAGCCGACCGACCTGCCGAACCTGCTCCACCTGGCGCTGGCGGCGACGCTCGGCGCCTGCGGCCTGCTCCATCGCGGCGTCGCGGGCATCGGCTGCGCGACCAGCCGGCCGGCGCTGCTCGGCGGCGCGTTCCTGGCGCTCGCCGCGATCGGCTGCTGGCGCAGCCCGTATCCGGCCGACGCGTGGGCGACGTGGTGCTCGTGGACCGTGCAGCTCGGCGCCGCGACCGCCGCCGCGCCGATCATCGTCCGTCACCGGCAGTGGGTCATCGCCGGGCTGATCGCCGGGCTCGCGGGCGAATGCCTGCTCATCGGCGCGCAGGTCGCGTGGGAGCGCCCGGATCTCGCGCGACGACTGGTCGACGATCCGGCGCTGGTCGAGGACCGGCTGCGCGCGCTGGTCGACGAACGCATCGCCAACTGGCGCCTCGAAGGCACCTTCCTGCTCGCCAACACGCTGGCGGCGTACCTGCTCCTGGTGCTGCCGTGGGCGTGGGGACTGGCGTGGGCGGCATGGCGCGCGCGCCGGCCGGCGACGTGGTGGCTGACCGCGCTCGCCGCCGCCGGCACCGCGGCGCTCGCCGTCAGCGGCAGCAAGGCCGGCATCCTCGCCGCCTTGGTCGCGGCCTCGCTCACCGCCATCGCCACGGGCGGCAGGCGCACCCGCGCCGTGGTGTTCGCCGCCTGTCTGGCCGTCGTGGCCGTCGCCCTGTCGGTGTCCGCGGTGCGGGCCCGCGCGATCGCCAGCGCCGACGCGCGGCTCGGCTACTGGAGCGCGGGAGCGGCGCTGGTCGGCGAGCGGCCGCTGACCGGGCACGGCATCGACGGCTTCCGCCTGCACTATCCGCGTCTCAAGGCGCCGGAGGCCGAGGAGACCATCATCGCGCACAACGAACCGCTGCAGGCGGCGATCGACCTCGGCGTGCCGGCGGCCGCGCTGCTGATCGCCTGGTGGATCGTCGGCCTGCGCCGCCTGGCCACCGCGCCGGCGGTCGCGCCCGCAGACGGCGTCGCCATCCGCCGCTGGGCGATGGTCGCCGCGGTCGGAGCGGTCGCCGCCTACGTCGTGGTCGCCGTGGGCGCGCTGGTCGACCGCGTCGATGCGTGGCCGGGCGGCGCGTGGTGGCTCGTGCCGATGTCGCTGATCGCGCTCGCGATCGTCGCGCAGGCTCCGCGGCTGCCGCCGGCGCCGGCGTGGTGCGGCTTCGCGGCCGTCGCCGGCTGCCTGGCGCATGCCTGCGCCGACTTCCACCTGCACAGCGCGCAGGTCGTCGGCGTGCTCGGGCTGGTCGTGGTCGTCGCCGGCGTGTCGCCGTCGGCCGATCGCGCGCCGCATGGGACGCGCAGCCCGATGCCCTGGGCATGCGCGGCGATCGCCCTGCTGACGCTGACCGCGGCCGGGGTCGGATGGAGCGCCTGGCGCGGCCAGGAACGCGATCGGGCGCAGCTGACCGCCAACGCGTTGGCGCGCCTGACCGACGAGAGCGGCGTCGACGAGCGCGCGATCGAGACGCTGCTCGCCGCGCAGGCCGCGTACGATCTGCCGCCCGCCACGGCGCCGCTCGACCTCGCGCGCCGCGCGGTCGACGCGCTGATCGCCACCGCCACGACCTGGCCCGACGATCCGGCGGCGGCGGCGCAGGCGCTGACCATCATCCGCCACGCGAACCAGGCGGCGCCGGATGGCGCAGATTCCTGGGAGCCGCTGCTCGAGCGGCTCGTCGCGCGCTGGCCCGAGCACCTCGGCTTCCGCGCCTCGCTCGCGGCCCATCTGTCGCGGCGCGCGCGCGACGACCACGCGCTGCATCCCGTCGCGCTGGCGCAGTGGCGCGAGGTCGTCGCGCGCTATCCGACGCATCTGCCGTTCCGCGCCGCGCTCGGCGACATCGCGCGGATCGCCGGGGACACGGCGACGGCGGAAGCGCAGGAACGCGAGATCCAGCGCCTCGCTCCGCTCGTGCACGCGAGCAACCGCCTGCCCGATCGGCGCTGAGCGCTCGGCTCAGCCCTCGATCGGGCGCAGCGGCGCGAGCGCGCCGGTCGTCGCGAAGCTCGGCTGCGAGATCTCCTTGATCGTCGTCGCGAGATCCTCGTCGCTCGCGGCGCTCGCGAGATCGGCCTGGGCGACGATGCCGATCAGCCCGCCGTGCTCATCGACCACCAGGATGCGGCGCACCTGGTAGGCCTCCATCACCCGGCAGCATTCCTCGATCGGAGCGTCGGGCGCGATGGTGACGCAGGAGTTCGACATCACCTGGTTCACGGTGGTCGCGCGCACGTCGGAGTCCTCGGCCACGGCGCGCACCACCAGGTCGCGATCGGTGATCACGCCGACCGGCTTGCGCTCGCGCTCGTCGCGGATCACGGGCAGCGCACCGCAATCGTGGGCGACCATCAGACGCGCGACCTCGACGAGGGACGTCTCCGGAGTGCAGGACGCCGGGTCCCGTGTCATCGCATCGCGTACCAGCATGACCGATCCCTCTTTGGGAGGGATTCTAGGTCGAGGGCGGGACGCACGCGTCGGCCCGGACGGACGGTTCAACAACCACGCAGGTGCGCCGCGGCGCGACGACCGGTCGCGGCTACGAGCGGCGGTACCACACCGCCAGGTAGACGAACCGCGACTCGACCTCGGTGTCCTGGTTGGCCCCGGTGGCGGTCTGGGCGGCTCGCTTGGGATGGTCCCCGAAGCGGGTGAGCAGGGCCTCCTCGAGGCCGGCGATCAGCGCGTGGTCGTCCTCGCCATGCAGCGAGACGATGCCGTCGCAGCTGCTGCGGCGGGCGCGGCGGCGCAGGTCGCTGGTGCGGCCGATGTGGAAACGACGGACCTGCGGCTGGACGATCAGGTCGTTGACGCAGGGGGTCAGCTCGGCGGCCAGATGGCTGACGCGCGGATGCGGAGGCGGGAAGTCGACCATGGACCGGATCCTGACGGGGTCTGGCACCATACCTCGCGACCGCCGGGAAGTCAGGACAGGGAATCGTTGCGGGCGCGCCGGCCGACGCGAATGCGGCTAGGCGTGCTGATGTTTCGCTTCGCTGACCACCTCGCGGATGGTCTTGGCCAAGGCCAGGGGGCTGAAGGGCTTGGGAAGGAACGCGGCGATCAGCCCCTGGGCCGCGGGCAGCGGCGAGTCGTGGCCCGAGATCAGGATGATGCGCGTGCCGGGGTGCAGCGCCGTCAGGCGCTGGGCCAGCTCGTAGCCGCTGATGCCGGGCATGTCGATGTCGCTGACCACGACGCCGATGTCGCCCGGGTGCGTGCGGAAGACGTCGAGCGCCTCCTCGCCGCTGGACGCGACCAGGATGCGGTAGCCGTGGCTGCTCAGGGTCTCGGCGATCACGGCGGCGATCTGCGGATCGTCCTCGACCAGCAGGACCGATTCGAGGCCGCGCGGCGCCTTGATGAACGACCCGGTCGGCGTCGGCGCCTCGACCGCGACGCGCGGCAGCCACACCGAGAACGCGGCACCGCCGTCCGCAGGCACGTCGACGACCATGAATCCGTGGCTGCGGCGCACCAGGGCGAGCGACGTGGTCAAACCGAGGCCGGCGCTCTTCTCGCCCCTGGTGGTGAAGAACGAGTCGAAGATCCGCGGCGCGATGTCGCTCGCGACGCCCGGGCCGTCGTCGACGACCTCGATGACCGCGTAGCTGCCGGCGGGCACGGCGTCGGGATGGCCCGGACGGGCGGCGGCCAGGTCGATGCGGCGCACGCGCACGCGCACCGCGCCCTGCGCGCCGGCGGCCGTCGGCGCGCCGCTCTCGAGCGCGGCCTGCGCGTTCTGGACGAGGTTCATCACGACCTGCTCGAGCTCGCCCGGATCGGCGAGCGCCCACGCGTCGCCGACATCGCCGACCACGCTCAGGTCGATGCCGCGCGACGACGCGCCGGCGAGCAGCGGCGCGAGCCCGCGCACGAAACGCGCCAGGTCGACGCGCTGCGGCTGGGCTTTGCGCTCGCGGCAGAACGATTTCAGCTCGCGCGTCTGCTCGGCGGCCTGGCGCGCGGCGTCCTGGATGTTCTCGGCGTAGCGCGTGGCCTTCTCGTCCTGGGCGATGCGCGCCAGCAGCAGCTCGCAGTTGCCGAGGATCGAGGTCAGGATGTTGTTGAAGTTGTGGGCGAGGCCCTCGCACAGCCGCGCGATGGCGACGCTCTTCTCGAGCCGGTGGAGCTGCTCGTCGTTGGTGCGGACCGAATCCTCCCACTGCTTGCGCTCGATCGCGTAGCGCACGGTCCGCGCGAGGCGCACCGGATCGACCGCGTCCTTGTGCAGGTAGTCCTGGGCTCCGCTCTGGATCGCCTGGTAGGCCTGGGCCTCGTCGTTGGTTCCCGTCAGCACGACCACCGGCACGCCGAACGCGTGGCCGAGCAGCTGCTGCAGCGTGGCGAGGCCGCGGCTGTCGGGCAGCGACAGGTCGAGCAGCACGAGATCGCAGCGGTGCTCGTCCAGCCAGCCGATCGCGTCGCTCAGCCGCTTGCAGTGGGTGACCTCGTGGCTCGACCCGAAGCCGGTGGCGAGGTGATCCTCGACCAGGCGCGCATCGCCCAGGTTGTCCTCGACCAGCAGGACCGACACCACGTCGCCGGGCCGACGCGGGGGTCTGACCTGGTCCTCGACCGGCATCTGCGATTCAGGCGACTGGCTGACTCCGCTGGCGGTCATGATCCCGTTCCGGGCGCACTCGACGCGCCGGCAGGGCGTGCTTCTACATCGGTCGACCGCCGTGGGCGACCCCTTTCGGGCAAGCTGGTACCGGCGGGTCGCGGCCGGGATCCACGTTCGCGATGCATGTCGGCTCCCGCAGGTGCGGCGTGCCCGCAGCCGGGGATGCTACGCAGCCCGTCGGAGCCGGCTACGCGGGCAGGGCCAACGTGTAACCACCTCCGCCTCAGGCCCGCTTCCGGCTGATCAGGGTCAGCAGCTCGAGCCGCGACGCCGAATTCTCGAGGAACACCCCGTGGAGCTTGCTGGTCGTGGTCCAGGCGCCCGGCTTGCGCACGCCGCGATGGCACATGCAGAAGTGCTGGCACTCGAGGACCACGGCCACGCCCTGCGGCTTGAGGACCTCCTGGACGGTGTTGGCGATCTGCGCGGTGAGCTTCTCCTGCACCTGCAGGCGGCGCGCGAAGGCGTCGACCACGCGCGCCAGCTTGGACAGGCCGACGACCCGCCCGGCCGGGATGTAGCCGACGTGGGCCTTGCCGACGAAGGGCACCATGTGGTGCTCGCAGTGGCTGTGGACCTCGATGTCGCTGACCAGCACCAGCTCGTCGTAGCCGCCGACGTCCTCGAAGGTCTTCTCGAGGTAGGCGCGCGGGTCGACGTGGTAGCCGGCGAAATGCTCGGCCATCGCCTTGAGCACGCGCGTCGGGGTCTCGATCAGGCCCTCGCGATCCGGATCGTCGCCCAGGTAGCCGAGCAGCTCCCGGACCGCGGCCTTGGCGCGCAGGTCCTTGGCGGAACGGAGGGTCGGGCGGCGGCGGTCGGTCGGTTTCATCGGGCCAGCCTGGAGGGTTGGGACGGCGGTGTTACGATCGACCTTCGATCGGTCCACGTCCCGCACAAGGCGCCTGCCATGCGCTCAACCCTGGTCGCCGTCTCGCTCCTCGCCGCCACGCTCTCCCTGATGGGTGCCATCGCCGGCTGCGGCCAGCACCGCGCGCAGGGCGATCCCGACGGCATCCCCGTCGCGTTCACCGTGCGGGTCGATCCGGCATTCGTCGCGGATTACCACCGTGGGGGCGGCGGGTCCTCCCTGGGATTCCATCACCATCACCATCATCACCATCACTTCGGCCGCTACCGCAGCGACCCGTGGCACCACGGCTGGCACGATCCGTGGGATTCCTGGTACGGCGGATCGGCGTTCGCCGGCTCCGAGCCGACGACGCTCGCGCTGCTCGGCGGCGATGGGCCGACCCAGGCCCAGGTGTTCCGCAAGCGCATCCGCTTCGGCGACAGCG
>DASPLE010000193.1:0-5633 GCA_035627695.1 Planctomycetota bacterium
CGCTGCCGGTCTCCTCCGCGGTGACCTCGCTGATCGCGCGGTTGTAGAGCAGCGGATAGAGGTTGTGCATCTGCCGCGCCGGCGTGCCGTCGTGGTAGACCGCGCCCTCGCCGGGCGCGGCCTCGCCGAAGTCGGTCTTGATCACCTTCGCGCCGAGGCGGAACAGGCGGCGGAAGGCGTCCTGGTGCGCGCGCACGGCGCGCGGATTGGTGTAGTCGACCAGGCCCACCGTCCCCTTGAATCCGGGCGTGAAGCAGATCCCGAGGTCGTAGATCGATCCGTCCGGCCTCGTAACGAAGCCGTCGACCGCCTTGATCGCGTCGTACAGCGCGCTGCCCTCGGGGATGTAGGGCAGCTGCCAGAGCGAGATGTTGACGCCGAGGTCGCGCATCGCGGCGAACCACGCCGCCGGCTCGGGAAAGCGCACCGGGTCGAACTCGAGATCGCAATACCAGTCCGCCTTGAACCAGTGCGTATCCAGGTGCAGGACGTCGAACGGAACCTCGGCATCGCGCATCCGGCGCGCGATCTCGAGGGTCTCGTCGGCGGACGTGTAGCTGATCTTCGACTGCCAGTAACCGAAGGTCCACTTCGGCGGCAGCGTGCCACGGCCGGTCAACCCGGTGTAGCGCGCAAGGATGGTGCGGATGTCGCCGGCGATGACGTAGTAGTCGAGGAAGTCGTCGTCGGCGGCCACCTGCACATCGGCGGCGCTCCGGCTCCCGACCCAGTAGGTCATGCGGCTGGCGTGGTTGAAGAAAACGCCGTAGCCGCGCGTGCTGACGAAGAACGGAACGTTCTTGTAGGATCTCGGCGACAGCACGCCGAGCGCGTCGGACGTCTCCAGGTCGATGGTCTGCCCGACCTTGTCGAGCTTGATGAACTTCTCGCCGAGCCCGTAGATGCACTCGTTCGGCCGCAGGTCGAAGCTCTCGACCGCGATCGCGCCTCCGCCGCCGTCCTTGACGACCGGGCGCAGCAGCCCGGTGCCGAGCGAATCCCAGAGATTGAAGAAATTCTTCTCCGGGCCCGAGATGCCGCACACCGGCGTGCCGTCGGCGCGCCGGACGTCGATGCGCCACGGATCGAGCGCGATCGACACCGTCAGCTCGGCGGTGCGCAGGGTCGCGATGCCGGGCGTCGCGGCGTCGATGGCGCAGGTCCGCAGTGGCACCGGTGCGGCGACGACCAGGGGCAGGGTCGTCTCGCGGACCGCCGACCCTTCGACGTAGCGCACGCGCATGATGCCGTCGGCGACCATGTCGACGCGGATGCGCCCGGTCGTCGTATCGCCGCCGGCGGCGGCCTTCGCCTGGGCGAACATCGCCGAATCGGCCGACGACACGGCGCGCGGCAGGCGCAGCGCCGCGGTGGTGGCGAACTCGATCGAGGTCGCGCCGACGGTCGACACCCTGGCGGAGCCAACCGTCGCGCGCAGGCATGCGGAACGTTCGAGAGCGCGGGTGATCATGGTCTTCCTCGGTCACGGGAGCGGGTTCGACGCGCGGGAGGCGCACACGACGCGTCATCGGTCGGGATGACGTGGAACCGCGCCGCGGTCGAGGCGCCGGCTCCCATGCGGCCATCGCCCGCGGCTCCGGCGACCCGGCTGCCGCCGGCGATCGGCCGTAGGCAGCACGGCACCTGCCTGACCGCGGCATCGATGTCGTTCCAGGCGGGGGTCGCCAGGATCACGCTCCCGTCGCGCGGACCGTATGGGTTCACGCGGCCCGGCTTCGTGACCTGCGGCTGCGGACCGACGCTGCGCATCGCGTCGCGTTGCGCGGAGTGGTAGCGGCGAATCGCCATAGGCGAGCACATGGGATTGGCGAGCAGTCGAGGAAGAGGTGTCGTCAGGTCGTCGATGCGTCGGCCGGAAGGATGTCTGGCGCCCAGGCGTCGCGCGCCATCCATGGCAGAGGCTTGCCTAGCGCGATGCGCGTGCGATGCATGTACCGCAGGTGGTGGTCGAGGTGGATGACCAGGCCCCAGTTGACGCTCTCCTTGATCACGAATTGCAGGCGGGCATCGACCATCCAGGAGATCGGTGGATAGGGGTGATCGAATCGCTCGGCATCGAGCCGTTCGAGCCAGCGACCCATCGCGCGGTGGTTCGCGCGCTGCATGGCGAAAGCGCCACGTAGTCCGCGACGCGCGGTCACCGCGGCGCCATCGAGCCAGCCCTCGGGTGCACCGTCCCGAGCTCTGGGTGGCGCTTGGCGACCGCCTGGATGAACAGGCCGGTCCACCCGAGATCGACCAGGGCCACGTGCTCGGCGAACTCGAGCATCGACCATTTCCCCGGGATCGGGTGCGCGATCAGCTCGCTCTCGTCGAGACCGTCGAACGCCGCGCGGAATCGCGGCACGGCCTCGCGCAGGGAGCTGAGCAGGGTCGGCTTGTACGGAGGAGGGCATCCCATGGAGCGGCCTTGCGTGAAACCGCCGGACGCGCGGTGGTCTGGGATTGGCGGGCGACGCCGACGGCATGCGTCGTCAGCGCCGGTACGACCGATGGATCTCAGGCATGGACGGCTGGTTCGCTTCGGCGTGGCCGCGTTGCACCACGACTGCGCCTTGCGGACGCTTATGCAATAATGGTACTGTATCTCACCGTGTCCAGGCGGTCGGCGTCTGCGTCCGGATGCCTGCGACGAACATGCACGTCTAGGCGCAGCAAAGGCCGATCTGCGGGCGGCGCTGGGCCCCCGAGGTCGACCGCTCGCCGTCAGGCGATGTCACGCGCGACCTTCACGGCCCGGCGCGCCCGGATCACCATCAGCAAGCTGCGATTGTCGAAGAACACGAGGCGATGACCCTGCGCTGGAGGGCCGACCTCGGTTCGCGTCGCCTGGCGGGCCCACTGGGGACGAGCTTGTCGCCCATGCCGATCGACTTCGATGATGATCGGCAGCAGGGCGTGCGTCTGCTCGTTGGCCGTCCGCTCGTCGGACGCGGCGCTCCGGTTCGCCGAACGTGGCGCATAGCGCGACGCGATCGATGTCGAGCTCATCGGGGGGCGGATGCGTCGCATCATGATTGCCTCGCGCTGGAAGTGCGACCGCGAGCGAGCCCGCCAGGCCGCGGACGAGCCGGATCGAGCAGCATCGTCTTGATCTCGTACGGCCGGAGTCGGATCACGGCCTCGCCGGCGGTGACGGCGATGGACCGGCCTTCCCGCTCGACGAGGTCGCACTCCAGCACGACCGCGTCACGCGGCAGCCCAAGCAGGCGCACCAGCCCCGCCGCCCCGGTCGACTCGAACAGCCGCACGATCGTGCCGCTTCCCCGCTCGGCCGGCTTCACCGCGGTGACCACCACGCCGTCCGATGCATCGATCCGCAGTGCGGGTTCGCCCTGATCGGGGCGAGCCGAGCAGCGCGACGCTTCGGGGCTGCGATCGAAGGCGATGCCGCGGCGGATGGTCTCGGCGATGGATCTGGTCCGTTCGTGCGGCTCGAACGCGAAACGCATGACGTGGCGCCCGGTGTCCGTGTCGGGGTCGGGCGTGTACGCGTTCCTCAGCAGCGTGAGACGCGCCCGTGCGCCGAGGACATCGCACCCGTACTGCGATCCGTTGTAGAGCGCATACCCGAACTCGTCCCCGACGACGTCGAGCCACCGTTGCGTGGGCTGCTCCTGCCCGTCCGCCGGCCGCTCGGTCGGCGCGTACGGCATATCGAACACGGCGCGCGGGGCGGAGAGCGCCGTCGTGAAGGAGACCTTCAACTGGGGGATCCCGCGTTTCAGGTCCCCCTTCTCCCGCCAATCGATGGTCGCGACGAAATCGACCCGGTCGAGGTCGTGCCAGAAGATGATGTCCTCGCTGATGCGCGACGAGCGGAAGCGATGCCGGACCCGGAAGCGCGCGAACACCGGTCCGCTGTCCACCAGCTCCGTCGTCGCGGAGCGCAAGAGATGATCTTCGCGCACGGGGTCGTTGATCAGCCACGCGGACATCGCGTTGGGCGACTCGTCGACGAGGGTGAAGACGTTGAGCGCGAGGTCAGCGCGCGTCGTCGGCATATGGCTGAGGGTCTTGGGGACGCCGTACGCGACCAGTTCCCGGTCGAGCCGGTGGCTATGGTACGAACCGATCGTCCCCGAGGCCTTGTGGACGCGGGCGATCGCGCAGGCGGTCTCGATGCGCCACGACGCGCCCTCGTCGACGACGCGCGGACCAGGTCGCGTGGCGGGCCTCTTCGCGGCCGCGAACGTCGATCGCGCGAGCGCTGGCATCTCGTCGCAGACGAACACCTGGCGCCGACCGATCCTCTGGAGCGGGAGGCCGCGCCCGCGGTGGTCGATGAGCGCGCGCACGTCCGCGCCGACCGGCACTTCGACCGGTCCTGGAGGACGAGCGAAGCCGAGGTGATTGATGAGCGCGATCCCGGATCCGCCCCGTCGGGGCACGAGCGCCTCGAGCGCCTCCTGACGGATGCGCGCGGTCGCGTGCAGCGTCGACCGCGCGCGACGATACGCGTCGCGGTACGAGTCGCGCACCGAGGCCCCGCACAGGATGTCATGGAAGCCGTTGAAGAGCGCCGGCGCCCAGCAGCCTCGCATGCGTTCGCGCACGTCCATCCGCGCCATCGCTGACAGGGCCTCGGCCGTCAGCAGGTCGTTCTCGCAGCGGCGGTTCAGCGCCTTCATCCGCGCGTGCGTGGTGAAGCATCCTTCGAACAGGACGTACGTCTCGCCACGGTTGCGGGGCAGGCGACGTCGGTGCGGAAGGGTGCGCTCCAGGAGTCGGCGCATCGTGCCGAACGCGATGCGGGGCAGCAGGGGCAGGTCGCGCCAGATGTCCCGCATGCAGTCCAGCCACAAGCGGCTCAGACCGCCGCCGTGGTCGCCGGCGCCCCAGACGAAGTGGCTGTCCACGAGACCGCTCCTGCGGTACTCGAGCGCCATCGCCACGATGCCGGATGGGGTCGGCAACCCGCCGTAGGCGCTGGCGAACGACACGATCTCGGTGCCATCGATGCCTTGCCACGCACGCGCTGGCCAATTCTGGTCCCGACCGGGGTTGCAGCGCCAGTGGAAGTAGGCGTCGTGTCCAGCGGCGGCCGCCAACTGCGGCATGTTGCCGGGATGGGAGAAGTTGTCGGGAGCCCAGAACACCCGGGGCTCGGCGCCGAGGTGGTCCCGGCACCATCGGTGGGCCATCAGCTGCGACCGCGCGATCGCTTCGCCATCCGACATGGCGAGGTCCGCCTCGACCCAGGTCGAGGCGGCGACCTCCCATCGACCGTCGGCGATCCGGCTGCGGATCCGCGCGAAGACGTCGGGATCGTACTCCTGCGCGATCTGGTACGTCGGCACCTGGCTGTGGGTGAAGGTGACCTCGGGGTAATCGTCCATCAGGTCGACGACCGCCTTCAGGTCGCGACGCACGCAGTGGACCGTATCCTTCCAGGTCCACATCCAGTCCATGTCGATGTGGGTATGCCCGATGAGATGGACGGTATGGTCCTTCGCGCGGTCGGAGAGGACGGCGACGCGGGTCACCATCGCATCGCAGCTCACGAGGACGCGGTCCCAGTCCTTGCGCCGCACCGCCCGGAGGTCGACCAGCCCGGCCCCCGCATCGACGGCGGCGCGCTGCGACCGGCTCGTCACCAGCGCGTCGGCGAA
>DASPLE010000194.1:0-29540 GCA_035627695.1 Planctomycetota bacterium
AGAGCACCCGCAGCCGCGCGGTCGCGTCCTTGCCCAGCCAGTCGTGGGCGTGGGTCATCGCGTAGGCGACGACGCGGTGCTTGTCGACCAGGCTCTCGCGCACCTTCGAGAGCGCGTTGCCGAGGCGGCCGACGCCGTACAGGGTCTCCTGCAGATCCACCGGCGTCGCGTCGATGGTCGAGACCTGGCGCTGGAAGACGCCCATCGACCACTGCTCGAGCTGGCCGTCGAGGCGCTCGAGCATGTCGGCGAGGCGCTCGAGCGTCGCCTCGATCAGGCCGATCAGGATCGACTCGGCGTTCATGCCGCCGCGGTCGACGGCGCGGCAGGCGCGCTGGCAGAACGCCTTGAACGACCACGGCTCGGCGTAGCGCAGCGTGATCAGGCGCTCCTTGGTGATGATGAAGGTGACGACGGTCTTCTCGGGCAGGTCGCTCTCGGTCTTGATGAGCATGGTCGAGGTCATGAACAGCGCCGAGCCCTCGCGGTAGAGCCGGCTCGACATCTCGATCTCCTGCATCTCCTCGCGCGTCGGGATCTGCACCGCGTAGAGCTTCTCGAGCAGCTTCTCCTCGTCCGGGGTGATCTCGAGCACGTCGATCCACACGGCGGCGGCGGGGATCGCCGAGCCCGCCACGTCGTGGCGGTCCAAGCCCTTCTCGCCCGGAGTCCATGCGCTGATCACTCCGTGATGGTGGACCGCGTTCGCCGCGGGCGCAAGTCCGGCTGGCGGGCAGGTTTCAGTTGCCGACGCCGAATGAGCGGCGGATGGTCGCCGGCGATGATCGCGCGCGTCTGGTCGCCGGTGCTGAGATGGTCCCGGCGGCACCCCGCGCCGATCGCCGTCGCGGTCGGCGCCGTCGTCGCGGGCTGCATCGCCTGGGCCGCGCGCGCGCCCGAGGCGCCTTCCTGGCGGGGGATCGCGATGACCTCGACCGCGAGCGCGGCGCTCGCGGCGCTGCTCGCGGCGCGCATCGGTCCGGCGCTGGCCGCGATCGGCGGCCTGGTCGCCGCCGCGGCGACCACCATCGCACTGGAGGGCGACGAGGCCGCGCTGCGCTTCTCGGTGGCGCTCGCCGCGGCGCTGGTCCTTCCGGCGCTCGCCGGCCTGCGCCGGGCGGCGGACGACGAGGCCGTGATCGCCGCCGGCGTACGCGGCAACGGCTCGTTCATCATCGGCGCGCAGGTGGCGCTGATCGCCGCGGTCGCGATCGCCCCCGATGCCATCGCCGGGCTGGCGGTGGCATCGGCGGTCCTGCTGATCGCTCCGGTCGCGTGGCGCCGCGCGCGGGGTACCGCGCCGAGCGGCGCGCTGGCCGCCGAGACATGGCAGAGCTCGCCGCTCGACATCGCGCTGGCCGCCTCCAGTGCCGTCGGCGGCACGGCGACCCTGATCGTCATCGGTCTGCCGCTGTCGGGCGATGGCGGCTGGGTGGCGGTGGTCGCCGCGGCGATGCTGGTGCTGTGGGCGACGATGTTCGCGCGCACGACGCTGGTGATCGCTGTGGCCCTCGGCATCGCGGCGACGCTCGGCTGGCTGGCCCTCGCGCCGATGCCGATCCACGGACGCCAGATCGCCGCGGCGCTGGCGCTGGCGCAGATCCCGGCGCTGACCATCGCCCTGGGGCTGTCGTCGCATCGCGGCTGGTCGCCGTGGCTCGCGGCCGCTCAGGCGGCGTTGCTGCTCCTCGCGGTCGAAACGGAGCAGCGCCCGCCGCTGATCATCGCCATCGCCAGCGTGTGCCTCGCGATCTGGCCGTTCGTCCTGCCGTGGCGGCGGCCGGTCGCGGGCCCGGCGCTGATCGCGGCGCGGCGCATGCTGCGCGCTGCCGAACCGTACTGGCGTTTCTACGGAGCCGCCAAGCTGCGCGCCGATCCGATCTACGCGATGCTCGCCGCTGATCCGCGGCGCTGGGGACGCGTGCTCGACCTCGGCTGCGGACCCGGCCTGACCGCATGCCTGGCGCTGGGACGCGGCGACGTGACGGCGTACTGCGGCGCCGATCTCGATCGCGACAAGCTGCTCGCCGCGCGCCGCGCGCTGGCCGGCGCCGGACGCGGCCTGGACGAGCGGTGGGCGTTGGTCGCGACCTCGCTGCCGACCGAGCACCCCCTGCCCGGGCCGTTCGACACCTGCCTGATCCTCGACGTCCTGCACTACTGGCCGAGCGAACGCCAGGAGGCGGTGCTGACCCAGGCACGCGCGCTGATGGCATCAGACGGGCGGCTGTGGCTGCGCGACGGCATCGCGACCGACGGCGACGCCGGCCGGGTCGCGGCGGGCGAGCGCTTCACGACCCGCTTCGGCTTCAACC
Organism: Planctomycetota bacterium; assembly: GCA_035627695.1. Classification (GTDB taxonomy): domain Bacteria; phylum Planctomycetota; class UBA11346; order UBA11346; family UBA11346; genus DASPLE01. The sequence continues at coordinate 2,316 of DASPLE010000194.1, forward strand.
CGCCGACCGATCTCCACTTCCTGCCGGCGGCCGAGACCGAGGCGATGCTGGCGCGCGCGGGCTTCGCGGTCGATGAACGGCGACCGTGCGGGGGCGAGAACGCGGTCTGGATCTGTCGCGCACGGTGACCGGCGCCGCCTTGGCCTAGCCGCGCATGTCGATGCCGCCGTCGACGGTCATCGTCGTGCCGGTCATGAACTCGGCGAGGTCGCTCAACAGGTAGCAGGTCGCGTTGGCGACGTCGGTCGGGGCGCCGACGCGGCCGAGCGGGCAGCCCTTGAGGATCTGCTCGCGGCCGATCGCATCCATGACGCCGCCGGACATGTCGGTCTCGGTCCACGACGGCGCGATGCAGTTGACGCGGATGCGGTCCGGCGCGAGCTCCAGCGCCATCGAGCGCATGAACATGATCTGCGCCCCCTTCGACGTGGCGTAGGCGCTGAACTGCGAGCTGCCGCGCTGGCCGGCCGTCGAGGTGTAGATCACGATCGAGCCGCCGCGCTTCGCGGCGCGCAGCTGGCGCGCGGCCGCTTTGACCGCGAGGAAGGTGCCGCGCAGGTTGATCGACATGGTGCGTTCCCAGAACGCGACCGTCATCTGCTCGAGCGGGCACGACTCGAAGATGCCGGCGGAGACCACGAGGCTGGTCAGCGGCCCGCAGTGCGCGACGGCGGCGTCGACCGCGCGCTCCATCGCGTTCTCGTCGGCGACGTCCGCCGCCAGCGCGATCGCCTTGCGGCCGAGCTTCTCGACGTCGCCGACCACCGCGCGCGCCTCGTCGGCCGAGCTCCGGTAGTTGACGCTGACGTTGGCGCCGGCCTTGGCCGCCAGGCGCGCGACCGCCGCGCCGATGCCGCGGCTGCCGCCGGCGATGAAGATGTGCTTGTTGGCGAGGGTGAGCACGACGTCGCTCCGGGAGTGGCTTGTTCCACGAAAGCGTGCGTCCGGCGGGACCGACGCCAACAGCCGCATGCCGCAGGGACCGGCTCCAGCCAGCACGAATCGATCAGCGCGGTGGGACCCGGTGGACCAGATGCGTCGCGACGTCGGCCTACGCCTGGCGCTGCAGCGCCTGGGCGCGCAGCCCGGAGATGAACGCGTCGAGCTGCGCCGCGACCCGGGCCTCGTCGAAGGCGCGCGCGTCGACCATGTCGGCCTCGATGACGATGTGCGGGACGCCGGCGGCGGCGTAACCGGGCACGCGCCGCTTCACGTAGCTGTTCCAGATGCCGCAGCTCTTGTTCCAGTGGCAGACGATGCCGTCGGCGCGGTAGTCGCGCGCCAGCCCGAGCGTCCAGTCGAGCACCCACTGGCCGCTGCGGTTCATGGTGTTCCACGCGTAGCGCTCGACCAGCGTGTCGAACGGGCGCCCGGTATCGAAGTCGAACCACCACGAGTGCGTGTAGGTGCTGACGACGAACGCGGCGCCGCGCTCGGCGCAGAACTTCGCCAGCCAGTTCTTGCGCGGCCAGATCGGGATCGCGTCCCACAGCAGGCGTACGCGCTCGTCAGTGACCGCGGCGATGCCGGCGTCAGCCCGGGCCTCGAGCTCGGTCAGCAGGCGCCGGTAGAACGCGGTGCATTCGGGCGTGCCGCGCGCGATGACGATCGGCGCCATGGCGGTGAACGCGTCGAGGTTGGTCCACGGCGCGGGCATGCGCTTCGCGGTCTCGAGGCAGCGCTGCCACAGCCGGTTGGCGGCGGCCGACTCGGCGACCACCTCGCGCAGGCGCTGCTCGTCGAAGCGCAGGCCGAAGCGGCGCGCGATGTCGTCGATGTGCTCGCGCAGCTGCCCGGCGAAGCGCGCGCGCTCGTCCGGCGTGTGCTGCTCGGCGCGCGTCAGCGGCGGCGCGCGCAGCACGTAGTGTGGCACCTCGCCGAGGCCGCGCGCCCGCGCCAGGCGCTGGACCTCGTCGCCCCAGCGCGCGACCACGACGCACTGGCTGTCGCAGGCGTAGAACAGGTCGGGCTTGGGCAGGCCGCCGATCGGCGATGGCGAATCGGTCGCGTAGACGCCGAGGTCGGCCAGCGCGTACGCGCACAGGCGCGGCGACGACAGCCCCAGCGCTTCCGCCGCGCCGATCGCGGCCCGCGCGTACGGCCGATCCGGATCGCGCGACTCGGACAGCGCGCCGAGCATCGCCGCGTGGTTCTCGGGATAGACCGGGACGATGCCGAGCGCGACCAGCACCTCCGCCGGAGCGAACGCCGAGCACCACGCCACCGGCTTGCCCGAGGCGCGCACCGCGTCGTACCAGGCGAAGATGTCGAAGGTGGTCGACGGACGGCTCACGGTTCGACGCGTCCGCCGGTGCTCGCCGGATCAGCGGAGGGCGCGCGCGCCGAGCGGATGCCGCGCGCGATGCCGTAGCCGACCAGGCCGAACGCGCCGCCGATGGTCGGCATCAGCAGCAGGCTGCCGAGGACCCAGTCCATCATGCAGGTGCCGAACACCGCCATGACGCCTTCCCAGCCGGCGGGAGCGTGCTCGAAATCAGCGATGAAGCTGTGGTAGCTCTGCCACGGCATGATCCCGAGCCGCAACCAGCGACCGAGGCTCGCGGCGATCGCCGCCCACATCACCAGCAGCGGGCCGAGGCTGATGTTGCTCGCGGCGATCGCGATCGCGAAATTCAGGCGCAGCCGCCAGCACAGCAGGCCGACCGCCGCCATCTGCAGGCCCGGGAGCGGCGCGACGCCGACCGCGGCGCCGAGACCGAAGGCGAGGCCGACCTCGCGCGGGCTGGTGCCCTGGGTGAAGACCGCGCGCCAGTACGCGCGGGTCAGGAACCGCCGCCACCCGCCGTGCCGCGCGGCGGCGGCGGGCGCCGCTTCGGCGAGTCCGGGCGCGTCGATCGGCACGCTGCCGGGCACGATGTCGCTGGCGGGGTCCGGCATCAGTCCCCCTGCGTACCAGGACGACCAACGCGGTCCATGACGACGCGATGGAATCCGGCTCGCAGGCCGCTGGGATGCGCGCGGCGGCCCACCTGCGCCATCTGCACCGTCCTGGTCACGTTGCCCGTCAACCGCGCGCGCCCACACTCCGTTTCCGGGGGTTGCGATGCGCATCGGCATCATCGGTGGCGGACCAGGCGGCGCCGTGGCGGCGGCGACGCTGGCGCGCGCCGGCATCGCGGTCGATGTCTACGAGCGCGAGGTCTTCCCGCGCTTCCACATCGGCGAGAGCCTCCTGCCGTGCAACATGCCGATCTACCAGGCGATCGGCCTCGACCACGCCGCGTTCAAGGCGAAGGACTACACGCCCAAGCTCGCGGCGTTCTTCGAGCAGGTCGGCACCGGCCGCATCTGCCGCTTCCCGTTCGCCGACGCGCTGGCCGGCGATCCCCCCGGCATCTACCAGGTCGAGCGCGCGCGCTTCGACCACATGCTGCTCGAGCACGCCGTGGCGTCCGGCGCGACGCTGCGCTGCCCGGCGACGGTGACGCGCATCGACCTCGACGCGGCGCGGCCCGTCGTCCATCACGACCGCGGCGAGGACGCCTACGACTTCGTGCTCGACGCGAGCGGACGCGACACGCTCATCGCGCGGCAGCTCGGCCTCATCGATCGCGAGGGCGATCTGATGCGCGCCGCCGTCTACGGCCACATCAGCGACCTGCCGCTGGTGCCGGGCGCGCAGGCCGGCGACATCGTCATCAGCAAGTGCGCCGAGGGCTGGTCGTGGCAGATCCCGCTCGAACCGCGCAAATGGTCGGTGGGCCTGGTGCTCAAGCGCGAGGTCGTGATCAAGGGCGGCGCGCCCGGGGACGTCTTCCGCAACAACCTGGTCTTCTTCCCGGAGCTCGCGCAGCGCCTGGATGGACAGGTCCCCGATCCGGCGCGCAGCACGCCGAACATCACCTACCGCGTCCGCGAACGCCTGGGGCGGCGCTGGGCGCTGATCGGCGACGCTGGCGGGTTCGTCGACCCGATCTTCTCCTCGGGCGTCCTGCTCGCGACGCGCGCCGGCTGGCGCGCCGCCAACGAGCTGATCGCCGGCGGCCCCGGCGCCGACCTGTCGCACTGGAAGCAGCAGACCGATCACGACCTCGCCGCCTTCACCGCCTTCATCCGGCTGTGGTACGACGGGCACTTCATCGACAACCTGTTCTTCAGCGACCTGCGCGAGGACTCGGTCTACCGCGGCATCATCAGCATGCTCGCCGGCAACACGACCAACGCCGACAACGCCTTCGTGGCCATGCTCATGCGGCGGGTGAAGGGCCGGTCTGCGGCAGGGTGATTTTCCGGCGATGGCCGTCGGATTCGCAGGCTGGAATCGGGTGGTGCGCTGATTAACCTGCCGGCGTTATATGTCAGACCTTAGGGTCGACCGACGTCCCGCGGACACCTCCACCTCCCCACCGGTGCGCACATGAAGGCCCAGCCCTCCGTCGACCTCCTGATCGACGCCAAGGCCCAGCTCGGCGAAGGCCCCTGCTGGAGCGTCGCGCGCCAGGGCCTGTGGTGGACCGACATCTTCGCCAACGAGATCCACCTGACGGACGCCGCGACGCGGCGCGACCAGGTCTGGAAGCTCCCGGGCCGAATCGGCGCCGTCGTCGAGCGACGCGGCGGTGGCCTCGCGGTCGCGTGGGAGCACGGGTTCGCCGGCTTCGACCCCGCGACCGGCGCGTTCGAACGGTGGTGCGACCCCGAGGCGCACCTCGGCAACCGCTTCAACGACGGCAAGGTCGACAGCGCCGGGCGCTTCTGGGCGGGCACGGTGGTCGAGGTCGAGAACAACCCGAAGGGCTCGCTCTACCGCTTCGACGCTGGCCGGCGCGCGACCGCGATGGTCGGCGGCGTGGGCTGCTCGAACGGGCTCGCGTGGAGCGCCGACGACCGCACGTTCTTCTACATCGACACCCTGGCGTCGTGCATCGTCGCCTACGAGTTCGACGCCGAGCGCGGCGAGCTCGGCGCGCGGCGCGTCGTCGCCGAGACGCCGTTCGCCGAGCACGGCTACTGCGATGGCATGACCATCGACGTCGAGGGCATGCTGTGGGTCGCGCACTGGGGCCTGGGGCAGGTGACGCGCTGGGATCCGAAGACCGGCACGCGCATCGGCCTGATCCGCATCCCGGCCGCGAACACCACCTCGTGCTGCTTCGGGGGCGCGAAGCTGGACGAGCTCTACATCACGACGGCGGCGCACGGCGCCGACGAGCAGCAGCGCAAGGCGCAGCCGCACGCCGGCGGCGTCTTCGTCGTCAGGCCCGGCGTCGCCGGACTACCCGCCCACGCGTTCGCCGGCTGAGCCGTCCGGACCGACTCTCCGATCCACCCGAGGCATCCATGAAGATCATCCGCCATCTCGACGCCGCCGGCGCCATCCGTTACGCCGGCAGCCGCGGCGACCAGGCTCCGCGCGCGATCGACGGCGACATCTTCGGAAAGTACACGCTGAGCGATCGTCCCGCGGACGTGCGCAAGGTGCTCGCGCCCATCGCGCCGACGCAGATCCTGTGCATCGGCCTCAACTACAAGAAGCACGCCGAGGAGAGCGGCGTGAAGCCGCCCGAGCAGCCGGTGATGTTCGTCAAGGGCATCAACGCCCTGCAGAATCCGGGCGATGCGATCGAGATCCCGCGCCACCTCGCCAGCGAGGAGGTCGACTACGAGTGCGAGCTCGCGGTGGTCATCGGCACCGCCTGCAAGAACGTCGCCCCCGAGCGCGCGCTCGACCACGTCCTGGGCTACACCTGCGCCAACGACGTCAGCGCGCGCGACTGGCAGATCCGCAAGGGCGGCGGGCAGTGGTGCCGCGGCAAGTTCTTCGACACCTTCGCGCCGCTCGGCCCGTGCCTGGTGACGACCGACGACATTCCGGATCCGAACGCGCTGCGCATCCGCACGGTGCTCAACGAGCAGGTCATGCAGGACTGGACGACGTCGGACATGATCTTCGACGTGCGCACGCTGATCAGCTTCCTCAGCGGCTCGACCACCCTGATCCCGGGCACGGTGATCCTGACCGGCACGCCGCACGGCGTCGGCGCGGCGATGAAGCCGCCGCGCTGGCTGAAGGACGGCGACACGGTCACGATCGAGATCGAGAAGATCGGCGCGCTGACCAATCCGGTGCGCAACGAGGCGATCGAGCCGGGCCGGAAGGCCGCGCGCGGCTGACGCTCACGGCGTCGCGAACGCCGCCGTGATCCCGGCGGCGAAGTCCCCCGCCTGCGCCAGGTGCTCGCCGTGGACCGCCGCCTCGCCGGCGCAGCGCGCGAAGAACGCGACCAGCGCGTGGCTCTCCGGCAGGTCGTCGCGCAGCAGGTCGACGGCGAGGGAGAACGCATCCACCGGCGCGAGCCGCCCGAACAGGTCGGCGTCCAGCGTGCCGCCGCCCTCGATCGCCAGCGTCGCGTGGTCGCCATCGAGCGCGGTGACGGTCACCTGAGCCTTGATCGCGCTGTAACGGAACCGCGGTGGCTTGCGTCCGCGCGCGGCGATCGCCGCGCGATCGCGCAGCGTGGCGAGCCAGCGCTTCCAGGCGTCGGGCGACGGCGTCGCCGATTGCGCGCTGGGCGCGGGCTTGGGCTTCTCGGCGCGCTTGGCGGTCGTCGTACGCGCCGCCGACGCAGCGGAGCCGGCCGGCGCGCGGTAGTCGATGCCCGATGCGAGGATGTACGGCGGCAGACCGTCGACCGCTTCGCCGCGCGCGAGGACCACGCTTCGGAACGGCGCGACCGTCACCGCCTTGCCCACCGCCTTGCCCGCGCTGTCGACCCAGGCGCCGGTCGGCGGATCGAAGGCGTGCTCGCGCTCGGTGTCGTTGATCAGCAGCAGCGCGGTCGCACGCACCAGGCGCGCCTGGCCATCAGCCCAGGCGCAGCCCTGGCTCCAACCGGCGACGTCCTGCCAGCGCGTCCCACCGGCGTTGGCCAGCACCGTCCCCGGCGCGGCGATGATCGTCGATCCGGTGATGCGGCCGAAATCCGCCGGGCCTTCGCCTTCGAAGGCGCGCGCGTAGTCGTTGGCCATCCAGTCGGCGGGGATGTTCTCGCGCAGGACCAGCCGCCGCGACGGCGCCAGCACGGCGACGACGTTGCCATCGAGGCGATGCGCCTGCGGGCCCTTCTCGCCGCTCAGGTGCAGGCCCGCGGCGCGGTTGCCGACCAGCGTGTTGCCGCTGACCTCGCTCTGGTAGTTGTTGGTCAGGAACACGCCGTGGCCGCCCGATCCGAAGACCGTGTTGCCGGTGATCGTCTGCTCGCGGAAGTCGCTGAGGAACTCCATCCAGATGCCGTGGCCGAGCGGGTACCACGGATGGCTGGTGTCGAGGTTGCCGATGGTGTCGAGGACGATGTTGCCGGTGACGACGTTGCGGCTGCTGTTCGCGTAGATCGCGGCGCCGTCGTTGAGGCTGCCCATGCAGCGGACGAAGACGTTGCGGTCGATGACGTGCCCGTCGCTGCCGGTGATCACGCCGGCGTAGCCGATGTCGACCATCCGGTTGAGGCGCACGGTCAGGGACTTGGCGTTGGTGACGATGACGCCCGCCGCGTGCCATGAGCCGCTGCCGCCGTACCCGAAGCGCATGCCGATGCGTTCCAGCCGGCAGCGCTCGAGCAGCGAACCGCCGCCGGAAGCCGGGTTCTCGTTCCAGTTGATGGCGACGTTGCGCACATCGGTGAACGAGCAGCCGCTCACCACCGTCCCGGAGCAATCCCAGTGCGTGACGATCGCGTTCTCGCCGATGTCGCGGAAGTCGCAGTCGCGCACCACCGACTTCCGGCCGATGGTCACGGCGGTCCCGGCGATGCGCGCGAAGGCCAGGCCGACCAGCGTCGCGCCGTCGCACGCGAAGGGCTCGGCGTCCGTCGCCACCTCCACGGTCATGGTCTTCGCGTCCGCGCCGTCGGGCGGGTAGAGATGCAGGGTCGCTGTCGCGGCGTCCCAGAACCATTCGCCGGGGGCATCGAGCTCGGCCAGGCAGTCGTCCACGCAGAACGCCGAGCCGATGCCGGTGAACGGGTCCTGGAAGCGGTTGTCCGGCCCGAGGTCCAGCCGTCCCGCGCCGTCGTCGCCGACGATCGCGCGCGTCTCCCACCACCAGCTCCAGCGCCGCCAGCGGACCTGCGCGCCCTTCCAGCGGCCCTGCGCGGCAGCCGCCAGGCGACCGCGGTCGGCGAGGATCAACGCATCCGGCGTCGAGCCGGCGCCGGCGCGCAGCCAACCGTCGTTGGGGAAACGCGCGAGCGTCAGGAACCGGCCATCGACGTAGCACTCGCGCACGCGCTGCGCGACCCGCGCGATGAGGATGCGCGCGTCGTCCTTGCTCGGCTTGAGCGCCGGCACGACCTGGCTGGTGGTGATCACCGGCGCGGGGCGCTCGGCGGCTCCGCCCGACGTCACCGTGACTCCGCTCGGAAAGACCAGCCCGCTCGCGCGATAGGTGCCGCCGCGCGCGAGCACGACGGTGTCGCCGGCTCGCGCCCTGCCCAACGCCTGCCGCAGGTCGTCGCCGGGCGCGACGGCGTGCTCGGCTGCGGCCGCGCCCGCGATGACCATCGCGGCGACCAGGGATGGCAGGATCCGGCCAGCGGACGACAGCGGGAAATGGCTCATGGCAACCGTGTGCAATTAAACGGCCGCCGCCGGCGTCCGTTCACGGGTTTGTCCACGTCGCACTAGGACGATCGGCGCGGCGGAACACGCCGCGGTCGGCGTCAGGCCGGACGCGAGAAGTCCTGATCGACGACCACGTCTCCGCCGCCGGTCATGATCGCCTGGCACGCGAGCCGTTCGTCGCGCGTTCCGCCCGCCAGCCTGCGCAGCTCGGCCGGATCGGGCGGCTCGAGGTGCTCCATGCCGGCGCGCACGCGCACGCGGCACGTGCCGCAGGTCCCGGACATGCACAGGTAGGCGATCGGCGCATTCACGTCGAGCAGCGCGCTGAGCACGTCGCGGCCCGGCTCCGCCTGGGCGACGACGTCGCCGAACGACACGGTCGCCATCAGTCCTCGCCCGCGAAGGAGCCGCTCGAGAAGCGATGCTCGAACTCCTCGACGCCGCACGCGACCTTGCGCAGCAGCGAGAATGCCTCGAACCCGTCGCTGATCTCGCCGGCGTCGCAGCGGTAGGCGCAGAGGTAGCCGGTCCAGGCGACGGCGTTGTCGTTGGCGTAGGTCGCGGCCTCGATCTCGGCCTTGGCCATCGCCTCGTCCTGCGAAGCGGCGCGGAACATCACGACGCGCTGCTCGTAGACAGGGACCCCCGCGTGCGGTTTGCGCCAGTCGTAGAGCGAGACCACGCCGAACCAGCCCATGTCGCTCAGCCCACCACCACGTTGACGATCTTGCCGGGCACGACGATCAGCTTCCTGATCGGCTTGTCGGCGACGATGGCGACGAACTCCGGATGTGCGCGCACCGCGGCTTCGAGATCGGCTCCCGTCAACGCTCGCGGCAGCGCGATCTTCCCGCGCATCTTGCCGTTGACCTGCACCGGGTAGTCGGCGTCGTCGGCCTGCATCTGCTGCTCGTCGTAGCTCGGCCAGCCGGCGGCGGTGATGTCGCCGGCTTCGCCGAGGTCGTGCCACAGCTCGGAGCAGATGTGCGGGGTCATCGGCGCCAGCAGGCGCACCAGGGTGACGACGCCGGACTTGAACACCGCCGGCGACAACGCCTCGGGCTTGAGCTCGTTCGACAGTTCCATGCACGCGGAGATGGCGGTATGGAAGGCGAAATCCTTCTCCATCGAGTCGGTCGCGCGCTTGATCGTCTGATGGATCTTGCGCACGACGATCTGGTCGGCCCCCTGCACGTCCTTGGCCAGGCCGGCGAAGGCGGCGGACTTCGCGAGCACGTCGCGATTGTTCTGCACCAGCATCCATACCCGCTTGAGGAAGCGGTTGGATCCGCGCACGCCCTCGTCCGACCACTGCACGTCCAGCTCGGGCGGCTGGTTCGACAGCACGAACAGCCGCGCCGTGTCGGCGCCGTAGGTGTCGACCAGCAGCTGCGGATCGACGGTGTTGCGCTTGGACTTCGACATCTTCTCGACCCGGCCCACGACCACCGGCTGGCCGTCCGACTTGGCGACGGCGCGCACGACGCGGCCCTTGTCGTCGCGCTCGACGTCGACCTCGTCCGGGTAGAAGTACTGCTTCTTCCCGTCCGCCAGGTCGCGGTAGGTCGTCTCCATGCAGACCATGCCCTGGCAGAGCAGCCGCTTGAAGGGCTCGCGAACGGTCGAGTAGCCGATGTCGCACAGCGCCTTCTGGAAGAAGCGCGCGTACAGCAGGTGCAGCACGGCGTGCTCGATGCCGCCGACGTAGAGGTCGACCGGCAGCCAGTGGTCGACGCGCTTCTTGTCGAGCGGCTTCTCGGCGTCGGCGCAGGCGAAGCGCGCGAAGTACCAGCTCGACTCCATGAACGTGTCCATGGTGTCGGTCTCGCGCCGCGCCGGCTCGCTGCCGTGCGCGGTGCGCACGGTCAGCGGCGAACCGTCCTTCGCCGTCGTCGCCCACGTCGGGTGCTTGACCAGCGGGTTGCCGATGCCGTCGAAGGTGACGTCGTCGGGCAGCGTCACCGGCAGGTCCTGCTTGCGCAGCGGCACGGCGCCGGAGTGCTCGCCGTAGACGAACGGGATCGGGTTGCCCCAGTAGCGCTGGCGGCTGATGCCCCAGTCGCGCAGGCGCCAGGTGACGGTGCCGCGGCCCGTGCCGGTCTGCTCCAGCCAGGCGGTGATCGCGGCCTTGGCCGCGTCGCTGCGCTGGCCGGTGAACTGGCCGCTGGCGGTCATCGTGCCGACGCCGGTGAAGGCGTCGGTCAACGGCTCGCCCTGCCTGCCGTCCTCGACGATCACCTGGCGCACCGCGATGCCGTACTTCGTGGCGAAGGCGAAGTCGCGCGTGTCGTGCGCGGGCACCGCCATGACCGCGCCGGTGCCGTAATCGGCGACGACGAAGTTCGCCGCGTAGACCGGCACCTTCTCGCCGTTGGCGGGGTTGATCACGTAGGCGCCGGTGAACACGCCCTTCTTCTCGGCGGTGTCGCCGATGCGGTCCTGGGTCGAGACCTTGCGCGTCTCGGCGGCGAAGGCCTCGACCGCGGCGCGATGCGACGCCGGCACGATGCGGTCGATCAGTCCGTGCTCCGGCGCGATCGACATGAACGTCACGCCGAACAGCGTATCCGGCCGCGTCGTGAACGCGGTCAGCTTCACGTCCGGCATGCCGTCGACGGCGAAATCGATCTCGGCGCCGACGCTCTTGCCGATCCAGTTGCGCTGCTGCGTCAGCACCGCGTCGGGCCACTGGTTCAGCTCGTAGGTCCGCTGCAGCAGCTCATCGGCGTACTTGGTGATGCGCACGAACCACTGCGGCAGCTCCTTCTGGATCACCGGCATGCCGGTGCGCCAGCACTTGCCGTCGACCACCTGCTCGTTGGCCAGCACGGTGTTCAGGCCCGTCGACCAGTTCACCAGGCTCGACTTGCGGTAGACCAGGCCGGCCTCGACCAGGTCCAGGAAGATGTCCTGCTCGCGCGCGGCGTAGCCGGGATCCGAGCAGGCGAACTCGCGGCTCCACGCGTAGCTGAAGCCCATGCGCTTGAGCTGCGTGCGCATGTAGGCCAGGTTGTCGTAGGTCCACGTGCGCGGATGCGCGTTGCGCTCGATCGCCGCCTGCTCGGCCGGCAAGCCGAACGAGTCCCAGCCCATCGGGTGCAGCACGGCGAAGCCGCGCATGCGCTTGTAGCGCGCGACCGCGTCGCCGATCGAGTAGTTGCGCACGTGCCCCATATGCAGCTTGCCGCTGGGGTACGGGAACATCTCCAGCACGTAGTAGCACTTCTCGCGCGGCAGGTCGTCGCGCACCTCGAAGGCCCGGGCGGCCTCCCAGCGCGCCTGCCAGGCGGTCTCGATCGCGGCGGGCTCGTACGGACGGATCGCTGATTCGGGCGAATGCTGCATGGCTCGGCGCGCGGTGGCGCGTCCTGGGTCGACGGTTGGATGGGGCGGGGAGACGGGGAGCGGCGTGCTCGACCCGTGGATGGGGACCCGGGTTAGACCTGGGGCCCCGGGCTAAGTCGAGCGGCTCCGAGCGTTGCGGCGACCATGCGGGGATGATGCCGCCACGGCGACCGGATCAAGTCGCCGCGTCGCAGCCCAGCTCGCGGCCGAGATCGGCGAGGAAGGCGACCAGCGTGCGATGGCGGCGCTCGCCCTCGACCCGCGCGCCGGGCAGGTGCATGCCGGCGCTCAGCTTCAGGAGCTTGGCGGCGAAGTGGTCGACGGCCTGGCGACGATCGTCGAGCGGGCGCGGCGTCCGCGCCAGGGGATCGGACGGATCGTAGAAGCGGCCGGCGCGCTGCGGCGTCGACATGTGCTGGGCGCAGGCGAACACCCGGGCGATGCCGACGGCGCCGATCGCGTCGAGGCGGTCGGCATCCTGCAGCAGCGCCGCGAGCGGCGAGGTCGGCGCGAAGCCGCGCGACCAGCTCGACGTGCGCACCGCCTCGACCACGGCGGCGATCTCGTGCTCCGCGTAGCCGGCGGCGCGCAACGGGTCGCCCGCCATCAGCGCGCCGCGCTCGCCGCCCAGGGCGCGGTCGGGCGAATCCTTCGGCACCGCCGCGAGATCGTGCACCAGCGCGGTCGCGCCGGCGAGATCGGGATCGACCCCCGCCTCGGGCGCGAGGCGCAGGGCCCAGGCGTACACGCGCGCCAGGTGATGGCCGTCGTGCGCCAGCTCGCCCGCCGGGACCGCCGCCAGGACCATCGGCCACAATGCGGCATGCCGCGGAAAGCGCGGATCGGTGCTCAATCGACCGGCAGCCAGAACACGCCCGCGTAGGGCTTCTTGCCGCCGTCCTCGATCTTGACCAGGCTCTCGCGGAACGCGTCGTGCGCCTCGCGATCGACGCCGAAGGCGCCATCGACATAGCCCCAGACCATCTGCAGGTCGCCATTGGCCGGCTTGCGCACGGCGAACCACGGCTTGTACGGATCGCCGGCGGCGATGGCGCGGCGGTTCATCTCACGCGCCTGCGCTTCGTACTGCGCCTCGTGGGCCGCGGTGTACGTGCCGACCTTCGCGCTCATCACCACCAGGACGGCGCGTTCCCCGGCGGCCGCGGCGGGCTTCGCCGCCTTCGCGGCGCCCGGATCGCGATGACCCGCGGGGCCGGCGGCGTAGTCGGCGCCCGGATCGACCTGCTGCCGCGGCGCCTGGCTGCGCCCGACGACGAAGGCGATGACCAGGGTGATGAGCCAGAGGATGACCAGGAAGGACGCGAGCTCGTTCGACAGGGTCAGCAGCGGCGTGCGGGGCGGACCGCCGGCGGGCGTCGCCTGCGGCGCGGGTCCCGACAGCACCGAGGCGCCGCCGAGGCCCGGCGCCTTGGGCGCGCCGACGATGGTCGCCGGACGCGGTGCGCTCGACGGTTGCGGGCTGAGCGGATAGCTCGACGTGGGCGGCGCCTCGCGCACGAGCGGGATCTCGTTCGCCAGGTCGCTGCCGCCCTGTTCGGTGATCCGACGCTGCACCTGCTGCAGCGTCGCATACACCTGATCGGTCTTGCGCCTGAACATGGGGTCCTTCGCTGCCATCCGACGTGTTCGACACCGCGGCGCCTGCGTGCGACGCGGCAGGAGACGGAAGCGGCGAGCATGTCTTCCGCACCCCACGGCGCTAGCGAGACTTGGACGCACATCGCCCATGGATCCGTCGCTCGCCCTCAGCCCCCTGTCCTCGCAACCGCCCGAGATCGGCGCCCACGCCGCGCTGCTCGGCGGGGCGTTCCTGCCGGTGGTGGTTCCGACGCCGTGGCTGAGCGCGGAATGCCGCGCGCGCTGGCTGCTGGCCAGCGCCGACGCGCCGCTGGCCCTGCGCGTCTCGGCGGCGCTCGACGCCGGCATGACCGACGCGGCGTGGGCCGAACTCGCACGCCGTGCGTCGTCGCCCGGCGCCGATCCGGCGCTCGATCTGGCGCTGTCGCGGTGGGCGGCCGCCGAGTCGGCCCGTCTGGGCCTGAGCGCCGGTCCGATGATCGCGCTCGGCGTCGACGCTGGCCGCATGCAGGCGGCGACGCACGACCTGCGCGCCGCCCACGACGACGTCGCCGGCCTGCTGGCGCCGCTCGGCTGGCCGCGCTGGTCCGGGGCGACCGTGGTGGTCGTCGGCGCCGAGGCCCACGCCGGCCTCGCCGTCGGCGAGCACGCGATGACGCGGCCGGCGCTGCCGATCGTGCGCGTGGCGTCCGGCCGGCCGCTGCGGGTCGCCGCCGCCGGCGCCTTCTGCCGCCTCGCGCTGCGCCTGTGCGCCCCGCCCGCGGGCGGCTGGCCGCCCTGGCTCGAGATCGGCCTCGCGGGCATCGCCGAGGCCAAGGCCGCCGGCGGCGATCAGCGCCCGAGCCCGATGGCGATGCTCGCGCTGCGCCAGCAGGCCGGCCTCGAACGCATCGCCGAGACGCTGCGCTCGGCGACGCCGGATCCGGCGCTGGCGACCGCGATCTGCGCGCCGCTGGCCCACAGCCGGCGCCGCGGGCTGCTGCCCAACCTGCTCGACGCGCTGCGCAACGGCGTCGAGTCGCCTGGCGCGCTCGAGCTGGTCTACGGCGTCACCGCGGAAAGCCTCGTCCGCGAGAAGTGACGCCGTCGCCGCTCAGCGGAACGCGCGGTCGCACAGCTCCTGCCATTTGACGCGCAGCGCCTCGTGATCGTCGCGCGGGACGTGGCCGATGTCGCGCCAGCGCAGCTGCATGCGCTTGACGTCGTCGCGCAGGCGCGACGGATCATCGGTCGCAGCCATCATGCCTTCGAGCTCGGCGAGCAGGGCCTGCTTCTTGACCAGGTTCTCGGCGCGCTCGCTGTCCTGGGCGGCGATCTCGTCCTTGGTCAGCGCGTAGATGCGGTCGCAGCCGACCTTGAAGCGCTGCCAGACGACCTCCTTCTCCGCCATCGGCACATGGCCGATGAGCTTCCACCGCGACTGGAGCTCGCGCACCTGCTTGAGCCAACGCTGCCGGTCGGCGGCGATCGGGTTGGCGACGCCTTCGGCGCTCTCGGCCATGCGCTCGACGTCCTCGCACATCGCGTACTTGGCCGCGAGGTTCGCCTGCTGCTCCTGCTCGCGCAGGCGGTTGCCCTCGGCGAAGAAGCCGTCGCACAGGGTGCGGAAGCGCGACCACGTCTCGCGGTCGTGCTCGCGCGGCACGGGCCCGATGTCCTTCCAGCGGTTCTGGATCTCCTTGACCTTGTCGAGCGCCTGGGCCTTGGCCTGCTGGTCGGCGACGCTGCCGGCCAGGCCGACCGAACCGCGCGCGGCCAGCGCTTCGACCTCGGCGATCAGCGCGCGCTTGGCGTCGAGGTTCGCGAGGCGCTGGGCGTCCTGCTCGGCGAACACCACCTTGCAGCGCTCGTACTGCGTATCGCATGCCGCCTTGAAGCGGTCCCACAGCTCGCGGCTCTTGCCGCGCGGCTGGGCTCCCAGCGCCTTCCAGTCCTGATGCGCCTGGCGCACCTGCCGCGCCACGTTGGCGACGTCCGCGACGTCGGCGAGCGCGGTGACGCGGGCGATCAGCTCCTCGGCCTTGGCGGCGTTGGCGAAGCGGTGCCAGTCCTCGGCCTCCTGCAGCGCCTTGAGCGGCGCGAACGCCTGGTCCATGGCGATGCGGAAGCGCGTGCGCACGCCGGCGACCAGCGACGGGCGGACGGGACCGACCGATTTCCATTCGTCCTGCAGCGCCTTGAGCTCGGCGAAGCGCTCGCGCTGGGCCTCCTCGGTCACCGGCGTCGCCGCGAACGCCTCGGCGCGCGCGACGAGGGCGCGCAGCTGCTCGACGCGCTCCTGGTCGTGGGCATCGCGCGCGTCGCGCGCGTCGCGGCGCCGCTGCTTGAACAGCGCATAGGCGTCGGTGAAGCGCCGGGCGAGCGGATGGCGCTCGCCGATCACGCCGGTCAGCTGCATCCAGCGCTTGTGCAGGAGCGGCCAGCGGTCGGCGGCGGCGCGGAAATCCTCGCTGGCGGCGAGCTGCTCGCACTCGACCGACAGCGCTTCGAGCGCGACGCGCGTGGCCTCGTCCGGCTCGACGGCGGCCTCGACCACCGCGATCGTCTGCTGCGCGATCGCGTCGCCGGCTTCGCGGTGCAGCAGCGCGAGGAAGCGCGCCTGCTGCTCGGCGGATGCCGGCGCCAGCGCCTGCCAGCGCGACGCCAGCTCGCGGCGCTGCGCGTCGTCGGTCGCCGGCGTCGCGGCGAGCGCGTCCAGGAACGCGCGGCGTTCGGCGTCGCGCTCGGCGGCGGCGCGCGCGCGGACGATGCGGTCGTCGATCGCGACGCGGGCGCGCGCGATGCGCGCCGACGCCTCGGCCATCGCCGCGTCCTCGTCGAGGCCCGGCGAGGCGGCGAGCGCCTCGTTCCACGAGGCGGTGACGATCGGGAAGTCGCGCGCCGCGCGTTCGGGATCGCTGGCGGCGGCGAGCTGCGCGGCGCGCTCGGCGATCTCGTTCAGGCGCTTGGCGCGCTCGCGGCGGCGCTGGGCGTCGGTCGGCTTGTCGGCCTCGTCGCGCATCGCGCGCATGCGTTCGGCGGCGCTGGCGCGCGCATCCTCGCGCTTGGCCTTCTTCGCCACGTCCTTGAGCAGCGCCCGGCGCGAGATCAGCGGCACGGCGCGCGCCACGAAACGGCCATCGGCGTCCTGGATCGCGATCTGCGCCAGCATCGCCTGGCTGGCCTCGGGCTCGGCGCACAGCTTCGCGAAGGCGGCGTCGCGGACGCCGGCATCGCGGGCGGTGCGCACCAGCTCGGCCAGGGATGAGCGTTCGGCGATGCCGTCGAGCAGCGGCTTGGCGTCGGCGAGGCTGCGCGTCGCGCAGATCTCGACCGCCTTGCCGGCGAGGCGCTGGCGCGCGGCGCGCTGCACCGCGTCGTCCTGCGCCGTCAGCAGCGCGCGCAGCCCGGCTTCGCTGACCACGCGGCTCGCGGCGACCGAGCGGACGCCGGCGTCCGCGTCCCCGGTCGCGACCTTGAGCGCGATCGATTCCTGATGCGATTCGAGATGCGCGACCGCCGCGCGGCGCACGGCCGGATCGCGATGACGCCACTTGGGCCGGAACAGATCGAGAAGTCCCACGCAGCCTCCGCACCCCGGATCACGGGGAGGGCACAGGATGCGGCGCAGCCCGCCTGGCTCAATGGCGACAGGCACGGTATCGACCGGGGAAAACGCGAAGGCCTTCCCGATCGGGAAGGCCTTCGCCGACAGCATTCGTCGCTCGGCGCGCAGCGCCGAGCCGCCGATTCACTTCTCGGCGGGAGCGTCCTTGGGCGCTTCCTTCTTCGCTCCGGCCTTGGCGCCGTCCTTGCCGGCGACCTGCACGTAGCGGTAGTACACCTCGAGGCTCAGGCAGCAGTAGGCGGTCGAGAGCAGGCGGCCGACCTCGTAGCCCGGGAACTTGGTGCCGGCGAAGTCCCAGCTGCCGTCGAAGCAGTCCTGGCTCTTGCGCTGCGAGTTCACCAGCATGTCGCGGCAGGTGTCGTTCCACTTCTTCCAACGGTCGCCGCCGGCCTGGAAGACCGAGAGCGTGTTGTAGTACATGTAGTACGTGTTGCAGGGATACGAACCCGGGAACTGG
Organism: Planctomycetota bacterium; assembly: GCA_035627695.1. Classification (GTDB taxonomy): domain Bacteria; phylum Planctomycetota; class UBA11346; order UBA11346; family UBA11346; genus DASPLE01. Next base: position 19,904 of record DASPLE010000194.1, read on the forward strand.
AACTTCATGACGTGGTTGAGCAGCGTCTCGAGCATGATGTCGCCCTGGTGGTGGCCGGTGAAGACCGCGACCAGCGCGCCGACCGGGGTCAGGTCATGGCCGGCATCGGTGCCGCGCGTGCCCTCGCACTTGCCGGTCAGCGAGTTCCAGCAGTACGGGAACCACGACAGATCCTTGTAGGGATCGGTCAGCGTCTTGAAGTCGGGGTTTGCCGCCTCCCAGCACTTCTTCAGCCAGTTCTTGGCGCCGGTCATGCCGTCGCCGACGCTCAGGCCCGCGCCCATCGCCGACTTCAGCGCCATGACGCACCAGCCGGACACCGAGGAGTCGTTGCGCGCCGGATTCGGCGCGACGTAGTCCCAGGCCAGGCCGTAGCCGCCGGCGGCTTCCTTGGTCTGACGGGCGAGGATGACGTTGATCGCCTTCTGCGCCGGGTCCTTCAGCGCCGGGTCGTTCGACATCGCGTAGGCCTCGGCCAGGCACATCGCCGCGACGCCGAGCTCGTAGTTGCGCTCGCCGAGCAGGCCATCGCCCTTCTGGTTGGCGACGATCCAGTCGATGCCCTTCTTGACCGTGGCCTTGTACTTCGACGGCATGCGGTGGTCGTAGCCGGCGCCGAGGAAGCAGAGGACCGCGTAGCCGGTGCAGGCCATGTTGGCGTCGCCGCCGTGGGCGTGCTGGCCGGGCTCGCACTTCGGATTCTCGGTGCAGTTGGTCGGGTAGCTGGTGACGTTCCACTGGCCGTCCGGGCCCTGGTGCTTCTTGAACCAGCGCAGCGCGGCGTCGACCGCGTTCTCGCTGCCCTTCGAGCCGCCGAAGCGGCCGAGGGCGCGCTTCTTGCCGCCGCCGGAGCGCGAACCGAACATGCCCGATGCGCCGCCGCCGGCGCCGATCGCCATGAACGCGCCCTCGCCACCCATCTCGGAGTCGGCGACGGCCTCCTCGCGGCCCTTGGGGACCTCGGATTCGATATCCTCTTCGCGGCTGTATTCCTCGACCGGGACGTCGAGCTCGCTGATCGGGCTGACCTTGTCGGACTCGGGCGCGTCGATGTCGAGCGCCAGGTCGGTCTCCTCGATGTCGCGTTCGATCTTCTCCATCGGCCGCGGCGGCGGCGGATCGATCGCGGTCACCTTGACCGGCGGTGTCTCCTCGACGAGCTCCTCGGCGACGAGCACGACCAGCGCGAACAGCACGCCGAGCACGCCGTGGACGGCGATCGAGATGATCCAGGCGGGGACGGCCTTGCGGGCCTGCTCCTCCTCGGACATCCCGCCTTCACTGGCGCCTTCCTCGCCCTCCAGCAGCTGGTCGTCGTCGATCTGGTCGTCGTCGATCTGGCGGGGCATGCGGGGTTCCTCTACGGCGAAGGGATGTTGGCGCGGGGATTAACGGGCCCGGCGCTGCAAGGTTCATCGACACACGGCCTGGCGTGCTGTCGGCGCGATGAGCAAGTCGGCAGGGTGACGGCAGTTGCCGGGTCCGCCATGACTCGCCCGGTATCTCCGGACACCCCCTGGGTGATACGGGTAAACAGAAGGACCCCGGGGTCGATCCCCGGGGTCCTTTGCCGCAAGTCGCTCAGGCGACCGGCATTCGATCGAAATCAGGCCTGCGGGACGCCCTTCATGCTCAGGCCGATCTTGCGCAGCTCGATGTCGACGTTGATGACCTTGACCTTCACCGCCTGGTCGACGGTGAGGACCTCCTCGGGCTTCTCGACCGGCGTGTCGGCGATCTCGCTGACGTGGAGCAGGCCTTCGAGGCCGTCGGTCAGCTCGACGAAGACGCCGAAGTTGGTGATCTTGGTCACCTTGCCGTCGACGATCGATCCGCGCTTGAGGCGGTTCGGGATCTCGCTGGTCCAGGGATCGGCCTGGAGCTGCTTCATGCCCAGCGAGATGCGCTGGCGCTCCTTGTCGATCTCGAGGATCACGCACTCGACCTCGTCGCCCTTGTTCACTTCCGGGCTCGGGTGCGCGAGCTTCTTGGTCCAGCTGATGTCGTTGACATGCAGCAGGCCCTCGATGCCCGGCTCGATCTCGACGAACGCGCCGTAGTTCGTGACGTTGCGGATCGTGCCCTTGATCTTCTGGCCGACCGGGAACTTGTCCTTGATGTTGTCCCAGGGGTTGCGCTCGGCCTGCTTCATGCCGAGCGAGATCTCCTGCTTGTCGTGGTTGATGTCCAAGACCATGACGCGGACCTTGTCGCCCGGCTTCACGACCTCGCTCGGATGCGTGACCTGCTTGGTCCAGCTCATCTCGCTGACGTGGACCAGGCCTTCGATGCCGGGCTCGAGACGGACGAACGCGCCGTAGGTCATCAGGTTGACGACCTCGCCGTCGTGCGCGCTCTGGATCGGATAGCGGTCGCCGATGTCCTCCCACGGGTTGCGGGTCTTCTGCTTCAGGCCGAGGCTGATGCGGTTGCGCTCGGCGTCGTAGTCGAGCACGACCACTTCGATCTTCATGCCGAGCTGGACGACCTCGCTCGGATGGTTGACGCGGCCCCACGACATGTCGGTGATGTGGAGCAGGCCGTCGAGGCCGCCCAGGTCGATGAACGCGCCGAAGTCGGTGATGTTCTTGACCTGGCCTTCGCGCAGATCGCCGACGTGGAGCTCCTTGACCAGGTTCTCGCGGTTCTTCTTGCGCTCCTCCTCGAGGACCTTGCGGCGCGAGACGACGATGTTCTTCCGCTCGGCGTCGATCTTGATGATCTCGGCCTCGACGATCTGGCCGATGTACTCGCCGACGTCGGGCGCGCGGCGCAGGTCGACCTGCGACGCGGGCAGGAACACCGGCACGCCGATGTCGACCAGCAGGCCGCCCTTGATCTTGCGCAGGACCTTGCCCTTGACCTTGTCGCCTTCCTTGTTGTTGCCGAGGACCTGGTTCCAGCCGATCTCGAGGTCGGCCTGGCGCTTCGACAGCAGCATCTCGCCGTTGGGCATGATCTCGACGATCATGACCTGCACCTTCGAGCCGGGGCTGGTCTCCTCGGCGACGAACTCCTCGCGCGGGACGATGCCTTCGCTCTTGTAGCCGACGTCGATGACGACGGCGTCGTTGTGCTCGCCGACGACGAAGCCGGTGACGATCTGGCGCGCTTCGAACTTGGCGCGCTCGCCGTCGAGCGAGCTGATGACCGAGGCGCCGAGATCCGGTCCGAAGACCTGCTCGAGCTCGTTCGCCATCAGGACGTCGTCGACGACCTGGATACGGGGGGCCTTGAATGCCATCGTGGGATTTTCTATTCACCCGACGCGTCCGGTGCGAAGCACCGTCGGCGACCGGGGTTGCGGCTTCGCGAGCGAAGCCTGGTAGGCCGATGGACGGCGACCCGGAACACCCGGGGCGTCGACATCGGCGGGGTGGAAGACCATAGAGGCGATCGGGTTGAGTCAATCCGCGGGAAACCAGGGGCGGGCAGGCACCGGGTCATCGCCGCCGACGATCGGTTCGGAGGCCGCTGGCGATGGAACCGGCACCCGGCGACGACGGCGTTGGTCGCCGGTGCAAGACCCGCCTCGTCGTCGCCCCCACGTTTTCCCGATGGGTACGGTGATTGGCCATCTGGAGCACCCATGGTCCTGCGTTCCGTCGCGCTGCTGATCACCGTCGTCGTCGGCGCCGCGGCGACCGAGGTCGCCTTCGTCCAGCGCGACGGCGCCTTCCAGCCGGTGGAGGTCGACGCGACCGGGCGATACGTGGCCTGCATCGCCCCGACCGTGCCCGACACGCCCGATGCGGGCTGGGACGTCTTCGTGCTCGATCGCTCGACGGGGACGCGTGACAACATCACCGCCGGGACGGCGGTGGACGGCCTCGCGTCCTACTGGTCGCCGGTCTCGCTGAGCGGCGATGCCCGGTGGGTCGTGTTCACCGCCTACGGGCACGTGTACCTCTTCGATCGGGCGACGCGCGTGCTGCGCGAGCCGTCCCAAGGCATGAGCGCGAGCAGCGGCGACGGCGCTGTCAGCGACGACGGCCGGTACGTCGTGTTCAGCTCGTTCGGCTCGCCCGATCTGCCCGAGTACGCCCACGCCAACTGGCTCTACGACCGCCTGACGAACGGCCTCCGCCGCATCGGGATGGCGACCGACGGCGGTCGCTATGCGCCCGACCGAAACCCGTGCATCAGCCGCGACGGCGGGTTGTGCGTCTTCAGCGGAACGTGGGAGGACGGCCCCGGGTCGCCGCCGCATGCGGCCATCTTCGCGCACGCGACGGCGACGGGCGCGACCGAGGTGGTGAGCCGCAGCGCTTCCGGCGCGCTCCCCGACGGTCCCTGCTGGCACCCCGCCGTGAACGGCGACGGGCGGTTCGTCGTCTTCGCCTCGGGAGCGACCAATCTCGCGCCAGGAACGCCGCGCGGCGGGCTCTTCCTGAAGGACCGCCTGCTCGGCGGCGTGACCCTGATCCAGGCGGTCGGTGGCGGCAACATCGACAACGGCGCCATCGACAGCCCCTACCAATGGATCCCGGACATCGACCGCAGCGGCCGGTTCGTCGCGTTCACCGCCTGGCTCGATGCGGCGGATCCGAACGGCCGCTCGCTGTACCGCTGGGACCGGACGCTGGACGCCGTCCAGGTCGCCGCGTTCGATCGCGATGGCCGGCCCGCTGGAAGCCCCGCCGATCCGTCGATCACCGCCGATGGCCGCAGCGTCTTCTTCTCCGGGCGCGACGACATCCTGCCGGGAGTCGAATACGGCACCTTCGTCGCGACCTTCGTCGACGGCTCGACGACGGCGCACGCGCGCGTCAATTTCCAGCCGGCTGGCGCGCCGGTGCCGGGCGGCTACCTCGTCGACAGCGGGGCGGCGTTCGGCGCGCGCGGCAACGGGTACGCGTACGGATGGAGCTCGGCGAATCCGAGCGCGCGCGACCGCGGCGACGCGCGTTCGCCCGACCAGCGCTACGACACGCTCGTGCACATGCGCGTGCCGGCGTGGGAGTTCGCGCTGCCGAACGGGATCTACGACGTGCAGGTCACGAGCGGCGATCCCTCCTTCACCGACAGCGTCGTCGATCTGACCATCGAGGACCGCGCCTTCCTGCGCGGCGCGATGACCGCGCAGCGGCGCTGGGTGAGCGGGCACCGGCGGGTCACCGTGGCGGACGGGCGCCTGACGCTGCGCACCGGCCCGTCGGCGAGCAACGTGAAGCTGTGCTTCGTCGACATCCACCGGGTGAGCGGCATCGACGCCGCCATCGCGGCCCGGATCGACTTCCAGCCCGCATCGGCGCCGCTGCCGGAGGGTTACGTGCCCGACAGCGGCGCGGCGTTCGGCCCGCGTGGCAACGGCCTGAGCTACGGCTGGAACGCGGCGAACCCGACGACGCGTGACCGGAACGCGGCGAACGCGCCCGACCAGCGCTACGACACCCTGATCCATATGCAGCGGCCCGAGAACCCATCGGCCCGCTGGGAGATCGCCGTTCCGGACGGGGCTTACGAGGTGCGCATCGTCGGCGGCGACCCGTCGAACCTCGACACGTGGTTCGACCTGCGCGTCGAAGGCGTGCCGGCGCTCGAGGGGCCGGTGGACGAGTACCATCGCTGGCTCGACGAGATCCGCGCCGTGGACGTCGGCGACGGCCGCCTGACGGTCGGCAACGGGCCGTCGTCGCGGAACGCGAAGCTGTCCTTCCTCGAACTGGTCCGCATCCCGTCCGGTCCCGGCTGATCCTCCTGCGCGCGAAGCTGCGCACCGCGCTCGTCGCGGTCGCCGCGCCAGGTCGACCGGGTCGTGCGGCGCTGCCCAGCGCTGGCGCGCGCTGACCGGCGACGACGCTGCCGCGAACGATGGGCGATGCATTCAAGGACCACTTCTCCGGCCACGCCGCCGACTATCGCGCCAGCCGGCCGACCTATCCGCCCGCGTTGTTCGACTGGCTCGCCGAGCACGCGCCGGATGCGGGCACGGCGATCGATCTCGGCTGCGGCAATGGCCAGGCATCGCTGGGCCTCGCCGAGCGCTTCGCGCGCGTGCTGGCGATCGATCCGAGCGCCGCGCAGATCGCCCAGGCCGAGCCGCATCCGCGCATCGTCTACGCCGTCGCTCCGGCCGAGGCCACCGGGCTGCCGGCCGCCAGCGGCGATCTCGTGCTGGCGGCCCAGTCCTTCCACTGGTTCGACCACGCGCGCTTCTTCCCCGAGCTGGCGCGCATCGCCAGGCCTGGCGCGCTGTTCGCCGCGGTGTCGTACGCCACCTGCCGCGTCACGCCGGAGATCGACGCGGCGGTGCGGGTGCTCTACCACGATCTGCTCGACGCCTGCTGGCCGCCGGAGCGCCGGCACGTCGAGGCGGGGTACCGGACGCTGCCCTTTCCGCTGGACGAGATCGGCGCCCCGGCGCTCGAGCTGACGATGCGCTGGGACCTGCGCCGGATGGACGACTACCTCGGGACGTGGTCGGCGGTGAAGGCCTGGCAGCGCGCGCACGGCGCCGATCCGCGCGAGCGCATCGCCGCCTCCCTCGCCGCGGCGTGGGGCGATCCGGCGCTCGAGCGGGTCGTGCGCTGGCCCCTGGCGATCCGCGCCGGCCGCCTGCCCTGACTCAGATCCCGGCGCCGCCGTCGTAGCTGAACGCGCGCACGCTGTCGAAGCCGACGAACACCTTGTCGCCGGCGACCAGGCGCAGGTCCGCCTGGCGCTCGTACGGGATCTCGGCTTCGACCGGGCCATGGTCGGGGCCCCGCGAGAGCTCGACGCGCACCACCGGTCCGACCGCCTTGACCCAGCGCACCGTCGCCGGCACCGAGCCGTCGACCTGGTAGCGCGCGATGCGCACGTCGTGCGGACGCACCCAGCTGGACGTCGCGTCGCGATGGGCCTTGAACTCGTTGGCGTCGCCGAGGAAGCGGTGCACGAACGGCGATGCCGGGCGCTGGTAGACCTCCTCGGGCGTGCCGACCTGCTCGATGCGGCCCTGGTTGAAGACCACGACGCGGTCCGCGACCTCCATCGCCTCCTCCTGGTCGTGGGTGACGAAGACCGAGGTGACGTGGACCTCGTCGTGCAGGCGGCGCAGCCAGCGGCGCAGCTCCTTGCGCACCTGCGCGTCGAGCGCGCCGAACGGCTCGTCGAGCAGTAGCACCTTGGGTTCGACGGCGAGGGCGCGCGCCAGCGCGACGCGTTGACGCTGGCCGCCCGACAGCTGGTGCGGCCTGCGGCCCGCGTAGCCCTCGAGCTGGACCAGGCGCAGCAGCTCCATCGCGCGCTCGTGCTGCGCCGCCTTCGTCGGGCGCTCGTGCCGCGGCTTCACCGACAGCGGGAAGGCGATGTTGTCGCGCACCGTCATGTGGCGGAACAGCGCGTAGTGCTGGAATACGAAGCCGACGCCGCGGGTCTGCGGTGGGCGCCCCGTCGCGTCCTCGCCGGCCAGCTCGACCGTGCCCAGGTCGGGCACGTCGAGCCCCGCGATGATGCGCAGCAGCGTGGTCTTGCCGGATCCCGACGGCCCGAGCAGCGCGACCAGCTCGCCATCGGCGATGTCGAGGCTGATGTCGTTCAGCGCGGTGAACGAGCCGAAGCGGCGGGTGATGTTGCGGACGCGGATGCTCATGCGGGTGTCACTCGGTCGCGAGTTCGTCGCGGGCGTTGGCGGCGTCGATCGCGGCGATGCGGCTCTCGATGAAGGTCTTGAGCGCGAGCGTCACGAGGGCGAGCAGCGCGAGGATCGAGGCGACGGCGAACGCCGCCGCGAACTGGTACTCGTTGAAGAGGATCTCGATGTGCAGCGGCATGGTGTTGGTCTGGCCGCGGATGTGGCCCGAGACCACGCTGACCGCGCCGAACTCGCCCATGGCGCGGGCGTTGCACAGGATGATGCCGTAGAGCAGGCCCCACTTCACGTTCGGCATCGTCACGCGCCAGAAGGTCGTCCAGCCCGAGGCGCCGAGGCTGAGCGCCGCCTGCTCCTCCTCCTGGCCGACCGACTGCATGACCGGGATCAGCTCGCGCGCGACGAACGGGAAGGTGACGAAGACCGTGGCCAGGACGATGCCGGGCCAGGCGAAGATCACCGCCAGGTCGTTGTCGCCGGCGAGCCAGGGCTGGATGAACCGATCGGCGGCGAGAGCCACGCCGATCGACGCGAAGCCGATCGCGATGCGCGCCCACGAGCATCGCCGCCGCGGCGCCGCGAGCCGGTAGTCCGGCAGGCCGACCGCGCCGCGGGCGATCAGCCCGACGCCGATCAGCACCAGCGCCCACCAGGCGATCGGCCACAGCGCGCCGACCGGCTTGCCCTGCGCCCAGCCCTGCGCGCCGAACAGGAGCACGAAGATCAGCCCCGAGATCACCGGCGACACGGCGAACGGCAGATCGATCAGCGAGATCAGCAGCGACTTGCCGACGAAGCGGAAGCGCGTCACCGCCCACGCCGCCGCGACGCCGAAGAGGGTGTTGAGCACCACCGAGACGCCGGCGGCGAGCAGCGTCAGCCGGATCGCCGACCACGCGATCGGGTCGGAGAGCGCGGCGACGTAGGCGTCGAAGCCCTTGGCGAACGCCGAGACGAACACCACCGCCAGCGGCAGCAGCAGGAAGCAGCCGAGGAACGACACCACGATGCCGATCAGCAGCCAGCGCACCCACGCCGGCTCGGTCAGTCCCGGGCGCGGCGGCGGCGGCGCGTGCAGCGGCGAGCCGTTCGGCGGGGCGGCGCTCATGTCGTGCTGCCCGACCGGCGCTCGGCCCAGCGCTGCAGGATGTTGACGATCAGCAGCAGGATGAACGAGCACACCAGCATCGCCGCGCCGAGCGCGGTGGCGCCGGCGTAGTCGTACTGCTCGAGGCGGATGATGATCAGGTGCGGCACGATCTCGGTCTCGCGCGGCAGGTTGCCGGAGATGAACGCCACCGAGCCGTACTCGCCGACGGCGCGCGCGAACGACAGCGCGAAGCCGGTCAGCACCGCCGGCAGCAGCTCGGGGAAGATCACGCGTCGGATGGTCTGCCAGCGCGTCGCGCCGAGGCACGCGGCGGCCTCCTCGGTCTCCTTGCCGAGCTCCTCGAGCACCGGCTGCACCGTGCGCACGACGAAGGGCAGGCCGATGAACGTCAACGCGATGCCGATGCCGATCGTGGTGTAGTTGACGTGGAAGCGCAGGTGGTCGAACCAGCGCCAGTCGGCGACGTCGGCGGCGACCGGACCCAGCGCGATGCCCTGGGGATCGAGCCAGCCGCCGATCCAGCCGTTGGGCGCGAACAGCGCGGCGATGCTGATGCCGGCGACCGCGGTGGGCAGCGCGAAGGGCAGGTCGATCATCGCGTCGAGGAGGCGCCGGCCCGGGAAGCGGTAGCGCACCAGCACCCACGCCGCGAGCACGCCGAACACCAGGTTCACGATCGCCGCGCAGGCCGAGACGCCGAAGGTCACGGCGAAGGCGTAGCCGACGCGCGACGTCGCGAGCTTGGCATAGAGCCCCGACCAGCCGAGACCCGACGCGTGGATGAACAGCCCGGCGAGCGGGATGAGCACCAGCAGGCTCAGGTAGGCGAGGGTGAAGCCGAGGCTGAGCCCGAACCCCGGCAGCACGCCGGCGCGCCCGCGCGCGCGCGCCGCCCAGGACAGGCGCGAGACCGCCGCGGTCTGGCTCACGGCGACCGCGCGGCGTCGATG